>DYLP01000072.1 GCA_020722005.1 Melioribacter roseus
GAGAACATAGAAATAAAAAAAAGTATCAATGGGGACAACTAAATGCTTTGTGGGTTAAACATGATGTTCGCCATAACATTGTAAACTTTACTAAAATGATAACGGTTAAAACCGATACTTCGCTTAACAAACTACTGGTAATGATAGGCATTAATTTCAGCAAGTATTATTCATGGATAGACCGACGTCAATAGCCGGATAATCATGACGGTTTTATTCCAAAGAAGCATTGGATGCTTGATTTGGAAAGAGAAGCAATTATTAAGTATGCCCGAGCTCATATTGATGAAGGTTACAGACGTTTAACTTATATATTGATGATAATATTGTGGTAGTAAGTCCATCAACCACATATAGAGTATTAAAATCAGTTGGCTTATTAAACCGCTGGAACAAAATTAAAAAATCATCCAAATAGAATTGCTGAGAAACTTGAAGAAAGAAATATTAAATTACAATCGGTAAAAAAGCACGTTATGAGGTGAAAAATGTTTGTTAAATATCTCGCCGTAATGCAGACTAATTTTTCACCTTCTTTAATTAATACGAAATTCCATTTCACGCTGAACCAATACAAAAGTATTATTATTTACACAATAAAAAACGAATTGAATTACGAATTGAAAGGAACGTATCAAAACTTTTCAGCCGAACATGGAAACCCTTTTTATAATACAATTGAGTTCAATGATGCTAACAATGTTTTCAATATAAAAATCGGAAAGTTTGAAAGAAGAATAATTGTTATAGCTAATGAACCAGAATACACAGAAGAACAAATAGAGTTATTAAAAATAAACAATACTTATGTATTTTATTTTTCTGAAAATTCTAATAAAGAATTTATGCATAATGTTTGTATAAACCCATTAGATCCTGACTCTGTCGAAAGGGTTGGTATTTTTATCAAGAAATTTTTATTGAGCTCATACAATGAAAACTTAAAACGCAAGTTTAAGTTTCCACAACTATTAAGGGATTATGTGAAATATTTTCCACAAGACTTTTTGAGTTTTGATATAACTGACTACACATATAAATTCCACTCATATCCTAAATCTGATTTAAAAGAGGATGAAATAAAAAAACAGATCGAAATAGATACTTTGTTTAGAAAAAAAACAGACATGACAAAGACAAAATTTTCAGAGAAATTTCTAATCTTGTGAGAGAAATAAACATCAAAGCAAAAGAATTAAAAAATAAACATCTACATTGCTTTAGTTGTGGAACAGCATTTCAATCATACAACATAAATAAATTGAATTATATGAAATGTCCAAGTTGTAATGCATTGTATGATAACTCATCTGACAAAGAAATAACCCTAAAAATTGACGATGCGCGATACAATTCATTAGCAAATAAAGAATTTGGAATGGATTACATTTCATTCAATCAAGAAGAATTATGAGCATCAATAAAAACGCATATTTGAGATATCGAGTGATAGACAAATATTACAGCAATAAATACCTTGTGTAATTTAATGAAGATTGATTTCGAGAAAGTAAATAAAGCATTATATTTAGCCTGCACTTAACTTTATAGCAACAATAAATCTTTTTGCAGATAATTACCAGTACTTATCATGGAAGAAGCGAGCGAAACAGAATTTCAAATAAAAATTTGTGAATTAATTGTAATATTACGATTGCAAATTTTATTTTCTCACTATTAATCTAATATTCTTAAACATAAATTTCTTCCGGTATTTTTTAATTTATAATCATATATTAAATTAAGCTAAAGAAAATAGAATTTTTTAACCCCGTATTCAAAAAGGAGAAGTTATGGCTACCTACCCAATCAAACGTCTAAGACGATTAAGATACAATCCTATAGTGAGAGATTTAGTAAGCGAGACCAGAATAAGTAAAGAAGATTTGATCTATCCGTTGTTTGTAGTGCCTGGCGAAAAGGTTAAAAAAGAAATCGGTTCAATGCCAAACGTATATCAGATGTCGATTGACATTCTTGTTGAAGAATGTAAAGAACTAGAACAACTGGGAATTCCAGCAGTAATTTTATTCGGTATTCCCGAACATAAAGACGAAAAAGGCTCTGAGGCATACAATCCGGATGGAATAATTCAACGGGCTGTAAGAGCAATTAAAAAGGAAGTGAGAAATCTTCTTGTTATTACCGACGTATGTTTGTGTGAATATACTTCACATGGACATTGCGGCTTACTCAACGGAGAAAAAATTTTAAACGATGAAACAGTTGAAGTACTTGCAAAAGAAGCTCTTACCCACGTTCAGTCCGGTGCCGATATAGTTGCGCCTTCGGATATGATGGACGGCAGAGTGGCTGTAATTAGAAAGACACTCGACGAGAACGGTTTTATCGAAATTCCGATTATGAGTTATGCCGTTAAATATGCCTCGGGTTTTTATGGACCTTTCAGAGATGCCGCCGAATCAGCTCCTGCTTTCGGCGATAGAAGGTCGCATCAAATGGATGTGGCAAATGCACTCGAAGCTTTGAGAGAAGCTGAAAGTGATATCGAGGAAGGAGCGGATATTATTATGGTTAAACCTGCGGGCGCATATCTCGACATCATCTGGCGCGTTAAAGAAAAGTATGGAATGCCTACGGCTGCCTATCAGGTGAGCGGAGAATATTCGATGATAAAAGCTGCAGCTCAAAACGGCTGGCTCGATGGAGAAAGAGTTATGCTCGAATCGCTGATTGCTATCAAACGCGCAGGCGCCGATATGATACTCACTTATTTTGCAAAAGACGTAGCTCGCTTATTAAAGTAAAGTAGTGCTCAGAGCGCATTTTGCTTGAGGCGGACCAAAAGTAAGATACAACAAAATAATTCGAGAAAATTTGCGCAATGCGTGGTTATTATTCTATTAAAAGTTACTTTTGGGTAAGTCACCTGCCATTGCGACTTCCCCCTTGGCGGGGCGGAGATAAAGCAATCCCACTTCAAATTTCGTTAGAGTTTGCTTTGCTTACTTTGTTCAATTTCTAATACGAATATGGAGTTCGGTCAACTGAGCATCGTCTACATATGAAGGAGCGTCGTCCATAAGCGAAATTCCACTGGAAGTTTTCGGAAAAGCAATCACATCTCGAATAGACGATTTGCCTGCGAAGAGCATAACAAGCCGATCGAAGCCAAAAGCAATACCACCGTGTGGTGGCGCTCCGTATTTGAAAGCATTCATCAGAAAGCCAAATTTTTCTTTTGCTTCCTCTTCGCTTATACCGAGTACATTAAACATTTTTGCCTGCAACTCTGAACTGTGAATACGAATGCTGCCGCCTGCTATTTCATTACCATCCAGTACAAGGTCGTATGCACGCGCTTTAACCTGCAAAGGATCGGTATCCATTAAAGGAATGTCCTCGATTCTTGGCGATGTGAATGGATGGTGCATTGCATAATAACGTTTGGTTTCGTCGTCCCACTCAAACAAGGGGAAATCAGTAACCCATAATAAAACATGTTTATCGTTGTTTTCAAGCAAGTTCATTCTTCTTGCCATTTCGAGTCGTAGGGTACCCATGATCGAAAGTGTCTTTAAGCGCGGACCTGTCAAAAGCAAAAGGAGGTCTCCCGCTCGAGCGCCCATTGTTTTTATCAAATTTAATTTTTCTTCGTCGCTTAAGAATTTGGCAATAGGAGCCTCGAGTTCGTTTTCTTTAACTCGCATCCAGATTAAACCGCCTGCTCCCAATTTCTTTGCATAATCGGTTAGTCCATCGAGCTGATTTCTTGTATAATCACCGCAGCCTTCTGCTTTTAATCCTGTAATAATTCCGTTTTTCTCAATCGATTCCTTGAATACACGAAACTCGGAATTTTTAAACACTTCATTTAATGTTACCATTTCGAGTCCAAAGCGAAGGTCTGGTTTGTCGCTGCCATATTTCTCCATTGCTTCGTCGAATGTCAATCTTTGAATCGGTACTTTTAATTCAATTCCCCAAATTTCTTTGAAAAATTCTTTCGTAAGTCCTTCGGCAATTTTTAGTACGTCTTCCACATCCACAAAAGACATTTCGACGTCGATTTGTGTAAATTCATATTGTCTGTCGGCTCTCAGGTCTTCGTCACGGAAACATCGAACAATCTGAAAATAGCGGTCAAGACCCGAGACCATCAGAATTTGCTTATAAGTTTGAGGCGATTGAGGGAGAGCATAAAATTTCCCTTTATGAAGACGACTGGGGACAAGAAAATCGCGCGCACCTTCAGGAGTCGATTTCATTAGAAATGGTGTTTCGATTTCCACAAAATTATTTGCATCGAAATACTTTCTGGTAATCTGGTACATCTTATGACGAAGGAGGAGACTTTTTTGCATCGCTGGTCTGCGTAAATCTAAATATCGATATTTCAATCTAATATCTTCGCTGACGTCAATATTATCATCGATCTGGAAAGGAGGAGTTTCAGAGGTACTTAGAATTGTAATTTGCTCAACCATCACGTCGATCATGCCTGTTTCGAGCGCAGGGTTTTCAGTTCCTTCGGGTCGTTTTCTAACCAAACCTTCGACTGAAATTACATATTCACTTCTCAATTTCTTAGCCGTTTCATGAGCTTCGGCATTATATCCAGGTTCGAAGACCACCTGAGTTATTCCGTATCGATCGCGTAGTTCAATAAAAATAACACCGCCCAGATCGCGTCGTGTTGCAACCCAGCCATTTAGTACGACTCTTTCTCCAATATTCGATTCTCTTAATTCTCCGCATGTTTTAGTACGTCTTTTAAATTCCATACCGCTATTTTGTCCCCTTAACTTCCTAAAAAATTACGGCAAAAATAACTAAATATTAATGCTATTACAAATCGTTTAACATTTATCACATAATTTTTGAAGAAAATCAAAAGTAAATATATCTTTATATTTGAAATAAATATTTTTCGGTGAAATAATGAAACACAAGATCGTAGGCAAACAGAAAAATTCCAAATTATGCTTTGTATGTGGAATGAAAAACGATCTGGGATTAAAAGCATATTTCTATATTACAGAAAATCAGGAATTGATAGCCTTATTCAAACCGTGCGAAGAGCACCAGAGTTATCCAGGAAGACTGCATGGCGGCGTTGCCTCTGCTATTTTAGACGAGACCATTGGCAGAGCAATTTTGAATAAATACGATACCGAAGTTTGGGGTGTTACAATTGAATTAAATGTTAAATTCAAAAAACCAATTCCGTTAAATGAAGAATTGAAAGTCGTAGGCAGAATTACAAAAGAGAACAACAGAATTTTCGAAGGTACTGGAGAAATCTACTTACAAAACGGTGATGTGGCAGCAACAGCCACAGGCAAATATTTCAAAGTGCCACTTGAAAAAATTGCAGACTTCGACCCCGAAGAAACCGAATGGAAAATTATCGAGAAAGATGATGACCCTGACGAAATCGAAATTTGAGGTTCATAAAAGAATTATTTAATATTTTTCAATCGTGGGTAACGATAAATAATTAATAAATAAATCAATAAAAGAATTATACCGTTTAATAACACTGCTGATGGTATTCCCACCAATTCCGCTTCACTTCCGATTAAAAGCGAACCCAGCGGTGCAAATGCAAGAAACGAAAAAGTATAAAGACTCATAATCCGTCCCCTGAACTTTTCGTCGACAAGCGTTTGAATAAGCCCATTGCATAAATTGTAAATAACGATCATCAGCCCGCCTAAGAGTACCAGCAAAGGAATTGTAAATAATAAAGAGCGATTGAATGAAAACAAAATTATTACGAGTGGAACTGCAAGAATGGCATATGTAAGGAATCTTCCTCTTACAACATATTTATTGACAGTAGCAATTATAAGCGCAAATATAACCGCGCCTACGCCACGAGCCGACTGCATAAAGCCGTTTGTAGTAGAATCGCCGTTCAGGATATTTACAGCCCAGGCTGGAAAAATAGTTACGAGTGAAATTCCAAATAAACTTAACGTAGAAACTATTAAAACAAATGTCATAATGGTTTTTTGAGTAAACAAATATTTAAAACCTTCTGTAATATCCTTGAGTACGGAATTGGTCCTGATTGTTTTCTTAACCGGCACTATATTCATTCTCAAAAGACTGATCAATACAGCCATAAATGATATTGTATTAATAACAAAGCAGGCTGCTGGTCCAAGCAACGCATAAATAATTCCTCCCAGTGCGGGACCAATTGAAGTAGCCGTGTTAAACATTGTTGAATTCAACGCAATTGCATTAACCATATCTTCTCGTGGTACCATATCGTTGACAAAGGCATGACGTGCTGGAGCATCAAACGTGTTCATTATTCCCATTCCAACGGCAATCAGTAATATATGCCAACTTTCGATAATTCCCGTAATTGTAAGAAGTGAAAGTACCAAAGACAGAAACATCATTCCCGATTGTGTATAGATAAGAATTTTTCGTCTGTCGAAACGATCGGCAACTACACCGGCATAAAACGTTAAAATCCACGCAGGTATTCCTCCGGCGAAACCGACATATCCAAGATATGCAGGCGACTTTGTTAGTTCGTATACAAAAAATGAAAGCGCCGTAGACTGCATCCAGGAACCAAACAGCGAGACCATTTGTCCCCAGAACCAGATTTTGTAATTCCTGTATCCAAGAGCAGCAAATGTATCTCTTAGTCGAAAATTTTTTCTTATTGACGGCAGGATTCTCTTTGTGCTTCCGTCTTCAGGCGGTATTATGGGGTATTCCAATTTGCGTTTTGACATTGTCAATATCTAAAAAAAAGAAAATGTAAAAATAATAAATTATTGTGACTGAGAGAGAAAGTAGGGAATAGGGATTAGGGAGTAGGGATTAGGGATTGGGGGGCGGAAGTTTTAGGTTCGTAGTGCGGGGGTTTGGGTGTTCTTGGTGCGGGAGTTGGGGTGTTCGTTGTTGTGTGGTTGAGGGTTTGATAGCCGATTGATGATTACAAATTATTAAAGTTTTTAATGGCTTCTAATTTACTTGCTTTTTTGTCTTAGCAAATAATTCTCACAAGTCTCTGCGCTTCTTTGCG
>DYLP01000073.1 GCA_020722005.1 Melioribacter roseus
GCGGAGAGGGAGGGATTCGAACCCCCGTGGCGCGGACGCGCCAAACGGTTTTCAAGACCGCCGCATTCAACCACTCTGCCACCTCTCCTATTAATTCTTTTTCGAGCTCAAGTTTTCAAGACCGCCGCATTCTCGTCTGAGTCGGTAGCCAACCATTCTGCCAATTTTCTATCTTTTTATAAATCTTCATAAAAGACGGTCACAAGATTACAAAATTTAATCGAATTTCTCCATTGAAAAAGAGCAGTCTTCAATTTACCGAGTATATTTCTCGTCCAAAATTTATATGTTACTGTCAGAATTATTTTAATATATGGTCATATCAAAATGAAGCAATCTGCCCGGCATATTATCGAATCTATCCACAAAAAAATTTCGGAAAATGGTTTACATTCTTCGAGTATTGAAGAAAAAAATTATAACTACGAATTCATAGTCAATTTCAATGAAAGGAAAATAAAAGTACAGGTTTATTTCGGCAAAAAGGGAAACAAAATTGTTCTGCAGGGTGACCCAAATACGTACGAGTATAATAGAATCAAAAGTGTTGTCTTCGATGAAAAGCCACCTGAAATTGCAGATGATAATATTGAATACGACGAGTATATTGGCACGGACGAATGCGGCAAAGGTGATTATTTCGGTCCTTTGGTGGTTGCTGCAGTGTATGTAAATAAAGAGACTTCAGAAAAATTGAGGAATTTGGGAGTGCGTGACAGCAAAGATTTAAGCAACTCACGGATCGATTCTTTAGCCCCGGAAATTATCTCAATTATTAAAAAAAATAATTATGAGATTTACTCACTGGAGCCTGATGAATATAACAAAAAGTATGAAAAATTCAGAAACCTTAACTCACTCCTCACTTACTGCCATTCAAAAGTGGTGAGTAAACTACTAAACCGAGTAAAATGTAATCTTGTAATTACAGATAAATTCAGCAACAGGAATCTGGAAATTCATCCGTCGATCGACACGAAAGACATAAAATTCATAATGGAAACCAGCGCGGAAAAATATACGGGAGTTGCCGCCGCTTCGATTCTGGCAAGAAATAAGTTCAACGAGTGGTTCTTAAAACAAAAAGAGATAGGATTGGATTTACCGAAAGGCGCATCGGATGCCGTACTGGAAGCGGCAAGAAATATAGATAAAGATAAATTGCAAAAATTTGCTAAATTGCATTTTAAAGTTACTCAAAAATTACGATAATAGTTTTGACTATAAATCAAGGTGTATTATGCCATCAAAAAAAATAAAAAGAGTTGGAATTTTAACGGGCGGAGGAGATTGCCCCGGTTTGAATGCCGTAATTAGAGGCGTAACAAAACCGGCCCTCGATAACGGTTTGACTGTACTCGGAATTCTGGACGGTTTCGAAGGATTGGTTGAAGGCAAAGCAATGGAACTTTATAACAAAGATGTTTCAGGAATACTTGCAACGGGTGGAACAATTTTGGGTTCTTCGAATAAGGGAGATCCGTTTCACTGGCCTGAAGAAGTGGAAGGTAAAATTAAGATAATGAACCGCTCGAAAGATGCACTACGAAATTACGAAGCATGGAATCTGGATGCTATTATTGCAATTGGTGGCGACGGGACTATGCATATTTCACATCAACTCAGCCAGATGGGGATGAACATAGTTGGCGTTCCCAAAACTATCGACAACGACCTCGATGCCACCGACCTTACATTCGGACACGACTCCGCAGTTTATGTAGTAGCCGAAGCTCTCGACAGGCTTCATACTACGGCTTCGTCTCACCATCGCGTAATGGTTATCGAAGTTATGGGCAGATATGCCGGCTGGATCGCTCTGAACGGCGGTCTGGCAGGCGGCGCCGATGTAATTCTGATACCCGAAATTCCCTTCGATTGGGAGGCAATTTACGACAAGGTTCTGATGCGCAATATGATGGGAAAACGATTCAGTATTGTATGCGTCGCAGAAGGTGCTAAATCTAAAGACGGCACGATGATTATGAAAGGTAAAGATATTAAACGAACCGACCCAGTTCAGCTCGGTGGAATAGGCGAATATGTAGCGAAAAAAATCAGCGAAAATACGGGACTCGAAACACGTTACACCGTACTCGGACATCTGCAGCGCGGCGGAAGCCCGACTCCTTACGACCGTATATTATCCACAAAATTCGGTACGCAAGCTATACAGCTCGCCATTAAAGGACAATTCGGCAAAATGGTCGCTCTGAAAGGCAACGAAATTAAAAGCGTAAATATTATCGATGCAATCGCCAAACAAAAACTCGTTAAGAAAACCGACCAGGGAGTTCTTGCAGCTAAAGCAGTTGGCGTTTGCTTTGGCACTAAAGATTTGTAATTTTTTTATGAATTTTATTATCATTGTGTCATCAATAAACAATTTTTTTTAAAAAATATCTCACTACTTGCAATCCCGCATTATGCGGGATTTGTTTTTATAATTATCAGGATATAACCAAATGAATAGAATTCTTTTATTATTTCTATTGAGCTTTTCATTTATCAATGCTCAAAGCACTCCAGGCACAAAAGAATATAAATCTATACACGATTCTTTAACCGTTCAGAAAAAAAATCTTCAACAAAACAAGTTGATGTTAAAAACCAAAATCGACTCTCTTAAAAAAGAAACCAAAAAGCTCGACTCATTAATTGAAAAAGCCGAGAGGGAAATCGAGACAGTTTATGTAAAAAAATTCGGAAGTAAATACGGACCTCGGGTTTATCATAAACAAATCTGGAAAGGCATGACCGAAAAGATGCTCAGAGCAGGTTGGGGTAAACCCGATAAAATCGATAAGAATGTGCAAAAATGGGGCACTTTTACGCAATGGTATTACGGGAAAATTACATTCTTCTTCAGGGACGGTAAACTTATCGATTGGGAAGAAGAAAAATAGTTTTTCGGACTTTTCTTTTACCATCCTCTTTCAAGAAAATCTTCTAACTTATTAGTAACTTTCTTTTTACGATTTTTTTCAAATTACATATGACATTCGACAATAAGAAAATAATAATAAAAGGGGCCCGTCAACACAATTTAAAGAACATCTCCCTCGAAATACCCAAAAACAAATTGATTGTATTTACCGGCGTAAGTGGTAGTGGTAAATCATCGCTTGTATTCGACACAATCTATGCGGAAGGCCAACGACGATACGTCGAAAGCCTTTCGTCTTACGCTCGTCAGTTTCTCGAAAGAATGAATAAACCCGACGTCGATATCATACAGGGCATTTCTCCCGCCGTAGCAATTGAACAGAAGACCACCACACGTAATCCCCGCTCGACAGTTGGCACGTCCACAGAGATCTATGATTATTTACGTTTATTATTCGCCAGAATTGGAAAAACAATTTGTTTTGTTTGCGGCAACGAAGTTAAAAAAGATACGGTTACTACCATTTGCGAGTGGCTCGAAAATCAGCAAGAAGATGGGAAATACTATCTCGGCTTCCCGATACATACGCACGAAAAGCGCACCGTTATTGAAGAAATAGAACTATTGAAAAAGAAAGGTTTCTTTCGATTAATAGTAAAGAATAAATTCGTCGATTTAAGCGAACTCGACAACTTTGAAGAACTTACAGAAATCGATAAAAGCGATATTGTTGTTGTGCTCGATAGATTTAAGATAAAGAAGGGAAAAGTACGTGAATTATTAGCCGAGTCGATTGAGATTGCATTTAAAGAGGGCGAAGGAAGATTACTTGTAATTAACGCAGATAATTTCGAAAGAAAAAATTTCAACCGGTTTTATGAATGTTGCGGCATAAAATACGAAGAACCAGAGCCTCGATTTTTCTCGTTCAACAATCCATACGGCGCCTGTCCGGTCTGCCAGGGATTTGGCAAAACGATGGACTACGATATGAATCTGATAGTTCCAGATCAATCTTTAAGTATAAGCGAAGGGGCGATAGCTCCCTGGCGCACTCCTAAATTCAGCAAGTATCTCAGACAATTAATAAGAAACAATAAATATAAAATTCCGCTCGATAAACCGTTTAAGGATTTAAGCGAAAAACAGGTTGAAATTATTAAAAATGGTTACGATGGCTTCGACGGTATTGATGGCTTTTTCAAAGAACTTGAAAAGCATACGTATAAAATGCACATCCGAATCCTGCTGAGCAAATACAGAGGCTATACTGTTTGTCACGCCTGCAAAGGTTCACGATTACGAAGAGAAGCTCTACAGGTAAAAATAAATGGGCTTTCAATTTTCGACATTGTAAAAATGTCGATAGAAAAAGCTCACGAATTTTTTCTAAACCTTCGATTGAGCGATTACGATAAAGCAATTGCACAGCGGATTTACGATGAGATTTTGAAACGACTTACATTTTTAAACGAAGTTGGGCTGGGATATCTTACATTAGACCGACTCAGCAGTACACTTTCTGGCGGCGAGACTCAAAGAATCAATCTTGCCACGTCTCTGGGTTCTGCCCTGATGGGAACTTTATATGTGCTCGATGAACCTTCAATAGGACTTCATCCGAGAGATAATGCACGGTTGATAAAAATTCTTAAGTCGCTCCGAGATATTGGAAATACCGTACTTGTAGTAGAGCACGACCCAGAAATGATGAAAGAAGCCGACCTGATTTGCGACATGGGACCGAAAGCAGGATTAAACGGTGGACAAATTATTGCCTACGGCTTATACAGTGAAATAATCAAAAATCCCAATTCGCTCACCGGCAAATATTTGTCGGGCAAACTTAAAATTCCAATACCTGAGAGGAGAAACACTTACAAAACAGAGACGATAAAAATAATTGGTGCACGAGAAAACAATCTTAAAAATATAACAGTCGAATTTCCTTTGAGAAAATTTGTTGTGGTTACGGGAGTGAGCGGTTCAGGAAAAAGTACGCTTGTACACGACATCCTCTACGGTGGACTTGAAAAATTAAAGGGGGGCAATCCGACCAAAGTAGGTAAATTTGATTCAATTGAAGGAGCACGATATATTGATAGCATAGAAATTGTCGACCAGTCCCCTATCGGAAAATCACCACGGTCAAATCCGATCAGCTACGTGAAAGGGTACGAACTGATTCGTGAAATATTTGCATCAACTCCGCAAGCAAGAGCGCGCGGTTATAAACCTGGCTACTTTTCGTTCAATGTACCCGGCGGCAGATGCGACACATGCGAAGGCGACGGATTTGTAAAAATTGAAATGCAATTTCTGGCCGATTTATACCTTGAATGCGATGATTGCAAAGGAACACGTTTCAAAAAGGAAGTTCGAGAAATTACTTACAAAGGCAAAAACATTGTCGATGTACTAAATATGACAGTCGACGAAGCACTTGAATTTTTTACTAACAACGATAAATTAAGGGATATTTTGCAGACTCTTTCCGACGTTGGTTTGGGCTATATTAAATTAGGACAACCTTCTACTACACTATCAGGAGGCGAGGCACAGAGAGTTAAACTTGCTTCTCATCTAATACAACATCGAAAAAATCAACATACTCTTTTCATATTCGACGAACCTACGACAGGTTTACATTTTGATGATATTAATAAATTGCTGAAAAGTTTTCAAATGCTTATTGAAAATAAAAATTCTGTTGTAATTATCGAACACAATCTCGATGTTATAAAATGCGCCGATTATATAATAGACCTCGGTCCCGAAGCCGGCGACAGCGGAGGCGAAATTGTTGCAACGGGAACACCTGAAAAAATAATGAATTGCGACAGATCGTATACCGGGAAATTTTTGAAAGCATATCTTGAAAACAATTAACAGGAGTGACTATGAAATATTGGCTCGTTAAATCCGAACCGGATGTCTTTTCGATAGATGATCTATCAAAAAGCAAAAACCAGACTACATACTGGGATGGCGTTAGAAATTATCAGGCGCGCAATTTTATGCGGGACGAAATGAAAAAAGGCGACAGGGTAATTTTTTATCACAGCAATACAAATCTACCTGCAGCTGTCGGTATTTGCGAAGTGGTCAAAGAGGGATATCCGGATTTCACGGCATTCGATCCGAACGACAAACATTACGACCCCAAAAGCAAAAAAGACAATCCCACCTGGTACATGGTCGACATTAAATTGATAAAAAAATTCACCAAGTCTGTAACTCTCGACGAAATTAAACAAAATCCCAAACTAAAAAACATGAAATTGGTGCAGAGAGGCAACCGGTTATCCGTAATGCCCGTTACAAAAGAAGAATACGATGAGATTGTCAGAATGGGAACTTAAATTTGAAACAGATAATTTTTTATTTAGCAGGAATTCATCATCTAATAAATATACACATATGCTTATGAGCAGTTCGGATTCCCAAAGACCACTTTTTGTAATTACTACTTGAATCCCAGATTAAAATAAACCGTACGCGGAGAAGATTGGCCATAAACATATCACATTTCTCTGTCGACTCCGATATCCAGAACATCCTGATATTGGTCTGTAATATTTTTTATTCCAAGAGATATTTCAGTTGCGAGATTTTCAGTTGCAGAAATTTTCTTTTGATTTCTCGAAACAATTGAACGCTTTCCTGTTTAATCATATCGGTTTCTACTATAATCATATCTGGACTTTGTAAACGGATTTCGTCAATTAATTTTTCTTCAGATACACCTACAGCTCTTATCCCCTCCAGTATTATAAAATACGGCTAATCGCGTAGTTCGTCAGGGAAAATCCATTCGCAATAATTATTAACCCAGATTTGTCATTAGAGAAAAGTTTGTTTTGACAAACATAGA
>DYLP01000074.1 GCA_020722005.1 Melioribacter roseus
GCGCTCTTGGCGTTCTTGGCGGTTTCAATATAACTTTCAATACTTTACTCACTTCGTTTGTTCGCAAAGACTTTCATATTCGTAAAATAAAATCTTAATAAAAGTCAACATAATTATAATCAATCAAAATCGACTATAACCCCATCAACCAATCAACAACGAACTCCCCAACCCCGCACCAAGAACTACTAAACTCCCGCACAACGAACTTCTAAACATTTAGCAATAAGAATCTTTGATGAATTATCGATATTTTAGCATATCAAAAAAAATAAACCGAATATGATACTTACAGTAACATTAAACCCACTGCTCGAAAGAAGAAAATCCTTCGACGAAGTAGAATTAGGCAAATCGTATCGTTGTAAAAAAGAAATTTATGCCGCTGGTGGTAAAGGAATAAACGTTAGCCGTCAATTGAATTATTTCGGAATTCAAAACATGGCACTTACTTTCCTGGGAGGTAATAACGGGAAGATATTGCGTTCAATATTAACAAACGAAAAAATAAACTTCACAATCCAATCAATAAAATCAGAAACAAGAGCGGCTGAACTTATAATCGAAGAAAAGCATAAACGGGTTACCACATTCTTTGGATTGAACAACGAAGTTACAGATAATGAAGTCGAAGAATTCAAATTGAAGCTAGATAAAATGATCCAGAATTGTTCGATTGTAGTTTTTTCCGGCAGCTCTCCGTCGGAAAAGGCAAATACAATTTTCCCTTACGGTATAGAACTCGCTCATAAATACGATAAAATTTCGATACTCGATACATACGGTCCTCATCTCGGAGATTGTCTTAACGCCGCACCAACTGTAATTCATAATAATAATGATGAAATCAAAAAATCGCTTGGCATACCGCTACAAAGTGAAAGTGATGTCCGCGACTATATGAAAGAACTCTATTCGAAAGGAATTAAACTTATTTTTATTACGGATGGCGAAAGACCGTTTTACGCAGCAAAGTTCGATTTTCATTATAAAATTTTTCCTCCAAAGATAAATATTTATGATGCAACGGGAAGCGGCGATTCTTTCGTGGCAGGTATTGCATACGGTTTGGAAAAGTCGATGGTCTTCGACGAATTTATACGCATTGCTACGGCAACTGCATCGGCAAATGCTTCCAAACTTGAAACCAGCACTGTTTCAGTCGAAGAATATTCAAATTTAATTGAGCAAGTTAAAGTGGAACCGATCGGAAAGAAAATGAAAATTATCGATGATACACCGAGATACTAAATTTATTTTTTATCTCCTGCTTTTCTCATGTATTAATGCTTTTTCGCAATCCTCAAGTAATATCGTTTTTATAGGAAATAATATATTCGATACAAAAACATTGCTCCAAAATCTCGAACTGCAAATTAAAAAAGCCGAAACCGATTCGATTATCTCTTCAATCAAGAAATTTTACTCTTATAACGGCTATTATCATACGGATGTAAAAATCAAAGAATTCGAAGGTGATAAAACGGAAATTGAAATCGACGAAGGAAATCCAACACTTATTAATAAAATTATTGTGGATACTCTGAATGAGGATTCGGCTTTTGTAACCGAAATTAGTAACGAACTTCAAGGCAAAATATTTTCGGTGTCGCTATTCGAGGGAAATATCGATCTTCTGCTGAATTACTATGAAAAACAGGGCTATCCATTTACTAAGATTAAGGTTGCTTCCATTTATTTCTTCGAAAACCAGAATAAACACTTTGCGGATATTTATTTAAAAATCGAAAAGGGTCTGAAAGCAAAAATTGACAGAGTTGAAATCGAAGGTAATCAGAAAACAAAGGACATCGTTGTCATTCGGAATGCGGGCATATCAACCGGAGAAATTTATTCTCGCAATAAAATTAATAAAATTCCGTCGAGATTGATGAAATCGGGATATTTTGATGAAGTAGAAGAGCCGGAATTTTTTATCGATAATAAAAACGAAGGCATCCTGAAAATAAAAGTAAAAGAAAAGCAGACAAATCAATTCGACGGTATAATTGGATACGTGCCGGGAAGTGAATCGGGAAAAGGTTATTTGACGGGATTAGTCAATATCGGACTCGGAAATATTTTCGGTACGGGAAGGAACCTTTCCTTTCGCTGGCAAAATGAAAGCCGTAATTCGCAGGAACTCGAAATAAAATATCTCGAACCGTGGTTGTTCGGCTTCCCTTTGAATCTTAAAACGGGATTGTTTCAAAGAATTCAGGATACGACTTATGTGCAAAGAAATCTTTCAGGAGAATTGATATTTATCGCCTCGGAAAACGTTATCGGATCTGTATCGATTACACACCGTTCCACAATTCCAACTGAAAGAAATGTGAAAAGATTTACGGTATATAATTCAACTTCTTTGATTGCCGGCATCAATTTGAGTATCGATACCAGAAACAATATCTATTCTCCCACGAGCGGAATCTTCTTCGGCAATATGTATAAACTCAATTCAAAAAAAATTAACGGTCCCGCTGAATATTTGCCTGAAAACAGAAGTTTTAATCTGCAGCAATTCGAAGTCGATTTCGGTTATTTCATCGAGGTATTCCGGTTGCAGGTGCTGGCTCTTGCTTTCCATGCTCGTGAAATAAGAGGAGACAATATTGAAATAAGCGATATGTATTTGCTCGGTGGTTCGAATACTTTACGCGGTTATATCGAAAATCAATTTGCCGGGCAAAGAATACTCTGGTCGAATGTAGAGTACAGATATCTCCTGACGAATAAAACTCATGCTTTCCTCTTTTTCGACGCTGGCTATTTTAAATACGACGAGCTTTCTGATTACAAAATTGGATACGGTCTGGGAATCAATTTCGAAACAGCGTTCGGTATTATGAGTGTTAGTTTTGCTCTTGGCAAGGGCGATTCGTTCGGTGAAGGCAAAATTCATTTTGGAATAATTAATGAGTTTTAATATGAATTTGAAAGAATTTGATAATTCGTATTTGGAAAATGGTCACGAGCTTGTTTGTGGAGTCGACGAAGCTGGACGCGGTCCTTTAGCCGGTCCGGTTGTAGCCGCGGCTGTTGTATTTGACGAAAATGTATGGAACGATGCGGTCAACGATTCGAAAAAATTAAGCGAAAAAAAGAGGTCGCTCCTTTTCAATTGGATTGTTAAAAATGCTTTGTCCTATGGAGTAGGAATTGTTCATCATGAAGAGATCGATAGGATTAATATTCTTAATGCCTCGCTGAAAGCAATGAAAACGGCTACTGAAAAGTTAAACATAAAACCCGATATAATCCTGGTTGACGGTAATAGAAAATTTGAAACCGAAGTTAAATGTCATGCTATAGTTGGAGGCGACGGAAAGTCATTTGCAATTGCAGCTGCATCGATTGTGGCAAAAGTAACGCGTGACGAGATAATGAAGAATTATGCTTTTTACTATCCAGAATATGGCTGGTATAAAAATAAAGGCTATCCTACAAAGGAACATTTCGAAGCAATTAAGAAGTACGGTGTAACTCCAATCCATCGAAAAACCTTTTTAAAAAAATTATTGATAACCCAAAATAACTTTAATCTGTTAAAGTAGACCTTGGCGCTCTTGGCGTTCTTAGCGGTTTCAATATAACTTTCAATACTTCGCTCGCTTGCAAAGACTTTCATATTCGTAAAAAAAATCTTAACTAAACAGTCAACGTAACCATAATCAATCAAAATCGACTATAAACCCCTCAACCAATCAACAACGAACACACAAACCCCCGCACCAAGAACACCCAAACTCCAGCACCAAGAACTCCTAAACCCCCGCACTAATCCCTAATCCCTAACCCCTAATCCCTAACCCCTAATCCCTTTTTAACTATAAAATAGTTTTACTATCTTGGAATTGCAATTTAAATGATTAATTAATGAAACTACCCAAACATCGATATGGCCGGAAATTAAATTTTCAAGACAACGTTTATAATTTTTTTACTACTATTACAGGGCTTACGATTTTTAACATTGAGTTTTTCAAACAGGCATTTTTACCTCCGTATGAAATACCCGAAGTAAAAAAGCATATGGACGAACTCGGGGTAAAGACTTTCGGAATAGTAAGTGTGACCGGATTTATTATTGGATTGGTACTGGCAATGCAGAGTCAGCCTGTACTGACAAAATTCGGCGCCTCTGATTTTCTACCCGGTATGGTCGCTCTATCGGTTGTCAGGGAATTGGGACCTGTCATGGCTGCGCTTATTTTTGCAGGACGAGTAAGTTCCGGTATCGGTGCTGAACTCGGCTCGATGAGAGTTACCGAACAGATCGACGCAATGGAAGTTACAGGCGTAAATCCTTTTAAATATCTTGTAGTTACCCGTGTAATTGCAACTACAATGATACTTCCCATTCTTACTATTTACATGATTGTAATTGCAATATTCGGCGGATACCTGGCAATTCTCATTACGGAAAGCATTAACTTCCGTTATTACATCGATTCGGTAATACTGTCGATCGAATTTGGAGATTTTGTTCCCGGCGTAGCAAAAACATTTGTATTCGGGTATATAGTGGGAATTGTTGGTGCATATAAAGGATATACAACCGAAGGAGGAACGGAAGGCGTCGGACGCGCTTCGACTACAGCAGTGGTTCTCGCTTCGCTTTTGATCTTGATATTCGATATGATTTTAGTAAAAATAACATTGTGGTTATGGCCTACACTCGGATGATTGAAATAGAAAATCTCAGTAAAAGCTTCGGGCAACTGGTTGTACTCGACAACATTTCGCTTTATGTTTCGGAAGGCGAAAACCTGGTCGTCTTCGGAAGAAGTGGACAGGGCAAAAGCGTATTGCTGAAATGCATAATCGGTTTATTATCTCCCGATAACGGCAATATATTGGTCGATGGAAAAAATATAGTCGCTCTTAATTTGAAGGAATTAAATGAAGTGAGAAAAAATATCGGTTTCTTATTTCAAAGTGCTGCTCTCTATGATTCAATGACGGTTAGAGAAAATCTTGCATTTCCTCTTAAACGAAATTTTCCAAATCTTACTGATAAGGAAATTAACGATAAAGTGGAATATACGCTGGAGCTTGTTTCGCTCGAATATGCAATCGATAAAATGCCATCGGAATTATCAGGCGGCATGAAAAAAAGAGTCGGACTTGCACGTTCGATTATTACCGATCCTAAGTTAATGCTCTACGATGAACCAACTACGGGTCTCGACCCGATTACAACGAAAGAGATAAGCGAGTTGATTCTAAATCTTCAAAAAAAATTTAATATGACTTCGGTTATTGTCACTCACGATTTGATTTGTGCAGAGATAATTGCCGACAGAGCAATCTTTTTGAAAGACGCTAAGATTGCTTACGAGGGAACGATTGAAGAACTTACTAAATCGAACGTTCCGTTTCTCAAAAATTTTTTCAGTCACGAATTAATTAAAGCTTAGCGAGGTAGTAATGTTAAAACAACTCGAAGGCGCCCGCCTTGGCTTGTTTATTTTTATCGGTACAATACTGTTGATTATCTCAATATTTCTTATCGGTAATAGAGAAAATTTATTTACAAGCACAATTGAAATTAAAACATACTTCGACCAGATAGAAGGATTGAAGCCAGGAGCACCGGTGCGCCTGAGCGGATACGACGTCGGTAGTGTGAGCAATATCTCTTTAGTTGGTGGAAAAGATGGCAACGTTGAAGTCGTTATGAGAATTGACTACGACCTCGTTCATTTTATACGTCTCGACAGCAAATCTTCAATTGAAACCGAAGGACTGGTTGGGAAAAAAATCGTTACAATTACTCCCGGCTCGGCGGACCAACCTATTATTAAAAACGGCGGCATTATTAAATCGAAAAACCCTCTCAATCTTTCCGTTATTATGGAACAGACCGAATCGACAATTTCTTATTTGAAAGACCTGACAAGAGACCTTGCCGAAATTATTGCCAAAGTCAATAGGGGCGAAGGCACTATCGGTAAAATTGTAAATGACGACCGACTTTACGAATCGGCTGTCAGCATTACTCAAAATGCCGACAGAAGTTTGACTCAGGTAACGAAACGATTGACTGACGTTTCCGATATTATTATCGAAATGACTGGCAGTATTAAGTCGATTATTTCGAATGTCGACTCGGCAATCTACGATGCTAAAAGAGTGATTGATAAAGTCGACAGAGGCGAAGGAGTGCTTGGCGTACTGGTGAGTGACCAAACAATGGCGGATTCTCTCAAACAGGTTATTTCGAACCTGACACGCACTTCGGAGGAAGCCCGCATGGCTACTTCGAGTCTCTTTGAAAATATGGAAGCGCTTAAACATAATTGGCTGTTCAAAGGCTACTTCGAGGAAAGGGGCTATTGGAACAAAGTTCAATACGAAAGGGATATCGAAAAAAAAATCGAGGAATTGAAAAGGCAGAATCAACTGCTCGATATGAGGATAAAAGAATTACTCGAACTCGAAAAGAAACTTGATGCCAAAAAGTGAATAATTTTACTT
>DYLP01000075.1 GCA_020722005.1 Melioribacter roseus
GTAAATATATTCGACTTAGGCGCTGCATTTGAATATAATAATTTTACTCTAAACGGTGAATACGGTCAGCGTAATACCGACTTGAGTTCTTATTCAATAAATTCGAATGCATTCTTTGTGTATGGAGTCTATTCGATTAAACTCGACAATTCGATTATCTCTTATATAATGCCTGCAATAAGGTACGAGTACTGCGAACCGAACAATTCAGTTAACTCTGACGAGACCGAAAAAATTACAGGCGGCATTTCCTTCGAATTTGCAAAAATCAATTTTGCTCAACTCAGAATAAATTATGAAATCTACAATTACAAAGATGATAAAGATAACTCAAATAAATTATTTATTGAACTACAAACAAGGTTTTAAGAGGAGAAAGTTATGAAAAAATTAACGGCAACTATTTTTTTCGGGTTATTCGTATTTGTTCTTTACGTTAATATGCGTGCTCAGAGTGTACCTTCTGATATAGTGAAAGTGACTAATTCAGAATTGGTGAAAATTGTTTCGAATTCCGTAGTTGTAGCAGCTGTGGAAGCTCAGAACACAAAGAACCTTTCGCTTTCAAAAATCAAAGAGATTGACAAGGAATGGCAAAACATTTCCGGACTGAATGATTTTATGATAGAACTTCTTAATAATGAATGTTCTCGCTATCTTAAAAATCTGATCAAACATAAGCCGTATTTGGTTGAAATTTTCGTCACGGATAATAAGGGTGCTAACGTCGCCATGAGCAATAAAACAAGTGATTACTGGCAGGGTGACGAAGATAAGTTCACTAAATGTTTTAACAATGGGCAGGGCAAAATATTCTATGGCAAACAAACTTTCGATGAGAGTGTTCAAACCTATGTGATTCAAGTTTCGGTTCCTGTTAAAAAAGGTAATATAACAATAGGAACGGCAACATTCGGTATCGATATTGGAAAACTGAAATAACGGAGGTAGTAATGAAACAATGGTTTTTAAATCTATCAATCAAAAAGAAAATTTTGGTCACATTTTCTTCAATTATAGTACTATTTCTTATTGTCAACGGAACTGCCCTGTTGAATATGAAAAAAATCAACTCTCACGTTGAGTTGTTTGCGGAAGAATTACTCACAGGAACTGACCTCTTGCTTCAAATTGACAGGGATATGCAGCAGGCGTTGGTTGCTCAGAGGACAATGATTTATTCCTCTGTTGGGAGCGAGCAATTTGAAAAATTAAAAAAAGATAATAATGAAAATATTCAGCAGGCTATTGACCGCTGGAATCAGTTTAAAACAATTGATGTTGACGGAGTGGATAAAACTCTGTACAAACAATACGAAAAAGCGCGTGAAGAGTGGATTGACTTTTCGGCTAAAATTGTTAAGGCACGTGAAAGTGATACACCGGAAGGTCGACTCGAAGCAATCGAATTGTCCTTTAGAGAAGGGAATCGCTCTTTTGAAGCCGCACGAGATATAATCGACAAGCTTACCGAACAAATTGAAACATCCGCAATCACTGATAGGCAAGATGCACTTAATTCTTATAATACAACATCTTTATTTTCGATTTTTGGCTTAATAATTTCTGCTTTAATAGCATTAGCTGGCGGTTATCTCCTCGTTAACTCTATCGGCAAACCGATTGCCAAGGCTACTGAGATTATGACAGAACTTAAAAAAGGTCATCTTAACGTAACCCTCGATATTAAGTCGAAAGACGAAGTGGGAGTGCTTGCCGAATCAATTAATGAATTCTCTAAAACTTTACGCAAATTTAACGAAATTATGAATAAAGTTTCGCTTGGGGATTTGAGTAATGAAGCAGAATTGCTCGACACTAAAGACCAGTTGACTCCAGGATTAAATAAAATTGTTACTACTTTGAGGCGATTGAGAGAAGAAACAATTAAACTGATTAGTTCCTCGCTAGATGGGAATTTGAATGTGCGCGGTAATACGGCGGGTCTCGACGGTGTTTACAAAGAAATTATTGAAGGTTTCAATAAAACACTCGACGCCATTATTATTCCAATTCAAGAAGGCGCTGAAGCTCTTGAAAAAATTGCCGAAGGTGATCTTACTGTAAGGATTAATAGCGAGTATAATGGAGATTTCAAAATTATTAAGAACAGTGTTAATCGATTAGGCGAATCTTTCACTAATATTCTCGATGAAGTTATTACCTCTGCTCATGCGGCAGCTAGTGCAGCTAATCAGATTTCTGCTAGCACCGAAGAGATGGCTGCAGGTGCTCAGGAGCAGTCAGCACAATCTTCAGAAGTTGCTGCAGCAGTTGCTGAGATGACTCAAACTATCCTTGAAACGACTAAAAATGCAGAATTCGCTGCCAGAGCTGCAAAAGAATCGGGCGAAACAGCTCGAAACGGTGGTCTCGTAGTTGAAGAGACGATTGCCGGTATCAACAGAATCGCAGAGGTTGTTCAAAAATCTGCCGAGACAGTTCAGAAACTCGGTTTGAACAGCGATAAGATTGGTGAAATAATTCAGGTAATTGACGAAATTGCCGACCAGACGAATCTACTGGCTTTAAATGCTGCAATCGAAGCTGCACGGGCTGGCGAACAGGGACGTGGCTTTGCTGTGGTTGCAGACGAAGTCCGCAAGCTTGCCGAAAGAACGACTAAAGCTACTAAAGAAATAGCTGCGATGATTAAAGAAATTCAGAAGGATACAAACGGCGCAGTTGAATCGATGAATCTGGGTACCCGAGAAGTCGATAAAGGCAAAACTTCTGCCGACAAAGCACGCAAATCGCTCAAAGAGATTATCAAAGGCGCAGAAGAAGTTGTAGGCATTGCATCTCAAGTTGCTGCTGCAAGTCAACAGCAATCAACGGCAGTTGAACAAATCGGTAAGAATATCGAATTCATTAATAACGTTACAGGACAATCGGCAGTGGGAATTCAACAAATTGCAAAGGCAAGTGAAAATCTCAGGTATCTTACTGAAAATCTGCAATCATTAGTAACTCGTTTCAAAATAGATACTCTATCCAAAGTCTCTCAACCCAAACTCCTCAATGTCGGTTAATCACTTTTATCCCTGCACTCCAATTCAATGCCCGTGCCATACGGGCATTTTTATTTCAAGCCGAATAATTTCTTAAATTCTTCAGTTTCGTTTTCCATCTCTTTTATTCTTTGAACTTCTTCGTCACTCTGTCGTTTATTACTAATATCATTGCCAAATTCCTCCGACGAAATTACTTTGCAACTGTTAACTCGGGCATATTCTGCCAATTGCCTGTCTGAAGTAACTAAAATAATTTTACGCTTCGATGTCGAATTATCGATCTCTTCGCGGATTTTCTCATCAGAGGTTCGATTGTTTGAATAAATAATTTTTCCTTTTGTAAATAGAAGAGGGATATTTTCGTATCCGTCAAAGTGAAGCGAAACACTGCACTTCTTCCCTGCAAAATGAGTATTTAAAATACGCACTAATTCATCTCTATAAGCCCCTTTGTTTACGATCTTCATATTTTTCATTATTTTCCCGATTAGATTATTTCCGTCTATTATATAATGATTCATAAAAGAGTGGTGTTATTATGTTGAAAAATATTTTAGTTTTACTTTTACTTCTATTTATGGCTGCATGTACAAAAGATGTACCTGAAACAGATAAAAGCATAATTCAAACTACAGAAAAAAATAAAATTAATAAACTGATAGAATCGTTTTACAGTGATTTTAATAAAGGGAATATAGATAGCGCTCTAACCTGTATCTCACAGGATTACAAGGCGATTCTATCCGAGTCTGATGAAATTGTAGGGCTTGAAAATTATAAAAGAGAACTTAATCAGTATAAAACTGAGTACCCAGAAGGCAGATGGCAATATTCGATAGAGGAAATGTTAATAAAAGATGGAATGGGCTATGTAATAATACTCAGTAGTTTTGTAATGCCCGATCCGCTGGAATCAAAAGGCAATCCAGTATATTCAGAAAGAAGCATGAAGGTTTTGCTTAAAGATAGTCAGGGGGACTGGAAAATTTATAGGTCGGTAAGTGTGCCTCTATTTACTTACTGAAGTTCAATTGATTTTTCAATTTCGTATTTCCATCCTGACAGCATCTTTTTGTTCAGGTGAATAATTCCATCATAAGTAACATCCGGTGGCGGAGGGAAGAAGTTCGCGACTGTCTGAAATAATTCTCCCCTGTATTTTAAAGGCGACCTTTCAAGTATCGAAAGAAGAGAAAACGAGTCTTCGGGTCGTGCGCTTTTTATTATTCCCGATATTGTTTGTGAATCCAGATAACCGGAATCGAACTGTTCAACAAAATATTCGAATAATTTATCTGCGTCTGTTCTTAATGGAGTGCCGGGCGAAAAATTATAGAACTTAACCATGTAATTATTGTTGATGGTGATTTTATCGTTAATATCGACCGCTCCTTCAAAAACGCTTAATTTCCCCTTTCCTTTATTCAGGTAAAATTTATACGAAGCAAAATTACCGTGCAACTCGTTATTGCCAAATTTAATTGTCAAGGCAAGATGACCAAGTTTGTTGTCTGTAATAAGTGCGCCGTATTCGAGAAAAATTTTATTGTTCTTTTTTTGAGCTCGCTCTAATAGGACAGAAGATTTTCCTTCGAGTTCAAATCTCCCTTCGCCCGGAACAATAATTTGTAGAAGAGAGGAGTCGAGGCAAATTAATCTTTCACCTTCGTACCAGAAAGCGTCAGTATGTTTAAGTCCATTCAATTCAAAAGTGCCATTGATGCTTTCGACTGTCCAGGGTGAATTTGCAAGACTGTTCAAATAAAAATAATAAGCCAGCGCTGCGAAGAGCAAAATGCCGGATGCTATAATCAATATTACTTTTCCCGCAGAAAGATGAGTGTATGACATTTTCAACAAGCGGCTCATACGACTCTTTTTTGTCAATCCGCGTCTTTCTTTCATTAATTTTTCTTGCCGGGACTGTTCGCGGAGTTTTTTAATGTCGTCAATAATTTTCGTTTTTCGTTCGTTATTGATTTGACTGAGTGATTTTTTCAGTAATTCTTTGGAAAGTAATTCAATTAGGTCGGGTGGCGGTTCAATCGAATAGGGCAACGATTTGAGAAGATCGAAGAAGCGTGTGAATTTATCGTACTTTTTTGGGCACGTTTCGCAGGTTGCCACATGATTTTTCAGCTCAATAAGCGATTTCTCGTCGAGTGAATTGTCGATATATTTGTGTAGATAAATATAGATATTGTTGCAGTTCATTTTTTGAACACCGCTTCGATTAAATATTCACGGGTTTCCATCAGAGTCATTACAATTTCGTCCGTCTTGTCGTACCAGAGGAATTGTGCAATTTGATCGTAGTTATAGCCTTCGAGATCATGAAGCACAAATATAGTCCGCCTGAAATAATCGAGGTTCATAATCAATGTTTCAAGTTTCTTTTTGCTATCGTCGGGCAATACATCTGGTAGTTTAATTATACTTGCTTTATTGATTTTAGGGATGGCGGCATTAATTGCAATTTGTTTAATCCAGAGAGCGAAAGGGATTTTGTAGTCGTACGATTTTATTTCTTCCCATGCGCTAATAAAAGTTTCAATTGTAATTGAACGTGCCTGGTTATAGTCGGCTAATAAACGGTAGACTGTAGTAAATACGTTTTTAAGATTTATTTCGCACAGGTCGAAGAAGGCATTTTTTCTGCCGGCTTGTGATAGTTCGATAAGATAATTGACATAGTTTGTATTTTCAGACCTACCAGGCATAAAATAAACGGATCATTTTGATGAATAAATGTATGAATATCAGAAATGAGATACAGAAAAATTTTTCAATTAAATTGATAGACAAATATTAAAAAAATATTTAATTTGAAAGTACCATGTAACTGTTCATTAGATAAATATTTAAGATGAACTTACATACGAGGGCAAATAAGCGTGGCAATTTTAAGAAATAAAAAAAGCACTTATATACAAAATTTATCTACTGAGAGGGAGCGGGATAATTATGAAAGTTTATTTTATTGGTCAATCAACAATAAAGTTTATGGAGGTGGTTTGCGAGATACGGACTACACGGATTTTTTAATTACATAATTGAAAGATTACAAAAATTATAAAATTATTAAGGGAGGTGGGATGTGATAAAGGAAATATCAAACTTT
>DYLP01000027.1:0-151 GCA_020722005.1 Melioribacter roseus
TTTCTTAATTTAATGATTTTTTGCTTTAGTCCGGATTTTAACTAATTACCTAAATTTATATGTAAAATTAAGAGGGGAATAATATTATGTTCTTTTCTTTACCAGTTTTGAAGAATTTTTCTCTTTCCATAGCATCAGATTTTTGGGGGAA
>DYLP01000027.1:251-33373 GCA_020722005.1 Melioribacter roseus
AAACGTAAAACATAAAATGCTGTGCTTGAAAATGCAGAGGCGGCGGTCGGATTCGCCCGCCTAAGGCGGGTTGCAGACCTTCGCCTTATTTAGAGATAGAATTTAAGAATTCTCTGCCTTTACCAGTTTTGAAGAATTTTTCTCTTTCCATAGCATCAGATTTTTGGGGGAAAGATTCATAGTAAGTCAACTCAAAGGGGCGACGATAGCGAGTAGATTTTACCAGTCCACGTTGGTGTTCCGAGAAGCGACGAGCAATGTCATTAGTGATACCAATATACCTTTTATTGTCTTTTAGACTTCTTAAGACATAAACGTAAAACATAAAATGCTGTGCTTGAAAATGCAGAGGCGGCGGTCGGATTCGAACCGACGAATAAAGGTTTTGCAGACCTTCGCCTTAGACCACTTGGCTACGCCGCCTGATTAAAAAAATTAGAAGAACAAACATATCGGCGGTCGGATTCGCCCGCCTAAGGCGGGTTGCAAAATTATAGCTTAGACCACCAGTAACCAGTAATAAAATACTACAAATTAAAAAATTGAATCACATATTTAATATAAAAAAGAAATCCCGATATAATCGGGATTTACTAGAGCGGGAAACGGGACTCGAACCCGCGACATCAACCTTGGCAAGGTTGCGCTCTACCAACTGAGCTATTCCCGCAAAATTATATTAAGAGGATAAGCTTTATTTGCTACAACTCTTAATTTATGTTTTTTCAGATTTTATAAGAACTAACTTATTGAAATTTTGTGCCTAAATATAATACTCTATTTGATATCACGCAATAGCTTATTAAACTCTAGGTCCATGAGTATATCCTCTAAAAGGGCGAGAATGTTGAATTGTTATGAATGCGTGTTTATCAATAGATTCCACAATTTTCATTATTTGTTTAAGGTGCTTTCTTTTTATAATTGCTGTTAATATTGAAACACCGCCTGAACTACCTTCGGCAGGTAAAATAGTAACTCCAAATTTCGCTTTCCTTAATGCATCAGCAATTTTATCAGTGTAGTACAGAGATATGATGTTAATCTGAACATAACCAACCGCAATCTTTTCTTCGAGGGTTATTCCCATTATATTACCAATAGCAAAACCAGCTGCATATCCGATTAAGTTAACTGTATTATCCATATGAGCCACAATATATCTCATCGCAGAAATCCAGATTAGTACTTCGAAAAAACCAGTTATTGCGGCGTGATATTTTTTAGCTTGAACAACGAGCATAGTTCTTAAGGTACCGAGTGTGACGTCGCAAATGCGCATTAACATTATGATAATTGCTCCCAGAACAATTTCCCAAGAAATAGCGAATTCCATAAGTATCTTTTTTTATTTTTATTTTTGTAGTATAAAAAATTTTTAATGGTAATGTACGAAGAAGAAAGAAAAGAATTAGTAGAAAATTTAAAGAAGAAGGGCATTAAAAACGAAAAGGTACTCGAAGCAATCTTTAAGGTAGAACGTCATCGGTTTGTACCCGAAATTGTAGCACCTCATGCTTATAATGATGTAGCTTTGCCTATTGGTTATGGTCAGACAATTTCTCAACCTTATACGGTTGCCATTATGACCCAAACACTTGATGTTCACCCTTCACAGAAAATTCTTGAAATTGGCACTGGATCGGGTTACCAGGCGGCTATATTAAATTATTTGGGTGCAAGAGTATTTACTATCGAAAGAAATCACAACCTTTATAATAGAGCTCTCAAAATATTCGACGAACTAAACTTGAAGATTGCTGCAAGGTGTAGCGACGGTACCTTAGGTTGGGAAGAGTATTCACCTTATGACCGTATTATAGTTACAGCAGGCAGCCCCTCTATTCCTACTCAACTGAAAAAACAATTAAAAATAGGCGGAAAACTTGTTATACCTGTAGGCGACAGAACTTCGCAAGTGCTTAATGTGTTGAACAAAATTTCAGAAGACAAGTTCGAAGTTCAGGAGATTCCTTACTTTGCTTTTGTTCCTTTAATTGGAAAAGAAGGATGGCGAGAAAAGTAATTTTAATTGTTGGACCAACATGCTCTGGTAAAACTAAATTGAGTTTGAAACTTGCAGAAATTCTAAATACAGAAATAATTTCTGCCGATAGCAGACAAATTTACAAGTATCTCAACATTGGCACTGCAAAGCCGTCTGAGGAAGAATTGAAATCAATCAGACATCATTTTATCAATTACCTTGAACCCGATGCTACTTATAATGTTAGCAAGTACGAAAAAGAAAGTTTACATATAATAACAAATTTAATTCATAAGAATAAAATTCCCATTGTTGTAGGTGGTTCAGGGCTCTACATTAAGGCTATTGTTGACGGAATTTTTGATACAGCTGATACAGATGAGGAATACAGGACATATCTTAAGGAGATAAGGACTAAATTCGGAAATGAATATTTACACAAAATGCTTGAAATGATAGATCCTCTGAGTGCCCGGAACATGCTGCCTCAGAACTGGAAAAGAGTAATGAGAGCTCTCGAAGTTTTCCATATAACAGGAAAATCGATTGTAGAACTCCAAAAAGAATACGAAAGGGAAACTGATTTTGAATTCCTTCAGTTTGGATTGCTATGGGAACGAAGCATTTTAAATGAAAACATAGAAAAACGTGTGGATGAAATGATAAATCGAGGATTGGTCAATGAAGTCAAAAGAATTCTAAATCTGGGATACAGTGAAGAACTCAATTCGTTAAATACGGTTGGGTACAAAGAAATTATCAATTATTTGAACAATAGATTATCATTTGAAGATGCCATCAGATTAATAAAAAGAAATACAAGACGCTATGCCAAAAGACAGATGACCTGGTTCAGGAAAGATGAAAGAATCGAATGGTTGAAGGTTGACAAAAAAGAAGATATTGATAATCACCTGAATTATATCTTGTCGAAAATCTGATAAGGATTTCATTCTAAAAATAAGTTGATTAAATTTGTGTATAAATATCAGGAGAACTAATGGTTGAAGAACAATTACGACTGGTGAGGGATTTGAAAGAGAAGACCGACAATCTAAGGGGGTATCTTTAAATTAGAAGAAAAACAGAAGGAAATTGACGAAATACAAAAATTGAGCGAAGCCCCAGATTTCTGGAACGATCAAAAAAGAGCTCAGTCATTATTACAAAAAAGTAAATCTTTGCAAAATTGGGTCGATATGTGGAACAAGCTAAAAGAAAAAATCGACCACATTATGGAATTTACTGAACTGGTTAAAGCCGAAGAAGATGATTCGTTTATCCCGGAAATAAATAAAGAGCTTGCTGAAACAGAAAAGCTTTATAGTGAACTTGAAATGAAAAGTATGTTAAGCGGGAAAGACGACGATAAAAATTGTATACTCACAATACATTCCGGAGCTGGCGGAACCGAAGCGCAAGATTGGGCAGAAATGTTAATGCGTATGTATATGAGATGGGGTGAGCAAAACGGTTATAAAATGTCGATTATCGATTTCCTCGAAGGTGACGGCGCGGGAATTAAAAGCGTTACTATCGAAGTTGAAGGACCGTATGCTTACGGTTACCTGAAAGCAGAGTCTGGCGTTCATCGCCTTGTTAGAATATCTCCGTTCGATGCAAATAAAAGACGTCATACATCTTTCGCCTCTGTTTTTGTTATCCCTGAAGTTGACGATTCAATAGATATCGAAATAAATCCCGCTGACCTTCGCATAGATACTTATCGTTCCGGTGGCAAAGGCGGGCAAAATGTTAATAAAGTTGAAACTGCCGTTAGAATTACACATATTCCCACAGGTCTTGTTGCTGCTTGTCAAACGGAACGATCGCAGTTGCAAAATAAAACGAATGCTATGAAACTATTGAAGGCGAAATTATATCAACTGGAGCTTGAAAAGCAACAGGCAGAAATCAACGAGATTGAAAAAAATAAAATGAAAATCGAATGGGGAAGTCAAATTCGTTCTTACGTTTTTCATCCATATAATCTGGTTAAGGACCATCGTACCGGTTATGAAACTTCGGATACACAAGCTGTAATGGACGGCGAAATTAATGAATTTATTAAGCAGTACTTACTAATGTATTCACAGAATTAATGTCGAAATTGAAAAAATATCTAAAAGGAGAAACAATTGCCGCCGAGGGAGAAAAGCCTCGAGGACTTTTTATCCTTGTTGATGGTAAAATTGGTATAGTTAAAGGGAACAAGAAAATTGCTGAATTCGATAAAGAAGGGACAGTCGTAGGCGAAATGAGTCTTATACTAAAGAAAGAACGTACTGCATCGATAGTTGCGCTTGAAGATTCAAAGCTGTTAACTGTGGAAGGTCAAATCGACGATATAATAAAACTATATCCCGATATTACACAAAAAATACTTGTAAGCCTGGCAGAAAGGCTGGCAAAAGCTACTGAAAATATTTAGCAATAAATTGGTCAGGAAGATGAAAAGTTACACCGAATACCTCTGGTTTAACACAAGTAAAAAAAGAGATTATATCAACATAACACCAGAAATAGAAAAAGCACTTATCAAAAGCGGCGTTCGAGAAGGGATGGTGCTTGTTTCGGCAATGCATATAACTGCTGGAGTTTACGTCAACGATGCTGAAAGCGGACTGATTCAGGATATCGACGAGTGGCTCGATCAACTGGCTCCTTATAACCCAAAATACAGGCATCATCGTACCGGCGAGGATAATGGTGATGCTCATTTGAAAAGTTTATTAGTTCACCACGAGGTTATTATTCCTGTTACCGAGGGACGTCTTGATTTTGGTCCGTGGCAGCAGGTTTATTATGCCGAATTCGATGGGCAAAGACGTAAAAGGGTCATTATTAAAATAATCGGCGAATAAAATTCAAGTGAAAAGACAAAAAGATTTTTTCGATAAAGTCTATTCTATTGTTGAAAAAATTCCTAAAGGCAGAGTTACAACTTACGGAGCAATTGCCGAAGCATGTGGTATTAAATCATCTGCACGCACTGTAGGCTGGGCATTGAACAGTGCAAAAAATTCTTCATTACCCTGCCACAGAGTTGTAAACAGGTTTGGAGCACTCACCGGTAAAATTCACTTTGGTGATCCGGATTTAATGGAAAATCTACTCCGCTCCGAAGGCGTCGAACTCGATGACGATAATTGCGTTATTATGTCGAAATATTTCTGGCACCCTAAAGAAAATAAGTAATTTCAATACCTTTTCAGGTTAATTGAAGAAATTCCTCCTTTAATAAAAATGTCAATTTTTTTCTTTGCAGTGTCGTAGTTAGCGGATTTATAGTAACCGGGATTAATTTTTTCGATGCCTTCGAGATAGCGCGATACAAGAAATAAATCACTTTTCATACTGCAAGCAGAATTTTCCGGAATGTAAAGGGTAAGCTTCGCAGCACCCATTTCGACATCCATTAATGTAGTATCATATTTATCGCCTAATCTGACGACAACGTCCGAAGCCCCTGTCTTAATGCTTATGTTTCGTGTTCTGAAATTCCTTAAATCGAAACGCCCTTTTGCAGCTCCAAAATTGAGGTTGAAATCCCAAACTGGTTTGTCGTTCAAATGCAGGCGTAGATTGTTTATGAACTTGTTTCCGTCAATATCAATATCATTTTCTCCATCCAGTTTGATTTCGAGATATGCAGTCGAATCATCTGTGTAAGAATCAATGTTGTAATCTGCCAGCGCGCCCCGGACTTCAGTTTCGTAAAATTTGTCGGTTAAGTTATCAATTTCAAAATAACCTGCGCCCGACTCGAAATTCAAACTGGCGTACTTGACTTCTGGCAATTGATCTTGTTTGTATTCGGTGTAATCATCAGTACTGTTAGTATAAATTTCACATCCGTTGAAAATGTAAATAATAAATCCGAACAATAGGACAGCCATAAAGATGCCGAAGAGAAGATTAATTATATGACGTATGAAAGAATCCTTGAAAATTATTAGACTGCCCCAGAAAACAAAAATTAATGGCCAGATATTCCAGATAAACTCGTAGTTTGATTGAATCCAATCGTATTTGTATGCAAAAGTAAGAGCGCCGATTGTAAGGAAGAAGAAACCCCAAAATAATTGTCTGCTTTTCATAATTTACCTCGTCTATTTACGCGTAGAATTCCAAATTAAAAATATTCCGATTACTACCAGAGCAATTGGGAGTAAGTCCTCGAAATCGAATGCCGCAATATACTGTTCTGCAAGAAGCAGTGAACCGATAATGATGAGTAATATTCCAAGAACGGTTCTGCCTTTGCCACTGGATTGTGGGTAGCTCTCCTGTATGTCCTCGGCGTCGGCTTCTTCTTTGTTAATGTTGTAAGTCAGCTCGATAGGTTCTTCAGGAATAACAATCCAGAGAATAATATACAAAAGAAAACCTAGTCCGCTAATTAATGCCACTATAACAAAGATAACCCTCATGAGTACCGGATCGAGTTCAAAATATTCTGCCAGACCGCCGGCTACACCTCCGAAGATGCGATGTTTTCTGGACCGATATAATTGTTTCTGCATGACAACCTCCTTTGGGTTAATTTCGATTATTAAGACGTTCGATCTAACCAGAAGTTTGAATTCTATCCAGTAGTTACTAATTTTAGTACAACAAAATGATAACATTATGAAAATTGCTATTTTCCAAGCTAATCCGATTATTGGTGATTTACAAGGAAACAAAGAAAAAATTGTAAAAGGATATAAAAAAGCAAGAGAAGATGGAGCTGACCTTGTAGTCTTTCCCGAGTTATTCCTCCCCGGTTATCCGCCGCTCGATCTGGTGGAAAAAAAAGAATTTCGTAGTGCAGTTCTGGAATACGCTTATAATATTGCTTCAATAACCAATAGCACTGGATTAATTTTCGGTTCAATAACGGAAGATTATCAGGAGGTAGTCGGTACGGGAGTTTATAACTCTGCTTTACTTTGTTACGATGGAAAAATACAGTTTGTCCAGAGTAAATCATTAATTCCCAACTATGATGTATTTGACGAAGTCCGATATTTCGAACCAGCAAAGAAAATTCAGGTACATCCATTTAAAAAGGAGATACTTGGTATTTCTGTGTGCGAGGATATATGGAACGACGCTGACTACTGGAAAAAAAGAAGATATGAAATCGACCCCGTACAACGACAGGTGGACTTAGGTGCCAGTTTACTTATTAACATCTCGGCAAGTCCATATGCATATGGTAAAAGAAAACAAAAATACGATATGCTGAACCTGTTGACAAAGAACGACAGGATCCCGTTAGTTTATGTATGTTGTGTAGGTGCGCAGACAGATTTGATTTTCGACGGTGCTAGCATGTGTTTTGACTCTAACGGTCGATTATGTATGATAGGTAAAACCTACGAGGAAGATTATTTTATTTACGATACTTCTGCTAATTACGAAGAAGTTACTCATATTGAATCGTCCTTTGAAAAAGAAATACTCGATGCTTTGATTATGGGATTGCGCGATTACGGTAAAAAAACAGGTTTTAATAAAGCTCTGGTCGGTTTAAGCGGAGGCATCGACTCTGCTCTTGTAACGTATATTGCTGTTCAATCTTTTGGGAAAGAAAATGTTCACGTTGTACTGATGCCTTCGCAATTTTCGAGTCGCAGCAGTATTGACGATTCTCTGAAACTAATCGAAAATTTGGGCATCTCACACAACATAATTTCAATTCAACCTGTATACGAAAAAATTTTGGAAATGCTAAATGTGCTGTTCGAAGGTAAACCGCATGACGTTACGGAAGAAAACATACAGGCAAGAATTAGAGGTATTTATTTAATGGCGATTGCAAACAAGTTCGGCTATCTCCTTTGTTCAACAGGGAATAAATCTGAATTAGCCGTCGGATATTCAACTCTATATGGCGATATGTGTGGTGCAATAGAAGTAATCGGTGATGTTTATAAAACGCAAGTCTATAAACTTGCAAAATTTATTAATCGATATGAGGAAATTATTCCTGAAAAAATTATTACAAAAGCACCTTCTGCTGAATTGAGACCGAACCAAAAAGACCAGGATACACTACCACCCTATGAAATCCTCGACCGTATACTGCAATTATATCTGGAAGAACAAAATGAAATTAGTGAAATTAACGAAGAGATTAACGACTATGATACAGTCTATAAAGTTTTGAGAATGGTCGATTTGAATGAATTTAAACGTAAACAGGCTCCACCTGTATTAAGAGTATCAACCAAAGCATTCGGTTACGGCAGAAGGTATCCAATCGTACAGGGTTGGAGAAAATGATATATGAACTATTTAGATAGAACGTATCGTTTATAAAAAAAATGGTAACACTATGAAATTAAAATCGCTTTTTTTCCTTTTCCTTCCATTCATCATATCGGCACAATTCGGTTTGCAAAAAAATATTATAAAGATGGAATTGGTGGAAGGGCAGGACGTTGCTTATCCTAATTCTAATTATAAATTTGCTGTAAAACTTAAAATTTCCGAAGGGTGGCATATTAATTCTGATAAGCCGAAGGAAGATTTTCTTATACCAACGAATCTTGTAAGTCAGGATCCCCGATTCCAGTTTGCTGAGATTGTCTATCCTGATTCAAAAGATCTGAAATTTGAATTTTCAGAAAAACCTGTTTCGGTCTTCGACGGCACTTTACATATCGGTGCTCTTTTAAGAATAGATGCCGGTCTTCAAGAAGGTGATTATAGAATTCCAATAAGAATTACATATCAGGCATGCAATAATCAAAGTTGTTTGCCGCCGTCGAGTTTGACCGATACTTTGCTAATAAAAGTTGTCAACGAAAATACACCTATAACTGAATTAAATTCGGAGATAATTGGAACTATCGATTATGGTAAGACGAGCATAGAACAGAATAATGAGAATACTATTGCTTCCACATTGGAATCGAGTGGTCTGCTGCTTAGTCTATTGTTTGTTTTTTTGGGGGGATTGGCATTGAACCTTACGCCCTGTGTATATCCGCTAATACCAATTACAGTCGGCTATTTCGGAGGTCAGAGCGAAGGTAGAACAGGAAGACTGTTCCTACTGGGAGTTTTATATGTGCTCGGCATGGCTTTAACTTATTCAATAATTGGTGTAATTACAGCACTAAGCGGAGCTGTGTTTGGTAGCCTTTTGCAGAATACAATTATTATTATTGGAATAGCATTAATCTTTGTTGCTCTATCTTTGAGCCAATTTGGTGTTTACGAATTTAAATTACCTGATTCATTGGTTATGAAAGCCGGAGGTGCAAAGGCGGGATTTTTCGGAGCGTTTTTTATGGGATTAACTATGGGTATTGTTGCGGCTCCGTGTATTGGTCCATTTGTCCTTGGCTTGGTTACATACGTTGCGGCAAAAGGCGACCCTCTATACGGATTCTGGCTCTTCTTTGTAATGGCTCTGGGTCTCGGGCTCCCTTATCTCTTCTTGGCACTCTTTTCTGGTAAGATTAAAAAATTACCACGGGCAGGTGACTGGATGGAAGGTGTCAAACATATTTTCGGATTATTACTTCTTGGAATGGCAGTCTATTTTATTGCCCCCTTGTTTCCAAAAGATATCAATACATATTTCCTGCCAGTTTTCGGTGTCGCTGCGGCATTGATATTATTGGTTTTTGACAGGACGGCAAACAATAATAAGGGTTTTAAATTCTTTAAAATTATTTTTTCATTGATTGTGCTTGCGGTCTCGATCTATTCTTTGGTGCCTTCTTCCAGACCTGAAATACCATGGGAAAATTTTTCCGATGAAAAATATCAGGCATCGCTTGATGTTAGAGAGAAAATAATTATCGATTTTTATGCGGATTGGTGCATTCCCTGCAAAGAATTGGAAGCTATTACTTTTGCAGATAGTAAAGTAGCCGAAAAGATGAAGGAATTCAAGCTTTTTAAAGTTGATATGACACAGACAATGTCCCCCGAAACTGAAAGACTCAGGAACAAATTTAATATTCTTGGAATGCCCACTATTTTGATTATCGACTCAAACGGCAGGGAAGTAAAAAGATTGACAGGTTTTTTAGAACCGGAAGAATTCTTTGAAATAATAAATGGAGTTGAATGAATTTAGGCATTTAATTTTATGTATAGTTTTCATATTTTAATAATCGACAAAAAGATAAACTAACTTATTTAAGAGAAAAGCAAAATGGCAAAAGAAAGTAAAATAGTTGAAGATGTAACCGTAAGATTTGCTGGTGATTCCGGCGACGGTATGCAATTAACTGGTGCACAGTTCACAGAAACCACTGCAAAAGTAGGTAACGATTTAAGCACGCTGCCCGACTTCCCCGCTGAAATCCGTGCACCTGCCGGCTCGCTATCGGGTGTGAGTGGATACCAACTTCATTTCAGCAGCAGCGATATTCAAACACCAGGTGATTCTCCTGACGTACTTGTGGCTATGAATCCAGCTGCGCTTAAAGTTAATTTGCTAGATTTAAAACCAGGCGGTACTATTATAGTTAATACCGACTCGTTCGACGACAAAAATTTACGCCTGGCAAAGTTTAATTCAAACCCTCTCGAAGACGGGTCATTGAGTAATTATAATGTGATTCAGATTCCGTTAGCACAAATGACTATGGAAGCACTGAAAGATATGAACCTTTCAGTTAAAGAGAAGGAGAAGTGCAAGAACTTTTTTGCTCTCGGTTTAATGTATTGGATGTACAATCGACCGATCGATGTAACGCTGAAATGGCTTGAAACGAAATTCAAGAATAAACCCGAAATTATGGAAGCCAATAAAAAAGTTCTTATGGCTGGATATCATTTCGGGGAGACTACAGAAATATTTACGACAAGATACGAAGTTAAAGCCGCAGAATTGCCGAAAGGTAAATATCGAAATATTTCGGGTAACGAGGCTACTGCTCTTGGCTTTATCACGGCTTCATTAAAAAGTGGCTTAAAATTATTCCTTGGCTCCTATCCAATAACGCCAGCTTCGGAATTTTTGCATGAATTAAGTAAATACAAAAATTTTGATGTCGTTACCTTCCAAGCAGAAGATGAAATAGCGGGCATAAGTTCTGGTATCGGCGCTTCTTTTGCAGGTGCGCTTGGTATTACAACCACTTCTGGACCCGGCTTCTCTTTAAAAAGTGAAGCGCTTGGACTTGCTGTTATGACAGAATTACCGCTGGTTGTAGTTGACGTCCAAAGAGGAGGACCGAGCACAGGTTTGCCCACTAAAACTGAACAGGCAGATTTATTGCAGGCATTTTTCGGAAGGCACGGCGAAGCTCCGCTGGCAATTATTGCTGCCAAAAGTCCCGCAGACTGTTTCTTTGCAGCTATTGAAGCTTCCAGAATTGCGATTAAATATATGACTCCGGTTATCCTTTTAACCGACGGTTATCTGGCTATGGGTTCCGAACCTCTACGAATTCCTGAGTTTGATGAATTACCAGATATCGATGTGAAATTCCGTACCGACCCTGAAGGCTTTTATCCTTATCTGAGAGACGAAAAATTGAGCAGACCATGGGCAATACCAGGTACCCCCGGTCTAGAACACAGAATCGGTGGTTTAGAAAAACAAAACATCTATGGAACAATCAGCTACGAACCGGATAACCACGAAGAAATGGTAAAAATAAGAAAACAGAAAATTGATAATATCGCAAATGATATTCCTGAACTTGAAGTAGACGGCAATGACTCTGATGATTTATTGGTCCTTAGTTGGGGTAGTACCTATGGCGCTATCAGGGAAGCTATTCGTAATGCCCGCAAAAAAGGTTATAGGGTAGCTCATGCCCATTTGACCTATTTGAATCCATTTCCACGAAATATTAAGGAAGTACTCGATAAGTATAATAAAGTACTTATTCCCGAACTCAATACAGGTCACCTTGCATTGTTGATTAAAGGTCGCTTTTTGAAAGACGTCATTCAATTAAATAAAATAAAAGGACGCCCGTTCAAAGTAGCAGAAATTGAAAATAAAATATATGAAGTACTTGGAGGTACTAATGGAAACTAAGAATCTTGAGTTAAAACCTAAATATACTGCCAAAGATTTTGCATCTGATGTAGATGTTAAATGGTGTCCGGGTTGTGGCGATTATTCGATATTAGCACAAGTTCAAAGGACAGCTCCCGATTTCGGCGAACTGAAAGAAAATATAGTTTGGGTTTCGGGCATCGGCTGTTCGAGCCGCTTTCCATATTATATGAATACGTACGGCTTCCACGGCATACACGGCAGAGCAGCTGCAATTGCGACAGGTGTAAAACTGGTAAATCCAAAATTGCAGGTTTGGGTTGCTACTGGTGACGGCGATTCATTAAGTATCGGCGGAAATCATTTTATACATGCCTGCAGAAAAAATATGGATATAAAAATTGTCCTTTTTAATAATAAGATTTACGGACTGACAAAAGGGCAGTATTCTCCTACGTCCGAAAAAGGAAAGATTACGAAATCTTCTCCTTACGGTACAGTCGATTTTCCCTTTAATGCAATTAAACTTGCTGATGCCGCCGGCGCAACATTTATTGCCAGAACTATCGACAGAGAACCCAAGCACATGCAAGATATGTTGAAAAGAGCTTCCTCGCACAAAGGACTTGCTTTCATCGAAGTATATCAAAATTGCACAATATTTAACGACGGCGCTTATGCACCACTTACTGACAAAAATACTAAAGAAGACAATGTTCTCTATCTCGAACACGGTAAACCATTAGTATTTGGTAAAAATAAGGACAAAGGGATTAAGCTGGATGGACTGAAACCTGTGGTTATCGATCTGAATGATGGGAAACATTCTGTCAACGACTGCTGGGTACACGACGAATTCGACAATGACTCCACAAGGGGATTCATACTGTCAAGATTTATCGATATCGAAAATATGCCAACTCCAATTGGAGTCTTCCGTCAGATTAACAAACCTACTTACGGGGAGGAATACTGGAAGCAGGTTCAAGACGTCAAATCAAAAAAAGGTGCAGGCGACTACAATAAATTGATGTTTAGTATGAACACCTGGGAAGTTTAACAAAAATAAATGTAGAGGTTGTCTAAAAAGTAATTGTTCAATTTAGACAACCTCATACTTTTTTTATTTCCCACCATTTCAATATTTTTATTTCTTAAAAGAATTTCTGTTATGAACTATTTTACCGAATTGAAAAATATTCTGGATTCTTACGAATCTTTTACAATTACCTCACATGTAAATCCCGATGCAGATGCAATCTGCTCTGAACTTGCATGCTTCTTCCTTTTACAAGAATTAAATAAAAATGTGAGAATTATTAATTATAGCCCCACCCCGAACAATCTTAAGTTCCTAGATGAAAACGAGGTTGTTGAGCAATACAATCCCGAAGAACATGACAGGTACATTTTAAGTTGCAAAGTAATTTTGTTCCTCGATTTGAACAGTATAAGCAGAACGAAAAGCATGGAAAAAGTTTTGAGGAATTCGAAAGCCAAAAAAATATGCATAGATCATCATCAGGAACCCGAAAATTCTTTTGACTTTTTACTGGTAGATACAAATGCCGCTGCCACTGGCGAAATATTGTATGATTTTATTAATTCTACTAAAATTTCCGAAATCGACTACCGGATTGCATTGCAACTCTACAGCGCTATTATGACCGACACAGGTTCTTTCCGCTTCGAAAGGACTTCTCCTAAGATCCATTCAATTGCAGGTGAACTTATTAAGAGGGGAGTTAATCCTACCGAAGTTTATGACAAAATTTATAACCAAACCGACCTTAATAATTTACGCCTGCTCGGCAAATCAATTAGTAGCATTAATACCGATTTGAAAGGTAGTCTGGCATATATGATAATAACAAAAGAAGACCTCAATCAGTATGGAGTCAGTGAGAGCGATGTTGATGGATTCGTTACATATTGTATGTCAATTAAAAATGTTGTAATTGGTCTACTCTTTCTGGAATTGGACGATGGAATTAAAATTAGTTTCCGTTCTAAAGGAGATATTAAAGTGAACAAATTGGCTGCTGAATTCGGAGGTGGGGGACACATAAATGCTGCCGGTGCCAGACTTAACGATAAAGATATTAATAAAGTAGTAAAGGATGTTATACTGCGAGCACAAAAATATATTGGAGTCTAAATGTTATTCGACCTTAAAATCAATGCGAAAGATGACAAAATTAGATTTGGCAAAAAATCACTCCTTTTGAAATTCTTTATCGATACACCAAGGTTGGCTAAGCAACTGAGTAGTTTCCTTGAACTTCTGGATTTGAATATTCATCCTCTATATAAAGAAAAGTTTCTTGAGGATGATACCAGCGAAATTACTTTCCATTCTGATAAAGACGAACCCGTAGCTGTTATCCTTAAAAGAATAAAAAAGGACAAAAAATTAAATTCCGATTTTTTTCGTGATTATCTCGCAGGCTTAATACCCAGGCTAAAGGATGAGCCAATAGATTCAATTTCTATTATAGTTCCACAATTCAAAGATTTTGAAAAACATTACATTGAAGAAAAACACTTTCTTCGCACGTTGATAGAAGGTTTACATCTTGGCAATTATTCATTCGACTGTTACAAGACTACTGCTAAAAAATCTACACAGCTCGAAATTAATCTTTATTATACAGATATGAATTTACTCAAACAGGTATTGAATGAAACGAATTATATAATGAATGCAGTTTATCTTGCCCGGGATCTGGTTAATGAACCTGCAATTAAATTAACACCGGCGGAACTGGCTTTACGCACAAAAAAAGAACTTGCACTGCCAGGTGTAAAAGTTGCTGTGTGGGATAAAAAAGAACTCGAAAAAAAGAAAATGAATGCAATCTTAGCCGTTGGAGGTGGAAGCATCAATCCTCCCTGTATGATTGTAATTCACTACAAACCAGGCAAGACAATCAAGAAAAAAATTGCGCTGGTAGGCAAGGGTGTAACATACGATTCAGGTGGCTTGTCGATCAAGCCAACGTCTGGTATGCTTGATATGAAAGCTGATATGGCTGGCGGCGCTGCAGTTATTGGAGCAATAAAAGCCGCCGCATTATTAAAATTGCCCGTTGAATTAATTGGAATAATTCCCGCCGTCGAAAATATGGTTGGTGGAAATTCGTATAAACCGGGGGATATAATCGAATCTGCTTCTGGCAAAACCATCGAAGTTAAAGATACCGACGCTGAAGGAAGAATAATTCTCGCAGATGCTCTCTATTACGCTTCAAAACAAAAGCCACAAGAGATAATTGATTTTGCGACTTTAACAGGTGCCTGCGTGGTCGCTTTGGGTGAAATTGCAGCAGGACTATTTACTGAAAACGATGAATTGGCAAGTGGACTATTGAAAGCATCGGAAACGACATTCGAAAGACTCTGGCAGTTGCCATTCTGGAGTGAATACGATAAAATGATTGAAAGCGAAATTGCAGACGTCGCAAATCTGGGCCCACGCTGGGGCGGGGCAATCACCGCAGCTAAATTTCTGCAAACATTTGTAGACCCTGACATCCCATGGGCTCATATCGATATTGCAGGACCTGCAATAAAACATAAATCACGTTCATATACGGAAAAGTACAATACAGGTTTCGGGGTAAGGTTGATAATTGATTATTTATTACATACAATTAATAGCAGTAAATAATTGTTCTTAATTTTGAACTAAAAATAAAATGAGGGGGTTTATATGAGTAAATCATTTGAAGTTATTGAAAGAGTCGGAATTTCGAACGAAAGTATTTCCGACGCAATTAAAAATGTTCTTAAAGAAGCTAATGAAGAAAAACCCGTTGCCTGGTTTGAGGTAGTTGAACAAAGAGGAAGATTGACTTCAGACGGCAACGTGGAATTTCAAGTGAAAATTAAAATTGGACGTAAACTATAAAAAGAAAGGAATAAATATGGCTTTAAATATAGGTGACAGAGCACCGGATTTTGCATTAAAAAATGCGGACGGTACAACATACAGACTTTCAGAATATAAGGGTAAGAAAAACGTCGTATTGCTTTTCTTTCCGGCTGTGGGCACTTCAGTATGTGAAAAAGAACTCTGCTCGACACGCGACAGTATGAAAGATTATGAAAGTCTTGACGCCCAGGTATTTGCTATAAGTGTTGACGGTCCCTTTGCTCAAAAACTCTGGGCTGATAAACACCAATTCAACTTTCCTCTGCTCAGTGATTTCAATAAAGAAGTATCCAAACTTTACGACGCATACTACGATTTATGGTTGCCGGGTAAATTCGACCTGAATGGAGTTTCCAAAAGAGCCGCATTCGTAATCGATAAAAACGGCATCATCCACTACGCCGAAGTACTCGAAAATGCAGGCGAAGAACCGAATTATAATGCCATCAAAGAAGCATTGAACAAACTTTAGTAATTGAGGGGAAAATATGATTGAGGAAGGTAAAAAAGCGCCAGCTTTTACTTTGCCCGACCAAAACGGCAAAAAGATATCTTTGAAAGATTTTAACGGTAAAAAAGTTGTCCTTTACTTTTATCCGAAAGATAATACCAGCGGTTGTACAAAAGAAGCCTGTGACTTCAGGGATGCTTTCCCCGATTTCCAAAAAATAAACGCTGTCGTCATCGGCATTAGTCCAGATTCGGTGGAGTCCCACAGAAAGTTTGCAGACAAGCACCAACTCCCTTTTATTCTTTTGAGCGACGAAAAGAAAGAAATACTTGAAAAGTATGGAGTCTGGAAAGAAAAATCGCTGTACGGAAAGAAATATATGGGAGTAGAAAGGACAACCGTAATTATTGATGAAAACGGAAAAATAATCAGGATCTTTCCGAAGGTAAAAGTAAACGGACATTCGGAAGAAGTATTAAAAGCAATTCAAGATTCCGGGAAATGATTTACATTACAAGAAGGGAAGTCTTCTCGGCTTCGCATCGTATTTATAATCCAGAGCTGAGTGACGAAGAAAATTATCGTCTTTATGGAAAATGCAGCAATCCCAACGGGCACGGACACAATTATATCCTCGAAGTAACTATTGCCGGCGAAGTTAATCCTGCAACAGGTTATTTAGTTGACCTGAAAAAGTTGAAGTCGATAATACGTGAAAATGTAATTGACCTGCTCGACCATAAAAATCTTAATTTAGATGTCGAGTTTTTGAAGAATAAAATTCCAACTTCGGAAACTATTGTGCTCGAAATATGGAACCAGCTTGTCGACAAAATACCAGAGGGTAAACTCTACTCAGTTAAACTTTATGAAACAGAAAACAATTATATTGAATACAGAGGAGAATAAGTTGAACAGAAAAGTAGTAGAAGATGCTGTACTAACTATCTTGAATGAAATTGGAGAAGACCCCACGCGTGAAGGTCTGAAACACACGCCCCATCGTGTAGCTAAAGCCTACGAATTTCTTACGCAAGGTTATAACAAAAATATTGAGGAGATCCTTAATGGAGCCATCTTCGAAGAAAAATACGACGAGATGGTCATTGTTAAAGATATCGATTTTTACAGCTTGTGCGAACATCATATGCTCCCCATCTTCGGTAAAGCTCACATCGCATACATACCTAAAGGAAAAATTGTTGGATTGAGTAAACTACCGAGGATAGTGGATGTTTTTGCAAGAAGGCTGCAGGTTCAGGAAAGATTAACACAACAAATTGCCGATACAATCGATCAATATCTAAATCCCGCAGGAGTGGCTGTTGTAATTGAAGCATATCATATGTGCATGATGATGCGCGGAGTAGAGAAACAGAATTCAATAACGACAACAAGTGCTATGCACGGAGTATTTTCAGAAGATACGCGCACACGTTCAGAATTTCTTAATCTCATTGCTCAAAAGAGGATATGATGAAAGAATTAAATGAAGCTGTATGGATTACCGGTGCAAGTTCCGGTATCGGGAAAGAACTGGCTCTCACATTTGCCAGTAAAAATAATACTGTGCTGGCTACCGGCAGAAGGCTTCATTTACTCGAAGCCCTAAGTTCTGAAAATCCATTAATTATCCCTTCAAAACTCGACGTTTCGGATTACGCTGAGGTAAATAATTTTTACAGGGAGTTCTCTTCAAAATATGAAATCAATGTTTTAATAAACAATGCAGGACTTACTTCCTTTGAAAAGGCAGGGAACGATTCGATTGACACTATAAAGAAAATCATCGAAGTAAATTTGCTCGGAGCAATATATACAATCAAATCGGTACTGCCTGATATGATTCAAAGAAAGGAAGGAACCATTATCAACATACTTTCGGTAGTTACGAAGAAAATTTTTAAAAACAGTAGTGCTTATGCTGCTTCCAAAAGTGGACTCTATGCCTACCTTAATGTTCTCCGTGAAGAAGTAAGAAAATATAACATCAGGGTTATTAATGTAATCCCCGGTGCAACAAAAACGCCAATATGGGACAGCACAATTCTTGAAAAATATTCGCACAGAATGATGCCTCCTCGAGAAATTGCAAATCTTATTTATGACCTGTCTGTATTAAAAAGTAATATTGTCACTGAAGAAATAATTCTTAGACCAAAGGAAGGCGATCTGGAATGAAAGATGATGTTACAATTGTAACCGGTGCCTCCAGAGGAATAGGTAGGGCAATTGCAATCAGACTGGCAAAAAACGGTGGTAACCTGGTCTTAATCGGTAGGGATAAAAACAAACTTGAGGAAACAGTAAAAATTGTGTCAGAGCAGGGAGTTAATGGTGTTTATTATACAGGAGATGTTTCGAATAAAAGTTTTATTGAAAATACTGTGAAAGATGTTATAGACAAATTTGGTAAAGTGGATAATTTAATTAATAATGCAGGCGTCGCAGTATTTAAAAAATTTGTGGACACTTCTATTGATGACTTTATGCTCCAGATGAATGTAAATATGTATGCCGTTTTCAATTTTATTAAAGCCGTAGTCCCTTATATGATAGAGAATAACCGGGGAACCATCATAAACATTTCTTCTTTGGCTGGGAGAAATCCATTTGTCTACGGCACTACTTACTCGGCTACAAAACATGCCTTAATGGGTTTTACAAAATCCTTAATGCTCGAATTGAGAGAATTTAATATTCGCGTTGCTGCAGTATGCCCGGGCTCGGTACAGACCGATATGATTATCAACACGCCGGTCGCTCCTAAGGAGATTTCAAAAGCTCTACAACCCGAAGATGTGGCAGAAACAGTAGCTCTGATTATCAACTTATCTGAGAGTGCCCTCGTAAGCGAAATTGAGATTAGACCTACAAAACTGAAATGATAAAAAGAGGGTGACTAAAAAGTAATGTTTTTTAATATAGTAGCCACGTATTCACTAATTAATTACGAATTTATTTTTGAATAATTACTTTTTAGTCACCGTGCTTTTATGTTATTGACTATCTACGCCACCTGTTGAAGCGGGGTTGACCATCACAGCAATTGTCGTTGAATCTTTTACCAAACCCGTAATAATCGTTTCTGTATTTTGCCCATAATTCTTTCTGCTTGTCGTCGAGTAGATTGTAAACAGCAAGCCAGTGTTTTGCGGTTTCGGTTCTTATTTTTGAACGCAAAGTATTGGAGTTTTCAACCAGCTGTATATATTGTTTTTCGTCAATCTGACTTTGAGATTTTATCTTTCTCAATTCAAGACGATTCTTTTGAAGTTCGGCTTTAAGGTCGATCAATTTTTCTCTTAGTTCGTACCTTAATTCGTCAATCCGTTTTTGTTGTTCTTCTGTCAGATTCAATTTATCACGAAGGAACATCCGACCTTTTCCATCAAAAGGTTGTGCATTGTTTAAGGCTGGCACTGCAAGTAAAATTACCAGTACGAGTGAAAATAATTTTTTCATTTTGACTTCTCCTTAATTATTTTTGAATTCGAACATTGGACATCGGCTTATATCCGTGGGTTTAATTAAACCTTAATGTCGGCTAAAATGTCTATTAAATAGTTAATACGTATGCTATGAATAAAGATAATGATTTTGAGCTGGTAAATAGATTCAAGGCAGGGGATGAAACTGCTTTCAATGAAATTGTCAGAAAGTACCAGAAAAGAATTTACTGGCATGCACGACAAATGCTGGTCGATCATCTCGATGCCGACGAAGTGACACAACAGGTATTGATTGTGATTTATGAAAAGTTACATACTTTCAACTTTCAATCGTCGCTTTTTACCTGGATATACAGAATTGTTACTACAAGAAGTCTCAATCTCTTGAAAAGAAAAAATGTAAAACGATTTTTCTCGATAGATGACGACAATGTAGACTTCGATTTAAAGTCGGAGGTTGATATTGTTAAAGATATCGACAATAAACAAAAATTGGAACGTCTTCAGAAAGTGATGGACAAATTACCACCAAAACAAAAACAGGTTTTTATTTTGCGTAATTTTGATGAACTTTCTTATGAAGAAATTTCACAGATAACAGGAACAAGCGTTGGTGGACTGAAAGCAACATATTTCCATGCAATTAAAAAAATAATGGAGCTGATGAACAATGAAAATAAGTGATGAAATATTAAAGTATCATTCTGGTTTAATGACCGAAGAAGAAATGAAATTGCTGGAGAAAAAAATATCCGACCTCCCAAACATGAGAGAGGAGTTCAATAAAACCAAAGAATTAATTGAACGCTTAAAGGACTACTCCAATATAGAGACAGACGAAAGTTATTTTACAAATCTTCTTCCAAGGGTAAGAGAAAGGATTGATAAACGTAAGGGACAAGTTGCTATCGGAAGGATTGCATATGCTCTTTCTATTTCCGTATTCGTAGCATTCACATTAATTATTTCATTTATCAAAGCTCCGTTGAACACCGAAGTTAATTATGTCCTAGAGCAGGAAGAAATTATAAAAAACATGGTCACTGATTATTTATCCGCAGATAATTTCGTAGATGATTACACAATTGATATTCAAGCTGTAGATGTTGAAGACAACCATCTGGTTGATTATCTTTTGTCGGATGAAAATTTGATTACTGAACTTTATATCGATACTGATTTGCTGCTTAATGAACAATGAAAAAACAAAAGGTGAGGTCATGAAAAAAATCTTTATGCTTATCATACTTACGAGTTTTGCTTTATATGCACAAGACGAATGGCAACAGCGAAAAGCGTGGGAAGAGTATAAAAAATTTGATCAACTCGAAAAAGCTAAGATCATCGAAATCCTCGATCTTAATGAGGAAGAGTCTGTCCGATTCTTTGCAAAGAGGAATGAATATAGAAATGAGGTTAGAAGGTTACTAGAAAGAAGGAAGGATTTAGTTGAGGATTTAGAAACTAATCTCGAAAAAAAGAATCAGGATAAAAACTATTACAAAAAAGCCGTTGCCGAAATTAATTCTATTGATATGAAAATTAGCGAGGAAAAGCAAAAATTTTACCGTAGTCTGGGAGAAATTCTTGAAGCAGACGAAATTGCCAAATTAATCGTTTTTGAATACACGTTTCGGCGAGATATGGCTCGAAAACTGATGAAACGGGGTAGATAAAAATTTCCAGTTCTTTTAAAATTGGGTTGCATTTTTGATAATATGAAATTATTTTTTGACCCGTTAATATGCGGAAGTGGTGAAATTGGTATACACGCTACTTTGAGGGGGTAGTGCCCGTTAGGGCGTGCGGGTTCGAGTCCCGCCTTCCGCACGAGCTTTTTTATAATAAGATGAGGATGATATCATGGAAAAAACACGCTTTATTGTTTTGTCACTGGCATTTGTTTTTTTTGCTTTTTCACTTTATGCTCAGGAAATGCCAAAGGAAGCAGCCAAAACATATAATGAAGGAAATCAATTTCTTAAAGCCGGCAATTACGAAAATGCTATAAAAAAATACCAGGAAGCTCTTCAATACTCAAAAGATTACAGAATATTCTATCAATTGGGAGTTACTTATAAAAAACAAAATAAATTATCCGAAGCAGAAGAGGCATTCAAAAATTCAATCAAAAGTAATTCTGGATTCAATCTCGCTTATAACGGATTAGGAGGTACATATTTTCTTGAAGGAAAATTTCAGGAAGCCGTCGAAGCATTCAAAAAATTCGCAGAACTCACAAATAAAAAATCACTTAAAGAACAGGCTAATGAAAATATTGCACGAGCATATGTAAAATTAGCCGAAACATCCAAAAAAGACGGCAATTATCAAAAAGCTATCGAGCAGCTTCAAGCAGCAATCAAGTTTAACGAATTCGACGCTGCCTATGTTTTGCTGGCTAATACATTATACGAAAACGGCGATTATGACGAAGCAATCAAAGCTGCCGACAAAGTAATTTCGATGAATTCCAAACTCAAAGGAGCCGCTTATTACTACAAGGGTCTTGCCTTGAAACAAAAACAGGATACAGAAAAAGCAAAGGAAAATTTTGAACTAGCTAAAAAAGACCCGCAATACAAAAAACTCGCCGAATACGAATTGAAGTATCTGAGATAATTGAAAATAAACTAAATAAAAAGTCGGCTCCGTCAGCCGGCTTTTTTTTTATTTAAATCAGGAACGTAGCTAACAGGTGTTTGTATAAGAAACTAAATTATCAGTATATTATTATTATCTTTTATACTATTGTGAGTATTTATTCTCGAGGCATGTTTAATAGTTCTTATAAAGAGTTCGGATTAAATGAAATATAAAATAATATTATTATCTTTATTGACGTTTTGCCTCGCAACTGTAAAGGCACAGTCGCTAGATGAAATTCTTGATAGAGCAACAGAGCTTTACAATCAAAAAAATTATACCGACTCGTATCGTTACTACTCGTTAATCATCCATTCAGATGAAGCAAACGACAGACTAAAAACGGTAGCATTATACTATGCCGGCGAAAGTTTAATAAACACTTCGGATTACACGGCGGCTGCTACTCAATTTGAAACTCTTATTTCCGATTACCCATTATCAAATTATCATGAAGTGTCACTTCTACGTCTTGGCGAAATCTACTATTATTCCCGAGCATATCGAAAATGCAGAGAACGACTTTTCAATTTCATCGAAAAGTATCCTGAAAGCAGTCATAAAGGTACTGCATATTACTGGCTTGCGGAATCATATGCGGCGGAAAATAAATTCTATGAAGCTGAAGAGTATTTCAACTTAAGCATATCGAATGCCGAAACTAATAAATATCTCGTGAATGCCATCTATTCGCTGGGTACGGTCTACGAAAAATTGGGCGATTACCAGGAAGCCATTTCCAATTACGACGAACTATTGTCGTACTACAATAATAGTGACCTTACTCCGATGGCACAGTTGCGTATCGGTATCTGCTATTTTAAGGTAGGCGATTATTCCACAGCCACTCTTGAATTGACCAATCCTATCCTCGGTAATTTAGGCGATCAATTGAAAGTTGAAAAAGATTATTATCTCTCCAATGCATTTATGGGATTGGGTGAATACAATAAAGCGGAAAAAATATTGTCGAATTTAATTGCCACCGATATTTCGGAAGAGATGAAACGAAAAATTATTTACAACCTCGGATGGATAAAATTTCAAATCAAGGATTATAAGAGCGCCTATGAGATATTCAACAATTTAAATAAAACGGGCAATGATACTATTTCCGTTTACGCCTTGTTCTGGAGTGCCGAGTCTAAAAGATATATGAACGACACAGAAGCAGCCGAACAGCTTTATCGAGAGTTTATCGAAAATTATCCTAATCATCCTCTGGCTTCAAAAGTAAACTTGAGTAAAGGTGCCTTGTTATTTGAATTTGCAACTACCCAAAATGCCGAGTCAATATTAATTCATGCAGCAGCGTCAAACGACATCGATACTAAAAGCCGTGCACTAACTATGCTCGGCGAACTTAAGTTGAACGAAAAAAAATATAACGATGCAAGAAATTATTTCAGCGAGACATTGAGAATCAACGATAATTACAACGAACCATATAAACGCTCTAAACTGGGGAAAGGTGTTTCTGAATTCTATTTGAATAAATACCGTGAAGCCCTTGGCGACCTCATCTTTTTGTACAATAAATTTAGAGATTTTGAGAAAGACAAAGTAAACTTTTACATAGCCGAAACTTATATGTCTCTGGGTGATTACGAACAAGCTCTAAAACATTATAATCTTGTAGCAACCGACGATCGATTCTTGCATAAGCAGGTAATGTTAGGCAAAGCCTACGCTTATTTCAACAAAAAGGATTTTCCCAATTCCGTCTACTATTTTAATAACTATCTAAAAAAATACGGCAACGAAAAAATAAGTAGGGAAGTTAAACTGAGACTTGCCGATAGCTATTTCGGTATGAAAAATTTTACAAAAGCCAGTGAGATATATGAGGACTTATTCAAAAAAGAAAATGTAATTACAAATGCTCAAAATTATTACCAATATTGCCAGGCTCTCTATAAGGCAGGTAAAACAGCTCAAGCAATAATCGAATTTTCAAATCTGAAAAAATTATTTCCCCATTCAAATTATAACGACGACGCACAATATGTTATCGGCTGGATTTATTTCCAGCAGAACCAGTACGACTGGGCTGTCGATAGTTATTTAAGGCTTGTAAAAGAATATCCAAATTCAACACTAATTCCGATTGCTTATTATTCAATAGGCGACTCGTATTACAATATGGGACAGTACGACTCAGCACTGGTTTATTACAGCAAAGTGCTAAGTAAGTATCCGAATACGTCATACATTATCGACGCAGTCAATGGTATTCAATATGCTTACATTGCAAAAAACGAAATAGAGAAAGCCATAAAAGTAATCGATGATTTTATTAAACAATATCCAGATCAAAAATACAGCGACCAGTTTTATTTGAAGAAGGGCGACATTTATTACAGCATAGGCGATTACAACAAAGCCATTAATGCGTACTACGACTTTATAAATAAATTCCAGAAGAGCAATATTTTAAAAAACGCATATTACTGGCTGGGTAAGAGCGCTGTTAATACAAAAAACGATCCTCTCGCCATCGACGCTTTCAATCAGGTGCTTAACTTATCGCTGACTTCGGACATTTCAATCTCGGCAGTTCTGGAATTGTCGAATCTTTATTCAGCACGAAATCGATTCGACAAGGCTATCGAAATATTGAACAAAGTAATTACCAATGTTGGCGAGTCGAAAAGAATGCCGGAATTGCTTTTCACTCGAGCATTAATTGAAGCAAAGAGTAATTCACTGGATAAAGCATACCAGACATTTGAAAAGGTAATTAATAATTACGATGGTACGCTCTTTGCCGACAAAGCTAAAACTGAGGTTGCAAAGCTGGAACTGAAAAATAAAAGATACGAAAGCGCTATACCTCTATTAAAAGAGGTTGCGGAAAAACGATTAGACGACATTGGGGCTGAAGCTCAATATTATCTTGGATTAATTTATATGGAGCAAGAACAGTTCAATGAGGCAATAACTGCTTTTGTCCGCGTGAGGTCTGTATTTGCTGCTTATGACGAGTGGTTTACAAAATCTCTGTTACGACTGGGTGATTGCTATCTGAAATTAAACGATAAAAAATTAGCCAGAGAAATGTATAGAACGGTTTTAAAAAGACACAATTCCGGAGAGTATGCTGACGAAGCAAATAAAAAATTGAAACTACTATGAAACGTATTATCTTTTTATTATTTGTTATATCAACTTTTTTAATGGCTCAGGAAGAGCAAAAGAGTATCGAATTGCCAGACTTTGTAATTACCGGAAGTCAGTCAATTCAAATACCAAAAGCTGAAAAAGCTAAACCGGAATTAATCTCAATTATCACTAAAGATTTTCTGTTGCCGAATTATTCGCCTGAATTAATGCCAATACTCATTGAAACCGTCCCTGGTAAAATAGTACCCCAAATAAACACCAATAATTATTACATCGGAAGATTGAACGTAGGTTTGGGTTTTTATACTTATCCAACCGGTGCATTGAACTTATCGGCTCCTTTTGACAATTACTTGTTTGGGCTCGACGTTTGGGGTAAAAACATAAAAGAATATACTGACTATGCATATTATAATACTTCCGGTATTTCTCTGAAAAATGATTTCTTCGTGAGTCCAAATTCAGATTTTCTACCAGGTACGTCTCTTAGACTCGGCGGATTATATGAACGATTTTCGTATAAATATTTCGGAGCCGTTACGCCAGATTCTTTAAGCAAAAACGATTTTATCAAATTCGACTTGAGCATTAAAAACAAGTTTATTCGAAATATTAATTTCGACTTTGATTTTAACGGACAACAATTCAGGCATAATAATTACGACTTGGACGAAAAGTTATTTTCTGGCAAAGCTGAAATGTCTGTTAATTTTCCCCTTTTTTCTTTAGGTGGTAGCACCGTTTTAAAAAGACAACTGGCAGATCATACGAATCTAAATTACCGCGAAAATTTTTATTCCTTTACAGGTTTCATAAAATTATATTCTCTTTCCAACCTGATTTTGACAGGAGGAATAACATACGCTTCCGATGACGATAATTCTGGATTGTATCCGTTTGTGGCCTTGAACTACAAACTTAATGAAAGAATATCAGCATTTGCCGAATATAAACCGCAAGCAGAATTTATTGATCTTCACACACTTTACAAACAGAATCTATATTTAAAAAATATCTCCGCCAACAATATCTTTCTTAACAACAAACTTGCATTCAAAGCTGGACTCAATTATGGAATCGAAAATATATTTACGGCAGGTCTATGGACGGAATTCAAGTCGTCAGATAATTTCTATTACTTTCTCGATATCGCACGAACTGGTTTTTATGATCTAATAACCGAAAACGATGTTAATACTTTTTCAGGCGGAGCCGAAATTATCTTAAAATCCAAGCTTCCAGGATATATCAATCTTAAGGTGGGTTATTATAAAATTACTAATTCAGCCGATATGGAAATTCCATTCCAGCCCAAGCTAAAATTAAGCGCCACATACATCAAAGAAATTTTTGGCAATTTTAATATATTTTTATCCTATGTATTTATGAAAGGAGCTTTTACCGATATTGCCAATAATAATATTCTTCCCGATTATCATAATTTATCGATTAAGATAGATTACAAATTGTTTGATAATTTATATCTCTGGATGGATTTTCAAAACATCCTAAATAAAAGTAATTTTGTGTATCCGAATTATCGTGAAAAGCCGTTTGATTTGATCGGGGGTGCAACTTATAGATGGTAAGAACGAATTTATTATGACAATTGACGAACTGAAAAAGAAAATATCTGCTTTGCTTGGTATTTCCTCGAGTGAAAGAGAACTTGCTTTTACGATTTTTGTAAAAAAACTTGCTGAGCAACTCGCACCCGGATTAACGATTAAAATACCCAGTCTGGGATTCTTCCAACTGAAGAATAATGAAACGAGCGATAAATTTGAGGAGATTCTGTTCTCTCCATTGAGAGAAAGTATTTCAGATAAAATTATATTCCTTACTATCGATATCCCTCTGGATTTCTACGATGAATCTAACGAGGAAAAGGAAACATTCAGCATTGGTGTAGGCAAACCAATAATTCCAATTGGAGAAAATGCAGGACAGGATGCCGATGCTTCGTATATCGTATTCAAAAAATTAATAGGAGAACGCATCAACGATCTTCTTTCTGAATCGGAACGTATACCTGATATAAATATTTGGGACGAATACTACAAAAGCGAAATATCTGGTACAAAAAGCGATATCAAAACTGAATTATTGGAACTTACCGCCGACCTCAATTTTAATGAAGAACAGTTTACTCATGAAGTCGTTAATAATATTATCGATGATAAAGTTGAGGATACCAACGCGGAAATTTTCGAAAATAGCGATTTGACTCCTAGCCAGTTGCTGGAAGACTATGATTCATTTAACGATTCAGAAAATAATAGTTCGACTAAAAGCAACGATGATGAAGAAGATGTGTCCGGTCTGGAATATCTGTTCGAAAATTTAAATACTGAAATGGCTGAAGGAAATGTTGAACCAGAAGGAGAACTGCAAATAAGTCGAAACGACAAAATTTATGATACTACTAAAAACTCGGAAGCAGAATTGAGGGAGGACGAAAAAAAACAGATTGATGAGAATATAGAGCTGAATAAAATAGTCGATAATCAGCTGGAAGATGGAGACGAGGGAATAAATCCAGAAGATGAAAAAGAAAAAGAGGAAGAAGCCCACGAAGAGCAAGAACCGAAGAATACATTAGAAATTCAGCCTACGGAAAATGACGACAAAGATTTTACTACGGAAATAGAAATTGAATTGGGTAAACATCGTTATAAAAATGTGGAAGAAGAACGAATTGAAACTGGAGATAGCGAGGATATACTTGATGTAGAGGTCGATGAAGATGAGGAAGAATTTCTCGGACTTAGAAAAAAAATTCAGGAAACTACAGAATGGAACTGGGGAGATGAACTAAAAGACGAATTGGAAAATTACGACGACTCTAAATTTGATGAGGAAATGGAAGATTTGAAAGAGGAAGATATCCTGAAGTCGACTCGGCCTGTATCTGAGAATCTGTTTAAAAAACTCGAAACAACAATCAAGGAGGAACTGAAGGAAGAAAAAGTTTCTACTAAGTACGAATTTATTGAACAAAAAGAAGAAAGTTACGAAAGCACTTCGACTAACGATGCGTATGATCAAGAGCAGGAAATTGAGGAGGGAGAGAAACATGGATATTTTAAATATGGAATGCTTGGTTTGTTTATTTTGATAATGTTTCTCGGTGTGGTTTATTTATATTTTCAGGGCAAGGAGGAACCAAATCTGGAAATACCTGTCGAACAACAAAGCGCTTCGGTTACACAAAGTAAGGATGAAAATGAAATTGCATCACTTGAAAAAGAACAGAACAAAAATATTAGCGATGATATTCTCAGCGTAATTGAGGATGATTTTCCGCGTGTTGCAAAACTCGAAGACAAAACGCACAAAACAACAGGCACACCACCAAAACTAACCTTGGAAGATGGTGCTTTATATATAAATCCTGAAAATGATATCCATGTATATAAGACTATTTTCTCGGATGGCTCAAAGTATTATGTTCAGACTTCATCCTGGAGGAACGAATCGAAAGCAATAGACGAAGTAGGTAATTGGAAGCGCAAAGGATACAGTTCCTTTATCATGAAAGTAAACATTCCAGAAAAGGGAGGATTGTGGTTTCGGGTGCGTGTTGGTCCTTTTAATAGTGAAAACGAGGCACGTAAATTTTACGAGCAAAATTTTCAATAATATAACGGAAGGAAATTATGGATTTACTCTCAATTTTTCTAAAAGGTGGCTGGATAATGTATCTAATTCTGGCTTGCTCGTTGATTGCTGTTGCAATTATAATTGAAAAATTTATCGTCCTTAAAAAAGCTAAAGTTAATGTCCCGGCATTCTTGGTCAGAATAAGGACAATGTTAAAAAAGAAAGATATTGACGGTGCAATTGCAATTTGTATTGCCGAAAGAACACCGGTATCGAATATCGTCAAAAAAGGATTAAAAAAATACAAGCACGGTCATCAACGCGTAGTTGAAGCAATCGAAAGCGCCGGTAGACAGGAGATAGCCAAACTCGAAAAAGGTTTGCCGATATTGGCATCGATATCGGGTATCGCGCCTTTACTTGGATTTTTGGGAACGGTAACAGGTATGATTGCAGCATTTATGAAGATTCAAGAATTGCAGGGCTCGGCTAATCCTGCCGACCTTGCAGGCGGAATCTGGGAAGCGTTAATCACAACAGCATTTGGCCTTATTGTGGGTATTCCGGCGCTCTTTTTTTATAACTATTTTACCAGCGCCATAAACAAATTAGTAATGGATATAGAACTCATTACAACCGACGTCATCGATATTCTCGAAGATTCTGGAAAAGGAATTGTTGATGACGAGGAGGAAATTAATCTCTGAGGTTAACCATGAAATTCGAAACCAATAATAAACCGTTGAGTATATTTGCCTATTCATCGCTTACAGATATTGTTATGCTTCTGTTGATATTCTTCCTGCTGACCTCACAATTCGTTATTCAAACCGGTGTGAAAATTAAATTGCCATCAGCAAAGAATAACGAACAGGTAGCTCCAGCCAAATTAATTGTTACCATTACCGAAGGTAATCAAATATTTCTTGGCAGCGAAGAAATTACGATTGAAAGAATTGCTGGTCGCCTCGATATTCTGCGAAGACAAACTAATGAAAGTAATCTTATTATAAGAGCCGATAAATCAGTAAATATTGACATTATTATTAAAATAATCGATGCAGCTAAAGGTGTGGGCATCGATAAGTTTACAATCGAGACAGAGAAAGCAGAATATGAATGACAACATAAGGAAAAATTCTTATTTAGCTTCCTTTTTGATACATCTCGTAATTATTGCTCTCTTTGCTTTTATTCATTTGCCTGTAAATTTGGGAGAGGAAGATTTTGTTACAGTTGGGTTCGGTACGGGTACTTTTGCAGGCAGCAGAGGTGCGGTTACGAAAAATGAAGTAAAAGAGGAACCCAAAAAACAAAAGGAAGAAACGAAAAAGGAAGAAAAAAAAGTCGAGTTGCCCCCGGCTCGCGCTGAAGATACGGATAATATTGTTACTAAAACGGAAAAGAAGAAAGAAGAAACAAAGAAAGAAATTGATAAGAATCGTAAAGGTATTGAAGAAAATAAATTCAGTGGAACCGAAGCGACTGGCGAAGGATTCGGTGGCTTCGGTTTCGAACTCGACTTCGGCGGTAAAGGAATAAGAAAAATCTACAGCTACATACTACCGGAATATCCGGAAGGTGTTTCCAAAGAAATCGACGTAAAATTAAAATTCACTATTCTGCCAGACGGTACTGTTGGGAAAATTATTCCTCTTATAAAAGCCGATGCTAAACTCGAAATGGCAGCAATCAATTCCCTTCGTCAGTGGCGTTTTGAACCCCTGCCACAGAATGCAAAACAAACAGAACAAACGGCTATTATTACATTTCCTTACCGATTGCAGTAGTCTTATGACCGTAATAAAACCGGTAAAAAAAGAATTCTCCGATACTTAATAAAATTAATGAAATTGTATCGCTATTTAATTCCAGACTAATCCCCTCACTATTAAAAAATATTTTAACGATGCTACTCGATATCGACCAGCCGACTGTAAATAATATGATTATTAACGCTACATTCAGAAAAGCTGAACCGAGAGATTCCTCCTGATATTTCATTACGAAAATATAAACTACGAAAATTAAATGAAGTGTCATCAGTAATGCAGCTATCATTCTTCTATATTCCCCATTCTATTGTTGATTATTTGAGCTCCGGCAAGTCCGCCGATAGCTCCGAACAATGTATTTATTACAAAGTTATTTATAAGAACTGAAATAGTATAAAGAAATGAGAAGCCTGTTGTTACTATATCATTGCGTAAATTTTGAAACATCCGGGTTATCTTTTCTCGTATATCTTCACTCACAGGAAAAGAATTGATCATTTTCTGAAATTCAGGAAACGAAGCTACTATATCGTTGCTACGTGTAATGAATGTAATTATTAAGTCGAAAACTGAGCCGAAAATGGCAGCAAAAACTCCAGTCATTACTCCGATTAGAAATCCCCTCGAAGCCGGTACCCTACTCCTATCTTTGGTGGATTTTCTGTCAAGAACGAGCGCTAAATAAGCTGCAAGTGGAATAATAATACAGCAGGTCAATCCTTTTGCAAGAGGAACTATCGAAAGCACTCCCGCACCGAATCCGCTCACTATGGCAGGTAAATATTTTCTCATTTATCTCTGTTTTTATTTAGTGAACTGTAAAAATATAAAAATATTATCGAACCGAAAAGAAAGCCTGTAATTACCGCCGCAGTTCTGGAGTATGCTTTTATGCCAAGTAATACAAGTAACCAGTCAATTAGAATTGGGAGAGATAAAATATATAACAGTTTATTGGATTTTATATAGATCTTCCCGTATAAGAGAGTTGAAAACGAGGAGATTAAAGCCCCAGCATAAATCCCGCTGCATCGCGCACATACCAGCATCGAATGACCATCTATTATTATTGTCCTTTCCGGATTTTGATGGCATACAACAGAAAATGTTTTTTTTATAAAAGGCAGCAAATACAAATAATCGGGTAAATTAAAAAGCCAAAATTCCGATAATATTAAGAGAAACCAGATGGATAGACTGAGGAATAATATTAATCGGTAGACTAATTTCACGCTATTTGAGTAAGTTATAGACGTAAATTGTTCCGGGTGTAAGAACGTATAATTTTTGGTTGAACAATATCGAGTCGGTGATTGGCTCTTCTAATTGTGGCGAGAATTTAATTAAAGGCAAATTCAGTAAATCCCTGTTGTTGTATGCATAATAAATGTTCTTTGAGGTATTAATTGTTAATCCTGTTGGTGTGGCATTAATATTTATCGGGTCGAAATCGAAATCCTTTCGAGCGATGTTATTTCCCCAAATGTCGAATATAAAAAGGCTCTGTGTATCGAGTACAAAGATTTTATTGTCGATAATCGAAAAGGCTTCTGGATTTTCGAGTACAGAATTCCCTGCTAAAATTCCACCAACTTCCAGAAGGTACTGTCCGTCGGATGTAAATTTAAGGAGACGACTATTGTCGGAATCGATGAGAAAGATATCACCTTGATTCGATACACCTACTGAGATTGGATACCTGAAAGGCTCGGATGAATACGTCGATAAAGTTGTGATGTAATTCAAATCCTTGTCGAAAATTTGAATTCTGTCGTTATATTTATCGGCAACATATACATTCAATAGAGTCGAATATACATCTGCGGGGAAATCAAAAGTATAATTGTCCCAGCCGTATCCGCCAATAACTTTTATTATAACACCAACAGAATCGATTTTGAGCAATTCATTTGTTGAGATATCTACGACGTAGATTGAACCGGCAGGGTCAATTGAAAATGAACGAGCAGATGTAAAATTTCCAATTGTATGACTGTAAACCGGCATCTGGGCTTTTATAAAGGTAAGATTGAAAAGTAAAAATGACATGTAAAAATGTGCTAAACCATATTTTAAGCGCGAAATTACCATTTTTTAAAGGCACGGATTATGTGAGTTTTTGTTTAATAAAGATAAATGAGTCTGCTCTAAAAAGCTAATTATTAAAACCAGTGGTTTTTAGATTTA
>DYLP01000028.1 GCA_020722005.1 Melioribacter roseus
TGCTTTCAATTTCTTCCAAAATATTTTGAGTCCATGCTTCATAATTAATTATGTGTAAATTTTTTTAAAGCCTACACTCTAGATTTTTAATTCCATTCTCCTATTTTTTCAATATTATAAAAAAGCTTTCTTGGGTAATAGAACGATATTTTTTAATACAATTGTGAGATTTTTATCGTCTCTCAATTTTAGTGAATTCTACGAATGTGAACGAATAAATTCAATCACAAATCAAAATAAATTTTAAGACAGAAGTGCTGGTTATTATTTCTCCGATTATCCGTCATATTTTTAGTGGAATTATAGAAGTATAACATTTCGAAGAAGAAATCACGCACTGGCTCGTATTTTACAGCAAGCAATATTAAATCGGTACTGAATCTTATTCCGTCGAGGAAATCGATATATTCGGGGTCAATGCCCAGTCGGTGTGATACCAGGGGATCGCCGCCTGCATTGAATACCAGGTTGCCAAATGCATCATAAATATTTTCCCCGCTTCTTACGTGTCTGTACTCCGCTTCCAATCTCAATTTTTCGTTAACATTATAAGCGGTTTTAATAAGCAATTCGTCGGCATTAGGTCCAATACGATGACCAAGCAATTGACTGTGAGCCGTATAAGAATCCTTTAATGTGATATGCGAATAAACATATGGTCTTATTTTAGTATATTCTACGATTAACGATAAATCGTCAAATCCGAACGGCGAATACCAGAAGGCACCGATTTGATAAGCTGTTTTGTTGGAATAGAGATTCAACTCCTGCAGATGCGAGAGGATATTTTCATCGAGAAAAAACGTCCCCTGCAATTCAAGATTTTTCAAGAACTTGGTTTGCAAATCCAGAAACAAAACTCCGTTATCCCTGTCCTGCAACGACATCTCTTCGAATTTATAGAAAGCAAACGGATTTAAATATGCAAGGTCGAAACTTCTGCCAGTATAGATAACCGCTTCGCCTATACCCGCATTGAACAATTCCGGAAACGAGAAAGTAAATTTATTATAAGCGAAATATTTTGTGTAATTGAGAGAGCGGTCTTCGTGAAACTCGCCCACAGTTGAACCGTGCAATGAATAAAAGTTGAGAATCCCGTAATGAAAATTCATTCTGATAAAATCAATATAAGGATGATTGCCGGTAAGCACGAGCGGTTCGCCATAACCATATCCCAATCGAATTTTTTCCCTTCCAATTTGAAAGCTCAAATCCATTCCCTCTGCTGGTTCAGTATTATAACGCAGATATCCTTCCGTAAAATCGTAATTCGAAACATTTTCGATGTTCTCATAGAATTTGAAATTATAATTCAGCCGCGGATCGAATATTAGCGCCTCTCCGGATGAGCCCCATACCCCGCCTTTCTGTACAGTCATGTTGTATCCCAATTTCCCAAAGAGAGTTCCACGCAGACGGAACCCGATATCGAGTAATTCAGAATTATTGATTTTGGGTTCGATGATTTGTCCGTGCATGGCACGTCCAAGAATCTCGATATAAAGATTCGCATTATTGTCTTTATACAAAAATGTATTCTTGACTTTATCTTCAAATAGTCCTTTTAATCCAGCTCCGTCTATCAAATTAATAGAATTCGATTGCGTTGCGTCAAATTCATCAGAAAACTTTTTAAGCAATCTCAATTCTGTTACTGAAAGTTCATCCTTTTTTTCACGTATTTTCTCCAGAAAATTCCAAACTTCTTTCCTCGATAAATTTGGATTATCTTCATAAATATCGGTAAGAATACCCTTGACCTTCATTTCTTTCAAGAAAATATAGACAGGATGGTCTAACGGAACATTTTCCTGTTGAGACCAAACTGGTGCAACAATAAGAAATAAAGAGAGCAAGATAATTTTACGTTTCATAATTTATTAGACATCTTCTGTTTTGGGACGTAAAAATTTGTTATATAAAAGCAAGCCCGCAATTGTTGCCACTCCAATTGAACTAAAAATGAGCCACAATATTTGAGGACTTTTCAGATTGTCGACAAAATGAACATAAAGATTAGCCCCGAGAACGCCACCTATACCACTACCGAGTACTCCGTAAAGAAACGCATAACCCAGGTAGAGGGCTTTTTTATCTTCCGGCGCAATAAGTCCTACATAGCTGATAAATTTTGGATGTGCAGTCATTTCACCTACGGAGAAAATAAAAATACCGAGGATAAAAACATACGGATGAGTTGAGAGCGCAAGTATTGCAATCCCAATAGTACCAAGTGCAATACCCGTAATCATCGTAGGCAATGCCTTTTTGTTTTTAACCAGATTCGAAATAAAAATTTGCAGCAAAATAATTGTGCCTGCATTAATGACCGTAACGTGTTCGACGTCGAATTTCCAATTCGGATTGGAGACAAAGATGCCAAGTACAGAATTTACAAGATTGTTCACAGGCGTTGTATCCACATATTCCCTCACATACCAGAGCACAGTGTCAAACTGCTGGAAATAGAGTATCCAGAAACCCGAATAAATAATAATCATTATAACGAATCTGAAATCTCCCAGAACTTTTATCATATCTATAAGAACCTGAGCTAACGACTTTGTATTGTTCGGCTTTTTCGGCTCTTTGTACACAAATATATTGAGCAGAACAAGCCAGCCTGTTCCAACAGCTGCCATTACGAAAATATACGACCACGAAATTTGCTTTAGCATAGGCACCAGAATAAGTGGAAACAGAAACGCACCAAGATTAATTGTCCAGTAAAATATTCCAAAAGCAAGTGTGGAGTTGGATTTATCCGTAGTACGAGCAATCGTACCCGATATAATGGGCTTAAAAAATCCCGCTCCTATTGCCATCAAAATCAAACTTGAAAAAACCAGTCCATACGATGTAAAAAGAGATGTAAGGAAATAACCGCTGCTCATAAGGACAAATGCAAACATTAGTGTTTTTTTATAACCGAACCGGTCGGCGATTGCGCCTGAAAGAATAGGCAAAAAATAAAGGAGGGGCGTAATCGTACTTTTAATAATTCCGACACTTTCTTTTGAAAATCCAAGTCCACCTTCGTTGTGGCTGATAACCAGATAAACAGAAAGCACAGACATAACACCATAGTAAGAACCACGTTCAAAAAATTCCATTGTAATGACTGTCCAGAAATTACGCGGGAATTGAGCAAGAGTTTTTTTGAAAGACATAAACTTCCTTACAATATGGTAAAAAATTGTACCCCCGGCGGGAATCGAACCCACATCTCGAGCTCCGGAGGCTCGCGTTCTATCCTTTGAACTACAGGGGCTTTTTTTCTAATTCCAAAATAATAAATTTGTCCTTGACTGAAATTATATTTTCATTATTTGTTTTCTATATATATATTATCTCTTGTCGCTAAAACTATTTTTTTGATATCATTTTAAATGAGAGGAATTTATGTCAGGGATAATGAAAAAATTAGTCGATGATGTAATTACGTCGTTAAAGAAGCTTCCCGAACCCGGCAAAAAGAGTGGTTCGTTCTGGGATTTTATGAAAAGCCAGCTAACCGAAGAAGGCGAGTGGGAACAAAAACATATACAAACCATCGAAAAAGAAATCGACAAGCTCCTTTCAAAACTCGATAAGAAAAATATCGAAGAGTTATGGTGTTCCACTCCCGCTGCAGAAAATTCGCTTGACGATAAACCTTCGGTAAAACAGATGAAGAGTGACATTAAAGACGAACTGGTAGGACAGGTTATGGATAGAATGGACGAGAACTATTCCAGGCGCGATTCTTTTTTCATCGAAGAAGAAAATTACATCTCAGATGAGGATGAAGAAAAAGAAGAATCGGAAGACGAACCCCCGCTTGGAGACATCAGCAATATTGACATTGACGACGAGGATATTGACATCAATGATTTGCTCGACGACAATATTGAAGACGATGACGAACTTTACTAAAATGGAATAAAAATGAAACTCGACATTTTTCAGGTAGACGCTTTTACCTCCGAATTGTTCAGAGGAAACCCTGCTGCCGTTGTGCCTCTGGAAAAATGGCTGGACGACGATTTAATGCAAAAAATCGCTGCCGAGAATAATCTCTCGGAAACTGCATTTTTTGTTAAAGAGGGAAACAATTACAACATCCGTTGGATGACCCCCTCTTCGGAAGTACCGCTTTGCGGGCATGCGACTCTTGCCACTTCTTTTGTTATATTTAATTTTTACGAAAAAGAAGCAAATGCGTTAAACTTTATTTCGAAGAGTGGACCTCTTTCGGTTTCGAAAGAAAAAGACCTTCTTGTGCTCGACTTTCCTTCAAACAAGCCCCACCCAACTAAAATGCCTGAAGGAATCATGGAGTGTTTCGGCAAAGAACCCGTTGAATCTTTAGAAAACGGTTTTTTCCTCCTCTTGATTTTTGACGACGAAGATTTTATACGCAATTATATACCCAACATCGAAGCCATCAAAAAATTGCATAAACATGGAATTATTATTTCTTCAAAAGGGAAAAAAGTTGATTTCGTTTCAAGGGTTTTCGTTCCAAACGAAGGCATCGATGAAGATCCGGTTACAGGCTCTGCTCATACTGTTCTAACTCCTTACTGGTCCGAACAATTGAATAAAAAATTGCTGACCGCACACCAGGTTTCGAAACGAGAGGGTGAATTAATCTGCGTAAACTTAGGAGAAAGAATAAAGATTAAAGGCAGCGCAGTTCTCTATCTAAGAGGTAATATTTACTTTTGAATAAAATTTTCACCCAAAAAAATTTTCGCATTGCGAAAATTTTGCACAAATATCATATCTTAATAGAGTCAATTTTAACCAATTAGATGAAAAAACAGATATTATTTTTTTTAGTACTTGCCGCACTAATATCGTGCGATGCGCCGCATTTAAATCCATTTGACCCCGAAAACCCGGATAACAATTTCGGCTCGGTTGAAGGTACGGTCTATTTATCCGGCGAAACCAAACTTCCAATTGCAAATGCCATAGTTACTTTTTCGAATCAAAATGTTTATGCGCTTTCAGATTCTACGGGGAAATTCAAACTCGAAAATCTGGAGCTATCGGAAGGTTGGCTTTTTGTTGAAAAAGGGGGCATGACAAAAGATTCGATTTTTATCAACTGGAACGCAGGTAAAAGTATCAGGAATCTGGAATTTCAGCTCTCTTATAAAATTGGCTCTTTTGACGGTTATGTATACACAACCAACAGTCAGCGACTTGCAAATGCCAGAGTTTACTGGAAGAACCAGAATAAATTTTCATTGACCAATGAAGAAGGTTACTATTTAATTGATAATGTACAAATGGAAGATGGTTGGATCTATTTCGAAAAGAAGGGATATGCAACCGACTCGGTTTACCTGAGCTGGAATAATCAAAACAAAGTTCGAATTGAGAATATAATTTTGTTTCCTACCATCGGTCAGCTTGATGGATATGTTTACTCGGGCACGGGCAGCAAACTTTCCAGTGTAAAAGTATACTGGAAAAATCAGAATCTTCTTGTATACACAAATTCTAATGGTTACTATAAATTCAACGAAATTTCCTTAGAGGATGGCTGGCTAATTTTCGAAAAGGAGGGTTATTTTTCGGATTCGATTTATGTAAGGTGGAACGGCGAAGAAATTAAGCATCTCGAGAACGTGATTTTAGCTCCATCGCTCGGTACAATTGACGGCTTTGTTTTTTCTGTGCCTCGTAACCCCGCTTCGAATGTGAGGGTAATCTGGACAAATCAAAACATTATTACTTATTCAAACTCGCTCGGATATTATAAATTATCAAACGTTACAATAAAAGACGGCTGGATTAAATTTGAGAAGAACGGGCTTGCCACAGATTCACTTTATATCGAGTGGAACGGTAGCAACTACATAAGAGCACAGGAAAAAATCCTCAATTATACAAAAGTACGACTTTATGGATATGTCAGAACTCTTTCCTTACCACGTAAGCCTTTATCCGGAGTTAAAGTATTATGGAAGAATCAATCGATATTAACTCAAACTAATTCATCAGGTTATTATGAGTTCAAAGAAGTCGGACCCGATAACGGATGGCTCTACTTTGAAAAAGAAGGCTACAGTAACGATTCGCTCTATGTTGAATTCACCAATTCGTCTTCTAAATTAGCCGACGACAAATATCTCAACTCGATTCCCATTTTACAAAATCTGCAAATTTATTCGAGCGTGCAGAATAAATACCCAGACGTAAAAAACTATAGAATGACCGTTCAGGCAAAAATTACAGACAACGAGAACGACATCGATACTGTCTTTGTAGTAAACTATTCACTCGGATTTAAAAAACGATTGGTCTTTAATCCCGACAACGGATATTTTGAAAATACTTTCCGAACGACAGATTTAAAAGTTTCTTCGTTAGAAGACGTTATCGGATTCGATTTTATAATTTTAGTAAAAGATAAATTTGCCAGAGAGTTTAATGTTGGCAAGTCGAACATTAAAAGAATAATCAATCAGGAAATTTCGATCGAAAGTCCGGTCAATAAAGCTGAAACCGGTGCAAGTCCAACATTTAAATGGAAACCATTTACTCCGGGCTTCAAATTCAGATTCAAAATACAGGTTTACACAGACGAATTTTCTCCAATACTTGTTTGGGAAAAAGACAATATTTCGAAAGACGCAACAGAACAGATTTGCGAGACCTCATTGCCAGCGGGAGATTATTACTGGATAATCTGGTGCAGCGACGATTACAATAACAATTCGATTTCGAAACCGGGAACATTTACGGTAAAGTAATATGAAATTTATTCCACAAAATATTAATCACATAAAAAATCTCGACAAAGAAGAATTCGAAGCGCTCTTTCAATTCAGTCAGATATTAAATTCGTCGCCGGGACAGGATTCGCTTATTGAAGACGCTATGGATATAGTAATTAATATTATAAATGCCGAACGTGGTCTTTTTGTAAAATATAATCAAGACGAAAATAATTTTTCGATAATAAGCGCGCGAAAAATTTCGAATGAATCGATAACCGATTTAAATCAATTTTCGTCGGGTATTTTACAAAAAGTAATTTCGGAAAAAAGACCTTTACTTTATCACGACGTTATGGGCGACCCGAATCTCTCGCAATTTGCAAGCGTTCAAATTCACAGTATAAAATCGGTAATTGGCGTTCCTATCATCAGAGACAATAAAGTTTGGGGAGTAATTATTGCAGACAGCACAAAAAACCGGCAGGAATTTACCGAAGAGAATTTGATATTTCTAAACTTCTTTTCAAATCTGCTCTCGCTGGCACTCGACAGGATATTAAAACTCGAAGAGCTTGAACGTGAAAACAGAATTCTGATAAACAAACTCGAATCCGTCGAAGAAATTCCCGAGATGGTTGGTCAGAGCGTGGTAATGAAAAACTTGACCCAGGTTATTCATAAAGTAGCACAAACAGACGCAACGGTTTTGATTACTGGCGAAAGTGGTACAGGAAAAGAAGTGGCTGCAAAAGCAATACATCATCTAAGCAAAAGAAAAGACTTTCCGTTTCTTGCACAATTCTGCGGTTCAATACCCGACAGCTTACTCGAAAGCGAACTCTTTGGTTATAAAAAAGGCGCATTTACAGGCGCTACTACGGACAAGCAGGGACTGTTAGAAGCTGCAGACAACGGCACGTTCTTTCTCGACGAAATTGCAGATATTTCAACTGCACTTCAAGCCAAATTGCTAAGAGTATTAGAAAACAAAGAAATTATAAGACTTGGCGACACAAAAGTAAAGAAAGTAAACGTACGGATAATAGCAGCTACCAATAAAGATTTATCGGCGCTTGTCAAAGAAGGCAAATTTCGCGAAGACCTTTATTACCGTCTCAATGTTTTTCCTATCGTTATGCCTCCTTTAAGAGAAAGGCGGGAAGATATCCCTCTTCTGGCAACTCATTTTATCAAAAAAATTGCCGGGAAAAATATTCCAATTGAACCTGCAGCTGTAAAAAAACTCGAAAATTATTACTGGCCAGGAAATATTCGACAACTGATTAACGTAATTCAACGCGCAATAATTTTATGCGATTCCGAAAAAATAACCGCCGACCATATAATACTCGAAGGCACTCAGGAACTGATGGATTTCAAGGGCACTCTGCGCAATTTCGAAATGATACTGTTAAAAAAACGACTCGAAGAATTCGATGGAAACAGAACTTTAACTGCAAAATCTCTCGGAGTTTCAGTACGCTGGATACAATTGAAACTGAAAGAGATGGAACAAAAAATCGATGAGCGGTAAATCGGAAATAATGTTCGAGAAGTTCGAAATTCTGGAAGTGCTCAAAAAAGACGAACACGCAGGCGTCTACCTCGCCAATCATATTTATTTGAGCAAAAAAATTATACTCAAAGTATTAAATACAGCTAAGATTTCAGACCCTTCTTTGCTCGAACGCTTTAAAAGAGAAGCCAAATTGCTTGCGCAGCTCGACCATCCCAACATTATCAAAGTTCTCGACTTTGGTACATCTAAAGAATTTTTTTATATCTCTTTTGAATATATAGAAGGCACGAGTCTTCGAAATATCTTACAGGAATCGACATTAAGCAAAGACGACAAAAAAAAACTAACAATCCAGCTCTTCAAAGCATTAAATTTTGCACACAGAAATCGTATAATTCACCGCGATATTAAACCAGAAAATATATTCGTCGATAAAAACTTAAACCTGAAGCTCGGAGATTTTGGCCTTGCGCTTTCAGCCGAAGACAATTTTGTTACAAGTCCCTATTCCATTGTGGGCACGCCGGGTTACATGTCGCCCGAGCAGGTGTCGGGTTCACAATTGACTAATAAAAGCGATTTATTTTCCGCCGGCGTAGTTATTTATGAATTGTATACTGGAAAAAATCCGTTCCTGAAAGACAACGTTACGCTTACGTTAAACGAAATAATGTCTTTTAACGAGGATGCAGTTAAAGAAAACCTTGAAGGATTAGACGATGAGATACGGAATATTTTGACGGGACTTTTGAAAAAAAAACCCGCAGCACGAATCGATTCTGCCGAAGAAATCTTAGAAAAGCTCAATGCAAAAGAAGATGCCGGCGACTATGATAAACCCGAAAATAAAGTCAAAAAAAAATACGGGATAATTATTCCATTATTCGGGCTGCTAATGCTAGTTATTGCCATTACAATTATTATCAAAAATGATAAACGCTCGGAAATTAATCGCCCAGGTAACGAATTGGATACAGAATTTACCGCACATAGCAAAGCAAATAATAAAACAGAAAAGATCGCTTCCGAAGAGAAACCTTCATTACAAACTAACGAACACCTAACAAATAAAACAGATGAGTTAAACACTTCTGCCGAAGAACAAAAACAAGCTGTGATAGAAGACTTGGGTAAAGGCGGACTTTTTATTGAATGTTTCCCGTGGGCTGATATTTATGTAGACGGCGAAAAAATTGAAACCACTCCTTTAAAGAAACCTTTGACTTTATCAGCTGGCGAACACACTTTGAAATTAGTTCATCCCGACTACCCGATTTATTCAGAAATATTGAAAATCGAGAAAAATAAGCTCACAAACCTGAAAATTTCTTTGGAATCATTGCTTGGTTTCCTTGATATTAAAGTCAACCCGTGGGGAAATATTTACATTAACGGAAATTATAAAGGTCAAACGCCACTAAAAGAATATATCAAGGTAAATCCAGGATTTATAAGATTGCAAATTACAAATCCTAATTTTAAGGATGTTGACACTACTGTTTATGTGGGACAAGGTGACTCTCTCAAATTGAAATTTAATCTAGTAACAAAGTAGCTGGTATAATAATTGATTCAAATATTTTAAAGAAGGTTACGTATGAAAAAAATAGTACTTTTAATAATAATATTAACAGAGCCAATATTTAGTCAGTATTATCAGTGGCAAATAATTACTGGACACAACATGCCTTACCCCGTATCGGGAGGACAGGTGGTATTCGACACAACCACCAGTAACAATCAATATTTTTATCTCCTTGGCGGACGAAACAGTTCTGGGCAGCCTGTTGATTGGATACAGGAATACGACGTACTTAACGGAAAGTGGAAAATAGCAGGTAATATGGATCAACCCCGCTCCGAATTTGTGGCAGATATTTGGGGAAATTCAATTTACTATTTCGGTGGGGTGGCAGAGACTTCTTCGGTTATTAATAATATCAGTTCATGGAATTTCAAGTCGTATCCTTCAGAACCAATCGACTACGACACGTCAATAATCTTTGCTCGCAGTTATTCGACGGGACATATAAAAGACAACGAACTTTATATAATTGGCGGTAATCCAATTATGAGTATCGATGCTCAGATGCCTTATATTGTAGGTTACGACTTACAGGAAAAGGAAATCAATTTTACATACGGAACTATCAGTTCAAATTTACCCGAACAACAAATGACGGTTCTTTACAATAAATATATCTACATTTTTGGCGGAATACTTCACGGAGTGTTAAACCAAATTAGCAGGCTTGACCTTGAGACTAACGACTTTGTTCAGCTAGGAGAAAAACTCCAGACCGCCAGAGCCGGTGGTATAGCAATCTATAATCGTTTCTTGAAAAAGGCTCTAATTATAGGAGGATACAACGAATCGGAAAAGGCACTCAGCAAAGTTGAAGCTGTCGAATTTCTCTCGGGCGGTTCTATTCTAATTTCTCAATTCCCTTCGTTAAAAATACCACGTCGTTACCCGATGGCTGTCAATTACTATGGTACCGTTTTGGTATTTGGAGGAATAGATCCGCAAGGCAATATCGTTCCACAAATTGAAAAACTCGTTAACAGTCCGACTACCATAAATCAAGACGAAACCACGCTCCCTTACAAAAATACTTTGCTACAAAACTATCCAAATCCATTTAATCCCGAGACTAATATCACTTTTGAACTTGCAAAAAGTTCGTATATTTCACTCGATATTTATTCTTCCACAGGCGAACATGTTATTAATTTGAAAAAAGGAGAACTAAGCCCTGGCCAATACAATTTAATATGGAGCGGGGTCGATAAATGTGGCAATAAAATGGGCTCCGGCACTTACTTACTGAGATTAACCGGCGACGACTTTAATCTATCAAGAAAAATTGTCCTTATCAAATGAAACTAAAATTCTACTTAACCATATTATTTATTTTTACGTCCTCGCCTCTATTTGCACAGGTAATCTCCTATGATAACGTTAAAAAAGAATTCAATTCTTTTGAGTATGAAAAAGTAATCGAGCTCTCGGATTCCTTATTGAAAAGCAAAAATAATTTGCAGGACTCGATACTGATTGATATATACCTGATGAGAGCTGTTTCTTTCTACACGATCGCACGCGAAGATTCTGCCGCCAAGAACTTTGAGGCAATCTTAAAAATCAATCCTGCTTATTCGCCCGATCCGTTAATTATATCTCCAAAGTTAATATCACTTTTCAATCAGGTTAAGTTGAATTTTACTCCGTCTCAAATTGAACAATCCGATTCAACTATAACAAATCATCGAAATGAAATGAAGGAGGTAAAGCCAGCACAAAATTTAGTGCAATTTAAAAATCTCATATTGCCCGGCTGGGGCTATCTCTCAAATGGCTTTTCTACGAAAGGGATTGTTTTGAGTTCTGCTTCCTTATTAAATCTTGCAGGCATGATTTATTTTATTTACGACACAAATCAAAAAGAAAAAAGTTATCTTAATGAAACAAATAAGAACTTAATACCCGCACGCTACGACGAATATAACAACGCCTATAAGATACGAAATGCATTGATAATTTCATACGCAGCCTTGTGGGTTTATAGCCAGATCGACATGCTTTTTTTCAATAGCCATAACGAAACTATCGAAAAAAAAGTGTCCTACGATTTTAATACTAACACAATTTTCTGGGGAATAAGCTACGGATTTTGAGCAATCCCACGCATATTTTTCTTCGACTACGAATTTTATTCGCACAACATTTCCATTTAATCGCCAATAAAACACTATGATAACATACGGCATAAATTTTGTGTTTCATAAAAAGCACACAAACAAACTTACCCAATTGATATTGGGCTCCGTCCTTAATGGGTGAAGGTTTATTGCCTTCACCTTTTTTTATTGCAATATCAATAACTCTATTCAGTTTATATAAAATTCACTATATTTATCATAAAAAATATCTTTGTTGCTATGGAATTTAAATCTGAAAAGTTCGAAGATGTAACAGTCATATACGTTTATCTAAAAAGAGCCACGCTGGCAAAGGCAGTTAAATTTAAAGAATTCGTAACAGAATTAATCGATCAGGGTAGCAACAAAGTAATTATCGATTTGACAATATGTGAGTATATAGATTCGACTTTCCTTGGAGCAATGGTTTCGTTATTGAAAAAACTTAACTCGGTTCAAGGGGATTTAAGATTGGTCTACAACAAGGAAGCTCCTTCACTTGTTTTTGTCGTCACACGTATGGATAAGGTATTCAAGATTTTCGACACACTCGACGAAGCGCTCGATAGTTTCGGAATCAAAAGGTCGAAATCGGGGCTCGATTGGGTCAATTAATTTTGACTATTTTATAAACCTTATCGTTCTCTCTTACCTTTTCTTCGCAATAAATTGTAATATCGTCTCCTTTGAGAGCTCGATATATCGGTTTATCATCCTTTAGCATCGAATCAATCTTAAGCTCAACCACTCCCGTTGTATTTCCGATTATGTATAATTTGTCGCCAGGCTCCAATTGTTCTGCGTCGATAAGAATATGTGCAACTTTATTCTTCTTATAATAATTAATGACTCTGCCTATAAATCTTTTTCGGGTTGTAGCTAAACTTCCGTACGCCTCTGCATAATCTTTTTCGCCGGGAGCTCCAAGATAAAATCCCGCAGAAAATCCGCGGTTATAAACTTCGGATAATTCGTTTTTTAATTCCGCTTTAATTTCATCGTTCAGCTTATTTTCGTAGTAAAGGTCGATGGCTTTTCTATATGCAGAAACAACTTTATAAATATATTCCGGACTTCTTTTTCTGCCTTCAATTTTGAATGAATCGATGCCTGCTTCTATTAAAAGTTCTATAAAATCGATTGTACTGAGATCTTTAGGAGAAAGGACATAATTTTCGCCAAGTATCATAGAAAATTTTTCGTCTCTATCTTTAATTTCATATTCTCGTCTGCAGGGCTGGAGGCATTCGCCTCGATTGGCGCTTTTATTAAAGACTTCATGACTCATAAAACATCGTCCACTTATAGCTATGCACATAGCGCCGTGAATAAAAGCTTCAATTTCAATATCGACTTTATTTTTGATTTCTTTGATTTGTTCCAACGAACATTCCCGCGCAAGAACAATTCGTTTTGCGCCTAGCTGCCGAAAGAATTCTGCACTTACAGAATTTGATACTGAAGCCTGAGTGCTTACACAAAATGGAACATTATATTTTTTGCATAATTGAATTACCGCAAAATCCCACCCGATTATAAGATCTACTCCAGCTTCTTTAGCTTTTTTAATTATTATTTCAAGTTTGTCGAGTTCATTTTCATAAACGATAGTGTTGAGAGTCAGGTGAACATCAACACCGTTATTTTTACAATGCTTAACGATTTCCGGTAATTCGTCCAGTTCAAAATTTTTCGCCAGGGCGCGCATATTCAAACTTTCCACTCCAAGGTAAATGGCATTTGCACCTGCCTTAATTGCGGCATTGAGCATACTCCAATTTCCAGCAGGGGCAAGTAATTCGGGCTTTTTGTTCGCCATTTCTGTTCCTTTCAATCTTTGCGTACAAAATTATGCAATTATTATCCATTAATCTATTCTTCGTATTTTTGTCGTATAATACTGATTTTTTTATGCACAAAAATCTTTACCTAGCATTGGCAGGAATTGCAATTGGGGGAATCGGATTCGGATTAATTAATCCAGTCACAGTTATACTTCTTGAAAAATCCGAAACTCCGGCTCTTTTAACCGGCATAGTTACGACAGCCGGTTATATCAGCATTGTACTGTTTTCTCCTCTTGCAGGAAAATTTCTTAAAAAATATCGGATCAGGAATATCGTTCTAATTGGATTTTTTATCTGGGCATTGGGTGCCCTTGCGCACATTTTCTGGCGCTATTATCCTCTGTTGCTAACGGTTAAATTCATTATGGGACTCGGAGGTACGATAATTTTTGTTTCGACCGAATTCATAATTAATTTTTACAGCGACGATTCCAACCGCGGAAAGAACACTGGCATTTACGTTGTACTCCTATCCATCGGAATTGCTATTGGAACTCTTTTAATATGGACTCTGGAAATTTCCGATTGGGTGCCTTTTGTTATCGGTTCTTCAGTAATGTTTATTGTCTGGTTTTTATATTTTTTATTTTTTGAGAGTTTTCAATTCACAAACTCCAGTTCCGCGAATGATAATATGCGCCTTAGCGATATGCCTGTAATAAGTTTAATTTCTTCTGCAGTTTATGGAATTATGGAATCATCATTGGTGGTGGTCATCCCAATTTATGGATTGAGAAGCATGTACGATACAACAGATGTATCGTCTTTTCTTACATCTTTAGTTATCGGTGGTATTATCCTCCTCTATCTTATCGGTTATATGGCGGACAAAATTGACAAAAGAAAACTTCTATCTGCCATTTCTGTAATATTAGCCATTCTTTTCTTGCTTCCGCTTTTCCGTGCGAATTTTACTTACTTAATCCTTCTGTTTTTTTTAATAGGCGGAATTGTACCTGCGTATTACACTATTGGACTTAATTATACTATGGAAAAAGTAGAGAGGGACTTCATTGCTGAAGCGAACGGATACTATGTAATGTTTTACGGTATTGGTACAATTGCAGGTCCGATTATCGGTTCAATCATGATTGATATCGAAACAAGATTTGCATACTGGGTTTTCGCATCGCTTTTAAGTTTGTCCTACTGGTTTATTTTATCCCGTGAAAAGAATGCCGAACGTGGCGCTTTTTCTTCTAATTAGCAAAAAATGTGTTTTTAAATAAAAATAAATTTATTTTATGACGTTCATAATAATTTTTTCAAAAAGTTAATGGCAAAAACACGGTTCGAAAAATATACCGAAAATATCGATCTGCCAGCTCTCGAGATTATTGAAGACGTCGAAAATTTGTTCGTATCAAAAAAGCTGAAGAGCCTTCTGGGAATTCGCAAGGAACTGACAAAAGAATTCTTTGATTCCGGTCTGTTTTACGACGACAGGGGAAAAAAGATTGCATTTGAAAAGCTGCCGTTTATTAAAGCCTTTAAGAATAGAAAAAGTAGATTAAACGAATCTTTAATTTATAAAAACGGAAATATTGAAAAATCTTTTTTTATTGATTCTATTTTTATCGACGGCAAAATACCCCCCAGACTTCTAACTATTTTTCGGGAAGCAGCCCGAACCAATGCCGAACACACATTGCGGGAAGCAGTTGACAATCTTAACGCTGTTGTCTATTCTACAAATTATGACGGAAGCCAATATTATTATATCAGCGGTGCAGTAAGAATGATTTTTGGTTTCACGCCTCAGGAAATTTATGATAATAAATTTCTAATTCTGAGAACTATCAAAAAAGAACATTTTGCAAGATTTAAAGAATTTATCGACACACTTCGCAGTGGCGATATAGCCTGTGTAGATTATCAAATGAAAGACCGGTACGGAAAAGAGCACTGGGTACGGCATAACGGTATACCGATCATATATAACGGGAAAGTAGAAAGAATTATCGGCATGATAATCGACATAACAGAAGAAAAGATTAATCAGCTCAAACTCGAAAATTCCGAGGAGAAATTGCGAGTCCTGGTCGACACCGCAGACGACCTGATATTTATATTGAACGGTTTCGGGTATATCAGCACAATCAACAAAAATGGCTCCAAAACGCTCGGTTTTTCTCCTCTGGAAATGATAGGCAAGCATATACTTGAGTTCATACATAAAGACAACGAGTTTATAGTAGCCGATGCATTTTCAAAACTGATCGATTCGCGAGACAAAGTATTATTCGAAGTTGAATTCGTGGACCGGCACGGCAATCCAATAACATTCGAAGTTCATGCAAAACCTTTAATAATCGACAACGAAGTAACAGAAATAGTCTGCATCGGAAGAAATATATCGGCTCGTAAAGCCGACGAAAAGAAAATTAAAGAGCTCAATTCAAAATTGATCGAAGCCAATAGAATAATTTCCATTGAACGCGAAAGAGCCCGGCAAAAATTAAACGTACTGGAAGAAGTTAGCAAACTTAAGAGCGAATTCATTTCGAATATATCGCACGAACTCAGAACTCCACTTGCTTCGATCGTTGGATTTGCAGAAACAATATCAACCGACAGCGAACTTCCTCCCGAAACCATTCGTGAATTCAGTAATATCATCCTTACCGAAGGAAAAAGATTGGCAAAATTGATTAATGATGTACTCGATTTTTCAAAACTCGAATCTGGAGAAGAAAAATTAAATAAAGAGGAATTTGAATTATTGGAAGCCCTTAAAGATTTGCTTGCCACGTATAACGAACAAATCAGAACAAAGGAATTAAGTTCGTCAACCCGATTCCCCTCAGATAGAATCATAATTTATGCCGACAAGAATCGACTTATGCAGGCAATTGGTAACTTAATATCTAATGCGATAAAATTTACTCCTCAAAATGGCAGAATTTCCGTCATTGTAGAGAATTTCGAGAAGGAAATTGAAATTGCCGTTACCGATACAGGCGTGGGTATTCCAGAAAAAGAAATTCCTAAATTATTCCAGAAATTTTCAAAAATATACCGGCAGGGAATGCTTCAGCCGGGTGCCGGATTCGGTCTTGCTCTGGTTAAACAAATTGTCGACCTTCACAAAGGAGTTATCCGAGTAATTAGCCAGGAAAACAAAGGCTCTACTTTTATTATACGACTACCTAAGAAGAAAGACTGAGTTATGGAGAAAACCATATATATAGTTGACGACGAAGAGTCGATACTAAAAATGTTGACGCACTGGTGTAAAAATCAGTGGGGATACAATGTAAGGACATTTACGAACGGAAAGGATTTTCTAAATTCATTAAAGGAAAATCCCGACCTTGTACTGCTCGATATTATGCTGCCTGATATAAATGGTAACGAGATATTATCCCAAATAAAAGCTTACGAATCGAGTTTGCCGGTAATTATGTTGTCTGCACAGGGAAGTGTGCATGTGGCACTTGAATCGATCCGTTTGGGTGCGTTCGATTATTTCCCGAAACCAATTGATAAAAACCGCCTCGAATCTGCAATTCGCAATGCCATTAAAAATTACGATCTCGAACGTGAGCTAAAAAATCTTAAAGAAGATATAAGAAAAGAATTCAGCTTCGACAACATTATTTCTGCCGATAAAAAAATGCAGGAAGCCTTCAAAATGGTTTCCAAAGTCCTGCATAACGATATTACTGTACTAATTCAAGGCGAAAGTGGAACGGGCAAGGAATTGATTGCGCGTGCAATTCATTACAACGGCAACAGAAAGGATGCCCCTTTTGTTGTAGTCAATTGTGCTTCGATACCACGAGAATTACTCGAGAGCGAACTCTTCGGCCACGAAAAAGGCGCATTTACAGGCGCTCACCAAAGAAAAATCGGGAAATTCGAACTTGCCAACGGTGGAACTATTTTCCTGGATGAAATAGGGGAAATGGATATCGCTCTACAGGCAAAAATACTGCGCGTTATTCAAGAAAAAGAATTCGAGCGAGTCGGCGGCAACGAGATTATTAAAACCGATGTAAGAATTATTTCTGCCACGAATCGAGACTTACGCGAATGTGTCGAAAAAAAATTATTCAGAGAAGATCTTTATTATCGCCTCAGTTCTTTTCCTATTAATATTCCTCCTCTCCGGGAAAGACGGGGCGATATTGTAGTACTAATCGACCACTTTATCAAAAAGAACAACGAGAAGTTAGGGAAAAATATAAAAGGCGTTACAAAAAAAGCACTTAAACTTCTTTACGATTACGACTGGCCCGGCAATGTGCGCGAGCTGGAAAATACTATCGAACGATGCATAATACTTACCGACGGAGATTATATTGACACGGATGTATTGCCAATTTCGATTACATCGGGTGAAGTCAAAGCCATCCTGCCTTCAAACGGAATTTTATTCGACGATAATTCGCCAATTATTCCTCTCGAAAAATTAAAAGAAGAGGCTATAAAACACGCTTTGAAAGTTACAGATGGTAATATAGTTGAAGCCTCGAAAAAATTAAAAATAGGTAGAGCCACTCTCTACCGTTTAATGGAAAAATATAATATCGACTATAAAAAATAATCGAGGTCGATTATGAACATTCTAGAAAGAACTTTCGATGATATTGTGGCAATTAAACTCGACACTGACAGAGCTACAATTAAAGAAGCAGAACAGATAAAAAAAATAATCTACTCAAAAATAGAACAGGGTTTACACAAAGTAATTATCGACCTCAGCAGAGTAGACTTTATCGATTCTACTTTTCTGGGTGCTCTGGTGAGTGGATTAAAAAGAGCAATCAATCAGAGCGGCGACCTAAAACTTGTTGGTTTAAGGCCGAACGTGCGAGCTATGTTTGAACTTACACGTCTGCATAGAGTTTTCGAAATCTATCCAGATATAAACTCTGCAAAAAACAGTTTTAATTAAACGGAATCGGTAAATATGGCTGTTTCATCATCAAACAAAATTTTACTGGTAGAAGACGAACCCAATATAGCCAGATTATTCATTCATAATTTAACCAAAGCAGGATTTGAATGTGTGCACGCCGAAAATGGCAAGGTAGCTCTCGAAAAAATTGACGAAGTTCAACCCGTATTAATTATTAGCGACATAATGATGCCTGTTATGGATGGTTTTGAATTTCGAAAAGAACTATTAAGTAATCCTGAATACAAATCAATTCCCTTTATTTTTCTTACCGCTAAAAGCGGAGAGGAAGATATGCTTCTCGGATACGACCTGGAAATAGAAGACTACATTGTAAAGACGTCCAGTCCTAAGATTGTTATTGCCAAAGTTTCTGCTATACTCAAAAGTCTCGAAAAAGAAAGAGAAAAAGTTGTCTACGAAGTGCAGAAAGCGGCCGATTCGATGGCGGCAAAAGTTGTTCCTGAAACCCCTCTTCAGTTCACTGGGCTCAAAATACTTCAGTGGCATGCACCTTTTAAGAACGTCCCTGGAGGTGATTTTATTGATTATATTAAAATTAATGACAATAGTATCGCTGTTATATTGGGAGACGTTATGGGAAAGCGGTGGGGTGCATGGTACTTTGCTGTTGCATATGCTGGTTATGTACGCACCGCTGCAAGAATGGTTCTTGAATCAGCAACTGAGTTAAATCCCGACGTCATTCTCCAGCGCATCAACGAGTCGGTTTACAGAGACGAACGTATTTCGGAAGTATTTATCACACTCTCTGTAGTCATTATCGACACGAAAAATAAAATAGCAAAATATTCCGGCGCCGGCGACCTCCCGATTATCTACCGCTCTGGCAACAATGCGGAATTTATCGAGTCTACAGGGCTTTTACTTGGTTTTAATCCCGATGGACAATACTCGAACAAAATCATTAATATCAAAAGCGGCGACGAAATAATTCTTTTTACCGACGGTATCACTGAATCGAGAAATACCGAAGGAGAAATATTCGGTAACGAACGATTGCTTGATTTCGTCAGGAGTGTCAGGCCGGAAGATAACACCGTTGATTTGTTGCGCGAAAAATTATTGAAATTTACAGGCGGCGAACTGGAAGACGACGTCAGTCTTATAGCAATAAAGATTCTCTAATAACGTATAAAATTATCGAAAAGTTTCTTCTTAAGAAATTCGTAATATTCTTTCGTAAACGAAACCTGCTTGTAAATATCGATCAACTTATCGCGGTCGATTTTATCGAAATCTTCCTTTCGGGGAACTATAATCAATCCGGACATATCCAGTGCTGCAGGGCTAACAAGCAATTCGCCCGTATAAAACTCCTTAGGACGGTGTTCTCTGCGGGGGAAAATAAACAAACTCCATTTATTTACTTCGTAGGTCGAAACTATATTTATCATCGGCTCTTTTTTCGGTTCGTATATTTTTTTTAATCCATTAAGAATGATTCTGAACGCTTTCAATATTTCCCCTTTATATTCCGATTCTACTATAATCGGTTTACTTGGATACGTCTCCGCAGCAACAATAGAAATACGGGATTTGTCAATTTTGAAATTCCTCGAATCGTTAATCAGTTTTTTAAAATCGTCCTCCAGCGGCATTTTCTTTTTTTCAATCGCCTGAAAATGCATATGGTCAGGCGCCGAAGCCCCGCATTTTGGACCGTTATAAAAAAGCGTAAAATATTTACTCATCTGACGTGTTAAATCGAGCAAATCCTCTATGTTGCCCACAATCTGCTGAGGCATGTGTTTTAGTTTTACAATCGTAAAATGCTTACCGACAACAGGGTAAGGATTGCAGAGCAAATTGAATTTCTTATTATACATAATTCCACTCTGCTGCTCGGGAAGATTTTCTTTACAAAGAAAACATTTTCTGTTTTGTATTCCAGAATCGGATACATCCGCCGTCGTCGATTTGATTCGCCCCGGATTATATTGTACTATAAACTTATAATCTTCATAACGAATTTCCTTGTTAATTATACCGGCAAGTTTATCGTAATTCGTTTTTAATAATTCCCATACTGCCAGTTGTCTTTCCAGTAGTTTAACAGCATCTTCGGCAAGCTGGAAATCGTTTTTTTCCGGAAGAATTTTATTCACCAGCATATTTATTTAATTTTTGTCGTTCGATTATTTCTTTAGTTCTGAGTGAATCTTTATAGTAATTATTATTATTAATTTTTTCTTGAGAAAGCGCTGCGTCGGAATTACCCGCCCACCTGCGACAGATGTAAATGGGTTCATAAATTCTAGAAATTCTATAGGTGCGTGAAATTGTAATGCCAAGGTAATAATCTTCGCCGTAACTGACGTTGGGTATCTCAATTTTCCGCAACAGCGATGTATAAAAAGCACGTGGTGCACCCAGTCCATTTATTCGTAAAGCATTGTTGGCACCATTCCGGTCAGTCCATTCACGATGATCCACAATACCTGGTGGAATTTCGTTGAGATTAAAATCGGTCAATTTGTAAGAACCGATTACCATTGATGAGCCGTCCTCGTAAAATTTATTAATAATTTTTGTCAGTGTGTTCTCATCATAATAAAGGTCATCGCTATCGAGCTGGACGGCAAATCTACCACAAAAGTTGCTCCTGACCGCATAATTCCAGCAGCCGCCAATCTGCAAATTTTTTTCTTCTGGAATAAGGTGTATAAGTTTTTGATTTGTGGCGGCAATCTGTTTGAGTACATCGGTAGTCCCGTCGTCGGAATGATTATCGACCACTATAACATTAAATTCAAAATCTGTTTTTTGATTCAGTGCTGAATTAACGGCTGCTTCGATTGTCTTTACTCTGTTTTTAACTGGTATAATTACAGAAGCTTCGACTGGAAAATTTTCTTCTGATTTTTTGAAATCAAATATTTTTCCACCCGGCGCAATATAAGCTCCGATTCTTTTGAGATGTTCCGTAGCGACTTCTTCGTATTCTAATTGCATTGCCCTTCTATTCGAAACTACATATTTGAAATGCTCTTCCATATTGTCTTCTTTAAATTCTATATCGGCAGAATAGAGATATTCATCAATATGAATTAGATTCGATACTTCTGATATTCTCAGGCGCAAATCATAAAAACCAGAATATAAATAATTATCTTTCATCTCTAAAGCAATACTCTTCATCAATTCTCCGTTAAGAATCATTGCAAAACCGAAATCGAAATCGTCTCGAATGCTCCCCAATTGATAAGGTATCAATGGGTGTTTAGATTTTTTATGTGTCGCACAATCAATTTCTACAAAGTTCGAATAAGCTATCCCGGCATTTTGATTGCCTAAATTACTAATTAATTTTTCCAGAGCTTCGTCGTTAAAATTTATTCTTTTGATTTTTTTGTTTTCATATTCGCTAACCCACAATACTATTTTATTCGAAATTGCTTCGGCAGTTCTTTTTATCGCTCTGGACGAATAAGGATTGTCGTCAATAATGTTTATTACATTATTCCCCTTCACTTCGGTACCGAGGGAAATGAATTCTACCGCTCCATCAGGAAAATCATTTTTCAGATTCTCTATTACCAATTCCGATAGACTTTGAAAAACAATTGATACCATTTGCTCCATTATTTTTGTCGGATAATTTAATTCAAGAATACAAAATAAATTAAAATATCGAGATACTTTATATAGAAGTTAAAGATCGATGAAGAATTTTCATTCAAAATATTAAACTTTAACTGTGAATTGAATCTTCATTTTTATTATCCTATATTTGTGTTCTTCAATGAAAACAAAATTAAGAAAATATAGTTTTATTGTAATTGCAATCTTATTGATTGCCACTCATTCGGAAACAAAAGTCAAACGATATGCAGAACCGATTGATCCCATGAGTACTATAATTGAAAATATAATTTCAGGTAATACAGTAATCACATTTTCTCACGGGGTTAATTTCATCTGCACAAACTGCAAAGCGGAATTTTCTTCCATTACAATTCAGTATTACAATAACGTCTTCATCAATACCATTCAAAAAGACGAGACTCAAAGAGCACTCAGAAAAAATCTGAAAATATAGTAACTCCAATTTTACTATTCTGATTTATTCTCATTCAATTAACAGTGATGTATAACAAAAAAGAGGTAATATTTGCGTATAGTTAAAACGACACTTATAATTACAGTAGCAGCATTAGTAATTGGACTGGTAGATATAAATATCTCGTCGGCAAACGTAAACGACGAGGATGCAAAAGTAATTCTCAGCATTGATTCAAGTCCTACAATTGCCGATGTGGAATACGAGCCGGTAGGCAACTGGGTAGCATCCTGGTACGGTCCAGGATTACACGGCCGACAGACAGCAAACGGCGAGATTTACAATCAGATGGCATTGACTGCTGCGCATAAAGAATTGCCATTCGGTACGTATTTACGCGTAACTAATTTAAAAAATGGAAAACAAGTCGTTGTAAAAATTAACGACCGCGGTCCTTATATCGACGGTCGCGATATCGATTTATCGAAAGGCGCTGCAATAGCCCTCGGGATGATTCATCCGGGCGTTATAAAAGTACGCATCGAAAAGTTAAAACCAAGCGAAGAAATACTTCCCGCATACGCTCTCAACTAATCGAAACACATATTTAGATTTATAACCCGCATTTTTTACTGCGGGTTTTTTTATATTTATTTGTCACTTTTTATGAGGAATTGATGTTTCTAAAAAAAGAATTTTTAGGTAACACAATTGAAAATTATTTGATAGCGTTAGGTATCTTTCTTGCTTTATTTTTTGTAATAAAGATAATTAAAAAATCCGTGCTTCGCAGACTTAAGGAACGTTTTGAAGCAAGTTATTTTTCGAAATATAACTTCTTATACAAAAGCATTAACAAATTTTTTGTCCCTGCAATTTATCTGGGTATCCTCTATGCGATAATTGAACACATGAAATTAAGCGAGAAAACCGAAAAAATTGTTGTCACTGTCTATTCTGTATTAATAACCTATTTCGTTGTACGCTTCACGGTTGTTATTATTAAGTATTTAATAGAGCGTTATTTTATTCAGCACGACCGCGAATCTGATCATAACCGTATACAACCCCTACTGGGACTGGTCGATTTGATTATATGGTCGGTCGGCATAATATTTTTACTCGATAATTTCGGTTTTAAGGTTTCTGCAGTTGTTACCGGACTCGGTATATCGGGTGTGGCAGTAGCTTTAGCAGCGCAAGCGATTCTCGGCGATCTTTTCAGTTATTTTGTTCTCTTTTTTGACAAACCTTTTGAAGTGGGGGACTTTATCAATTTCGAAGGTCAATTAGGCGAAATTGAAAAAATTGGTCTAAAAACTACAAGAATAAGAGCTCTTTCCGGCGAACAATTAATCATCAACAATTCACGCCTTACAACTGCCACGGTTCACAATTTCAAGCGTATGGAAAAAAGAAGAGTTGTGCTAACAATTGGAGTGACTTATCAAACCCCTCACGACAAATTAAAAGCAATCCCGGGAATGGTAAAAGAAATCATTACGCATCACGAGCCTGTTCAGTACGACAGAGGTCATTTCGTAAGTTACGGCGATTTTAGTCTCAATTTCGAATTTGTCTATTTCATTCTCTCTCCAGATATGAATATCTATCTCGACATTCAACAAAGTATCAATCTCGAACTCTATAAACTCTTCGAGCAAGAAGGAATTGAATTTGCTTATCCAACTCAAACATTATTTGTAAATCAGGAGAACAATACAATTTCGAGGAACAATCAATGACCGTCTTCTTTTCGAAAGCATGTGAACTGGGCATCCAAGCCGTACTTTATCTTTCTGTTAAAAAAGAAAAAGTCGTATTCAGTGCCGAGGAAATTTCAAAAGAATTGAAGGTACCAAAAGAATTCGTTTCGAAGGTATTACAAACTCTCACTTACAAAGGAATTGTCGGTTCGAAAAAAGGAAAAAACGGTGGTTTTTATCTTGCTAAAAGTCCAAGCAACATTTATCTCATCGATATTATAGAAGCTATTGACGGCGATAAAATTTTCAAGAGCTGCGTGCTCGGATTTCCGGGCTGCTCGGACGAAAATCCCTGTCCAGTTCACGACAAATGGGGCAAACTCAGAAATGAAGCTTACAAAATGTTTGCAAAGGAAAGTCTGGCTCAATTGAAAGAAAAAACCATAAGAAAAATTCTAAGTCTTTAATTTACTTACGATGCCAAATAAACATCTCTTTCTGTTTTCAAATGGCGCCAAATTAATATCGGCATAATATGCTACCTGCTTAAAACTCGACAAGCAATTTATTCATCTCTTTGTTAGTATGGATATAATGAGTTACAGAATGGATCTAATATTCATTTAGTTTTTCCGCGGAAAATTCGAGTACGTTGAAGCGAGCTCTTTTTATTCCTCCATCAAGGTTTTTCATGCCCAGATGAGCAATTGTACTTCCCATTGAAACAACAAATACAAATCGATTAATATAAACAATCGGGATCTTCTCCATTCTAATTTTTTGTACTCAATATTTATATTGTAAAGCCTGAATTTCTCTTTCAGTAACTCAATCATTTAATCCGATGAATCGAATGCTGTTACATTGAAGCTTGCTCTCGCTTGGTCAACCGAATCGAGTCCGCTGCAAAACCGATTTTGGCATCAGCTCCTTTTTTGTCGAATATTTTTTTATAAAAATCTTCCCTTCTTCAAATTTGATTCAAAAGAAATCATCAAATCATAAAAGAAGAGATATTATTGTAAAATTTATCGTTATTCACAAAGGTTTCTTTTTTTGCTTAAATATAACGAATTCGTTTAAGTTTTGTATCTTTGCATACCTATTTCCAAGCACTGGAGAAATTATGATTTCTAAGGAATTATTAGAGATTATCTGCTGTCCGGAATCAAAAGCCGATCTTATTCTCGACGGCGATTTTTTGGTTTCAACAGATAAAGAAACACGCAGACGTTATCGAATTGAAAATAACATTCCAATTTTACTCGTTGAAAAGTCCGAGCAGCTCAACCTCGAAACATGGAAAGAAATAATGGAAAAACACGGAAAATCTGTCGATTAAACTAAGGAAGTTTTCAATATGATTATAAAATCGAATCCCGACGAAATACAGAACTATCTAACGGACGCTTCCAATTATTCGGGTAAATGTGAAGCCGTTTATATACCAGAGTCGGAACAAGAAATTGTAGAAATAGTATCCAGATGTAATGCCGATAAAACAAAAATTACTGTGGCTGGAAACGGCACGGGACTGACTGGAGGACGAGTTCCCGAAGGAGGCATTGTATTATCGACTGAAAAGTTGAACAAAATTCTCGAAATAAATTCGAACGATAAATATGCTGTCGTCCAGCCGTCGGTTCTTTTGAACGAATTTCAGGAGGAAGTAGAAAGCAGGAATTTATTTTATCCGCCCGACCCCACTGAAAGGAACTGTTACATCGGGGGCACGGTTGCAACAAATGCTTCGGGTGCAAGGACTTTCAAATATGGTCCAACCCGTTCTTATGTGCTCGGTCTTAAAATTGTTCTGCCCGACGGTAGAAAATTGAGAATTGAAAGAGGTCAATTTATCGCTGATGGATCACACGCCATTATTCCCACAGAAGACGGTTCGATTATTTCATTTGAATTGCCTAACTACGAGATGCCTGCAACGAAAAACGCAGCCGGTTACTACTGCAAAGAAAAGATGGACATGATTGATCTTTTTATTGGTTCCGAAGGTACACTTGGAATTATTACCGAAATTAAATTAAAACTAATCGACCTTCCAAAAAATATTTTGTCGTGCATAATTTTTTTCAACTCGCAGGAGGATGCACTCGACTTTGTAGAAGAAGCAGTAAGGCTTTCAAGATACACGGACGACTCGATTATTTCTGCGCGAGGACTCGAATTATTCGACAAATTTACACTCAAATTCCTACGCAGTGACTATTCCAACATTCCTGAAAATGCCGAAGCCGCTGTCTGGTTCGAGCAGGAAATCGACGGCAACGAAGATGAATTAATTTCTGAATGGATGGAATTGATTTCCAAACATAATGGAATGGAAGAAGATTCATGGATTGCTAACGACAGAAAAGAGATGGATAAATTCAAAGATTTTCGTCACGCTATTGCTCTAAAAGTAAATGATTATATGTCACAGAGAGGACTTAAAAAAGTTGGAACTGACGTAGCCGTCCCGTTTGAATCGTTCAAGGGATTTTATTTCGATACAATTAAATTGGTTTGCGAGGCTGGACTTAATTACGTTGTATACGGGCATGCGGGCGACTCCCACATTCATTTAAATATGCTTCCAGACAATGCCGAACAGTATAACAAAGCAATTGAAACTTACAGGCAAATTTGTAGCAATGCAGTTAAACTTAAAGGCACAGTATCGGCAGAACACGGTATCGGAAAACTGAAACGGGAATATTTTAAGCTTATGTACAATGACGATGTAATTAAAAAAATGGCATTGATTAAATTAGCTTTCGACACGAATCGCATATTAAACATAGGTAATATTTTTGATGAGAAATATCTTACATAGAGTTCTTTTTGTATCTCTAATTATTTTGACTTCGGTTATACAGGGACAGAATGCGGACACTAAATTTAAACTCGCACAGACTTACGAACAAGCTGGTAACTATGAAAAAGCGGAATCCTTACTGAATGAGTTGATTGAACTGCAGCCCTGGAATTATTCATATTTTAATTCTCTCTACAATATCTACATCAAACAAAAGAAATACGACGAAGCCGTAAGAATAATAACTAATAGAATCAAATATTCTCCAAACGACCCATCGTTATACGGTTTAATGGGTTCTGTCTATTTTATGAAAGAAATGTCCGATTCGGCGTATTTTTACTGGGATAAAGGTATCGAAACAAATCCGACTTCGATTTCCACTTACAGAATAATTGCAAATTATGCTATCGAAAGCAGAGCACTCGACCGTGCCCTCGAATACCTGAAAAAAGGGCGCGACCTATCGAACGACAAATCGACCTTCACACTCGACCTGGCTAACATTTATTCACTTACTCTACGTTATAGAGAAGCTACTCTTGAATATTGCTATCTCCTTTCAACAAAGCCCGATCAGATTGGACTTGTTAAAACCAAATTCAATTCTTATTCTGGCAACAAGAAAGCGCTCGACGAGATAATTACAACGCTGGAATTATACTATAAAGAGAACCCTCAACCAATTTATCTCGATTTGCTCTCCTTTTGCAATATGCTAAATGGTAATTATGATCTGGCATTGAAATACACAATCGAATACGAAAAGAAAGTAAATAGCAACGGAGCTTCGATCTATTCCATGTCCCAAAGCGCATTAAGAAGCAAAGCTTACGATACTGCACTGAGAGGTTATAAATATATTATCGATAACTTCCCCGCTTCGAACCTCGTTCCAGTTACCAAAATATCTTACGTCGAAACGCTCAGAGCCCGCATGAACGACAGTTTAGATAGTGGCGATTGGCAGTATGCGGAGAAATTCGATACTACAGAATACAAACGACTATCAGAAGAATATAAGAAAATTGCCGAGGCATACACCCACAGCAATATTTATACACAGGCTCTCTTTTCAAGAGCAGAAATTGAATTTGAGGACCTTAATAACTACCAGCTTGCAGATTCGATATTTACAATAATAAATTTACGCGCGCCAGGAACTGAATATTCGGCTAAATCTTTCATAAAACGGGGTTTGATTGCAATTAATTATGATAATCTTGAAGAAGCCAAAACTTTTTTCGATAATATGTTGTTGAATCACAAACTGGTTGCGGACTTAAAAGCCGAAGCTTTTTTCTGGAAAGCTAAAATCGATTTCTGGCAGAATCATTTTGAATCTGCCCTGTCGAACCTTAAATCTGCTTCGGGCGATCTCTCGGCTGCATTTGCAAACGACGCCATTGAACTATCGGCTTTGATTTCCGCATTAAAACGCGATTCTTTAAATCTTGCTATTTATGCTAAAAGTGATTTATTTGCATTTCAAAAAAAGTATGAAGAGGCGGCAACTTTATTAAAAAATTTAATTGATCGCGATAATTTATTTATACTAAAGGATTTTGCATTATACAAACTTGCTGAAATTAATATTTATACTGAGAGTTACGATAAAGCATTAGAAAATTTGAAGGAATTATTCGATAAATCGGAAAGCGGTATATTAAACGATAAAGCTCTTTTATTTATGGCACAAATTTATCAATACGGGTTGAAAGACGAGGGGAGAGCTGAAGAATTATATAAAAATTTTCTTGAGAAATATCCCGATTCATTATATCTTGAAACAGCGATACAAAATTTAAATCATATACAAACAAAAAAAGGCAAAAATGGCTAACAAAAGAGAACCCAAAACAATTAAATGTTCGTTCTGCGGAAGAGACGGAAGTGAAGTATCGAGTATGGTTGCCGGTCCCGATGTCTATATTTGCGATATTTGCATTAAAACCAGCGTCGAAATATTGAAAAACAATCTTTCTAATTTCAACAAGAAAGAGACTGTAAATCTTTCGATTACTCCAGAATTGATCAAAAAGAATCTCGACGAATACGTAATCGACCAGGAAAAGGCTAAAAAGATCTTAGCTGTTGCAGTTTATAATCACTATAAAAGAATAAATGCGCCAACATCTTTTTTCGATGTCGACGAAGTTGAAATCGAAAAAAGCAATATATTGTTAATTGGTCCGACTGGCGTTGGAAAAACGCTTCTGGCACAAACATTAGCCAGAATACTCGACGTCCCATTTGCAATTGCCGACGCTACAACGCTTACCGAAGCTGGTTACGTGGGAGACGATGTCGAATCCGTACTGGTTCGACTGCTCCAGGCAGCCGATTATAATCTTGAAAAAGCTCAAAAGGGCATCATTTATATCGACGAAATCGACAAGATTGCACGTAAAAGTGAAAACGTCTCCATCACGCGCGATGTTTCGGGTGAAGGCGTTCAGCAAGCACTCCTCAAAATCCTCGAAGGTACAATTGCAGGAGTTCCTCCAAGAGGCGGACGAAAACACCCAGAACAAAGTCTTATTAATGTAAATACAAAAAATATTCTCTTTATCTGCGGTGGTGCTTTCGAAGGGATAGAAAATATAATTGCATCGAGAATTAACAGAAATGCAATCGGCTTCGATACAAATATCGAAAGCTATGAAGAGCTCGACAGAGATAATTTTGTTGAAAAAGTTCAACCCGAAGACCTTATTAAATTTGGATTGATACCCGAACTCGTGGGAAGACTTCCAATTATCGCCCCGCTACACGCTTTGAACGCCCAAGCTTTGAAAAATATATTGACCGAGCCGAAAAACGCCATCATTAAACAATACAAAAAGTTGTTTACGCTCGAAGGAGTGGAATTAGAATTTGACCAGCTTGCTCTCGAAGCAATTGTAAACAAAGCCCTCGAACGAAAAACTGGAGCAAGAGGTTTGCGTTCGATTGTCGAAGCTATTTTGCTCGATGTCATGTACGAGTTGCCCGGTCTGGACAACATCGACAAATGTCTTATTACCGAAGACACTGTTCTCAAGGGCGAAAAACCCATTTACATTGAAACCGATAGAAAAACTGCTTAGATTTCACAGGAGGGTGACTAAAAAGTAATGTTTTTTAATATACAAACCGCGAATTCGACTAATAGTTTACGAATTTGTTGTTGAGAAATTACTTTTTAGTCGCTCTGTCACTTATATAAAATGAAAAAGATGCTATTAATTTTTATCGTCTCGCTTCAAATTTCAGCTCAGCCAAAAATCTTAATTTACATGGACAATACACAGTCCGACCATTTGAAAGCATACGGCATTGCATTTAACGCTCTCCAACTGGGTTATAAGGGTGACTGGCTCTTGAACTACAGGGGCGGTTCGTTTATGTTCGATTACAGCGAGGAACTGGAATTACGGTGTAGATTGAAAGGAGTAGCTTTCGAAAAAATTTCGTTGCAAGAAGCTGTTTCAATTTATGCATTTGTTCAAAGTTCTGAACAAAATATGGATGTGATACGACTCGAAAAAGCACCTAAAATTGCAGTCTATGTACCTCCGAATTTCAAACCGTGGGACGACGCCGTTACGCTGGCACTCGACTATGCCGAAGTGCCTTACGATAAAATCTGGGTTGCAGAAATACTCGGTGGTGCGCTCGAGAAATACGATTGGTTGCATCTGCATCACGAGGATTTTACAGGTCAATACGGCAAATTTTATGCTTCGTTCAGTAATGCGCCCTGGTATATTGAACAACAGAAGCTTTACGAATCGGAAGCCCAAAAGCTCGGTTTTAAAAAAGTATCCGACATGGAAAAAGCCGTCGTTCTCGAGATCCGTAATTATGTAGCACAGGGAGGTTTCTTGTTTGCCATGTGCTCTGCTACCGACTCGTACGATATAGCACTTTCAGCACTACGAGTCGATATAGCCGACAGGATTTACGACGGCGACCCGCCCGATCCGGACGCCCAGAATAAACTCGATTTTTCGGAAACTCTGGCTTTCGAAAATTTCAAACTCGAGATGAATCCATTAATTTATGAGTATAGCGATATCGATATTCAACCTGCAGAAGTCGGTCCAGAACAAAACGACTATTTCACATTGTTCGATTTCTCCGCTAAATATGACCCTGTTCCTACAATGCTTACTCAAAATCACGTAAATGTAATTCATGGATTTATGGGACAAACCACAATGTTTCGAAAAAGTTTGATCAAAAAATCGGTTTACATTTTAGCCGAACGCGAAGGCACAGACCAGGTTAAATATATTCATGGCAATTATGGCAGAGGAACTTTCACTTTTTATGGCGGACACGACCCCGAAGACTATCAACATGCAGTCGGCGATCCGCCAACCGATTTGAGCTTTTACAAAAATTCTCCCGGTTATAGATTGATACTTAATAATATCCTTTTCCCTGCAGCTAAAAAGAAAAAGCAGAAAACATAAATACAAACCACTTTTAATAAACCGAATATTAGTTTCAAAACAGAGAATAAAATCGAAGAAATTCTTTTGGTCAGTCAATGATATTTCTATTGCTCATTTCCTCGATCATAATTGACATATTAATGCTACTCTTAGAATAATGTGCAACTATGCTGTTACTCTGACTTCTATTAACCCAAAATTGTCATTAGAAATTGATTAAGTTTATTAAAAATTGATAAAAGATAGATGAGTTCACTCTAAAAAGGTAAAACAATATAAATAAAAAAACATAGTTAG
>DYLP01000029.1 GCA_020722005.1 Melioribacter roseus
TCTAAAAACCACTGGTTTTAATAATTAGCTTTTTAGAGCAGACTCATATATTATTTGCTCGAAATAAAAAATCGAATATTCGATAATGAATATAGAACTCAATTAATATGATGCTCTACAAAAAAGAATAGTTGAAGATTTATGCATAATATTGAATGTTTCGGAAAAAGTTTATCATTATTAAATGAAATTCGAAAGAGTTTTTTTGGGAGAGATTATTGTGCTAACCGAATTGATGTTCTCAAGCAAGCATAAACCCAGAATTGTCATTAGAAATTTGTTAAGGTTACTTAAAATATTGATAAAAGGTAGATTAGAAAAAACAACCTCTCTTATTTGAATTTATTTAATTTTCATGATGATACACTTGAAAACAAGAAAATATTCGGTATCTAACTCATTTATTTATCGTGATAGGTAAAATTTATTATTTAATAGCCACACCCTTTAGGGTGTGGATCAAAAGTAGCATAAAAATTGGCTTCAGCCACATAGAATAAACCAATTTTGGCTAAAGCCACTGAATAAGCCTATCATTTATCCCACGAGCTAAAGCTCGTGGCAATTATATTCAATGTTACTTATCAAATATTATTTATAATGTTTGTCAAAACAGGTTCTTCTCTAATGACAAAACTTGTATAAAAAAATATATATCAGTAAGTAAAAGTAGCAAACGGAATAATCCTTATTGTGATTTGTGTGGTTTCTTACGTCGTAAATTTCTTTTTATATCGGTTAATAATGAAATTACGTACAATGCTTCTACCTCTTATGTTTAATCAACTCTACCGGAATGCTAAGTTCGTTCAAATCGGTTAGAGCATTGATGAAATGAATTTTTTTAAAATGCATAATATCCGCAGGTTTTATTTCGCTTTCGACTAATAATCCCTCGTTTATTAATTTTTCTCTTTTGGTTCCTTTCAAAAGAGGTTCGGCGGGTGTATATAAATTTTTGCCGTCGTCGAAGACAAGATTGTAAATTGATGCATCTGTGATTTTGTTGTTTTTAACGATTATTATTTCATCGCTACCGGCATTATTTAATAGTTTGTTTATTTTTGTTCTGTCTTCGTATTTAAATTTATATTCGATTTCGTCATCGCTAATAATCTGGATGGTTTCAATTGGTTTCCTTTTATACGGGATGAATTCAATCGAATGAATAATATCTGAATAAACGATACGGCATTTTAATATTTCGTCTGTATATTTCTTGGGTACGGTCAATATTTCTTCGAGTTTGATTTCTTCTTTTATGTCGAAGAGTAATTGTCTTGAGGTATTAAAACGCCGATTGTGGTATTCGATATTGTATAATTTTTTTTCAAATACTTTTATGGTTTCAATTAATCGGTACATAAATTTTTTTTAATAATTCTTCGTATTCTAATTCGGGTTTACTCATGTGAGTAATGCCTCCGCCGCTTTTATAATAAAGCGAGCCGTCGACCGATTCGATAAAACGGATAAGCACACAACTATTGAACGATTCGCCATTAAATACACCAAAAATACCAGTATAAAAACCGCGTTCGTAATTTTCGGTGCGTTTGATAATTTCAACTGTTTTCTTCTTGGGAGCGCCTGATATCGAACCGGCGGGCAGAAGCGAGAAAATAATATCTCCCAGCCTGTTCTCGTAATCTGCGGATAAATCACCCGCAATTTCTGAACTTACCTGCAAAAGTGTTTTGTCGGGTGTTTCGAGTCTGTCGATATAACGAAATTTTTCGACCCTAACGTTTTTGGCAACAATCGATAGATCATTACGAATCAAGTCGACTATCGTGTTGTGTTCGGCGGTTTCCTTTTCATCGTTTAATATTATATCTTCGGCGTTCGGAATTGAAGCGTCGATTGTGCCTTTCATTGGATACGAATAAATTTTCCCTTCTTTAATTTTAACGAAGATTTCAGGCGAAAAACAAACAAACCTGTCTTTCAATAATATTTTATACTTTGCGTGGCTCCGTTCATAAATTTGCTCCAGACTCAGATCGGTTTTTAGCCGAGTGGGAAATGTAAGATTTAATAAATAAGTATTACCGTTGTAAATTTCTTTATATACATTATCAAAAGCGCTTTTGTATTCTTCGAAAGACGGAGGGAATATTTCGAGCTTTATTTGCTTTGATAGTATTTTATTTTTCTGTTCTTCGTCAATATTGAATTTAAGTCCGATTTTATCTGCTTCTTCCAGAGTGCAAACAATTGGTTTATTCATATCGAAATCGACTAAAAATAAAAATGCTCTTGATTCAGCCCCATATCGATTCATCAGTTTAATTGCGTCGTTTTTATTCATTTTTTTTAAGTAATTCGATTAATTCTTCAAAGTTATCGTCCCATTTATTTTTAATTTTACCATCCTCGAGAAGATAAATTCTTGGTGGAGAAGTCCCAGTCAGGTCAAAAAAATCATCGACTTCAATTTTTGTGTAAGGATAATCGAAACCGGTCAACGTCTTAAAAGAATCGACGCTAACTTCTCCTTCGGAATAATAGAGTGTAAATATTTTCGAATACAGTTTATTGTTTTTGTCATATTTAGCCAGCATCTTTGCTACAGACTGACAATGTTCACATTCGGTATTAAAAACAGCAATAAATTTTTCACCATTCGATAGATCGATTCTGCCTGCGCCTTCAAAATGCGTATATTTTGAAAAGGGAAAATTCTCCGCCGCTTTAATTGGAAACGCTGTAAATGTGATAATGACCGATAAAAAAATTGTTGCAGCAGGAATTAATAAATTCTTTTTTGATTGTTTTTCAAGTTTGTAGACAAGAGTTATCAGTAATAACAGTACAATATTTTTCAATGAAGATTCGATAGGAGACATTGCAATCATACTGCCAAAACAGCCACAATTCTGCGAATCGCCCAGAATGAATTTCGTGTAGAACAAATAGAGAGTAAATATTATTAAGATAAACGTCGATAATGGTAATGTAAATCTTCTTGTTTCATAGGGAAGAAAAAATAAAATTCCGAGTCCTAATTCAAAACCGATTAAAAGACGTGTCAATAGAGCGGCTACTGCTCTGCTACCCGTAATTCCATGGTCGATTAATATAATTTCAATCAATCCTGGACTGATTGCCTTTGAATAGGCAGAAAAAATAAATAATGCGCCAAGTATAAATTTTAATGTAACAGTAAGCTTTTTGTTCATCTATCTTTCGAAAGTTAATTGTAAACTTTTATTTAAATCGTCTGAAAGATTAATTTCAAGTTTGTTCTTTAATTCGGCGTTGAGTGTTGTAATATTTTTTTTATTGCTTGCCGGGAGAATGATTTTGGTGAAACCCAGCTTAGCTGCTTCGTTAATTCTTCTGTCGATATGCGGAACGCTTCTTATTTCACCTCCAAGTCCAACTTCTCCGATAATTACAAGTCCATTTTTAACAATTCTATTTTGAAAGCTCGAAACAATTGCAGCACAAACAGCCAGGTCGATTGCCGGCTCGTCGATTCTCAACCCGCCTGCAATATTCAGAAAAACATTCTGTGAAGATAATTTCAGTCCAGCTCTCTTTTCGAGTACAGCCAGTAAAATTGCAAGGCGGCGGTAGTCGAATCCGGTTGCAACTCTCTGCGGATTTCCATAGTAGGAAGGCGTAACTAAAGCCTGAACTTCAATTAACAGTGGGCGTGTGCCTTCGAGACTTGCGGTTACAACGGTACCGCTAATGTTGCTGCTTCGCTCGTTCAAGAAAATTTCACTCGGATTGTTAACTTCGTGCAATCCAGTTTCGAGCATCTCAAATATTCCGATTTCGTTCGTATTGCCAAATCGATTTTTTTGAGAACGAAGTATACGATAAGAATGGCTTTTTTCGCCTTCGAATTGTAAGACCGTGTCTACAATGTGTTCAAGAATTTTGGGTCCTGCGATTATACCCTCTTTTGTAACGTGACCGATTAATATTATGGAGCAATTGTTTTTCTTTGCGATACTCATTAATTCGGAAGTTGATTCGCGAATTTGCGTCACGGTCCCGGCAGTGTTGTCGAGCTCTGGTTTATAGACTGTCTGAATCGAATCGACAATGACTACATCGGGTTTTTCATTTTCGATAGCTGTAAGTATATTTTCAAGATTTGTTTCGGTGAGAATAGATAAAGAATCGGAATGGATGTTGAGTCTTTGGGCACGTTGACTAATCTGATTAATTGATTCTTCGCCTGTAACATAAAGAACATTGCCATTGATATTCGATGCCGCCTGAAGAACGAGTGTCGATTTTCCAATACCGGGGTCGCCTCCAATCAAAATTACCGAGCCCGGCATCATTCCTCCTCCCAGAACTCGGTCGAATTCATTGATGTTTGTTTTAATTCGACTTTCGATTTCAATATCTGTTTTGTTCAATTTAAAAGTCTTATAACTCCCGCTGTGTTTTTCTTTTCTTAATTTGCCCGTATCAACCACTTCTTCAGAAAACGAATTCCAGCTTTCACATTCGGGGCACTTACCGAGCCATCGGATTGACTCGTAACCGCAATTTGAGCAGACATATTTTGTTTTTATTTTGCTCATTTATAGTCCCGACCTCTTAATAAAATTTTTAATTATCGGATCGTTAATCTGAAGCATTTCTTCGAGATTGCCGACAAAATGAATTTTCCCTTCGTGAATCATAGCAATTCTTTCGGCTGTCTTCTGAACGCTGAATATATCGTGTGTTACAACAATTGAAGTAACGTTCATTTTTGTGTTGAGTTCTTTGATCAACTCGTCAATCGAATCTGATGTAACCGGGTCGAGTCCGGTGGTCGGTTCGTCGTAGAGAATATATTTGGGATTTGTAATCAACGCTCGGGCAAGTCCTACGCGCTTTTTCATTCCCCCTGAAAGTTCAGAAGGTTTTAAGTTTTCTGTTCCGGGCAAGCCGACAAGAGAGAGTTTCTCTTCGACAAGTTTTTTGATTTCTTCTTCAGTAAAGTTATAATTGTTTTCCACAAGTGGCAGGCTCACATTTTCGAAAACCGTCATCGAATCGAATAGTGCAGCTCCCTGAAAAAGAAATCCGAAACGTTTTCGTATATCGTACAATTTTTCTTTCGAGAGATTGTTTACGGAAAGGCCATCTACAAAAATTTCACCTTCGTCCGGCATTATCAGTCCGACTATATTTTTTAATAATATCGATTTGCCGCAGCCACTCTTGCCAATTATAGCAATCGATTCGCCCGTATTAATTGTCAGGTCGATTCCGCGCAGCACTTTATTGCCACCGAATGATTTGTGCAGATTTTTTATTTCAATCATACCAATAAGAATTATTAACCGATTGAAATATATAAAAGTAAGGCGAGTTAGTCGAATGAGATTATAAATGCAGGCTGTACGATAATAACAATTTCCGAACGAAATCTAATAAGTTAAGGATTCAATCCGGTATGGCAATCGACGCAAAGCATTTCTTTCCATTGGTCGCCTACATCTTCTCCTGGATGTTTAAATTCGAGCGTGGAATTTACCGCTGCAACTTCGAGCCTGCCGGGACTACCTTGCGCATTTATTAAATGGCAAAGGTTACAGTCTTTACTTATAAACTTGCCCGTTTCAGTTTTATGCCTATCGTTGTGACAGCGGAAGCATCCCATAAATTCAAGGTGTCCGATGCTGTTTGGATAGACCGACCATTTGATTTTCATTTCCGGAAAAATATTTTTATCGAAAGCTTTCAGTATTCCGTTTAATGCTTTATCGATTTTATTTTTTTGATTTGCATAAACGTCGGGATAATTATCCTTGTAAAAAGTATAAATATATTCTGAAATTGCTTTACGAGCCGAATCTGCTGTCGGAAATTCTTCGCCGAGTATATCCATCGAAGCGAATTTAATCATCGGCAAATCCTGCGGTATGTCGCCGGCTGTAATTGCATCGTTAATGAAAAATGCAGGCGGTCTGTAATTATGCGAAGGACGATTATGGCAATCCATACAATCCATCGTTCTTGTTTCAAGAGAATCGAGCTCCGATTGCGAAAGTTGGTTGTCCTCGTCCTGGTAGATAAAAACTTTTCCTGTCTTTTTGTTTGTGTATTTAACCCACGGAATTGACTGACGCTTTTCGTCGGAAGATTTATATTCGATTTTTATATCGGGATTGATATGCCAGTGAATGCCTTCCTGTAAACCCAGAGCGCTCAAATTTGCGCCGATTTTCATTTGAAGAGTTATATCCCATTCCGAATTGTTATAATCGGAAAGATAATGTCGTTCGTTGCGGAGTTTGTGTGCATAGAATTTTTGTGGACAGTGGCATTCTTCGCATGTTTCTCTTGCAGGTCGCAAATTTTTAATCGGCGTTTCGATCGGTCGCGGAACGGTTCCCAGTGTAACAGCATAAACCTGATAGAGTCCGGACAATTTAGAGCGTACGTACCAGCTGGCACCTGTGCCTACATGACATTCGACGCAGGTAACACGTGCATGAGGCGAATTCTGATATGCAACGTATTCCGGCTTCATAACCGAATGACAAATCTTTCCACAAAACTCGACCGATTCGGTATAGTGAAATGCTTCGTAACTGCCAACCGCAGTAGCCAGTAAAAAAATTGCTGTGCCTACCGAGAAAATCATAAAGGCGTTGCGGGTTCTTAAATCATTAAAATCAATTGTAGGCCAGTCTTTAGGTTCTTTTACTCCACCACGCTTTTCTTTCTGAATTTTTAACCACATTCCGACGGGAATTAAAATTAAACCGAATACTAGAACAGCCGGTAATGCAATATAAATTATCAGTCCGAGATATGAATTATCTTTTCCGATAATCGAACTGATGATGAACAGAAAAACTATCATAAAAAAACTGATTATCGCAATAGTAGCGCCGACGAGCGAAACCCAATTCTGTGTCGAATGGGGAAGTTTTAATTTCATATACCCGCTCTTATTATCCCATTATGAAACCAAACATAAAGAAATGAACTCTTTTTTGAAAGAAAAAAGAGGACTGTCCGAAAAAGGCGGGAGTTAATTCCGGACAATCCCATCATAAGGAGTAAAGTAGCGCTAATTATTCTTTTTCTTTTCGTTCTTCTTCGATGATTATTTTCTTATTAATTTTTCTCGGAGTTGGTACGATATGTCTATTATGACAACAACAGCAGCATTGACACCTGCCCATGAATGGAGGTTCTCCGTCGGGAGCGCTTCCCAATTTAATTCGGAATCGATTCTGCATGTTTTCTTTCAGGAAATCTTCGGCTTCTTCGTCTTCATAAACTTTTGTTGTTTCCTTCCCGTCTTTTTTGGTTATTACCGTTACTTTTTTTACTCCGTCTTTAATCTCAATTTTGATGTCTCTGTCGGTCTCCGCGTCGGATGAATCGTCCGAATACCAGAACATTGAGTGTTCTGGCAAGTCGATATCGATATCTGGCATAAAATCGAGGTCGAATTCATCGATTCCTTCCCATTCGAATTCATCGGGATCGATATTGAACTTGATCTTCGGCGGAATCATGCCCATCAATCTTATTCTATCTGCAAGCATTTGCGCTTCGTTACCTTCGAATACGACCTTCTCGCCGTCGACTTCAAACGTAATTCGTTCCACATCACCTTTGAGTTTTTTTAATTTGGAACGAAAGTCATCGGAAGAATCCTGAGCATTGAGCGTTATTCCCAGCAGACCAAATAGAAATAGTAAAATGATGAAAAATAATTTTTTGGTGTTTTGCTTTTCCATAGAACTTAACCTCCTTGTTGAATGTCTAATGCACTGTATGATACATCATCTTTCTGTTAAATGATTCTTAAAGAATGTTAAAAAATGTTAAAAGTGTTTAGTTTTTCGTTTTCTTCGACTATTATAGACGTATGAAAGAGAGAAAAGTAAAAATATTGACCGCACTTATGACGGCAGCTCTTTTCGGCATAGCGGTAATTCAATTTTACCTTCTCAAGCATTCACTCAAAATAGAAGAAGAAAAATTCGATAGGAATGTCAGCTATGCTTTGTTAAGAGTGACTGACAGACTGGAAAAGCGGAATACAGCTGAGGTAGTAATAGATAAATTTATCGACGATAATTTTATTCCTCCTCCTCATTTCAGAAAAGATTCCGAATTCATTTCCAAGCACGAAAATGACTTCAATTTTGATATCAACGTAATCGTAAAATACGATTCGAACGAGTTTAAGATTAAAGCAAAAAATATACGCAAGCTTCCTGTGCCGCCTCCAGCCATATGGGTTCGAAAAGTCGATACTATGATTCAAAAGAAACTTGTTTCGAATGTTCTGACTGATCTGTTTGCCAATCGAGATAGCATCGAAAAAAAATTTAATAAAGAAGAGATTGAAAAATTTCTCAATGATGAATTTTCCGACGGTTCGATAGAAACTGATTTTTATTTTGGCGTACTCAATCATAGGGATGAAAAATTTATCTTTACGAAGCCAGGCGCCGATGTGACGGAACTGAGAAAGAGCAGATACAGGGTGCCATTGTTCCCGCATAGAATTTTTGCATCACCTTGCGAATTGATGGTCTATTTCCCTGATAAAGATTTCTATCTTTTCAGGTCGCTCTCCTTAATGCTTTTAATGTCATTTCTTTTCATCTCTGTAATTGCGTTAGTATTTTATTACACAGTACGAATGTTCATCCGGCAAAAGAAATTAACCGAGGTAAAGAACGATTTGATAAACAATATTACACACGAATTCAAAACACCGATATCGACAATTTCGATTGCATGCGAAGCGTTGGGCGACCCGGAACTTGCCACCAACGAAAAAATTGTTAAAAGATATTCCGGTATTGTAAGCGAGGAAAACGAACGTTTGAAGAGACTCGTCGAAAGTTTGCTTACAACCGCTGCGCTCGAAAAAAACGGCGGTTCGTCATTTAAACTCGTTAAAAAAGAAGTCTCCATCGACGAAGTCGTCGAAGAGTGTGTGAAAAGTTTCAGAGAAAGAACTCGTGCGGATAATTTTTCAATCGAAACGATTGGGATTCCTTCGGGAGTTATTATTAACGTCGATAAATACCATCTGATTAATGTTCTCGGAAATTTGATTGACAATGCCGTTAAATATAATCTGAAAGTACCCGACATTAAAATATCTGTTTCGAAAAATGGTAACCAATGCTTCGTGGAAGTATCGGATAACGGAATTGGTATTCCACGTAGTGAAATCGACAAAATATTCGATACTTTTTATAGAATCCCTACAGGCAACATTCACAATGTCAGGGGAAACGGACTGGGTCTTAGTTACTGCAAAAATATTATCGAACTTCACGGCGGAAAAATTGAAGTGGAAAGCAAGCCGAATGAAGGGAGCCGGTTTATAATTTCACTGCCATTGTTCAGGAAAGAATCATGAAAAAAATTCTTCTTGTGGAAGACGACAATAATCTCGGCGTCATCCTTTCTGAATACCTGACGTTCAAAGGTTTTGAGGTTCGTCATCATATTGACGGAGAAGATGCATGGAATGCTTTTAATTCGGATCAATACGATATCTGCATAATTGATATTATGATGCCGAAGATGGACGGTTTTACTCTGGCAAAGAAAATAAGAAGTGCAGGTAATGTACCTTTCCTTTTTTTGACGGCAAAATCGATGATCGAAGATAAAATTGAAGGTTTCAAGCTGGGCGCAGACGATTATATTACAAAACCCTTTAGTATGGAAGAATTGATTTTGAGAATCAACGCTATTTTGAATAGATATAATAATTTGAATATCAATGACAATATAAAAATCGGTAAGTACATCTTTAATTATGAAGAACGCTTTCTAATACTGGAAGGCAATTCAAAAAAATTGACAGCAAGGGAAGCTGAATTACTGAAAGTGCTCTACGACCACAAAAACAAAGTAGTCGAAAAACAATTTATCCTTAAAAAAATATGGAACGAAGATTCCTATTTTGCAGCAAGAAGTATGGACGTCTATGTTTCCAAACTCAGGAATTATCTCAAAGAGGACAAATCTCTAAAAATTTCGACAATATACGGAGCTGGAATAAAACTTATCGTCAAATAAATTATTTCATTTCCAATTTGTAATTCCTCGAAAGCATAGAATTCCATTAACAATAACAATCTTTCTAATTATATTTCTTTCAAAAAATAAAACTTATGGGAAGATTCAGACTCGACATAGAATACGTCGGAACGCGTTACAGTGGCTGGCAAGTGCAAAAAAACAGGAGAACAATTCAGGGTAAATTGATAGAAGCGGCGGAAAAAATATTTAAAGGCGAACAGGTTGAACTACAGGGTTCAGGCAGAACGGATGCCGGAGTTCATGCAATTAATCAGGTAGCTCATCTTGACGTCAAAACAATGCTGGCTCCAGAAATAATAAAAATGAAATTCAACGATTTATTACCTGCCGATATAAACATCCTCGAAGTGTCGAAAGCTGGCAAAAATTTTCATGCTCGACACGATGCCATCGCTCGCAGTTATATTTATCAAATTTCGAAAAGAAGAACCGCCTTCGGAAAAGAATTCGTATGGTGGATTAAAGACAAACTTGACGTGGAGTATATGAAACAAATCGGTACATTATTCGAGGGAATGCACCATTTTGCATCCTTTGCCGATAAAGATGCTGACGACAAATCCACTAAAGTGTTTATCGAAGCAATTCAATTTAAGGAAGAAGGAGATCTAATTCTGATCCGTATAATTGGCTCACATTTTTTGTGGAAAATGGTTCGAAGGATCGTTGGCATTCTTGTAGAAGCGGGACGGCATAAGTTAAACGAGAATGATGTGGAATCGTATCTGAATACATATTCGCGTGAACCGGCCAAATATACAGCTCCACCGTCTGGTCTATTTCTTGAAAAAGTTATTTATGATAAAAATTATGAATGGGGCGAAATAGTACCTATCATCAATCTTATTCCGAAATCAAGATTCAAAGGCAGGGAAAAATGAGCAATTTTATTTATAGATATCTCGGAATTGATGCCGCGACACAAATGAAAATATTGAGTACGCTTATTTTATTTCTCATTCTGTCGTTTATTTACCGCTTTATTATAAAATATATTATAGGAAGATTGGATGATGTTAAACTAAAATATCAATGGCGAAAAATTGCTTTATACCTGAATGCTTTTATCGGTTTTTTTCTATTGTTGAGAATCTGGTTCGGTACAATTCAAGGATTAACGACTTATCTGGGACTCCTTTCAGCGGGCGTTGCCATTGCTTTCAAAGACCCGCTGGTAAATCTCGGCGGATGTTTTTTATAGTAATTAGAAAACCTTTTAAACTCGGGGACAGAATTCAAATCAATAATGTAACCGGAGATGTGGTCGATATCAGAATTTTTCAATTTTCAGTGATGGAGGTTGGAAATTGGGTAGACGCAGAACAGAGCACCGGTAGAATAATACACATTCCCAACAGCGTTGTTTTTACTACTCCGCAGCCAAATTATTCAGCTGGGTTCGAATATATCTGGAACGAAATACCCGTTCTCGTTACTTTCGAAAGCAATTGGAAAAAGGCAAAGAAAATACTCGAAGATATACTTGACAGGCATACAGGACATTTCAGCGAATCTGCCGAAAAACAAATAAAAGAGGCAGCAAAAAAGTTTTTGATTTATTATTCAAAACTGACGCCTATCGTTTATCTCTCTGTCAAAGACAGCGGCGTTATGCTTACAATGAGATATCTTACACGTGTTCGCAGGCGAAGAGCTACCGAGAATGATATCTGGCAGGCGGTGCTCGATCAATTCGCACTGCACAACGATATCGATTTTGCTTATCCGACACAAAGATTTTATAATAATTTGCTGGAAGGAAAACCGGGAACAAAACCAGGCAATCAATCAAGTGAATAAATTAAAAATAAAATCGTACTGGAAACCTCTAACATCCGTTGTTATCTGGGGAGCTTCTTTTATTGCAACTAAATTCCTGCTCGACAGTCTGAAACCTTTGACGATTATTCTTGTGCGTCAAATTCTGGCTATTCTGCTGCTGACCATAATTGCAATGAAAAGAGGAAGAAGCTTCAAAATCAACCTTCACGACCATTCTTGGATCTTCGTACTCGCATTGATTGCTTCTTTCCATTTGTGGATTCAGGTAACAGGAATGCAATATACTTCAGCCTCCAATACAGGATGGATAATTGGTATAACACCTGTTTTTATGGCTCTGCTTGGAATGATTTTCCTCAGGGAAAAACTTACTGCCGGACAGTGGAGCGGTATTTTGATAGCTTTCTCAGGTCTGCTTCTTTTGATAAGCAACGGAAAAATTTCATCTATAAGTTTAATCGAAAATAAAGGAGATTTTTTGATACTTGCCAGCGCTTTTACATGGAGCGTTTATTCTCTGGTGGGTAAAAAAATTACTTTGAATTATCCTCCTTTGATGACAATTCTTTATTTGTTCCTTTTTATGTCGTTGATACTCGCTCCTTTCACACTAAACGGAGAAAATTTAAATAGCATTATTCGTTTATCGACTGAAAGTATTGTAGCACTTTTGTTCCTCGGATTTTTCTGTTCGGGAATAGCATACGTACTCTGGGCAGAAGCAATGAACGAAATGCCTTCTTCTCACGTAGGGGCATTTTTATATCTGGAGCCGTTTGTAACTGTTTTTACGGCTTGGATTCTTCTATCGGAAAGGATATCTTTATTGACATTGATAAGCGGGATTATCATTATTATTGGTGTAATTATAGTTAACAGAAAATGAGAAAGAGAATGATTAAAAATATTTCTGTAATATTCGTAATAATTGTTCTTCTTTTTGCTTACAGTTGTGGAGAAAATAAAATGAACGATAGCTGCGATCTGGCATTGCTTAACGGCGAAATTTATACTGTTAACGATTCAATATTGTGGGTACAGGCAATCGCCGTAAAAGGAGATAGAATTTATAAAGTCGGTTCGAATGAAGAGATTGAGAAATATATCGGAGATTCGACCGTCGTAATTGATTTGAATGGCAGTTTTGCAATGCCCGGATTTATCGACAGCCATGCGCATTTGATCGGCATTGGCGAAAATTTAATTGATGTCGATCTAAGAGATGCTAAAAATTGGGACGAAGTAATAACTGCAGTTGCAAAAGCAGCTGATGGGATGCAACCCGGTGAATGGATTGTCGGACGCGGATGGCATCAGGAAAAATTCGATCCAGAACCCGAACCAAATGTGGAAGGCTACCCGATTCATACGACTCTAAGCAATGCTGTACCGTATAATCCCGTAATGTTGGTGCACGCGAGCGGACATGCAGTTTTTGCCAATGCAAAAACAATGGAATTGGCGCGGGTGGATACCATAACCGCTGACCCGCCCGGCGGCAGAATTGTACGCGATTTTTCTGGCAATCCAATCGGAGTATTTGAAGAAAATGCCGAAAGTATTATAAGAAATCAATATGAAAAATATCTTAGCAGTCGAAATCGAAAAGAATTGAATCAGGAGACAATAAGAAAAATTAAACTTGCTTCTGAACACTGTCTTAAAAACGGCATAACCACTTTGCACGATGCCGGAGAAACTCTTGAGACGATAGAAATTATTAAAAACCTGGTCGATTCCAATTCTATAAAACTTCGCCTTTATGTGATGGTAAACGATACTTTCGAAAAATTAAAAGGTAAATTGAAAGATTATAGACTCGTCGGCTATGGAGATAAACGGTTAACGGTACGCGCAATAAAACAATATAGCGACGGGGCACTCGGTTCACGAGGTGCGTGGTTACTTGAACCGTATTCAGATCTACCGGATACCTACGGCTCGAACGTAACGCCCTTGGAAGTACTTGACGACTACTGCAGGCTGGCGGCTGAAAATGGTTTCCAAATGTGTATTCATGCAATTGGCGACCGAGGCAACCGCGAAGCGCTCAACTTGTATGAAAAGTACTCACAACAATATGATAATTTTAAGGACATGAGATGGCGCATTGAACATGCACAACACCTCAATTCGCACGACATTAAACGTTTTGCTCGGTTGAATGTAATAGCGGCAATGCAAACAATTCATTGCACTTCGGATGCACCGTTTGTTACTGAACGACTCGGAAACGAACGAGCAACTTCAGGTGCTTATGTATGGCGAAGTCTGCTCGATAATGGTACCCTTATTTGTAATGGCACGGATGCACCGGTTGAACCGATCGATCCTATAGCTTCATTTTACGCTGCGGTTACAAGAAAAAATAAAGACGGCGTCGGATTCTATACCAGTCAAAAAATGACACGCGAAGAAGCAATAAAAACTTATACAATTAACGGAGCCTATGCGGCATTCGAAGAAAATTTAAAAGGCTCATTCCACGAAGGAAAACTTGCTGATATTGTTGTTTTATCGAATAATTTGCTCAAGTGTCCAGAAGAAGAGATTCTTAATACGAAAGTTCTTTACACGATTGTCGGCGGAAAAATTGTATATAAAAAGTAAAGCCGGGAGGCAAAGATGAGAAAAGTCTATAGTTTGATAATTTTGCAGGTACTACTTGCGCTCTTCACGTTTTCAACAGCTGAAGGACAATTGGCTATAAAACGGGATAGTTCGATAATTAAGATGATAAATAAAATATCTGCAGACAGTTTGAAGTCGTACGTAGTGAAATTGACGGAATTTAAGACGCGTCATTCGCTCAGCAGTCGTACTGACGAGAAGGAAGGAATTGGCGCAGCGGCAAGGTGGGTTAAAAGTAAGTTCGAGCAATTCTCAATAAAATCAGACGGTCGAATGACGACCGAAATCGATTATTTTGAAGTTAAACCCGACGGTAGACGAATAAATCGTAAAATAAATCTGATGAACGTTGTTGCCACATTAAAAGGAATTGACGATAACGACAAACGCTTGATAATTGTAGGAGCACATCTTGATTCGCGTGTTGCCGATATTATGGACAGCACATCATACGCACCGGGCGCAAACGACGATTTGTCGGGAGTGGCAGCAGTACTGGAGCTGGCGAGGGTTATGTCTTCTTCAAAATTTCCCGCTACTGTAATGTTTGTAGCTTTTACGGGTGAAGAGCAGGGGCTTTACGGCTCGAATCATCTGGCGGGTAAAATAAAATTGCTCGAATCTGAAGGTAAATATCGCCTTATCGCTATGCTTAATAACGATATGATCGGAAATACGGTGTCGAGTCAAACAAATTTGAAAGATAATATCAATGTGAGAGTTTTTAGCGAAAGCATTCCCCCCGAAGGAACCGAAGAGGAAAGACGAACACGTATTTTATCCGGTTCGGATTACGACGGAATTTCCCGGCAACTTGCAAGATATATAAAAGAAGTAGGCGAAAGATATGTTGACCAGATAAACATAAAATTAATTTTCAGACGCGACCGTTTTTTGAGAGGCGGTGACCAGACTCCTTTTAATCGCATGGGCTTTCCCGCCGTTCGATTCTGTGAAATGAACGAAAATTATTTTCATCAGCACGAGTACGTAAGGGAGGAAAATGGAATTCAGTACGGTGATTTACCCGAATTCATTGACTTTGAATATGCCCGTAAAATAACGTCAGTTAATTGCGCCGTTATAGCCAACCTGGCATTAGCCCCGTCTCAACCCGAAAATGTAAGGATTGACGTTAAGAAATTATCTAGCACGACAAAGCTAACGTGGGATGAACCTTCAGGCAAAAAACCTTTGGGCTACTACATCCTGATGCGGGAAACTTATATGCCATTCTGGGAAAAAAAGATTTACGTCGATTCTAATAGTATTGAATTGCCTTACTCAAAAGATAATTACTTGTTTGCGGTTCAATCGGTAGACGAGGAAGGGCACGAGAGTTTGCCCGTCTTCCCCGTGCCTGATTTTTAATTGTCAATCGATAATTTTTTTGATGTCTTTTTCTTTACCGAAGAGAACGAGAATGTCGTTTTCTTCAACGATAGTCGTGGAAGTGGGAACGCCGTAAATTCTTTGTTTGGTTAATTCTTCGCCTGTTGCTTCGTCGGTAACTTTATATTCTCTTTTGATAGTAATCAAATTCAAATTGTAACGGATACGTAAGTCGATCTCCTGAAGAGATTTTCCTACAAATGCTTTTGGGGCGCGTATCTGGAAGATGCTGTACTCTTCACCGATTGAAATAAAATCGAGGATATCGTCGCTCATAAGAGTATTGGCTACTTTATTGGCAATTTCGAAATCGGGGGAAATTACCTGGTCGACGCCGAGCTTTGTCAGTATTTTCTCGTGTATTTTTGATGTCGCTCTGGCAATTACCTTTTTGACTTTCATCTGCAGGAGTAAAACCGATGTAAGAATTGTATCTTCGAAATTCGTTCCCATTGAAATGATGACGGCGTCAACTTTATCGACTCCAAGCGACCTGAGAGCTTTTTCGTCGGTTGAATCCATTCGGACTGCATACGTGACTTTATCCTTGATGTCTTCAATTATTTCCATGTCGCGGTCGATAGCAATTACCTCCGCACCTTTTTCCGCTAGCGAAAGGGCAACGCTCAATCCGAAATCACCCAGACCGATAACTGCAAATTTCTTGTTCATGTCTATTCCTTTTAATTAAAGAATTGAAATGTTTTCATGCGGCAATTCATAATAATCTTCCTTGGCTCCTGTCATAAAAGTATAAAGAAAAGCAATAGGACCGACTCTGCCAATGAACATAAGCAGAACGATGATGATCTTTCCTCCCCAAGTCAATTCAGGTGTCAATCCCATTGATAGTCCCACAGTACCGAATGCGCTGAAGGCTTCGAATGCGACCTTAGTTAAATCTGCGCTTTCCGTTATGGACAAAAGAAAAATACCGAATGTAATAAAAAAAATCGAGAGACCTGTTTTTATCAAAGCTTTGATTATTATTTCATTCGGGATTGCCCGGTTGTAAATATTAACTTCTTTTTTATTTTTTAGGATTGCTATCGAGCCGTAAAATAAAAGCGCAAACGTCGTGGTTTTAATACCGCCACCTGTACCACCCGGCGAAGCTCCAATAAACATCAACAGAAAAAACAAAACGGCAGTAGAAGTTTTGATTAATCCAAAGTCGATAGTATTGAATCCCGCCGTGCGCGCCGTGACAGATTGAAAATACGATGCGTTAATTTTTTCGAATAAATTAAAATTTCTCAAAGTATTATGCTGTTCCAGGAAATAAAGTGAAACTGTTCCAAATATTATTAATAAAATTGTGTTAATGATTACTATTCGAGTTTGCAATGGCAATTTAATGGATAATTTTCCAATCTTGCCTGTGATGTTTTTGAACTTTAGAAGGGAAATAATAGTCGGAAAGCCCAAACCGCCAAGAATAATCAATACTGATATTGTTGTCGTAAATAGAGTATTGTAACGTACAGCGGGATCCATCAAATTCATTGTAAAGAGTGAAAATCCGGCGTTACAAAATGCGGAGATGGAATGAAAAATCGAAATGAAGAGCGCATTTTCGATATTGTCGAAAGAGTTTCTGGAACTGTAAAATAATACGGCGGCGCCGATTGCTTCGATAATGAAAGTAATAGCAAGCAGATATGTTAATACTTTTGTAATTGCACCGATATTTTCTTCTTCGAGTAAATCGTGGAGTAAAATCCTTTCTTTAATTCCGAGTCCACCTGAAAGAAATAATGCAAAAAAAGTAGTGAATGTCATCAAACCGAGTCCACCGATCTGGAATAACGCCATAATTGTCAATTTTCCGAAAGTGGTAAAATAAGTAGCCGTATCGACGGTTGTTAAACCCGTAACGCATACAGCGCTTGTCGAAGTAAAGAGAGCATCGATAAATGAAATTTTGCCTTCAACTGTTGCTGCTGGCAACATTAAAGCAAATGTTCCGATTGTTATAGTAAATAGAAAGCTGAATATGAATAATCGCGAAGGGTGTATTTGAGATTGAAGTAATTTTATGTTGTATCTCAAAGTTCCGGAAATAATGCCAATAACTATAAATATCTGTGCAAAGACAATATATAGATAAGTTATGTTCTTAAGTTTTAAAACGTTCCCGATTCTTTCGACTAAACTTAAATTGAAAAAAGATAATATCCCCTCCATCAAAATAAGGGAGATTATTATTATCTCGAATTTATGCGTTTTAATATGTGCGGTTTTGTCTTCGGAAATGTATAATTGAAGTATGTGATAGAGTATGAATACAATTATAACCCCAATTGTGATAAAATGAAGGGTGCCAGCTTCGCTACTCTTTATCCGAAAGCCATATTCTACAATTATCGAAGCTATACCAAGCAAACTCGATAGTATTACTATTATTTTGGAAAAACGGGCAATATTTTCGCGCAATTCTTTTTTCAATTAACGGTTTTTAATTTGTTTGCTACGATTTGATTAAAATGATTTATTGTTTCTTTATAAAATTGTCCGTCAAAAATATAAAAATTTACTTCATAGGTGTTAGTGTTAACGAGAGCATCGAATTTTTTCAGAAATACCTCTACTTTTTTTCGAGTACTTAAATAAGGATTAGAAAGTGCTGCCTCTTTCAGAATGTTTATAATTCGGTCAGGTTCCATTGATGAAAGTAAATCAATATCGATAATTATTTTCTGTTCCCGATTGCCGATATTTATATTCTCTACTGCATTGTTCAAAAAAATGGAATTTGGCAGCGAAACATTCGAACCGTTGTCGGTAACAATAGTAGTATGTCTCAAGCTTATGTCGACTACTTTTCCAGAATATTCCAGGATGTGTATTATATCTCCTTTTTTGAAAGGAGGATTGTACTTCAAAATGAAACCTCCTATAAGGTTCTTAATTACAGGCACCGAAGCAACAGCCAGTATAATTACAACAATTATAAATAATCCCAGAAGGATTTCTTTCGATGTGCCAAAAATTAGATTTATGAGTAAATATGTTATCGATATTATAGTTATTGCTTTCAGTGTGGGAACTAAGTGTGTCGAATAAAGCGGTAATCGTCGAGCCAGAGTAGATCTGCTGCCCCTATTCAGTAAACGGAAAATTGTAAATGAAATAAATATCAGAAACAGGACTTCGAGTAATGTAATAAAATCCACCGATTTGAAAGTATCGACTACGCTTCGGGACTGACGTTTGGGAATTGAAATATTTTTCGTTGCTTTGATCGTATTTTTTATAGTGTCGGCAGAATCTTCAGCTTCCTTGATATACGAAACGGGTGGCGGGCTCAATAGCGTGTCGTGAACGGATGTGTCCGGTTTTAATACGCTAAATGTGTCCCGCATTTGCAAGCTGTCCTGCGGTAAGACCTTGCTTGCCAAAAGCAGAGTTAAAATGGTTATGTAATATTTTGTTTTCACTAAATAATGTTTCTCTTTTTTAATTCTCTTTCGATTAATTTGAAGAAGAAACGGTTTATGAAAAAGTGCGCAGAGCCAATACTCCATTCGTGCTTTTCTATCAAATTTTTTGTGTAAAGATAGTCGAGTATTTCTTTCGATTTACTTAAAGATAAATTAAAAAGATTCGAGTGCTCTTCATAAGTTAAAGTGCCGTGAAGAATAATACTGAATAAAGAAATCAAATAAATATCTTCAAGTCTTTCGAGAAGCCTGGATTCAATTTTTCTGGGTACTTTAATGAACACTCTATTGTCTTTGATTTCTTCGATGGAAACAAGCCAGAAAAACATGGCTGCGATTATGTTACCTTCGGCAAAATCTTCGAGTTTATCAAAATAAAGAGAAGCTAATTTTTTTTGCTCGTCTTCTGTCGATTTTGGTCTTACAAATTTTGACTTGAATTTGTATAATTCCGTTGGCTTGAATACAAGGTTATAACCAGTTGCGTTGTGCCGTGTCGTTATAATTGTACGCATTTCTCTTTTGTGAAGTTCGTTGACCATTATTTCTTTTTCAAATATGCGCACGTATTCAAAATTGTCTTTTATAAATTCCCAGCTGTACTTATCGGATGTACAGATCCACAGAGTGTTTTCCGAAGTAGAATTTATAAGATAACGCAATGCGTTCAATGCGTCGTAACCTGAAATTTTACGCAAGTATAATTCGTTTAGACTCTCGAGTACAATCACTCTTTTGTTGCTTTTATCATTTAAAAGGAATGCGAGTTCATTTAAAGAATAAGTGTGATTGTAGCCCAACTCTCTGCACAGAATACGTAATAGTTCGCGTTCTTCGGTTACTGTGTAGGTGAATTCGTAGCGTACAATGTTGTGCGTTTTTAAGTAGTTATTAATAATAAAATTCAACAAACTCGATTTTCCGCTACCAGCTTCTCCTGCAATCAAAAGTGAAGACTTTTCATTTCTTTTATGTCTTTCAATAAGGTATTTAATCGTCTTTTCAACCTGGTCGAGTCCCACAAAAAGATTGTAAGTATCAATCGGAGTTCCATCGAAAAGTTTTTTGTAGATAAAAGGAAGTTTCTCAATTTTAGATTTGTTAAACAACAATTCATAATCGATATCGCCCTTCTCAATTTTAACGATGTTGTATTTTACGAGCAGATCGTTAATTACATATCTGAAATAAAGATTGTAATTACATTTTAGAATTACTTTATATTTCCTGATTAAATGTTTCAGTTCGTCTATTATTTGATTATACGTTTTGAGGAGCTTCCCTTTTTGCTCAGCTTTGGTTAGGTATGACTTAATATCCCCGTAGGATTTTTTCATTATCAAATCGTTAATCGATTCAAGACTTGCAGAGACTCTTTCGGTAAGGCGCTTGTTGATGTCCGTTTCAATGCGGTCGATAATCTTATTAACTTCATCTATACGGAAGGACATTTTTTCGTAAAAAGAATTAGCCAGATTGACTGCCAGCTGACGGTCGGATTCGGGTTTCTCTAATTCGTGTATTGCAGTATCGAAATGGAAATTAATAATAAGCAGATAATTTTTAACTTCTTCTGTTATAAGAGAAAATTGATTGACCATCAATTCGTTGATTTCGCCGATATCTACAGAAAGTTTGTTGTGGAGAATTGTGTTTGTAATAGAACGTATCGGAACAGATTTAAGCGATTGAAGTTTTGGAATTCTCTCTTCGAGCACCAGGTCTGCTTCTTCGAGAAGTTCGACGGTTTCAGGCAATGAAGCTGCTATATTTTTGAAACGGCTTATAAAGTGTTCGAAGAGAAAATCAATTTTTTTCTCTTTGCTTACTTCTTTTAATATTTTTAGTTGCTTTTGAATTACATTAATAAAATGGGATAATTTTTCTTCGTGAAATAGTTTTTCGAGTTCTTCGTTACTGAGTGAATCGAGTTCGACTAATTTCTTGCGAAAGATTTTTAGTTCCTTTTGTAGATGGGCATTGGTTTCGCGTATGTCTTTGTTGATTTCCTCCGATACGCTAATAAGCGATTCTGCGAGCGTTACGTCGATATCGACTTTTAGTTTGTCAATGTACGCTTCTTTCTGGAAGAGACCGATAATTCCAGAATAATAGATGGTCCAGTAGCGAATCGATTGAAGAGCCAGTTCTTTTGCACTTTCGCTCTTTTCGAATACTTTCGAAAATCGGTATTGTTTTTCGTTAAATTCATACGTTCCGGCTATGTGAAGTGTATCAATCAGTTTATTAAAAGGATTGGCCACAGCATAAAAAAGTCGACTTCCAATTTCTTCGACAGTAGCGTTTATTTCATTTGTGTAAACCGTTATTGAAGAAGTCATCTGCTGGTGAATCTCGTCGAGTTTTTCAATTAGAATCATTGGCAGAGCGACGTTGTCCTTTTCGTTTAATGCCGTCTCGAGCAACTGATCGAGTTCTTCGTTGGTTTGTTTGTAAAATGTTCTCAAAATTTTCAAGGTCGTAAGTCGTTCTATCCCTACAAGATTGACCGACTCGAGGATTTCCTGCGAGGATTCGCCAACGAGATAATACTTGGTCAGGTTGCGGTATTTTATTCTTCTTTTGAGTTTATAATCTTTGTTGAATAAACGATTGACTTGTAATTTCGAGCGGAGTAAAAATTTTCTCAGTTTGAGTATAGCACTGTCGTGTGGTGATGTGGTGTATTTTTCTTCTTCCAGGTCCACAAGGTATTCGTATTTCAAACCGTCTGTCAGATCGATAAAAGCATAAAACAAATCTCTGATTAAAGGTTCGAGATTGAGAATTCTTTTTTCAGTTTTCTTTCTTTCCTCGCAGAGTGCGATTAGCCATTCCGAAAGATTCTTTTTAACTTTCAAAATCTCCATTCGTATCTTGGAATGCGTGATTGCTGAGTCGCTTAGCAGTTTTTTGAGCGATTGGTATTCATCCGAATATTTTTCAGTTAAGCTAACAAGGAGTTCGAGAGATTCCTCGCCGCGTGACTGTATGAACTTTTTATCGAATTCTGTAAGGATATTGTTTACCTTTATTAAAATATTATAGAGCGATTTATTAAGTTCCTCGTGTTTGAGGTCTGGCTCCCTAAATCTGGTTTTAGCTTTGGCTGGCCTTATGGCCTTTTCAATTTTTTCTATCTGTAATTCCGCAGGCTGGCTCTCCTCTTTCTGAGAAAATGATTTTGCTTTTGCTATTCCGATTTTAAATAAAATAGGTCCTATAAAAATATTGAGCGCCACAACTGATGTAATCAAATTTTTCAGTTCGTTTCCCAAGCCTGGTAATTTTTGACTAATAATTATAGCCAAGCCGAGCATCAATCCACCAATCGAAAGGAATCCCATCCAGCTGAATTTTGTTATTTCAATCGGTTCACGCGTAGCTTTGGTTGCAAAAGTAATCGAAAGGTAGAAGGCAAAAGATCTGACCACTACGATAATGATTCCAATTATAATGGCTTCGGAAACAGAAATAAGATTTAGTGAAGCTCCTGCAATAGTAAAGAAAGTAATAAATATTGGGAGTGAAATTTTACCGAGTGGTTTGTGAATTTGTTCTCCGAATTGGCTGAAATTTTGAATAATAAAACCCGCAGTCACAAATGTAACAAGCATTTCCAGATGAAGCATCGATGCAATTTCGCTGCCGAAGACCACAAAGGCAATTAAAAATAATAACAACTCCCTGTTGATATATTTCATGTAAAGTAGACCTGCACCACCGAGAATTCCACCCAAAAGTATCGAGAAAAGGAGTTCCTTTCCCAGTGCTATAAATGGAGACTCTCCTCCAGATGAAATCGATAGAAGTGAAGCCGATATCGTAAGCACGATTGCAAGCAAAAGTATTACTAAAATATCTTTTAAGATTGCAGTGCTCAGTATCAAATCGACAAATCTTCCTTTGGCATTCGATTCGTTAGCAACTACCAGCGTAAGCTCAATTGATGTACCAAGTGCAATTACGGAAAGTATCAATCCCGAAGCTAATTTTAATGTCCAGTTTTCGCCTGCTAAAAACGGCACGAATGGTGAAAGCAAGTAAACAGTGCCTGTAATCAATATGAATATTGTAATTGCTTTGAAGAGAAGAATCAGCAATGAAGTTTTTAAAAACGATTTAATTGCGTTTATTTTTAATTCGAGTCCAGCGGTAAGAGCAATTAACGCAAGAGTTACATTATTAACCAGGCTTATATCCTGGATCACTTGATTGTTAAAAACCTGAAGAAGTTTTGAATTGAATATAAAGTACAAATAAGGACCGAAAATTATTCCAATTAAAAGATAACCGATAACGCGAGGCAATTTTATCAATGCAAAAATTTCGCCGAGCGCAAACGATGCTATAATCAAAAATCCGAGTACAGCGAGCGTCTTAGGATTAATAATACCAGTCGATTCTATCTGAATTGTTTCGACAAATAAAAAAATTGAAAACAGAATCAAAATAACAATAATTCTTCTTAGAACAGGAATCATTTTGCCGCTCCTCTGATTTCGCCGGCATCAATTAACAACCGCTTGGACAATCTATAACTGATCAACCCGAAAAAAATCATGGATGTTAATATACTGCTTACAACCAGATTTGTGAATTCATTCTGATATACATTTATATAATCGATGACCATTGCACAGACAATTATATCCTGAGGTAACAAACCGAGTCCGATATTTGGCACCAGTTTATCCTTCTCGAAGGACGAAGCGTAAGCCAGATATCCTGAAATTTGCTTTGAAACGAAGCGTATCAATATAAATGCTGCAGTTGCCACAACAAAGAGTATCAACGGCACGGGAATCCAGTTGAAGCCTGCCATAATAACCACAAGAATACCGACTGGCTCGCTTAATTTGGTAACAGGTTTTTCTATTTTGCCAGCTATCTTAGAAAAATTTGCAAGTATAAAACCGAGAATGAAATTCATGAAGAGAGGTGATATGTTGATGAAATAGCCGATTCCACTTGTAAATACTATCGTACCAATTATGGCAACAAAAAATTTGTTCTCATCCTCCTCTCTTCCAAGAAAAATATTGAGTAGAATACCAATTAACAAAGCCAGCAATATGCTCGTTACAATCCATTCGATTGGCGATTTAATAAATGTGTTCGTAGAACCAATATGAATTATTCCAAAAAGAAGACCGAAAAGGAATATATTTATGTCCAGATTAATTTTTGTAGAAACGTCGAGCGCCGAAGAAATTTTGCCGGTTAATTGATAGCGATTCTTGATCGATTTAATCAGGGAGTTGGAGGAAATGGAACCCATCAGTCCAAGTGCTGCGGCTGCTGCAAGTGTATTTTCAAATTTCGAATAGGGGAAAAGATAAAAATGGAAAACTGCAAAAGAAATTCCACCTATAACCAATACCGAAGTTAAAACGTCGAAAATCGTAACGCGAATGTGTTCGGAATCGGCATTTTGAAAATCACTTACTTTGAAGCGAAGCCCGTATACCAGCCCTATAATTCCTGTTGCTGCCGCGATTCCTGGCGCCATTTGTCGCAGTAGATTATCGTCAACCAGTTGGGGGATGTTAAGAGCAAAATTTCCGTTCAACCAGTTAGAAAACGAAGGACCTAAAAGTATTCCAAGTAATATATATTCCAGTCCCGCGGGCAAAAAAACTTTTGTTAACAGTTTTTCCCTGAACAGATTTGCGCCTAAAAATCCTACAACCAGAACAATTAAAAAAATAAAAAGGGGCGACATAACCTTCTAGTATTATTTCAAAAAATCATTAATTAATTTAACGAAAAAAGTTGTTTTTTCTGAATAAAACGTTTCTATGCATATTTCTATAACAGAGAATAAATAAATGCGCAATTATTTAATAATGGTAGTTAAATGTCTGATAGCAAAGAGTTCGATTTATTATTATATCGCTGAACAGATTTTTATATATTAGTACCAAAAAAAACAATAAATATGACAATTGAAGAAAAGCAGAAAAAATTGATCGAAGAGTTCGAACAATATACCGACTGGGAAGAACGTTATAAACACTTGATTGAACTAGGGCGGGAATTGTCACAAATGCCTGAAGAATTAAAAATAGATAAATATAAACTCGACGGATGCCAATCGCAGGTCTGGATAAAAGCGGAATTGAAAGACGGTAAAATTTATTTTGAAGCCGATAGCGACGCCGCTATAGTTAAAGGCTTGGTAGCGCTTCTTCTAAAGGTTTATTCTGGACACACGCCTGATGAAATATTGTCCAATCCGCCCGAATTTTTAAAACAAATAGGTATCGACAAACACCTTTCGCCAACTCGCAAAAACGGATTAGCAGCAATGATGAAACAGATTCAAATGTATGCCGTTGCTTTTAAAACTCTTACTGCAAAGAAGTAATTATCTATATTGTTCAATAAGTCCAGATTCAGGGCACTGATTGCACTCGAATTGCAGCGTAATGTGGTGTATGTCGAATTTGTTGTGAAGCCGTTCGATTATCTTTTTTCTCAAGAGGTCGCTTTCGCTTATTTTCATATCCTGAACATTAACATGCGCTTCGAGGTGGATGTCGTTTTCACCCACCATCCACATGTGTATGTGATGGATGTTTTTCACTTCTGAAAATTTTTCGACTTCCTTTTGAATTTCTTCGATTGAAATATTGTCGGGGGCACCTTCCATTAATACGTGAATTGCTTCGAGAAGGATCGAATAACTTTCTTTAAGAATATAAATGCCGATGAGTATCGTCAAAATCGGATCGATCAAATAAATATCCCAGAGCATTATTGCAATTCCACCACCCAGCACCGCTACCGACGAAATTGTATCGCTCAGCAAATGAAGATAGGAAGAGCGAATATTCATACTCGACCTGGAATCTTTTTTAAGAAGTATAACAGCCAGCAAATTTGCAATCAATCCCACTAATGCAACTATGCTCATTATTCCGGGTTCGATGACGGCTGGTTCTACAAATCTCTTTGCAGCTTCGTAAAACAGATATAAGGATATCACTATCAACACTGCTGAATTTATAACTGCAGCAAGTATCTCAGCGCGTTTAAGTCCGAACGTGTGACGTGGCGAGTTTTTGCGATGTTTCAATTTCAGTGCAATGTAACTGATTACAATCGAAATGCTGTCGGAAAAATTATGAAGTGCATCTGAGATCAAAACCAAACTTCCCGATATCAATCCCCCTATTATTTCTACTGAAGTAATAACAAGATTTAGAAGTATTACGAAAATCAATCTTCCTTTGGTTGCTGCCAGTACGTCGCTATGTGAGTGATTGTGTCCCAATTGTAATTATTTGTTATTTTTAAGTACAAAAATCAGAATAGAGAAAATGAAAAACAAATTTTACACATCTTTCGATATTAAACGTTTAAAAGAAAGTGAACGTTCAAATGACTATCGCACCCCGTTTCAAATAGACAGAGACAGAATAATTCATTCTTCTGAATTCAGAAGATTGCAGGGCAAAACTCAGGTGTTTTTGCCAGGTGAATACGATTTTTACAGAACCCGCCTAACGCATTCAATTGAAGTAGCTCAGATTGGCAGGTCAATTTGTAACTACTTATGTACATCTCAAAAAGAATTTTTTGACGATGAATTTCGTATCGACGCCGACCTTGTAGAAGCAATATGTCTGGCTCACGACCTCGGTCATCCTCCTTTTGGTCACGCAGGTGAAAGGATATTGAATAAATTGATGCACAGCTACGGCGGTTTTGAAGGGAACGCACAAACTTTACGATTGGTAACGGAAATTTTTTATCGCGATGGAAATCATTACCGCGGTATGAATCCAACGCGCGCTTTCCTCGACGGCGTATTAAAATATAAAGCACTTTTCAGTCATTTCAATAAACCGGAAAATCATTTTCTCTACGATGAACAGGCTTCCTATATCAACTTTATCTGGGAGAACGGATATGAATCTATTGAAAATTCTCCGGAGTTACTGAACAACTTCCGAAGTATCGAGTGTCAGATAATGGACTGGGCAGACGATACGGCTTATGCAATAAACGATCTCGTCGATAGCATCTCGGGTGGATTCATCAATATCGCCAAACTTTCCAAATGGAAACAAAATAATTGTAAAACAGAAGAAGAGGAAAAAATTGTAGATGCTATAATTGATTGGATTAAAGAAGATAATTACAAGCAAAAATTTGGAGCACAAATTGGCGAGTTCATCGTAGCATGCTCGGTTAAAAAAAGAAATACTTTTATGGATAAACATACAAACAGATATATGTTTGAACTAATTGTTCCGGAAGAGATTAAAAAGCGGGTGGAGATCTATAAGAAAATTTCTGTAGACCTTGTGTTTCGTTCGCCCACGCTTCATCAAATTGAATTCAAGGGGAATTCGATGCTCGAAAAAGTATTCAAATTACTCGAAGAAAATTATATCTTAGAATCTACCACCAACAAATTGCTTCCGGATTTTAACGACAGAATTATAAGGTCGGAGTCCGATAAAAAACGCAGGGCACGAATGATTTGCGACTATATAGCCGGAGCCACCGATTCATATGCAATGAGAATATACAGGAGACTTTTCGACCCCGACTACAGTTCGCTTACAGACCTCGTTTGATTGTTTAATATTTCGGGTGTGAATTCCACATCATAAAAAGAAAGCAGTTTTCTAATCACTTCCTCGACCAGCGAATCGGGACACGACGCCCCGCTCGTGATGGCTATTACAGGAGGTTTGTCAGAAGGCAAATAATTTTTTCCGATAACTTCTTTTTTTTGTTTGAGGTCGTAGTAAACAATCTCTTCTCTTGAAATTATTTTATCCGGGTCAGAAATAAAATAAGTTGGGAATTTAGACGAGAGGATTTCGACCAGATGAGACGTATTCGAACTATTGTATCCTCCAACTACAATTGCAGCATCTGCGTTTTGCTTTGTAAGTTCGTATGTTGCCGATTGATTATCGTTTGTGGCATAACAAAGAGTATCGCGGGTGTCGGCAAAATGTTCTTTTAGATTTTCTTCTCCATATTTTTTTAGCATAGTATTCTTAAGAAGATTTGCAATTTCCTCAGTTTCTTCAGCTAACATTGTGGTTTGATTGACCACTCCGATCATTTCCAAATCTTCAGGAAATCTGAAATTCGGAGTAAGTTTGTCTTCAAAGAACCGATAAAATTCTTTTTCACTTCTGATTCCCAAAATAAATTCGGAAAGAATGCTCGCTTCTTTAATGTCGCACACGATAACAGAGGGCGAATTAAGAGAGGTGTGCGAAAAAGTGGCTCTTGTTTCTTCATGATAATATTTGCCGTGAATGACAATTGTGTAGCCTTTACTTCCGAGTGATGCAGAACGGTTCCAAACTTTTTGTACGAAGGGACAGGTTGTGTTGTATGCAACTGTATCGATGTTCTTGCTTTTGAGCAGGTTCTCGGTTTCAATTGTTGTTCCGAATGCAGGAATAATTACAATATCATTGCTGGTTATTTCTTCCCATGGCACAAATTGATTGCCATGGCTGTCCATTATAAAATTTACACCGTTGCTTTTTAAATCTTCATTAACATGTGGATTGTGTATCATTTCGCTGAGCAGGAAAATTCTTTTGCCGGGGTTAGACCTTACAGTTTTATATGCAATTTCGATGGCGTTTTCTACACCATAACAGAAACCAAAATGACGAGCAATCAACAATGTTAATTTTCCGAAATCCAGACGCGTCGGAGAAAAATCCTTTTTTAGAGGGTCAGATTTTTTACGGCTCTCTTTTATTGCTGAAATAATTGGACTTCTGTAAAAATCGGGTATATCGAACTTTTCCATTTTAATTCAACTTTTCACGAATTCTTTTTTCGAGAAGGTCAACTTCGTAAATGTAACCGGGATAGTCGTTGTTGTTTCTGCCGGCTTCTCTGCAAAGCTCAAGTGTATCGAGCGCTTCGGTATATTTCCCCTGACGGTAGAGGAGCTTGGCTTTAATCAAGTATGTGTAGAAGTTTTTGGTTATCGAGAGTGCCTTTTCAATCCATTCTACGGCTTCGTCGAGGAATACTCCGTTTTCGGCAGCGTAACGTGCAGCCACAATGTAATCCTGCCAGTCGTCCGAACCTGCTTTTGCCAGAGATTCTTTGATACGTTTATAAACTTCTTCGTTTAGTTTGACCGCAATGTCGAATGAAATTTTGAGATTTTCCCAGCGCATTTCGACGGTACAGATTGAATCGGAAACTGCAGGAAAAAGAAAAAGGAGCCGCTCTGCAAATTCAGTCTTTTCTGGTTTTACTTTGAATCTCATTAAATCTTGTTCCGGATCGTAATCGAGTCCCCATCCCAGCTTCTTGTTCAGAATGATTGTCCATTCGTTCTGAGACGGAATTGTAAAAATAGAATAGATGCCTGCAGGGACAGTTCGACCGTTTATAATTACGTCTGTGGTAAATTTGATTCTTGTCGACTCGTTTGCACCAGTTCGCCATACTTTGTCGTAGGGTACTAATCCGCCCCAAATCTTTCTGCCTTTAACGCCGGGGCGAGAATATTCGATTGAAATATCTGTGTAACCGATACGTTGATAAACTTCGGCTTTCGGACTCAGACGCGGCAGTTCCAGCTGCCCATATAAAATGCTCGAGGCTAAGAACAAAATTGATAATAGCTTTTTCATCTGGTGACCTTTCCAATAAATTAATTGGATATCAATAATACTAAAGTTTCGTAAAATAAAACAAACGACGGAGCGTATAAGTTCTTATAAAATGTGATTACGATTGAATAATAAAAAGAGGCTGCCGAAAAGGCAGCCACGGAAAAATTATTTATCCTGCATAAAAGGATATCTGTAATTTTTGGGAGGAATGAAATTTTCTTTAATCGTTCTTGCCGAAACCCATCTGAGAAGATTGAGATAACTGCCGGCTTTATCGTTTGTGCCGCTGGCTCTGGCTCCGCCAAATGGTTGTTGACCTACAACTGCACCAGTCGGTTTGTCATTGATGTAGAAATTGCCGGCTGCGTTTGTGAGAATTTTATCTGCAAGTTCGATTGCCTTCCTGTCCTGAGCAAAAATTGAGCCCGTTAACGAGTAAGGCGAAGTCTCGTCGCAAAGGTGAAGGGTCTCTTCGTATTTATTGTCGTCATAAACGAAGATTGTCAGAACAGGACCAAATATTTCTTCTTCCATGGTTTTGAATTTAGGATTTGTAGTCAGAACAACAGTTGGCTCGATAAAATATCCAACTGAATCGTCATAATTTCCACCGAAGATGATCTCGGCTTCGTTCGAATTCTTAACGTACTCGATATAACCTGTAATCGAATCGAAAGCGTTTTTGTCGATAACTGCATTCATAAAATTCGAAAAGTCCTGAACGTCACCCATTCGTACGGTTTTAAGCTCGTCGACCATAAATTCTTTCAATGAATTCCAGATCGATTTTGGAATGTAAGCTCTCGAAGCTGCAGAACATTTTTGACCCTGATATTCGAAAGCGCCTCTAATTAGAGCTGTCCCGAGCGCTTTCAGATCCGTGCTTGCATGAGCAAAGATAAAATCTTTTCCACCTGTTTCACCGACTAAGCGTGGATACGATTTATATTTCGACAAATTATTAGCGGCGGTTTTCCACATTGACTGGAACGTGGGTGTACTACCAGTGAAATGAATTCCACCGAAGTCGGGAGAATCCATAATAATTTTGCCGACTTTTGAGCCCGAGCCCGGGATAAAATTGATAACGCCTTCTGGCAATCCGGCTGCTTCCAGAAGTTTCATAATCCAGTATGCGGAATAGACAGAGCTCGATGCCGGCTTAAGAAGTGCAACGTTACCCATCAATGCGGGAGATGTGGGCAGATTACCGCAGATCGATGTAAAATTGAAAGGTGCAACAGCAAATATAAAACCTTCCAGCGGACGGTATTCCATTCGGTTCCACATGCCGGGTGGCGAATGGAGCGGCTGATCTTTGTATATTTTCATTGCGTAGTAAGCGTTGAAACGGAAGAAATCTGCCAGCTCAGCTGCCGAGTCGATTTCTGCCTGGAAAACGTTTTTACTTTGTCCGAGCATTGTGGCTGCATTCAATATATAACGCCATTCTGTAGAGGAAAGGAGGTCGGCAGCTTTCAAGAAAACGGCAATTCTGTCGTGCCATTCCATCCTCGACCAGACCTTGTGAGCCTTCATCGAGGATTCGATTGCCATTTGAATCTCTTTTTCGCCGGCTTTATGATATTTAGCTAAAACGGTTTTGTGGTCGTGTGGACAGACGGAATCTGCAATATCTCCAGTTTTAATTTCTTTGCCATCGATTATTAACGGAATTTCAATAGTCTGCCGCACCATTGAACTGAGCTGCTTTTTTAATGCGTCCCGTTCCGGGGTACCCGAAGCATAACTTTTTACCGGTTCATTGGGTGGTACCGGTATGCTGAATTTTGCATTTGCCATAACATCCCTTTTTTTGTGAAAGGATTATTTTATTTATGATATGACTCTGCTCTAAAAAGCTAATTATTAAAACCAGTGGTTTTTAGATTTATTGTTAAAA
>DYLP01000076.1 GCA_020722005.1 Melioribacter roseus
CTAACTATGTTTTTTTATTTATATTGTTTTACCTTTTTAGAGTGAACTCATCTATAAATTCGTAAAAAATTAGTGAACTTCGTGGCTTGTTTTAAAAAAATACTTTTTAGTCACCCTCTCAATTGTTTATTTCGAATATCTATCCTAAATTGTAATTTAATTAAAAGAACTTAGGGCACTAAATATGAAAAAGATAATCTTCTTTTTATTTATACCTATAATTCTACTATCACAACCATTACCTGTTAATTTCAAACGAGCATACGAAAAACAAACCAGAACTTTCAGCGGAAAACCAGGACCGAATTACTGGCAAAATAAAAGTGATTATCAGATCAAAGCAGAGGTAATTCCATCCGAAAAAAAAGTCAAAGCCGAAGAGACAATTATTTATTTTAATAATAGCCCCGATACACTCGATATTATTGTGGTCAAGCTATTGCCTGATTTATACCGAAAAGGAAATTCAAGGGATTTTGAAATATCACCAGATGCAGTAAATGAAGGAATAAAAATTTTTGAATCAAAATTGAACGGTTCTAATTTCGAAATAACAGTAGAAAGAGAAAAACCTCATGTTGCAGGGACAAAATTAATAATACCTTTAGAAGAAAAATTATTGCCGGGATCAACAGCAGAGCTTTATTTCAAATGGGAAGTCGATATTCCGGATGAGTCACAAGTAAGAATGGGCGCATACGATTCCACTTCGTTTTTTGTTGCCTACTGGTTTCCGCAAATAGCAGTTTATGACGATATCGACGGCTGGGATATGAATGATTATTCGGGACAGACCGAGACATATAACGACTTCAGCAATTATTCAGTTGAGATCACAGTTCCGCAAAGTTTTGTAGTTTGGGCTTCCAGTAAATTGTTGAATCCGGACGAAGTATTCGAAAAGAAAATTCTTGATAAATACATTAATGCAAATTTCTCGGAAGAAGTAATACACATTATTACAGAAGAAGATTTGGGCAAAGTTACACAAAGGCGAGAGAAGTTAACATATAAATTTAATTCAAAAGCAATGCCCGATTTTGCATTTGCGACGAGCGACCATTATTTGTGGGATGCATCATCTTGGCAAGGAATTTTAATTTCTGCGGCATTTAATCCTGAATCAAAAGGATTTTATAATGTTGCCGATGTAGCTCGTAAATCGATAATTTATTTTTCAGAAGAATTACCTGGAGTTTTGTATCCGTATCCCGTTATGACGGTTTTTAATGGCAGAGGCGGTATGGAGTTTCCAATGATGTGTAATAATTCCTCCGTTGATAATTTGAGTGGTACTGTTCATTTGACTTCCCACGAAATAGCGCACACTTATTTTCCCTTTTTTATGGGAATTAACGAAAGAAAATATGCATGGATGGACGAAGGTTGGGCAACAATGCTGCCTTTCGACTTTCAGGAATTGAACGCTCCTGGATATGACCCTCGCCAACGAAATGCCGAAAGCTATTCACGGTATGGAGGTACAGATCTCGATTTACCACCGATCATTCCTTCGTCTCAATTGAGAGGAAGTTCCTATAGAATGGCATCTTACAACCGACCGGGAGCCGCATACGACTATATGATGAAGTTCATGGGAAAAGATAAATTCAAAGCGTGTCTGCACGAATATATTGAACGCTGGAATGGTAAGCATCCCACACCGTACGACTTTTTTAATACTTTCGAACAAGTAAGTGGCGAAGAACTCGACTGGTTTGTTAAACCCTGGTTTTTCGAATTTGCATATCCCGATTTATCGATTAAAAATGTTGTCTATCGAGATAAATATCTTTTTGTTGAGATCGAGAATAAAGGAGGATTGCCGCTTCCAATTGTTCTGTATGCAAAGGATAACGAAAACAAAGAAGATAAAATATTCGAAGCGCAAGCGGATATATGGAAAGGCAAAACGAATATATTAAAGCTCGAAATTGAAACTGATAAACCGAAGGAAGTATTTTTAGGAACGCCTCAAATTCCTGACGTTAACGCTATAGACAATGAATTCACAATAAATTGATCACGGCATTTTTCTAAGACTCTCAAGTTAATATCTTGTCAATTTAGCGGATAGATGCACAATTGAGGTGCACAAAACCAGATTTGTCATTGGAGAAGAATCTGTTTTGACAAACATTAGAAATAATATCTGATTTACCTTGCACTTTCTATATGGTTCTTTATTGCTACGAGCTTTAGCTCGTAGGATAAATAGGACTCCAATCTTTAGGCTTTAGCCAAAATTGGTTTATTCTACTATGTGGCTGAAGCCAATTTTTTTGCTACTTTTGATCCACGCCCTAAAGGGTGTGGCTATTAAATAATAAATTTTACCTATCACGATAAATAAATGAGTTAAATACCGAATATTTTCTTGTTTTCAAGTGTATCATCGTGAAAATTAAATAAATTCGAATAAGAGAGGTTGTTTTTCTAATCTACCTTTTATCAATATTTTAAGTATACTTTACAAATTTCTAAAGATTATCGATGATACCGGATTTAAAAATGTTGAGATCAAAACTTCAAAAAAGGTCGAATTACCCGAAGAACTTTTGCAAAACTACCTGAGCGAAGAAGAAATTGTCGGTTTCAAAAAAAGCACTGTCGGACTACTGAGTATTACAGTAACCGCTTATAAGTAAACCATCCACCATTAATAAATAATTTGCCCACATTGCCGTGGACAAATTTATCTCCATTCACCGAACAGAAATTCTGAATAAATTGTTATTATTGTGGTAGTTACTTTTTACTATAAACTCGAGCAAATCCAAGGTGTAATATGAAAATGTCTCTAAGAATGATATTCTTCTTTTTTATTTCGCTTGCGATATTTTCTCAGGAAGAAATAAAAGTGCGCAACGATGTTTATTATTTGAGTAATACAATCGTTGTTAAATTGAAAGAGGCTGATACGGACGTAAATAATTTGATGAAAGAAATAGAAAAGAAATCAATTAAAATTAGCGGGATTGTAAAAGCATTTTCCGAGAGTAAAAACGTACTGAGAAAAGGCATCGATCGTTTTGAATCTATTTATCTTTTGAAAACAGACGGCAACAAAGATCCGTTCGAAATTTCTGCAAGACTTAATAAACTCAAAGAGATTGAATGGGCAGAACCGAAGTTAATCAGGAGAATTACAATTGTCCCAAATGACTCACTATTTAATGCAAACAGGCAATACAATATCAGAATGATTTCTGCAGAAAAGGCATGGGATATTACCAGGGGCGATACTTCGATTATAATAGCAATTATCGATACTGGAGTTGACTGGAATCATCCCGATTTAAAAGCGAATATTTCGTTCGACTCGAACGGTAATCTGGTTGGAATTGATTTGGGTGGCTTCAATGGTACTGAAGACAACGACCCGAGTGAAGACGTTCCACCTGACGGCAGAAACTCATATCACGGAACACATGTAGCTGGAATTGCATCGGCAGTAACGAACAATTCAATTGGTATTGCCGGTGTTGGATATAATTGTACCATAATGCCCGTAAAAGTTTCACGTAGCGATAAGCGCGATGCAAACGGATATCCTTATGTTTACTACGGTTTTGAAGGAATTAAGTGGGCTGTGGAACATGGAGCAAAAGTTATTAATTGTAGCTGGGGAGGTTATGGATATTCCAGATATGAAAAAGAGATCGTCGACTATGCCATTGAAAACGGAGCTGTTATTATTGCAGCTGCTGGAAATGAAAACAGCAACAACCTTTTTTATCCAGCCAGTTATGAAGGAGTGCTTTCTGTGGGTTGGCTCAATGAAAAAGGGGAAAAAGCTAAATATGGAACCAATTCAGGTTCCAATTATGGAACACAGGTAGATGTAATGGCGCCCGGTTCATTTATCTATTCTACATGGCCTACGTATTCTGGAGCGGATTCAATCTACCGTTCCATTAGCGGTTCTTCAATGGCTTCTCCTCATGCTGCTGGTATTGCCGGGTTAATAGCTGCCAGATTTAAAAATTATACACCTCTCCAGATAGCAGAAAGAATTAGAGCTGCATGCGTGCCTCTTTTGGATAGCGATCCTCAATATCAGTTTCTGCTGGGTAAAGGAAAAATTGATGCGTTTAATGCAGTTAAGGATACAACTCTTTTTTCTATCAGAGCAACAAAAATCGATTTTATTGAAGACGGCAATGGCAATGGACTTTTTGAATCGGGCGAAGCGGTGAACGTTAGAATTAGATTTACAAATTATCTCGAACCTTCTCCGCAGACAAAAGTTTATTTAACTTCGGAAGACAATGCTATAATTATCGAAAACAAAGAATTTACACTTTCTGAAATGAACACGCTCGATACAACCGACAATTCATCAGCCCTTTTTCGATTTACTATTTCTGAAAATTCTCCCTATAATCATACTGTCGATATTATGATTAGATATGAAGGAGGTTCATACAGCGACTATCAATGGTTTTCAGTTAGAGTTAATCCCACTTATGCCACACACGATGCAAATAAAATCTTACTTACTATAACAAGTAAAGGAACTCTCGGTTTTAACGATTACCCCGATAATCAAGAAGGAAGGGGATTTATCTATAAAAACGGCGACAATCTTCTTTTTGAAGGAGCTTTTATGTACGGCACCTCTGCCGATAAAGTTATGGATGCAGCTCGAAGTGATTATTTTCAGAGTGATGATTTTAACATCATCGAAAAAATCAGAATTACAAGCGATGAAAATAATAATCAGATAGGGAGAACATCGTTTGACGATTCCGGATTCGGACAGGGAGCCCTAGGGATCAAAACTGCACTTACATCTTACGGTTTTTCAAGTCCACCCGACGAAAATTACATAATTCTTGTCAACAAGCTAATTAATCAAAGCGGTGAAAACATAAACGGACTTTACGCCGGTTATTTTTTTGATTGGGACATGCCGGCGGAAATTCCCGATATCGACATTGTAGATTTCGATGAAGAAAAACGTTTTGGTTATGTTTATTGTCAGAACGATTCGCTACTAAATACATACGTTGGAATTGGCTTGCTCGGAGATGAAAACAAGCTTGGTTTTTATCCGATAGAAAATTCCGCAGACACCGGTGATGTTATGCTCTTTGACGAAAATGGTTTTACAAAGAAAGAAAAGTGGAGTTCATTAACCAGTGGCATTATTAATAAGCAGATTGGACCGGCTGATGTTTCGATGGTTATATCGTCGGGTCCGCATAATTTGGTCGCAGGCGGCGAAGTCGAAATACCGTTTGTAATTGCAGCAGGCGAAAGCCTAGAAGAACTTCGTTACGCCATTCAAGCAGCGCGAAATAAATACAGTCAATTGATTACGGATATACGAAATAATTCTGTTTCATATTCTTATAACCTTTCTCAAAACTATCCCAATCCATTTAATCCGTCAACGATAATTAGCTATGAGATTCCGGAGCAGAGTATAGTTACAATAAAACTGTATGATATACTCGGAAGAGAATTGGCAACATTAGTAGATGAATACAAAAATGCAGGAAGTTACAGTATAAAATTATCAGCCGATAAATATCGGCTTTCAAGCGGAATATATTTTTACACATTAAAAGCGGGAAATTATTTCTGTGCAAAGAAAATGATTTTTGCAAAATAGTATCATATGACCACAGGATGGCATAAGTAATTATAAAAGAACAAGTTA
>DYLP01000030.1 GCA_020722005.1 Melioribacter roseus
TTTTTTAAAAAAATGTTGTCGACCTCCAATAATGCAAAATCACCAGGAGGTCGACGACTTTTTAAGAAATATAAAAGAAATTAAGTTTTCTGATAATGAACATCACTTGCTTTTTCTGCCAGTTCCATTCCGATTTCAACAGCCTGTTTATTGAGTGGAATAAGGTGATGATATCTATCGGGCAGAACTTTCTTTAAGGCTTCGAGTGCCGTTTCGAAAGAAATTATGGGCTTTTTCTTTAAATAAGCGCCAAGTATAATCATGTTCATCACACGCGTATTTTTTAGTTTGGTAGCTTCGTTAGCAGCTTCAATCGGCAAAATATCGATATCCGTTCTTTGGGGCGGATTGATTATTGTGCTGGATTCGTATATTAAAAGTCCGCCCGGTTTAACGGAATTTTCAAATTTATCGAGCGAGGGCTGATTGAGCGCTATTAATGTATCGAATTTCGATATTATGGGAGAACTAATTTTAGTATCGCTTACAATAACAATACAATTTGCTGTCCCGCCTCTCATTTCAGGTCCATAAGATGGCATCCAGCTGACTTCTTTATCTTCAATTACTCCTCCATAAGATAATATCTGTCCAAGCGATAATACCCCCTGTCCTCCAAATCCAGCAATAATAATTTCTTCGGTCATTATTTGCCTCCCTGATTTTCTGGGACTTTTAATTCGCCAAGCGGATAGTAAGGCAGCATATTTTCTTCCAACCATTTATTGGCTTCCACTGGCGTCATTTTCCAGTTTGACGGACAATTCGAAACTACTTCTACGAAGCTAAGACCTTTTTTATGGTCCTGATACTGAAAGCCCTTGAGGATTGCCTTTTTAGCTTTTCTTACATTATTGGGAGTATTAACTGCCACACGAGCACAATAATAAACTCCGGGCAGTTGCGCAATTAATTCTGTAATTTTGAGGGGGTTTCCCATCATCTCCGGAATTCTGCCTTCGGGACTAGTAGTCGATTTCATACCGACGAGAGTAGTAGGAGCCATTTGCCCGCCGGTCATTCCGTAAATACCATTATTAATAAAAACGATAAGGATATTTTCGCCCCGATTACATGTGTGAATGGTTTCGCCAGTGCCAATAGCAGCCAGATCTCCATCGCCCTGATACGAAAAGACATATTTATCGGGCAGCATTCTTTTAATTCCTGTGGCAACCGCCGAAGCTCTGCCGTGCGCAGCTTCAGTCATATCGATGTCGAGATAGTTATATGCAAAAACAGAACAACCAACCGGCGCCACGCCAATTGTTTTGTCTTGAATTCCAAGTTCGTCGATAACTTCTGCAATTAGACGATGTGCTACTCCGTGACCGCAGCCCGGGCAATAATGCATCGGTATATCAATTAAAGTCTTCGGTCTATCATAAACTAAATTTTCTTCAACACAGATGTTTTCTTCGGCAATCATTTCTTCGAAATGTTTTTCTTCGTGTAGTTTATTGTCCGTCATACCAATTCTCCCGAAAATTTTTCTTCAAGTTGCGTAAGTATTTCTTCCGGCGATGGTACTACTCCTCCCATTCTGCCGTAAAAATTAACTTCTGTTTTGCCATTAACTGCCAATTTTACATCTTCCAGCATTTGTCCTGCATTCATTTCCGTAACAAGCATCCCTTTAACATTGTCCGCCAGTTCATTCAATTTATCGTAAGGGAACGGATAAAGAGTAATGGGTCTGAAAACGCCTACTTTCAATCCCTTTGGGCGGGCAAGTTCTGCGGCTTTCGAGCTTATTCTGGCAACTAATCCGAAAGCAACAATTATAACATCGGCATCGTCGCAGTTAATCATTTCGTAACGGACTTCATTTTTTTCTATTTCTCTATACTTAGCTTGAAGTTTACGATTAATTTCTTCCATTTTGTCGGGCTCGATATGAAGAGAAGTGATAATATTTCTTTCTCTGTTTTTCGGTTTGCCAACTGTAGCCCATTCTTCGATATTGGTTTTGCGTGGAATTGGTTCAAAGAGTTCGACTTTTTCCATCATCTGACCTAAGGCTCCGTCGGCAAGAATCATTACCGGGTTTCTATACTTAAATGCGAGTTCAAAACTAAGTGGAACAAAGTCGACCATTTCCTGGACAGTCGAAGGAGCAAGAACAATCAATTTATAATCGCCGTGACCTCCGCCTTTAACAGCCTGGAAATAATCGCCTTGAGAGGGTTGAATTGTGCCGAGACCAGGTCCACCGCGCATAACATTAACAATCAAGCAAGGAAGTTCTGCGCATGCAATGTAAGAAATTCCTTCCTGCATAAGACTAATACCTGGCGAGGAAGACGAAATTATTATTTTTTTGCCTGTACCTGCAGCACCATAGACCATATTTATTGATGCAACTTCGCTTTCTGCCTGAAGAACAATCATACCAGTTCTTTTATAAGCTTCTTTTGAAAGATACTCTAATACTTCCGATTGAGGAGTAATAGGATAGCCAAAATAGCCGTCGCAGCCGGCGCGAATTGCAGCTTCTGCCAGAGCTTCATTACCTTTCATTAAACGGAGTTCTTTTTTCATTGTCGCACCGTTATTGTTATATCGTTTTTGACGTCGGTTATAGTTGCAAGGTGTTCTTTTATCGCTTTATCGGTTTTGCGATAAACTCTGATAATGCCTTCTGGGCAAACCAGAGCACAATTAGTACACCCGGTGCAATTATCTTTGACTTTTACTACGTAATGATATCCTTTGGAATTTAACTTTCGGGAAAGTGCGAGTGTTGATTGCGGACATGCTACCGTGCAAATCTCGCACCCTTTGCATTTCTCGATATCAATCAGAATATCGCCTTTTACTTTTGCCATATTTACCTCAGTTTATTTAAAATAAAAAAAGGTTATAGTTTTGCTATAACCTTTCTTCGGTTTAAGGGATAAACTTAGTAGCATTTCGATTAGAGCCAAAATCATAGTTCCTTCTTATTATCTATTTAAAGAAACTAATATGCCAGGATATAGAACCAAATTCAGTAGTTTAAAATAAGAATTATCGGCAAAAAATAAAGCGCTAAAGCAAAAGTTTGTAATTCACATAAAAGGAACCGCAGTTCTCTTATCAAACCTGAGAAATTTATTTCTTGCAGCTAAGATAATTCGGCGTGTTTATCCGCATGATAAGAGCTGCGCACTAATGGCGAGGATTCGACGGCTTTGAACCCGAGACTCATTCCGAAATCTTTGTATTCCTTGAATTCTTCCAAAGTTACGTAACGATGCACCGGCAAATGATTTTTTGTTGGCTGCAGATACTGACCGATTGTCATAATATCGCAGCCCGCATTATATAAGTCTTTCATCAAATCGAATACTTCTTCTTTGGTTTCACCTATTCCTACCATAATCCCACTCTTTGTTCTGAGTCCTTTTTTCTTGAACCATTCGATCAGTTTGAGGCTTCTTTCGTATTTTGCCTGCGGGCGTACGGCATGATAAAGACGTTGCACTGTTTCAAGATTATGGTTCAAAATATCAGGAGGATTTTTCATAATAATGTTGAATGCATGTTCTTCGCCTTTAAAATCGGGAATTAAAATTTCAATTGTGGTCGATGGCATTTTTGAACGGATTAAACGGACGGTTTCAGAAAAAATCGAAGCGCCGCCATCTTTGAGTTCGTCCCTATTTACCGAAGTAATTACCACATGTTTTAAGTTCAACTGTTCGACCGATTCAGCCACACGTCTCGGCTCGTCGAGGTCGAGTTCGGTGGGAAGTCCTAATTTAACATTGCAAAAGCCGCAGCTGCGCGTGCAAACGTCTCCTAATATCATGAATGTAGCCGTACGCCTGTTCCAGCATTCGGCAATGTTAGGGCATTTGGCTTCTTCGCAAACCGTATTGAGCTTCGACTTCCTCATTAAACGATAAACGTCTTTGTAATTTTCACCTGAAGGGAGTCGTACTTTCAACCATTCGGGTCTTTTGCCTAAATCTGGTCTTTCTTTTTCTATTGCTTCTTTGAAATTCTTTTGATGTTGATTGATTTTCATTTTATCTCCGGATTTAGAATTAAACAGAACTTGTATCAAAATTTTCCAAAATATTTTTAATCGACATAAGAAATTTACTACCAATCATGCCGTCAATCAAACGGTGGTCGTGACTGAGCGATAAATACATCCTCGGTTTAATTGCAATCGACTCGACACCTCCATTTTCAACTACTACAGGTTTCTTTATAACAGCACCTACACCTAGAATGCCCACTTCTGGTTGATTTATAATCGGCGTGCCGATTAATGTACCGAAGACTCCATAATTTGTTATGGAGAAGGTTCCATTTTGAACATCTTCCGGAATTAGTTTTTTAGTGCGGGTGCGTTCACTAAGGTCGGCAATTGCTTTTGCCAATCCAATGACGCTTTTTTCTTCGGCGTGTTTAATATTTGGCACAATTAATCCATTCGGTTCAATCGCAACTGCAATACCCAAATTGATATATTTTTTGGTTATGATGTTCGTTCCTTCAATCGATGAATTCATAAGTGGATATTGTTGTAAAGCTTTAACTGTAGCAAAAGCAATGAAAGGCATGTAAGTCAATTTAATTCTGTTTTTACTCTCTTTTATAAAATTGTAAATAACTGACATGTCCACTTCAGCAATTGCAGTAACATGAACAGAAGTATTTCTGCTTTTTACCATATGTTCCATTATTCTACGACGGATATTGTCCATCGGAATAATTTCCTCGCCTGCAGAGATAGCACCTGTTGTTTTTTCAGGCTTTTCGAGTTTGTCAGACTCAAAAATTGTTGTTTGTGATTTTTTTGACTCGATATACTTTTCCAGATCTTTTTTGGTTAGTCTTCCCTTTAATCCTGTGCCTTCGAGAGTGTCGAGTACGCTCAAAGGAATTCCTTCGGCTCTTGCAAGATTAATTACAGATGGTGAATAAAATCGATTCGAGTTTTGACTCGGAATTTCTTCCTTTTGTAGAGGAACATCCGATGCCGATTTCCGGGTCTCTTCGGAAATTTCAACAGTTTCAGGGGCAGAAGATATGGGACGCAAACCGGTCGTGGTTTTGAGTTTTGCGACAGGTTGTCCGACTTCAACGGTTTGATTTTCTTCGTAAAGTACTTCCATCAAAATTCCTTCTTCGGGCGAAGGAACTTCAGTATCGACTTTATCGGTGCTTATTTCGAAAATAATTTCGTCCTTAGCAACTTTATCGCCTACTTTTTTATGCCATTTAATTATAGTGCCTTCAGTAACCGATTCGCCCATCTTAGGCATAACAATATCGATTACCTCGCCGCCCACTTGAGTTGTCGTTGGACTATTCTGAAGATTATCGACATACTCCGAATTGTCAGTTTCCAGAATCGCTACAACTTTTCCCACTTCGACGGTTTCGTTTTCTTTTACTAAAATTTCTTTAAGTATTCCATTTTCCGGACTTGGTACTTCAGAATCGACCTTGTCAGTACTGATTTCGAATAATATTTCATCTTTCTTAATTTTCTCGCCAACTTTTTTATGCCATTTGATTAATGTTCCTTCAGTAATGCTTTCCCCCATTTTCGGCATAATTATTTCTACTTTCATTAAAACCTCGAATTAATATTGCAATAATAATTTAAGCTGGTCGTAGATTTTATTTCGATCGGGCAGAACAAATTTTTCGAGATTCGGAGCATACGGAATCGGACTGTCTTTTGCGGCAATTCTTTTAACTGGAGCGTCAAGGAATTCGAAACACTCGTCTGAAATTCGTGCGGCAATTTCAGCGCCAAAACCTGCCGTAAGCGTATCTTCATGAATAATTGCTACCTTGCCAGTTTTTTTAACGCTTTCGGCTATCATATCGAAATCGAGTGGAGAAATGGTTCTTATATCGATAATTTCAATCGAGTAACCTTCGTCTTCAAGTTTTTTTGCCGCAAAATTAGACTCGTGCACCATCGCCCCATAAGTAATTACAGATAAATCAGTTCCTTCGGTAACTTTTCGAGCTTTACCGAACGGAATTAAATACCCGGCATCCGGTTCGGGAGATGTGGCATAACTTTGTCTGTAGAGACCTTTATGTTCTAAAAACAAGACGGGATCATTGATTCGGAGAGCTGTTTTTAATAATCCTTTTGCATCTGCTGCATTTGAAGGATAGGCTATATAAAGTCCCGGCATATGTGCAAAAAATCCTTCGATATTTTGACTATGGTATAAACCTCCGTGGATAAATCCGCCAACGGGTACCCGTATTACCACAGGTGTTTCGAAGAGATTGTTCGAACGGTAACGATACATAACAAGTTCGTCACGCATTTGCATAAAAGCAGGCCATATATAATCACCGAATTGTATTTCGACGCATGGTTTTAATCCCGCCAGCGACATTCCGATTGCAACTCCTATTATGCTTGCTTCGGCTAAAGGAGAATTGAATACCCGATTATTGCCAAACTGTGTTGATAGTCCTTTTGTTGCAGTAAAAACTCCACCTTTTTTGTCTGCCACATCTTCGCCGAAAAGATAAATTTTATCGTTAAATTCGAGTTCTTCTTTCAGCGCATGATTAATTGCATCGACCATTACAATATTTTTACCGAAACTTTTCGATTTTTCGTAAGTAAGCTTGGATTTCTTGCCCGATTCATCGTAGACATATTTAATTGCAGGATCTGTATCTGGTTCTGGTTGTTTTAATGCCCAGTCAGCTGCATCGTTAACATGGTTCTTAACTTCTTTATATAATTCCTCAAGCGCCAAATCATTTAAAAATCCTTTTTCGATCAAATAATTGGAGAATAATTTAATTGGGTCTTTCTGAACATCTTTTGTGAGAGATTCCGGAGTGCGATATTTTTTCTGGTCATCCGAAGAGGAATGTGAAAAGAGCCTTACGACGTGAGCTTCAACGAGCACAGGTCCTTCTCCCATGCGTGCATATTTGAAAGCCGATTTTGCAATTGCATGTACTTTGAGAAAATCCGTTCCGTCTACGTCGAAACGGAGCAAATTTTCGAAACCTTTGAGCAATTCTGAAACGGAAGAATTCCTTCCCGCATTTTGATTCTCAACGGGAACTGAAATAGCCCATTTATTATTTTCGACCAAAAAAACGACAGGAAGTTTTTCGCGACTCGCCCAATTGACAGCTTCGAAAAATTCTCCTTCTGAAGTCGCTCCTTCGCCGCTGCTAACATAAACCACGCCATCCTTTCCTTCTTTTTTCAAAGCCAATGCCGTACCGACAGCCTGTAGAAATTGAGTTCCTGTAGGGCTCGATTGTGCAGGTACGTTTAACTCTTTCGACGACCAGTGACACGGCATCTGTCTGCCTCCACACATCGGGTCGTTTTTACGGGCGAGAAAATGAAGGAAGATGTCTTCTGGTTTAGTTCCCGCAGCCAGCATGAAAGCGAGATCTCTGTAATACGGATAAGCCCAGTCGATTCCCTTTTTGATTTGAAGTCCAAATGCAATCTGCGCTGCTTCGTGCCCGGAACCAGGTATGTGAAAAAATGTTTTTCCCTGTTTCAATAATGTGAGTTGCTTGTCGTCAATTGTACGGGACATTATCATCAATCGAAGTACATTTAACAATTCTTTTTTTGTCATGCCCCCGAATGAATCGATTTTACCCGTAGGAGTTAATTCTTCATTTAAGATTAGCTCAGATTTATCTTTCTTCATTCTCCGCCCTTTCTAATTCTTTTAGTGAATTCAGGAAATGACTTCGGTCAAACTCAAAATAATGTCGGTATTCGAAAATTTGCACGAATTCTTCCACCAGCTCTTTTTTAATAAAATTGATATCGTGTTTCCTACCAGTTTCTTTTTCGAGCGAGGTCACTTCTTTATCTTTAATGCCACAAGGAATTATACCGTCAAAGAGGGATAAATCAGTATTAATATTAAAAGCAAAACCGTGCATTGTAATCCAGCGGCTTACTTTAATTCCAATTGCGGCAATTTTGCGGTCTTCAATCCATACACCTGTTAAACCATCTTTGCGATCGGCATCGAGTCCGTGTTTTTTACAGACGTTTATAATTAACTGCTCTAAATTCCTCAAATAAGCGTGCGTATCTTCCTTCCAGTTTTTGAGATCGATTATCGGATAGCCTACAATCTGACCCGGTCCGTGATATGTAATATCGCCGCCGCGGTCGATATCATAAACTTTTATGCTTCGTTCAGTCAATTGTTCGTTTGTCAAAAGTAAATTCGAGCGCCGGGCAACTTTACCGAGTGTATAAGTATGAGGATGCTCGAGCAAGAAAAATAGATCGTCAATCTCACCTGTATAACGCAGATTAAAAACTTTTTTTTGAAGTTCCCAGGCTTCTTCGTAATCGATAAAACCAAGGTCGCAGTATTTTAATTCTTTATTTTGGTTATCTTTCATAAAAGACAAAATAAAATGCAAGTCCTGAATTAAACTTGAACTTTTGTTTAGGTTTAACAAATATAGAAGATTTTACGTTCAAAAGACAAATTATCTGAGAAAGGGACTTAGACATTATCAAGTAACAGAAAGTCACTTTTTTTTCGTTCCGGTGCTTTATCAAAGTTTTTCGCAGGATAAGCACAAAGGTCTGCAACAGGACATACTGTGCAATTTGGATTTGTAGGACGACAAATTTCTCTACCCAGTTTAATTAGATTTGTATGAAGCGAGTGTGCAATTCCCTCGGGAAGATTTTCGTTAATTTTTCGAAAAGTCTTATCGGGCGAATTTTCATTAACAATACCAATTCGATTCAAAGTCCGATGAACGTGTGTGTCGACAGGACAGACATTTCTGTACAAAGAAAAAAGGAGCACACAACTTGCCGTTTTAGCTCCGACACCCTTAAACGATGTTAAATATTCAAGAGCTTCTTCGTTCTTCATTTTTTTAAGGAAATTCAGATCGAGACGATTTTCTTTTGAAAGATTGACAACCAGATTTTTAATTGTACGCGCTTTTTGATTGGTCAAACCCGCTTTTCTAATTGCCTTTTCGATTTGACCCAGCGGCGATTTTACAAGCATGCTCCATTCAGGAAATTTTTGCTTAAGATTTATATAAGCCTCGTAAGAATTATTGTCATTTGTATTTTGAGAAAGAATTGTGGCAATTAATAAATCCAGTGGCTCGGGCTTGCGTTTATTTCGTTCGGGCAAACCGAAATGTTCGATTAATCTACTGTTTAAGAGTTCCAGCATATTTATAATTTCTTAAAAGGGTGAGTATAAGATACGAAAAATTGAGTTATTGATTGATAAATTGAAAGATTGGAACCGTAAAATAAAAAGTACTTCCCTTGCCGAGTTTGCTTTCGACCCAGATTTTTCCACCCATTTTTTCGCAGAACTCTTTACATAAAATTAGGCCTAGTCCCGTTCCTTTTTCTTTGTGTTGCCCTATTTCAGCATTATTGACGTCAATTCTGAAAAGCTTGTTTTTGTCGGTTTCACTTAAACCGATACCGGTATCCTCAACTGCTATGATTACAAAGCCATTTTCATCACGTGTTGAAACAGTAATACGTCCGCCTGGATCGGTAAATTTAATTGCGTTCGTCAATAAATTCCTTATTATTGTTTCGAGCAAATTTTTGTCAGCATAGACCATCAATGTTGAATTGATGTCGACAATAATTTCAATATTTTTCTTTTCTGCCTGGGTAGCTACAATATCAACTGTTTCTTTTATAACGTTTCGTATTGAAAGCGGTTCGAGATTAACTTCGAGTCGTCCTGTTTGAGCACGCGACCAGGTCAATAAATTTTCGAGAAGTTTCTGTATCGAACTCGCTGTTTGATAAATTGTTTTTATATATTCAAGCTTTTCCTCGTCGGTCATTTCATTGTAATCTTCTTCGAGAATCTGAGAAAAACCGAGAATAGTAAAAATCGGATTTTTGAGGTCATGCCCGATAATCGAAAAGAGTTTATCTTTAGCACTGTTCAATTCAAGTAATTTTTTTTCTGATTCGGCAAGCTGAACGTTAAGCTCGACATAACGAGCAGCTTCTAGTTCAATTTGATCTCGCGAATAAGCAATATCCTGGAGCAACTTCTCTCGTTCCAGTTCAGCTTCAATTCGATCCTGAATGTCGCGAATCATAAAGAGAATTAATACAGGACTCTTGTTTTCGTTGAGAATAACGCCGATATTCGACTCTGCATAAACCGCATTACCATTATTATCTTTAAGACGAAATAGATACGACCTTATCGAGGTACCGGTTGCAGCCACAGAAAGGTTTTCTTTGAACAATTCCTTATCCTGTTCAAATATAAAATCGAGGATATTTTTCGAAAATAAATCTTCAACCTTTTCGATGCCAAGCAACGACAAAAATTTATTTGACGCATAAGAAATCGTTCCGTCAAGTTCCGTTGTAACTATTGCATCCGGTGAAGTAGATAAAATTGATTGAGCGAATAATTCACTCTGAATAATCTTGTCTTCGATATTTTTCTTTTCGGTAATGTCTCTAACTCTAAGTACAATTCCAATTTTCTTATCATCGAGTTTCAAACGATGAAAATTCAGTTCGAAATACCTACCTTTGAGTTTTTGGGATGTGTAAATCTCAGAAAACGATTTTACTTTCAGTGCTTTTTCAAGATTTTTTTCCCAATACAACCTCTCTTCAAATGGAAAGATTTCCAGGAAATTTTCACCTTCGTCATGGTTTAATCCGTCGTACAAGACCAGATAAGATTTGAATTTGTTGTTACACTTCAGAATTTTGAATTCCTGGTCAAGAAGACAGAACATATCATCCGTATTAATTAATACGTTTAGAAGTTCATAAGGGTCAATTTGAACCCAATACTGGCTATCTACTATTTTTTGATTCATTAATTCTTTAAGCTCACTCCTCCACAACTATTATCGAAGTTTTTGAATAAATATTTAAATTTATTTTGCCTTTGTTCGAATTTATAATTCATTTTAGTTATTATTTTTGTGTTTATTTTTCCAAAATCAGAGGTATTATGGAAACTTTAATGGTAAGCATATCGGGCATACGAGGAATAGTCGGAGAAGGACTCTACCCTTCCACCATAGTAGAATATACTTCTGCGTATGCGGATTTTTGTGGCAAAGGAAAAATTGTAGTCGGAAGCGACGGTCGCATTTCCGGAAATATGGTTAAAAATCTCATTATCGGCACTCTCCTGGCAAAAGGGAATGATGTTATAGACATCGGAATTTGTCCTACTCCCACAGTCCTTTTCAATGTAAAAAATTTGAAAGCCGCCGGCGGTATACAGATTTCTGCAAGCCACAATCCAAACGAATGGAACGCATTAAAATTGCTGAATAAGCAAGGCGAGTTCATGAGTCCCGAAGAACATAATAAAATGATTTCTCTTTTGAAAAACACTCAAAAACATTATGCGAAGTGGAATAAACTGGGAAACGTAATTGAATATAATAAAGGACTTTACGACCATATAGATGCTGTCCTTTCTATACCTTTCATCGATTTTAAGAAAATTCGCAGGAAAAAATACAAAGTTGCACTCGACTGTGTTAACGGAGCAGGAGCATATTCGATGCCCTACTTTCTCAAAAAGTTAGGTTGTGAAATAATCGAAATCAATTGCGAAAAGGGCGGAATTTTTCCGCGATTGCCGGAACCCGTGCCCGAGAATTTAACAAAAACGATGAAACTTGTTAAAAAATCGAAAGCAGATTTCGGAATTGTTGTTGATCCTGACGTGGACAGGCTTGTGTTAATTACTGAAGACGGGGAACCGTTTGGAGAAGAAAATACAATTACTCAAGCAGTTAAATTTATTTTATCCAAACGAAAAGGCAACGTCGTCGTTAATTTATCAACTACACGTGCTGTCGATGATGTCGCACAAAGTTTCAGATCGAAAGTATTCAGGTCGCCCGTTGGAGAAGCAAATGTTGTTAAAAAAATGAAACAAGTAAAAGCCATAATCGGCGGAGAAGGTAGCGGAGGAGTTATATTGCCTTCAGTAAATTTCGGAAGGGATGCTTTAGTTGGCACAGCTCTTTTACTTCAACATCTGACGGAATTTGGCGGAACTCTGGGAGAGTTAAAAAAATCTCTGCCTGAATATTTCATTGTAAAACGTAAAATTGAAATCGGCAAGAAGGATCCCAACAAAATATTGTCCAAACTCGCAAAGAAATATTCAAAATATTCACCAAACAGTGAAGACGGACTGAGAATCGACTTTGAAGACCATTGGGTTCATTTCAGAAAATCAAATACAGAACCGATAATTAGGTGTATTGTTGAAGCCGATTCTAAAACGAAAGCAAATGAGCTGATTGATAAGTATATGAAAGAATTATAAAACAAAGGGTTGTCTGTTGATTATCTTATTAAATTCGTGATAATTCGTGGCTTAAATACTTTGCTAAAATTAGTCTCACTTATAGGAGATTACCAATAGACAACCCGTTTCAAATCACTTATAAAATTCGCTTATTTTTTTAACAACGTACTCAATTTGTTCTTCACTCAATTCTGGATAAATCGGCAGCGCCAATGAAGTTTCAGCGGCTAAATTCGATACGGGATAGTCGCTGTCGACAGCATTCAAATAAGCAAAACATTCCTGACGGTGGAATGGAACCGGATAATAAATTTCGCAGCCGATGTCATTCTTTTTAAGATATTCCAGCAAACCGTCGCGATTTTTTACACGAATGATAAACTGATTATAAATATGATAGTTTTTAAGTCCGTTGACATTTTTATAAACAGCTTCAGGTAAAATGATTTTATTTGGTTTTAAATAATTTTTTTTATCGTCAAGAAGACCAGTCTTTTCAAATAATTGATAATAAAGCTGTGCGTTTAGTCTTCTTTTTTCAGACCATTTATCGAGATGTGGTAGTTTAACCCTTAGTACAGCTGCTTGAAGCGCATCTAGTCGGAAATTTCCACCTATTAATTTATGATAATATTTCGGTTCCATACCGTGAATTCGCATTATTTTAAGTCTGTGATAAATTTCCTCGTCGTTTGTCGTAATGATACCACCATCTCCAAAGCCGCCCAAATTTTTGCTCGGGAAAAACGAAAAACACCCGATATGACCGATCGTACCTACATAACGCCCATCCTTATATTGAGCACCAATTGCCTGAGCTCCATCTTCGACGACGTATAAATTACGCTTATAAGCAATTTCCATAATCTCATCCATTTCTGCGCTTTGACCATAAAGATGAACAGGTATAATTGCTTTTGTACGAGGTGTTATCTTCCTTTCAATCTCTTTAACATCAATATTAAAAGTAACAGGGTCAATATCAGTAAAGACAGGAATAGCATCGAGACGAGCCACAACTCCTGCAGTAGCAAAGAACGAATATGTTGGCAGAATAACTTCGTCCCCACTCTTAATTCCGAGAGCCATCAAACTGAGCAAGAGAGCATCCGTTCCCGATGATACTCCGACGGCATACTTGGCACCCGTATAATCACAAATTTCTTTCTCCAGAGCTTCGACTTCAGGTCCCAATATAAAATATTGCGACTTGACAACCCTCATAATTGCATTGTCAATTTCCTCTTTGATTGATTGGTATTGCGGTTTTAAATCCAAAAGCGGTACTTTCATAAAAACTCCTAAATTTATTTTGATAAAATAAAACAAAAAGCATTGAATAACTAAACGGAAAATTAAAATTCAGAAATTATTCACTTCCTTCCCTCCGGATTTTCTCATAGGACAGTGTTCATTAAGAGCCCTCGATCTATTTTTTTACTAACTTAATGATTTATCAACTCTTTTTAATGAAGGTTAGATTTTTTTTGCTATATTAATCGAGATGATTTAACAGAATGGAATAAAATCATTTTTATAATTAGTTATGGAAACTATCATAACGGTTTTTCTATCCATTAATTTTACGGTGCGGAAATGAGATTCTCCTTTAGCATTCAGAGACTAAAAACGAATTTCAAATCGTCTTTCTGGATAGCAAACGGAATGGAGTTGTTCGAAAGGCTGGCATATTACGGTCAGGCTACAATTTTAAGTATCTTTTTGCGCGACCATCTCAAATTCACAGAAGTCGAAGCAGGACAGCTTTCTTCAATTTTCGGAGGTTTGATTTACTTGCTTCCAATTTTTGCCGGAGCAATTGCGGATAAAACGGGATTCAAAAAAGCCTTTTCGTTTGCATTCAGTGTTCTTGCCGTTGGATATTTTCTAATTGGCGCTACGGGCATGAAAACTTTTTCAGGTTTAATTCTCGAATCACTCCTTTTCCCTCTTCTTACTGTTATCCTGATTTTCACCGCGTTAGGGGGTTCATTCATAAAGCCGAGTGTTCTGGGCACGGTAGCACTATCGACCAACGAAGAAACAAAATCGCTCGGATATGCTATCTATTATTGGCTCGTAAATATCGGCGCAGCTATCGGTCCCCTTTTGGCTTATTTAGTAAGAGATTACTTCGGAATCGAGTTCGTTTATCTAGTCTCGGCTTTCAGTTGCGCTTTAATGTTTTTTGTAACGCAATTTTTTTATAAAAATCCGCTTAACAATTCCAACTCGCAGAACTTAAAGACCATATTGAACAATTTGGTGAAAGTGCTCACAAACTTACGATTTATGTCATTCTTATTGATTTTCGGACTCTACTGGGTCCTTTTCTGGCAATTTTTTATAATAATTCCGTTTTATATTTCCGACTTTATTTCGCTTGATACCCCGATTGAACTAATTTTATCTACCGGCGCCTGGACAATAATATTATTTCAAATACCTGTTAACCGTCTCACAAAAAAAATATCGACTCAAACAGCAATTGTAATCGGCTTTGTATTTGCAACAACTACATGGCTAATCTGGTATTTTGTGCTGCCTATGACAAATGGCAATACATATAATTTTTTTGGAGCTGAGGTATCGCTTAGCATTCCAGTAATTGTATTCGGAATATTTCTTTTTTCTATTGGCGAACAGACACAAGCTCCTCGATTTTACGAATATATTGCCGGTCTGGCTCCCAAAGGTCAGGAAGCATTGTTTCAGGGCTATGCATTTTTGCCAATAGCTATTGCTTGGGGATTTGGCGGTACATTTGGCGGTTGGGTTTATCAATTGTTTACAAAAGATATTAACAATCCTCAGATGATATTTTTAGTAATAAGTGGTATCGGTTTGCTGGCAACGATACTGATGTTATTTTATAATAAATTCACGAAATCGAAAGAATAATTAGAAGAAAAGATTAAGTTGCTTTTCGTTGTTAATAACGGCTGCTTCGTGTTCGATCAGCCATTTTTTTCTCCAAACTCCTCCGGAATAACCTGCAAGGCTCTTATCCGAGCCGATAACTCTATGACACGGTATTATAATCGGAATTTTGTTTTCGCCGCTTGCCCTTGCAACAGCTCTAATCGACCTTTCGTTGCCTAATTGTCTGGATAATTTTAAGTACGAAATTGTTTTTCCGTATGGAATTTTCGTTAATTCACTCCATACTCTTTTCTGGAATTCTGTTCCATCCGGTTCTGTTGGTATACTGAAGTTTTGTAATTCGCCATTGAAATATTGACTCAATTCAAAGACACATTTTTCGAGTATTTCATTTAGATTTTCTTGCTCTAATTCAACGCCGTCAATATCAAGCATAAAATGAATTGACTTGATAGCGCTCTCGTCTGCTGTAATTTTCAATTTACCAAGTGGAGATTCATAATATGTCAAATACTTACCTGGCATCAACCTCTCGAATTATCGAACGATAATATAATTAAGATGCGGAATAAATTCTCGATAAAATTTCGATTACTTTATCACGGAGCAGTGGTTTTGAAATAAAGTCAGTAAATCCCGCGGCTATAAAATTTTCTCTTGCTCCAGGTTGCATGTAAGCAGTAGATGCAATTATCGGAATCTCTTTGTAGCCCGGCATTTTACGCACTATTCGGAGCACGTCCAATCCATTATATTCTCCCTGCAAATTGATATCGACAATCAAGAAATCGAAACGTCTGGTTTTTAATAAAGGAATTGCACTCTCTAAACTCGGTACGACCTCGATAGTTTTAAGATCTTTCATCTGGTTTTTGAATAAGATTTGGGAATCAACCTGGTCCTCGAGATATAGACAGGTCATCGAAGATAAGTCAAGCTTTTTCAAAATATTAGATGTTTGTTTCTCGACAATATTATAGGGTGCTTTTTCAATTTTTTCTTCAGATTTTGCTTTCTCCTCGATTTCAATTTCACCGCCTTCGAATGGAGTAAATTTAAATGGAATGCTTATTCCCACCTGTTTTTTATCTTTTTCGCTAATTATTTTAAAACGTGCTCCAAGAATCTCCATCAGTTTTTTTGCCAATTTCATTGAAAATCTGGAAAAGCCATAATTTTTCCTGCTGAAGTTTTCATCGTCGGTCAGTATGTCGTGTAAACCTTTTAACAGATATGGGCTTGCTCCCTCTTTCAGGTCATCGATCAAGATGATGAAATTTTCGTCGTCTTCTTTCTTCGCAGAAAGCTTTAACTCTTTTTCTTTTGTTATCGTGATTGCAAAATTCAATAACATACCGAGCAAACTCACAAATTTCTGTTTGTCTGTTTCAAATTCGAGAGACGAAGAAATTTTTCCTTCTTTAACAGACTTATCGTGTTGTTTTGCACCCTTTGAAACAATATTCTCCACTTCGGGCATCAAATCTGTTAGTTTGACGTGCTCAACTTTGTACTTAACGTTTTTTCGCAGATATGCAGCATATTCAACCGCATTGTCCATAATCTGAAGTAAAGTTCTCTGATTTTCTTTGATTATTTCAACTGCTTCTTTCTGTTCTTCATTTGGATTTTCGATGTTTTCCCATAAGTCCTGAGTAAAGCCCATTATTACATTCAGTGGCGTCAACAATTCGTGGAATAAATTTGATAGAAAAGCTGCATCGATATTTGAACTTTCATTTATTACTTCAGTTAATTTATTTGCCTTCTCTTCTGGCTGTATTCGGATTAATACTATTACCTGTTCAATTTCCCCTTCATAATTCTTTATCGCATTTGTAAATAGTTCGGCTTTTGTCAATTCGCCATCTGACTTTTTAACCGAGATATTTAATTTAATCGTATTATTCGACTCAGAGTGAAGTACGTTTTTATTAATTGCTGCTCTATCATCGTCCGATACCATACTGATTATCGGTCTGCCTTCTAGTTCCCTCTTCGAATAGCCGAGTTGACGAGGTACAGCATCATTTACCGAGATAATGAATCCGTCTTTATCGGTTACAACAACCAGATCTTCCGTATTTTCGTATACGTGCTTATAAAGCTGGCTTTCTCTTCGTGCTTTTAATTCTGAAGACACTTCTCTTATTAAATTTAAATGAGCTTTTTTACCTCTAAATACAATTTCAATGCTTTTAATTGTAACAAAGATATCTTTACCGTCGCTTCTTTTATGTTTGAGTGGCTTGCCGCGTAGGGATTTATCTTCACTTTGTATTAATGCCTGCACATCCTCAGGAGCGTATAAATCCGTCAAGTCGAGTTCGAGAAATTTTTCTTTTGTGTAACCGTAGAGTTTGAGAGCCTCATCCGTGACAGCAAGAAATTTCAAATTTTCAAGGTCATATACAAAGGCGGCATCTGGAACAATTTTAAGATAATCCTCGATTCCTAAATGCACAGTTTTTTCTGCGGATTTCTCAATTTGATATCCGACCATAATTAGATTGCTACCTGCCCTTGACACGGTGAACGAATATCGATTTTTATCCGGCGCCTCGACTTCAAAGAGATCTTCCGTTCGTATTTTATCCTCTTTAAGAAATGATGCAATTTTATTGACTGCGTCATTTCCAAAAAGTTCAATCGCTCTGAATTTTTTCTTATTCAGTTCGAATAGGCTTTCGAATTTTTCATTGTATTCTGTAAATTCAAGATTAGGATCAACGACACAGGCGGGCAGAGGCAGAGGAGCTGTCAAGGAATGCAAAGTTTGTTTTTCAGATTCAATATATGAAAAGCCAATCATTGCAATAACACGATTCTCAAGGTCACAAATTGGAACAAGATAAATCGAAAAGTTCTTTGATTCACCCGCTGACTTCAAACCACTTACAATAATAATATTCGAGCTACTTTTTATATAATCGTTAATTTGTGAATGAAGATTCACAAGATACCTGGGCAAGAAATCACTCTCGCTCTTATTTTCGATTTTAGTCGAAGTTGTTCCGAGCCACGAAGCATAAGCCTCGTTAGCCACGATAATTTTATCATCTTTGTCTTTAATCCAGAAAAAATTTTTAAGATTATTTATTTCTTTCTGGAATTTTACTTTTTCAATAAAAGTAAATGGATAAGAATTTTTGACTCGTTCGATTTCTCTTAGAACTTCACTATCCTCTATTAATTCCTCAATTTGATTCAGAGCAATTTTAATTTTGTATGTTTCTCTTTCTTCCGATTTTGATTCGCCATGTTGAATGAAATCGATATAAAAATAGATATTATTTTCACTTCTCAGAGGTGTATAAATCAATGTAAAGATTAGTTTATTATCATCAATTGTAATTGGTAATTCAAGAGAAGTAACATCATTTTTAGTTCTACATTTTTCAAATCCTTCAAGAATTTTGAATTTATGTTCTTTATCCACAGACAGGACATCTTTCCAGTATTGGAAAAAATTATTCTGGGGGGTAAGTCCGGGGAATAATTTTTTAATTTCATCGCTAACGGCGATAATTTTGCCGTTCTTATCGACAATCAATCCGTATTTATTTTCATAATTCACTTTTTAATTCCTTTGTCATGGAACCGTGACGGTAGCAATATTTGAATAATCCGTATAAATTCTGTTACCCAGTTTTTGTCGCACGCGATATTGATAGGTTATACCCGACACAACCGAATTATCGAAAACGAAAGTAGAATCAGAGTCTATTGACATCAATTCATTAAATTCGCCTGCAGTTCCAATTCTCCTTTCGACAATCAATGAAACCGATAGCCTTAACTTGTCGTTGTTTATCCAATCAAGACGAACGGTATTGGGTGCATATACAGAAGCATTGAGATTCGAAGGAGCTTCCACATCTGTATAAAAAGTCGATACAGTAGCTTCATTCGAATATCCGCTTATAGATGTTGAAGTAAAATATGCAACTCTGTATTTATACGCCTTACTTCCTTCCACGTTATGGTCTTCGTAGTAAGTTTCATTTGGTCCGGTAATATCAATCAATTCCCAGATTCCTGAAGAAGAATTATATCTTTCTATCTTAAAGCCCAATTCGTTGACAGCGAAATCGTTCCATTTCAGGATAACCATATGAGTTCCAATTGCCTCCGCTTGAAGATTCCACATTCCACCTGGAAGCGAGGAAGTGCTCACTTCGTTACTGAAGTCAGATTTTCCCGATTCGTTAAAGGCTCTTATTTTGTAGAAATAATCCGTAAACGGCGAAACTCCGTTGTCAATTGTACTAATTGTATTAGGTGGTAGAGTTGCAATCAAACTGTATGTTCCTGTACCCTCTTTACGCCATACTTCGAAACCGTCCTCGTTTGAAGAATTGTCCTGCCATAGCAACGTTACAGTATAATCTCCTGTTCTTTTTATTATAAGATTGGAAGGGGCAGTGGGTATTTTGTCTTTAACATAAATGTTGCTCTGTACTTCGCTTTCTTTGGCTTTCCCGTTTTTATTATAAACCTTTACAAAGTAACTTATCCTTTTACCAAGCAATGCTTCTCCGATATTAAGATAGAGAATTGGATTTGTACCATCTGAATTTTGTTCAAAACGTTCCGTAAAAGTATCGTTGACATAAATTTCATAAAATGAGAGACCTTCGCCTCCTATCCCATCGGAGGCTTCATAATTAATTAAATTTTGGCCCACCATTACGGAATCTCCAGTAGCAGGTGAAAAAATTTGAATGGTAGGCTGTGACGATGTAGTCTGAGAACTGGTAATTGGCTCAACACATCCGGCAGTTATTATAACAATTGCAATCGGCAAATATTTTAAAAATTTATTTATCATATGCTATTTTCATCAATGTTATCAAAATCGATTAACAACGAACGTGTTTCGTGGGATTTCATTCTGTCAATATAAAAAATTACAGACTGACTATCTTTACTAACTTCATAACGGGGGATTTTAGTATTCAACATGTCTGAACTAATTTTAACATTTTTCACTTTTTTATTCAAATTAACTTCGATTACTGCATTTTCAATATCGTATTCCGCAGGATTTGTAAGTTCTACTGCAACTCTCCTTTTGCTCCTTGATTCGTACCGAACTTCAAGACTTTGTTTCTTACGCCACCAATTTTTTAATTCGTCCAGCGATGTAATCCAGAAATCTTTTCCTCTGGCATATCGAATAACATCGTTAATTACGGAAACGTATTGAGGGCGCAATTGATAATTCGTATGAACCTTAAATACAAAAAGTCCACCTTCAAACAATAGGCGGTCAACGTCTTCTTCATAAGTGTATCTTTGAAATTTTGTTTCTGTCAAACCATAGTTACGAATTATTTCATAGTCGTCCCTTGCAGTTTTAGTTATAACCATGATTTGTTTATTATTTCGAATTTTGATTTCTGGTACCGACCTGTCGGTAAGAGAGTCAGTCAATAGAAAACCGATATCTCTATTTGCCAGAGCCTGCAACGTGAAATCGTTATAAAAGCCGTATAATGGCATTATGGCTTTAATTGGTTTACCAATAATTTTACCAATTGAATCCTGCGCAAAAGCTATATTAGAAAATTGAGTTTGCTTATCGTAAAGCATGTTTACCGTATCTTCGGGATATTCAAGAAATCCAATGTCTACAATTGCACCGAATTCCCCACTTTTTGCCAGCGATTTTAAAATGGAGCCATTTTTCAATGCAATATAAGGGTCTATAAAAAAAGTAGGCTCGATATTATTTTTGCTCGTAATTGAGCTGATTGTCTTAATGTTTCCGAGTGCATCGTCAACAGTAGGGACTAATATTAACGCTGCTTTATAATTTCCTGGCCAATCTTTTGTAAATGCTGTAGGATTATAGGTTAACCAGTTAACTGAATTATTAAAGAGTTTCTCGAAATAGACAAAATCCTTCTGGACACCCAGTACTGAATTGATTTCGAAGCCGAACCAGACAAAACGCCCTTTACCGTATGTGCCAAATGCAATACCGGCACTTTTCTGAATTTCTTCTCTCACCAGGCCTGCTTCCCTTCTGAAGTCGTACCAAAAGCTAACCTGTGTAGTTCTCGGCTCAATTACTTCGGCATAGATCGGTCTATCCCATGTAGCAATTTTAAGGGCGTATCCCGTTGGGACACCGGCTGTTAAAGGCAGATTGCCCCTGAGAGTATGAATTTTATAGGTTTCTTCGGGTTTAATTTCCTTGTTGAATTTCAGTCCGAATACCTCAGTAAAAAAATCCCACCCTCGCCATTTACCTTCGTTGGAAAAAGTAGCAGAACCACCAGTAGCAAAAATGCTTCCTCCGTCTTCAACATACTTTTTAAGAGCGATAATCTGTCGATCGCTTAACGATTTCGAGCCAGGAAGAACAATGATTTTATAGCCGTAATGTTCTCCCATTTCAATAGTTCGGTCGTCAATTACATCGTATTTATAACCTGCATTTGATATGAAGCGCTCCCAAGTATCGATATTATCCTTGAGCCAGGTACTTCCTGCAGGCAACATATTTTCGGTATAACGGGAATAGAGTATTGCGATTTTACCTGCTTTTTCGTCTTTGATAAGATTTTCTTTGGTGGGAATAATTTCTTTTATTTCGTAATTACCGTAGATATTTTTTAGAATTAATAAAAAAACAAGAAGAGCCGTGAAAAGCAGAACTAGTCCGCTTAAAAATATAATTAAGTAATTAACCCTCAGTCCTTTATAATTTTCTTTTACCGCCACCTGAGGTTATCCTCTGTTTTTTTCCGCTGAACGGATGGTTCTTCGTATCCCTCTGATGTATAGCGCATAAATTTTTTTCGATGGCTTTCAACAGTTGGAGCTCTTTCAGAATCTCTTGTGAACTCACCCTGGTACGAAGCAGGAGCTGGACCGACGTACGTAGGTCTAAGCTCAGGTTGTTCCATCTGTTCTCGGGTCGGTATGTAGCCTGCCTGTTGTTCAAAAGTGCTTCTGTAATGTGGAGTTTCTGCTGCCAATGGAGCAGGAGCTACCAATTCGGCAGGCACAGCTGCAGGCTGAGCAGCCTTTTCGGAGACGCCTTTTCGTTCTCTAATTTTGTAGAGAATATATGCGCCGACAGCCAATATAAACGTCGATATTGTTGCGACTAAAACAATCAAAGATAAAATCGGTATTAATTCCATTTCCCTTTCCTCATATTTACTTATTATCTGGATGCACCCACTCGTTCAAGTTTTCCCCACGTCATACTGAATCCAATGAACTCTTCCACTGTTGCCATAGCCTTTGTAACGTCAATGAGTAATATAAAAAAGACACGGTAAATAATTGCATAAGGTACAAGTCTGAATTCTTCCCTTTCAGCGGCAATACAAAAAACAGCCGACATCAAGTCGAGCACGGCAATACCAACCCACCAGAGAAAGAGCGTAATATGAATTCCGTAAAACAAAGCAACAACAATAAAATAAAGATTAACAAAGATATTCATCGCAGGCCAGATAAGCGCTTCGTAGAACATCGACCACATAATAAAACTATTATTGAAATTCAGAGTGGGATTATAAAGATATTTTTTATGCTTTCTAATAGCCTGTAAAATACCTCGAGTCCATCTATAACGTTGTTTTAGAAGCTGATAAACTGTAGCTGGGGCTTCAGTATAGGCAATTGCCTTGGGCTCATATACAATTTTCCAGCCTTTAGCTAAAATTTTTAGTGTAATGTCGGCATCCTCTGCAAATGTATCGCTCGAATAAAAGCCGGCATCTCTGAGGGTTGATTTTCTGAAAACCCCGATAGGGCCGGGGATTATATTGACCATCTGCAAAAAACCTTGCGCACTTCTTGCCAGATTCAGACCTTCAAGATATTCAAGTGCCTGAAGATCAGTCAGCATTTTTTTACGATTTTGCACTTTTACATTGCCAGCAACTGCTCCTACCGCTGGATCGACAAAATGACGCATAGCCATTTTTAATGTGTCTGTAGTCAGCTGTGAATCCCCATCCATACAGAGGACAAATTGAGCTTCGGAATATTGAATACCGGCATTTAAGGCTTTCGACTTGCCACCGTTTGGTTTGTTAATGAGCGATACTTTTATCATCGCTCGTTTCCCTTTATGATAACCGACCAAACTTTCTGCAACTTCAGCTGTGTTGTCAGTCGAGCCATCATTTACAATAATTATTTCATAATTAGGGTAATCAAGTCCAAGCAGCGACTCGATAGAAGATTTAATAATCTTTCCCTCGTTATAAACGGGAACGATAATCGAAACGAAGGGATAATATCCTGGTTTGGTTTCAACTGTGTATTTGGTCAGGTAAAAATACGACATGAAGAGGATGCCAAAATAACGGATCAAAAGGATAAACAAGAAAATAACAAGCGAAACAATCGAGGAATAAACGAATAAACCGCTCCAGGTCAATACAGTAAAAGGCATTGTATACACAATCATTAAAATTAGAAACAAAGAAAATAGACCTGATATAATGATTGTTCGAATTTTTTCACGCGCCACATTCCGCTTTGGCGGCTTTATTTCCCTGTTATCCAGGACTATTTTATATTTTAACTTATCCTGTCTCATTAAATTCACACTATGTTCATTAGATATTATTCAATAACAGTGCCATTAATTTTTATTGATTATGCGCATTAATCAAACAAACAAATTTTGATTTCTTTTATAATTAGATAAAATGGCTCAAAAATAGACATTAAGAATATAGCTTTTTCATTAAACTATTGCAAGCTAATAAGTTACATAATTGAGCTAATTCTTTAGTATAAAGAAATTAATATAACTTATTATAGTATTAAAAAAATTATTTCGACGAATACGCTTTCATTATTGCATTAAAAAGGAGTTCAGCCACTCTTTTACCACCGACCTTAGTAAAATGAGAATAATCTTTGAGAGCCATAGGTGGATTCGAATTAACCCAGTCTTCCATCGAATTTTCGCCGCCCATTGTTTCCCAGAGATTCCAGAAAGCAATATTACCATCTTTTACAATCTGTTTTTGAGCATTCAAAAGTAATGGCACATCTGGATTTGTAATAAATCGTCCGCCCCGTTTCATGGTTTTATCGCCAACTCCAACCAGAATAAATCCAATTCTGGGAAACGCTTTTCTAAAATGTTCAATTACTTTCAGCATTTTGTTTTTATATAACTGGTAAATCGATTTGTTCGGAGAGTTCACGTTTGCTCCGTAGGTTAAAATAATCAATCCGTAATTTGTAAGCCTGGCGAAATTCTGGAGAATTTTATCAGGGATATCAATCAGAGATACTCCGCTATTGCCCGGCATAGGGAAATTGTCCAGATAAACGCCACCGCCGTTTTCAAGACTAACTCCGTAAAAATAGGGACGTTTACCGTCGATAAATTTAATTTTCATCAAACGAGCCTCCCCCTTTGCGTCGATAATCAATTCCTTCAGCTCGTTACCATCTTTTAAATTAATTTTAACTGGAGCTCTGTTATCAATCGTGTATTCAATTGCACTATTATTGGCGGCATTGCTATAAAATAAGCGGGCAAATTTGAACGAAGATGATGATTTTAATTCTCTACTTGTTTCATACTGAACCCAACTATTTTTATTTGGAATTGCAACCGAACCGCTTATTCCAATTGGTAAATTGTCCGGATTTCTGGTAATAACGGAAACGTAATCCCAGTCGTTTGAATAACTATGGCGCGTTGTTGTCCTCATTCTTATGTCATTTGCAATAATTTGCATCATGCCTACACCCTGCCCTCCGAACCGCTTCTGGAATAATTCGCGGAGATATTCTGAAATTACATCTCCCTGAATAAGCGAATCGCCAAAATGAGCAATCCTGAGAACCAAACTTTTGTCTTTATTCTTTAACTGGTCGAGTTGCTCGAAAAAATATTTCAATTGTTCCAGATTGCCGGTCAATGGTTCGTCCTTGCCCAGGGAAAAATAAAGGACATCATTTTGTGAGGCGATAAAATCAATTTTTACTGGTTCGGATGCGAAAACAAAATTATATATTATTAATAATATTAATGTAAATCGACCCATATAATTCCTTTTAACTATTAATGAATGTTCCAGAAAAGCGATAAATATGCAGAAAAAGCCTTATAACCTGTATCGTAACGATAGCTGTTTGCATACGATATTCTACCTGATATGAAAAAATATTCAAAAGGTTTATAAACGGCGTCGGCATAAAACTCGCTAACAATAAAATCAAGGAGTGGCATATATCCTATTTTTCCGCCTGTTTTTAGTGTAAGATTATCGCTTTTCTCCAGAATAAAATCTGCCCATAGACTGTGTGATACATAATTTTGAGGTGTAAAATAATATGGAGACTGGAAACCATAATCCGCAAAATAATATTCATAACCGAGTAATCCACTGCCTTTCCCTTTTTCATTATTTATTAAAGTATTAAACGAGAAAAACCGTTTACCAATTCTAATCTGGATATCGTTTCCAATATTACCGTCGGACACTTCGAGATAATTATAGAACAACGAAAGATAGAGCGAGTGTTTGTAGTTGTATGACGAATTGAATCGATAAATATCGGTATTCAGGTTATATGGAATTAAAAGAGGCGAAAGTAAAATCAAGCGCGCATCGTTCCGTTCAAAAGAAAAAGTAGCTGCAAATTTTTCTTCGAGATTATATCTAATAAGTATATCCCATATATCTTTTCGTGATTCGCCATCAATATTAAGCGTCCCCTTTCCTCCAGTTAAAACTAAATTTTTGTGAGGAAAAATGCTGGCAATCAATTTCAAACCTGTCAGGTGTTTTGCTTTCGAATCGTTTTTGAATTCGGCGCGCTGCCATTGTGCCCCGAATCCGAAAAATCCTAAAAACCCTCCCTCTACTCTTGTACCATAGTTGAAATAGTCTAGGTCAAAATTGTCGACGTACGTTGTTGTGTAGGGAGTTATATTTATATTCGTTGGGAAAAGCCTACTAACGAAATTACGAACCGAAATAAGTCCTTTCTCAATTCCATAAGGTGGAATCCAGCTTAATCTTTGTTTAACAAGACTGATATTTGAAGAATCGTCGAATTCTTCCGCCAGTTCTTCATAAATATCTTCTGCAGCACCCCATTTATTACGCGCAGCATAAGCATCACCTAAAAACATTTTTTGATATCTGACCTGCTTCAACAAATCATTATCATCTATTCTGCTTTCAAGTTTTTCTATAACATCTTCAGCTTCGTCGAGATGTCCCAATTTAGTCATGTAGCCAGCCATCAATATATACTTTTGATCAATTTCCTTTTTAGAAACAGGGTCGTCGGTTTGCGACTTAATTTCGCTGTAAATTGAATCGGCCTTTTGAAAATAACCAGCAGCGGCAAAAGCGTCTGCTTTTAGTAAAAGAATTTGAGTATCGGGTATATTGATACTGGCAATTTTTTCAATTTCTTTTTGAATGGCTGAAGTGTCCCCTAATTCATAATAAATTTTAATTCTCTCTACGCTAATTCTGAAATCCAATTTATCATTCGGGTCGAATTTTTCGTTAAGTAATCTGTCGTAAATTTTCAAAGCCTCCGCTTTATCGCCGCCGCAAGCGAGAATACCGGCATATTCTGCATATTCTTCACGTGTCGGTTCCTCTTTCTTTTTAAAATATTCCTCGTATTTAGTGCGGGCTTCTTCGCATTTGCCTTCTGAATAGAGTATCTGTGCTTCGCCTCGAATTTCAAGAGCTTTTAATTCCTCATAAGCCGACAAGTGAAGTTCATAAGTACTTTCGACGCTTTCAACCAGTTGGGAATTTGGAGCAAGTTGTTTGGCAATATCAAGGTATTTTTTTGCCTCGTCAAAATTCTTTTTCCATGAATAAAGAGAAACTAGCGATAAATACGCCTGTAATTCTTGAGGCTTTTTTTCTACAATTTCGAGTAAATATTTTTCAGCCAGATCGAGATCCAGCACAGTCCATACTGCAATTTGAGCTCTGAGCAGTTTGTAATCCGTATTATCCGGGTCAATTTCAATCAATTTATCGAGTTGTGCAATGGCTCTTTCCCATTCGTAATTCCATGCGCAATAACGAGCATAGGCGTATCGAACATCGAGCTCGGCATTTTCAGGCTTATCGGCAAGATATTCTGAGAGAACTTCAATGGCATCGTCGTACTTAATCAAATTAGCATAAGCTTCTGCAAGTCTTAAAACCGCATTTTTATCACCTGGGTTATTCTTCAATATTTCTGTAAAGTAAGCGATATTGCTGTTATTCGTACTATCTCTGTAATTTGTTACGAGGTTATAAAGTTTTTGAAATTTTTCGCTGTCATAATATTTATTTTGGAGCAATGTAAGTTGCTGATAAGCTTCCTCATAACGATTGGCTTTTATGAGATCTTGAGCCAGGAGGAATCGGATGCTATCGTTTTCAGGATATCTATTGACAATCGAATAATAACGGTCGATTGGATAAACTCTTTCGAAGGAGCGGGGTTGACTCAAGCGAAGATAAGCTTTGTCCTGCGCAAGGTCGAGTCCATCTTGAGCTTCCTTGAAATATGGTTTGATATCGAGAGCGCGTCTAAAAGCATCCTCTGCAATTTTATACTTACCCAACCATAAAGTAAAATAGCCATATCTACTCCACAAGCGCCAGTCGTCGGGATAACGTTCAACATATTTTTTTAATATTTTTTCGCCCTTGCTTATCGACCCGGTCTTGGCTAGTATTTCAGTATAGCGAATTATCTCGTCGGGCGAAGCATTGTCATCTCTTTTAAGATATTCGTCGTACCAATATTCTGCATTTTGCCATTCTTCCATCCATCTGTATGACTTACCAATTTCAAGGTAATAAAAAGGATAATCCGGATTTATAGCGATATCGCGTTTATGCCCTTCGATTTTTTGATAGAGCTGCTGATGCCAGTACGAGATAACTCGATTTAAATCTTTGGAGATTACCAAATTTGCCGGGTCGAGACGCAGAGCGCGCCGTAGATCGAGAACTGCATACTGAAACTGTGTCATTTGCTCATTACAAAGACCACGAAGATGATAACCTTCCGCCAACTGAGGATTTAATGAGATAAACTTATTTAACTGGTCGACGGCCTCCGCGTATCGCCCTTCGTTCATTAGTTCTTGCGCCTGCCGTTTAATGGCTTCCGATTGGGTTTGAGAAAATAAATCGGATGTGAATAAAATCAGAAGAAGAATTATTTTTAACCGGACGATCATCATCCTAAAAATTTATTTAAAGGCTGATAAGCATTCGTTGCAGAAGTTTCCGCCGACAATACATATTCCATTAACGATTCAGCGTTATCAAAACGTTCGTCGATTGCTGTATTGAAAATTGAAATGTACTCCATGACTGCTTTCAGATATGCAGGATCCTTGCTCGGTAAATTATTTTGTACATTCGAAATTAAATCAACTACGCCTTTGAGACTTCCCTTTACCAATAATACAATCACTTTATTTTCGATCACACAAATCTTGTCTTTTTTACTTGTAGATATCCTAATTGAGTTTTGCAATTGGTTGACGGACAATAAACCTTTTACCTGAGCTACCGGATCAAGTTTAAAAGAAACGATATAAAATATTTGCCCAGTACTTTTATAGAGAGCTATCTGATTGTTGAGTATCAACAAAAAGTCGTTGTAATTATAGATATTTGAAAATGCGTAAGGTTCGGGCGAAATATCGATACGTGTCTGTTTTGTAGAAAATCCCTGAAAATGATTTTCTCTAGTCGGATACGTCGATTCGTATTCTTCAGTTGTAAAAGTTTCGTCATGAAATTCTGTTGTAATTCCTTTATTCGGACGGATTCTATATTCAGCGGTAAATTCGCCTTCGGTATGACCGACATTCGGAGTTATTGTAACTCTTCCTCCTTGAAAACGAGAAGTACGATCATTCGGTTTCGACAGACGTATAATTCCGGTAACAAACTGAGATAGCCCTTCGACTATTGCGTGCGCTTTTGGAGTGGCAGGTTCGCTTATTACAAAAAGACTTGTAATATCCCTCTCTTCGATTGTTTCCACAGTATTTAAGAATGTATTTCTCAGGTAATCGAGATTTTTGAATCCTACAAACGGCGTTAATTCGTCAAATATGATTCTAGTAGGATTGTACTGATTTACCACAGTAAGAATATCTTTAAAATATTCTACCAGATAATCGTCCGGATTATACATACCGTAAATCTCGTTCGGTGGAGCAACGCGTATAACAATAATCAAATTCTGGTTCATATACGACTGAATATCGAAATTGAGCGAGGCAGCCTGAATCATCAAGTCCTTAGGCCTCATTAACGTAAAATAAAGGCAAACCTCGGAAGCTTTTGCGGCTTCCAGCGCAAATTGCAAACCTAATAGAGTTCTTCCAGACTTCCTGGGACCTACAAGTAAATAGCTCCCACCTCTGTAGACTCCACCCCAGTTTTTGTCGATAAATCCAAATCCCGATGGTATCATTCTGACCGAACTAATCATGGCTAACTCGATTTAATAACTAATTATGTTGATCAATAAAAATGCCAGAAAAAAATTTGTTTTTCTCCTTTTTTCGCAGTTTTGTCAACCTCGCAGAGTTTCATTCTTTCAATATCGTCTCAGAATAGGACAAAGTTATTTACTCAAATTCCCATAAACAAAAATTGCAACTGCATTTGAACTGATTGTTGGTTCGTTTGTAATGTAATCCTCTTTTTCATCTCTGTAGTAAAACTCGCTGCTTTGATGTTCAGCTAATCTATCACTGCCATTATAAGGTATTTTGAAATCATCTACAATTTTTTTTTCAACAGGACCAGCGGCAAATCCTCCAGGAAGTTTGCCTTTAAAATACGAAATTTGATGATGGAAATTGGTAGTAAACTTTGAACCAAATCCGTAAATAAATGAGATTCCCCACGGATTCTTACCAAGGACAAAATCTTTTTGAGCAGCCATCAAAGTATCGTACTGCCTATCGCCTGTAAGTTTCCGATAAAGAATATCTATTAGTGCAATACCCAGTAAAGTATGATTAGTTCCCCAGCTCAAAGGTATACCGAGTTCGAACAAGTTTGTTCGACTGAAATCTCTGAAGGAATTGAGACTGGTTTTGAGATAATCGACAGAACGAGATTGAAAATGAGCAAGCCTGTAATGTGCGAAAGCGTTTATATCACCCCAGCTCCACCAGTAATCGCGGCCGGCGGAATCGGCAAATGAAATTGCTTCATTTAAATAAGAACTCATACGCGTCGATAGATAAAGTTCCACAGCTGCCAGAGATAATTTGCCCTCATAATTTTTATCGATGTACATACCGCTGCCCGAACTATCGATATCGGGGACTGAATCTTTGAGCTTATAGTATTTCGTGGCAGTAATTAAGCATGTATCGGCAAAATTGGGATAGTTCAGTTTGTTTCGCCAGATACGAGATGCGAGCGCCAACGTAGCCGAATAGATTCCGATTAAATTTTTTCCAATACCCACAAATGCAGGTCTATCGAACGTCAGCGGGTCGTCTTCGGGCATTCGCCAGCCAACATCGTGGTCCCGTAAATCCTGAACCTGAGTTACCAATTTGTTTCCATAACGGCATCTCAACAACCAATCCAATCCAACTTTTGCCTCTTCGAGAATGTCTGCTACATTGTTATTATTTCTGTCGAATCCGAATTTGTCGGGCGCAAATTCGTATGCAAACAAAAGTAAATAGGTAGAATATGCTGTAGTGTTCAGAAATTTTATATAGTCACCTGCATCGTGCCAGCCGCCTGTTAGGTCCATTTTAATGTTGAACGTATCTTTCCCGTCGTAAATAGCTGTGGCATCTGCGATGTGGCAAACTCCGTGCAATAAAGGGTCGGTATATCCGCAGCGTTGTACTTTAAAAAAATCAAGCAACGATTCTGTTAACTTTCTGTACACGTTTTCACCAATTTCAAAAGTATACGAGGTTATCTCACCTGCACTTATGATATATTTACCGCTTTCTTTCAAACCGGAGAAATCAAATTTATAAGTGTAGCTGTATCTGCCGTGTTTAAAACCGGTATTGTAATACTTTGGATAAAATTTTTTATGAGCGTTCTTTAAACCTATGATTTCAAGTTTCAAATTCTCTAAAGGTACGGTCGAAAGAATTATGCCGGATTTTATATCATCGGGCAGATAGCCAACCTGATTCAATCTAATTACGAAATCCCCTTGCGGAGCTACTCCATTGCCGCAGTTGTGTGCAGTAAATAAAAATATCAATAAGACAGAATAAATTTTTTTCATTATAAGAAAGTCGTTCTTTATTCAGTTATCAAATTTAGCAATTAAATAACTATTTTTATCCCAAAATTGTCATTAGAAATTGATTAAGTTTATTAAAAATTGATAAA
>DYLP01000003.1 GCA_020722005.1 Melioribacter roseus
AACTATGTTTTTTTATTTATATTGTTTTACCTTTTTAGAGTGAACTCATTTATATTAAGGAAATAGAATCTCGCCTGATTGAAATGGCAGGCGCATATAAAGTACACAAACAAATTCCAATTTCTTCTGCCGACGGAACGCCAGCATATTCGATGCGTGTTTTTACACTTGAACCTACAGGATATACTCCCTACCATAGTCACGATTATGAACATCTGAATTATGTAATAGAAGGATATGGTGTTCTGGTAGATAAAGAAGGACACGAGCATACATTAAAAGAGGGTGACTTTGCGCTGGTACTTCCCAATGAATACCACCAGTATAAAAACATCTCTGAGAATACAAATTTTGTTTTCATTTGTGTAGTACCGAAACAATACGAGTGATCATATCATCTCGCTAAGCAATTCTTTGCGTGGTTTGGGAATAACAACTTTGTTGACGAGCAATCCTCTATCTGCAATTACCTTTGCGCCTGCATCGACTGCACTCTGAACTGCAGCGACTTCGCCCGTTAATGTGCAAAATGCTTTCCCACCAAGTGCCATAGCAAGACGAATTTCGATCAGTTTTACGCTTGCAGCTTTGACTGCTGCATCAGCTCCTTCAATCAAGGATGACACAGAAAACGATTCAATAATTCCGAGTGCTTCAAGCATGTCAACATTTGAATGACCAGCCAGTGCAGGGAAAATATCTTTATGAACATTCGGTATAACAAATGTATCAATTATTCCGAAAGATAATTGATTGACTGCGTTTTCCACAGCAGTTTCAACTTCTGCTACTTCACCTCCGATAAGTACCATGTACTTCCCTGAGCAAATAGTGCGTGATAATATCAATTCTACGTTTGATGTTTTTAGCATTATATCTGCAGCTTGCATTCCCGCTGCAATACTCGTCATTTCAACTAATCCCAATGAGTTCATTATATCCCCTTTTCAATTATTATAAAATTATCTGTAATTTCTTTTATCACACCATCAATCGAAGCATGAATTTTTGCTCCAACCTTATCGGGTTCGATATCGGCAACCAGCTCACCTTTGCTAACTTTTTGGTTTAATTTAACTACTGGTCTTGCTGGCTGACCAGCGTGTTGCTTGAGTAATAATTTTACGCGTTCTGGAGAAAATTTTATTTCTTCAAAAGGCGTTGGTCTGTCGTAATCTGTCAGTTGCAATTTTTTCATTAACATTTTTAACGGGACTCTTCTCCCTTCTTTCATAGGATGAACTTTGACTTCTTTCGTTTGATTGTATCTAATACCATTTTTTCTCAAATAATCTTTACCCTGATTGCAGGCTTCTCGAGGATAGAGGTCTTCCGGACAAGCATAAAGCGAGCAGAGTCCACACGAACAACACAGGTCGGCATATTGATTCCAAACACTTTCTCCAGTTGTTGTGAATGCCAGCGATCGCATTACCTTATGAGGTTGAACGTCGTATCCCAGCAAATAACGCGGACAAAATTCGGTACAGTAACTGCATTGATCGCAGGCAGATTTTCCAATCCTGTTCATATCGTGAATTGGGCGTTCCATCCTGTTTATCAGATAATGATTTTTAGGAAGTATAATAATTCCGGCCGTGGTTTTGGTTACCGGTTCGTCTACATCAAATGTTAATTTTCCCATTAAAATACCACTGACGAAAATACCGTATTCATCCAGTGTAGTTCCACCAGCAAGTTCTATCAATTCTCTGAAGCTTGTCCCTAATGGCACGAAAAAAGATTTTGGATTTCTTACGGCACCCGTTACAGACAGGAATTTAAATGCAACTGGAATATCTTCTACCGCATTTGATATATTGTAAAGAGTTTCAACATTATTAACAAGGCAACCCACATCTAAGGGTAATCCATGCGGAGGAATTAATCTCTTTGTAACGGCGTAAACCAGCTCGTATTCATCACCCGCCGGATAAAAATCGCCTAATAGAGAAAGGTTAATCGAAGGATTTTTAATTGAGTCGGTAAACGAGTTAATAGCTTTTTTATTTTTTTCTTTGATGCCAATAAAAGTTTTTTTTGCTTCGACATGTTTTGCGAGATGCTCAATTCCTTCGATAATTTTTTCGGGAAAATGAACCATTAGTTCGTAATCTTTGTGAATTAACGGTTCGCATTCAGCGCCATTTGCCAATAAAAATTCTACTTTGGATCTTGCCTTTATGTGGGAAGGAAAACCTCCGCCACCGGCGCCAACCACTCCAGCGTTAAAAATTTTTTCTACTAAATCCATTATCCGTTCCTTTTTATTACAACAATGGTTTTATCGTCCTGATACTTGCTTTCACCTGTAGAAAATTTTATTACATCGTCAAGAATTGCGTAGGCAACATCTCTTGCAGTAAGATTCGAGTTCTTTTTGATTATGTCTGAAAGTCTCGACTCACCATAAAATTCATATTTGTTGTTGGCTGCTTCTGTAACACCGTCGGTATAAATAACAAGCAGATCATTTTTGTCGAAATTAATGCTATCGGTTTCATATTTAGAATTGGGAGCTGGACCGAGCAGCGGACCTGTTGAAGCTAATTTAATAAATGAATTCGTATTCTTTTTGTAGAATAAAGGAGGATTATGCCCTGCATTGGAATAAAGACAAAGTCCTTTTTTGTCGACAGACAATTCGCAATAAAATAGCGAGACGAATTTATCGTCGCTGAATATTTTATTGACAAGTTGATTTAGTCTGAACATCATCGGCGAAATTTTTACCTGAAAAGTGGAAGCCATTCGCACTGCGCCAGAGATATACATTGCTTCGGCTGCTGCCGCAAGTCCTTTTGAAGCTGCGTCACCCACAACTATGCCAAGCCTCTCTTCGTCCTCGCCAATTTTTAAATAATCATAAAAATCACCGGCTACTGTTTCTGCAGGAATTGTAACTCCGAATATTTCATAAAAATGAAAATTGTATTGATGCTCTGGAAGTATACTCCTTTGTAACTCTTTTGCTTTGTCGATGTCTTTTATCAGATTTTTTCTTATTGCTGTTAGATATCGCTCACGCAATTTGGAAGTCAATACTGTGGCTAAGGCATTTAACGTATCCCGTAATTCTTCCCCTATTTGGTCGCTGTTAACCGCCAAAAGATATTCGTAATATTTTTTACCGTTTACATTTATTTTCTTACCCACTCCCGATGCCGAATATCTGAAAATTCCTTTCGAAAGCAAAGTCATATCGGTTTCATCTGCTAAGATGGTGCGTTCCTTTGCAATTTGTTCCAGAATAGGATTTTCTGTTATAGATAGCATATAATTTTCGGGAATTTTGGTCAAATTTCCGATTTGCAATACCAATTTATAAGCAGCCGACGGGGAATCGAGTTTCCAGAGTCTTCCGCCGTTCAGGTTAAATTGCTCTTTGCTTACTATCTCTTCGAGAACGTATTTGAGCAGTTCGGTATCTGTTTTAAAATTTCCCGATGCAATCGTGTCAAAAGTCTTTATAAGTTTTTTCTGATCCATTATTCGGAATAAAAATTAATTACTTTAATAATTGCTCTGCGGCATACCTCATTGAATTCGCTTGAACTGAACGACCTCATCAAACTGTTGAATGTAGGTCTGTAGACTCCTTTCGAAACATAACCCCCACCCTCAAACACACCAATTATATTCGAGTAGATTGAATCGCTGGGTGTTGGCACAGGTGTAGTTTTGTCGATTAACGATTTCCATTTGGAATCAAAATTTACAAGCGTCGTAATATTAGGTTCCCACGGCTCTATATCAAGATTATAAAATTCATTATACGTAGTTGTATCTGCATACTCGTCTGCAAGTCCAGCTAATCCGTGACCGAATTCATGAACAAAAATTAATTTAGACAATCGATTGTCGGAAGCCGTAACGTTATAAAAATTATAAATTGCACCTCCACCGTATTTATTCGTATTGACTAAAATAAATATCTGATCATACGGAGCATTCGATGCAACGTCTCTTACACTGTAATAATCTTCAGTCATTAAATATCGTTCACTATCAAATGTATAAAATCTGGAATTGACAAGAGTATTTTTCCAGATATTTTCTACAGGAATATCAGTGCCGCTTTCTTCTGAAGGGGCTTCAATTCCCCAGATGTTAATTTTTCCTCTTAGTTCAGAGAATGGTGAGAATTCAAAAAGATATTGGGTAAATCGGGAACAATCTTTATGAAATTTTTCCATTTCCCCTGCCGTGTAGCCTTCGGGTATGATAACTATATCAAGTTTTTTGTGATGCTCTCCGCTATAATGAACTTTGAAGGCTTCATATTTTTTCGATTGCTCTTTAATTATAAAATAATTATTCGGGTCGATTATATAAGAAAATTTATTTAAGAACTTACCATTGCGGTCCCTCTTGTCGATTTCGATTCTAACCTTTGACTTTGGATATGGAAAGGTAACAGAACATGTGAATGTTTTCACGACAGAGTCGGCTTCGTCGGTAGTTTGCCATTCTTGAAACAAGGTTGAAAAACCCCGTGAATAGATTAACTTGTTGGAGTGAAAGTCATATACCTTGAAGAAATAATTTCCCCAAAAAAGCGTGTCGATTAAATTGACGTCTGAGCCGCCCCAATACTGTTCTTCTATTAATCTGTTAATAGAAATTATCTCATTGTTTTTATCGCCTGTTTCATAGAAATCAATACGTAATGTTTTATCCAGAAAATATTTGTTGAATTCCACTTGAGGATATAGCGATACAGAGAATACAAAAATGAAAAAAGCAATTTTTCTCATATTTTATTTAATTTTTCTGGAACCTGGTTTTACGAGAGGTATTTTATTTTCATTACAAAGAGGGCATTCTTCAGGAAGATAAGATTTAACCTCAAGTTGCAATGTACTGAACTGAGGTACACCAAAGTTGACTTGATTATTGCTTCTGTCGACTATAAAGCCAACTCCGGCTACGATGCCACCTCCTTTTCTAACAATTTCCATTACCTCGAAAACAGAACCACCGGTAGTGACTACGTCTTCACATACCAGATACCTTTTACCCGCTTCGATGTTGAAGCCTCTTCTGAGTATGAGAGCTTTTTCCTCGCGTTCGGCAAATATCGATTTCTTATTCAGTTGACGCGCAACTTCCTGCCCTACAACAATTCCGCCAATTGCCGGTGAAATTACGATATCGATTTCGTAGTCTATGAAAAAATTTGCGATCATTCCCGAAATTAATGAATTATATTCTGGATATTGAAGTACAAGTGCGCATTGAAAATATTGATTGCTATGTCTGCCAGAAGTCAATAGGAAATGACCTTCGAGCAGAGCTCCTGTTTTCAAAAAAACATTGAGAATTTCCTGTTTATCCATGAGAGTGTATTATATTTATTGAATGTGCAAGTTTAAAGTCATTTTCAGTAATACCGTTGACGCTGTGGGTTTGTAGCGTCACTTCCACATTATTCCATCCGAATATTCTGATGTCTGGATGGTGGTCAATTTTTTCGGCTTCGATGGCTATCCTAACAACGAATGCAATTGCATCCGAGAAAGAATCGAGCTTAAAATTACGTTTCAAATTATTATTATCATAAGACCACCCTTCTATTGAGGACAGTCTTTCGATAATTGCTTTCTCGTCGAGTTTATTCATTAATTGGGTTTTCTTGTTCGCTGTTTTTTTCTTGTTTATCCGGATTTCTTAGATCGTCGTCTGCTTTGTCCTGAATTTCTTCATTTTCTTCCTGCGATTTTTTTTCAGGTACAAAATAAAGTTCATCGGTATTCTTTTTATGTTTTACAATGATCTTGTCGCCTTCTTTGAAATGACCCAGGAGCAATTCTTCTGCCAGCGGATCTTCGATATATTTTTGAATTGCACGTTTCAAAGGTCTCGCACCGAATTTGGGGTCGTACCCTTTTTCGGAAAGAAATTCAATTGCAGATTTGTGCAATTCGATATTCATCTTATTTTCCTGGATATTTTTAACCAGGTCTTTCATTTCAATGTTGATAATTTGCTTGATGTCTTCTTTATCGAGACTTCTGAAAACGATAGTTTCGTCAATCCTGTTTAGGAATTCAGGATTGAAGAGCTTCTTCATTGCGTCTTCAACAGTATTTTTTAATTTAGTATAAGCATCAGTTTCTGTAATATCGCCGAAACCAAATCCTCCGGTAACTTTAATATCTTTCGTACCAATATTCGAAGTCATAATGATTATAGTATTCTTAAAGTCGACTCTTCGGCCAAGACTGTCGGTCAAAACTCCATCGTCAAGAACTTGGAGAAGAATATTAAAGACGTCAGGATGAGCTTTTTCAATTTCGTCGAAAAGTACAACAGAATACGGTTTCCTTCTGACGCGTTCGGTTAATTGACCACCTTCTTCATATCCAACATATCCAGGAGGAGCCCCGACCAATCTGGATACGGAAAATTTTTCCATATATTCGCTCATATCGATTCTAATAAGTGCATCTTCTGTGTCGAATAAGTAACGAGCAAGTTCTTTAGCTAATTCAGTTTTACCAACGCCTGTTGGTCCCAGGAAAATGAATGTACCAATCGGTCTATTAGCACTTTTAAGACCAGCCCTGGTCCTGCGAATTGCTTTCGAAAGTTTTGAAACGGCTTCGTCCTGTCCTACAATTCTTTGTTTAAGAGCTTCTTCCATCTTAAGAAGTTTTACGCTTTCAGCCTGAGCAACTCTAGTAGTTGGAATGCCAGTCATCATCGATACAACAGTTGCAATATCTTCTTCTGTAACGTCATAAATCATATCCTGAGTTTTGGCTTCCCACTCGCGTTTAGCAATTTCAAGGTCGGACTGCAACTGGCGTTCTTTATCTCGTAATCGAGCTGCCTCTTCGTAATCCTGCTGCTTGACTACCTGGATTTTCTGTAATTTTACTTTTTCAATTTCTTCTTCGAGACGCAATATTTCTTCGGAAACGGTAAAATTACCCATATGAACGCGTGATCCTGCCTCGTCAATTACATCGATGGCTTTATCAGGCAAATGCCGGTCGGTTATATAACGTTCACTCAAACGTACGGCAGCTTCGATAGCTTCACGCGAATAACGTACATGATGATGTTCTTCGTATTTGAATTTAATGTTTTCGAGAATTTCAATTGTCTCTTCTGGTGAAGGCGGGTCGACCATAACTTTCTGGAATCTTCTATCGAGGGCGCCATCGGTTTCAATATATTTTCTGTACTCGTCAAGAGTAGTAGCGCCAATGCATTGGATATCGCCACGTGCCAGTGCGGGTTTGAACATATTCGAAGCATCGAGCGAGCCGGAGGCACCACCTGCGCCAACTATCGTATGTAATTCGTCGATAAATAAAATTACGTCGTCGGCTTTTTCGAGCTCGTTCATTAAAGCTTTCATTCTTTCTTCAAACTGGCCTCGGTATTTTGTACCTGCTACTAATCCTGCCAGGTCGAGAGTAACAACGCGCTTGTCTTGTAGTATACGAGGCACTTTTCTTTGAACAATACGAAGAGCCAGCCCTTCGGCAATAGCTGTTTTTCCAACGCCGGGCTCGCCGATCAGAACAGGGTTGTTCTTTTTCCTTCTACTCAATACCTGAGCAACGCGCTCAATTTCTTTTTCTCTACCGATAACCGGATCCAGCTTGTCTTCAAGAGCGAGTTTTGTTAAATCCCTGCCGAAATTGTCTAACACAGGTGTTTTAGTTTTTTCGACTTTCTTTGCGGTAAAAGGTTGTGCAAATGAAGTAGGAGTTTTATGAGTTTCTTTACTCGAAAGTATGTTATTCAATTCCGCTCTTACATTGTCGTAATTAACATTGAATTGATGCAAAATTTGTGTAGCAATATTGTCTTCGTCCCTCAGGAGCGAAAGAAGTATATGTTCTGTTCCAATTACGTCGGATTTATAAATCTTGGATTCAATCTGCGTAATTTTCAACACTTTCTCGGCTTGTTTGGTAAGCGGGATATTACCAATTGTCAGGGTCCCGCCTGATGTTCTGACGGTATCTTCGATTGCCTTTTTCAATTTTACCAGGTCTACGCCAAGGTTTCTCAATATTTTTACGGCTACGCCCTCTCCTTCACGAATAATGCCCAGAAGCAGGTGTTCCGTGCCAATGTAATCATGACCCAGTCTAAGTGCTTCTTCTCGACTTAATCGAATTACTTCCTGTACCCTTTCTGAAAAATTTCCTTCCATAATTATTATCCTCTTTTTCTTTAAGTCTTAAACACTAAATCGTCTCAAATAGTTTCTTAAATATAAATATTGAAAATTCAGTTAGCAAGGTAATACAAATTAATCTTTTTTTCGTTACTATTTCGTCTCGTTGGAATTGTAATAATCGGGGTGAATTTATATTTTGTAAAGGGATTAAAAAAAATTGGAGTTAAAATGGAAGCTTTAACGGGGGTATCAATTATAATTATTATAGCGATTGTTCTTTTCCTTATGATATTTTTTTATTTCGTTCCGATTGGACTTTACATAACAGCATATTTTTCGGGTGTCAAAGTAAAGATTTTCAAGGATTTGATTGGAATGCGTTTAAGGAAAGTTTCTCCTCAGGTAATTATCAGGAACTTAATCTCGGCTACAAAAGCGGGAATTGACCTCGATATATCACTTCTCGAGGCTCATTATTTAGCAGGCGGAAATGTTACTAAAGTTGTCAATGCACTGATTTCGGCAAACAAGGCAAATCTTGACCTCGGTTTTGAAAAAGCCGCAGCTATCGATCTGGCGGGTAGAGATGTTCTCGAAGCGGTGAAAATGTCGGTAAATCCAAAAGTAATTGAAACTCCTCTTGTAGCCGCAGTCGCTAAAGACGGAATTCAATTGAAGGCTATTGCCAGAATAACCGTAAGGACGAATCTCGAACGACTTGTAGGCGGAGCAGGTGAAGCTACAATTTTAGCACGTGTTGGAGAAGGCATTGTTTCTACGATTGGTTCCAGTAATTCTCACAAAGAAGTTCTGGAAAATCCCGATAGTATCTCGAAAGTAGTTCTTTCCAAGGGGCTCGATGCAGGCACCGCCTTTGAAATTTTGTCAATCGATATTGCGGACGTTGATGTTGGTACTAATATCGGCGCAATTTTACAGACGGACCAGGCGGAAGCAGATTTGAAAGTTGCTCGCGCAAAAGCCGAAGAAAGACGAGCCGCTGCAGTTGCACTGGAACAAGAAATGACAGCCGAAGTTGCACGTATGCGCGCCAAGGTTGTCGAAGCAGAATCAGAAATTCCAAAGGCGATAGCCGATGCTTTCAGAAAAGGCAACCTCGGAGTTATTGACTATTACAACATAAAAAATATTCAAGCCGACACAGAAATGAGAGCTTCTATTGCCAAGCCTGAAGAAAGCAAAGATAAAAATAAAGAGCAGTCATAATGGATAGTTTATTCGAAATATTGATTATCCTTTTTCTTATTTATTCCGTCGTCAGCTCGATATTTGCTGCAAGGGAAAAACAGGAGAATTCAAGTACGGGAGAAGAAAACTCCCCTCCTCCCGATTTATTTGAAGATTTATTCGGCTCAAAAATGCCACAGAAAACACAGGATGAGGACACATTTACCTGGAACCCAGAAGAAGAGTTTATTAATGTCAAAAAATCTGAAAGTACAAGTGCAATCCAGAAAGAAACGGTTGCTAAAACTCCAATAAAAAAATTAAAAGAAACATATCATGAAAAGACTACTATAAATAAGGCAGATTCAATCCGTAAGAAAATGAAGAATCCCAGAACAATGCGAGAACTCTTTTTGATATCCGAAATTCTAAATAAACCGAAAGCTTTCCGAAGATAATGGCTGAAAAGTACATACTCAAAAGAATTAATAAACAGGATGTTACAGACGAATCCCGTTTTAGTATTAATTACCGGGAAGAATTAAATTCTTCCCAGTACGAGGCAGTAGCGGCTGTTGAAGGAAACTATCTCGTTATTGCAGGCGCTGGTAGTGGTAAAACCCGTACACTTGTCTATCGCGTGGCTCGACTTACAGAATTGGGTTATGATCCATCATCAATATTACTTTTGACCTTTACACGCAAAGCCGCTAAAGAGATGCTCGACAGAGCTGCTATGCTCCTCGATAACCGATGCTCGAAAGTTAACGGCGGAACCTTCCATTCTTTTGCTAATATTACACTTCGTAAATATGCTAAAGCAGTTAATCTGGACAACCGCTTTACCATTCTCGACCAGGGCGACAGTGAAGACGTAATAAATTTAATTAGAAGCGAACTCAATCCAACTAAAGACAAAAAAAGATTCCCGAATAAACAAACTATTTATAAAGTTCTCAGTCTCTCTGTTAACACAGGCAAATCAATTGAAAAACTGATCGAGGAGGAATACCCTCATTTCCTCGAATATGCCGATAAATTTAACGATATTAAAAAAGTCTACGATTCGTATAAAAGACAAAATAATCTACTCGATTACGACGATTTATTAATTTACCTGAGAAATTTTTTGCTTGATTTAACTCCCGCCGCGAAGTCATTCCTCAATACAATTAGGTTCGTTATGGTAGATGAATACCAGGATACGAATCATTTGCAGGCAGAGATAATAAAAGGACTCGGTCAGATAAACGAAAATATAATGGTTGTTGGTGACGATTCTCAATCGATTTATTCATTTCGCGGTGCCACGTTTAAAAATATAATGGAATTTCCAAAATTGTTTAAGGACGTAAAAATTATTACACTCGAAGAAAACTACCGTAGCACACAGGAAATTCTCGACTTTTCAAATTACATCATAGAGCATGCAATTGAAAAATATCCAAAGCACCTCTACAGCAGAAAGAGTGGTGGTGAGTTACCCGGAATAATCTGCGCTGCAAATGAAAATATGCAATCCAGATTTATCGTAGAAAAAATTCTTGAATTACGCGAAGAGAATGTACCGTTAAATGATATGGCAGTATTGTTCCGCTCTTCATATCACTCCTTCGACCTGGAAATCGAATTGAACAAAGCTAATATCCCGTATATAAAATACGGCGGTATGAAGTTCATCGAAGCAGCTCACATTAAAGACCTGCTTGCATTTCTAAGGATTGCTTCCAATCCACTCGATTTCGTAAGCTGGTACCGAATACTCCTTCTACATGAAGGCATCGGTCCGAAAAAGGCTCGGACAATAATGGATAAATTAGCAAAAGGTATACTGACAATTAAAAACTCTCCCGATAAAACTTTAAGCACCAGTTATAACGATAAAATTTATAATCTTTTCAATGTATTACACGAAATTCATACAAAGAATACACTTCCGGCAGACAAGGCTGAAATTGCAATGAAATATTATCATAATTTATTTATTGAGAAGTACGACGATTGGAACAAACGGAAAAAAGATCTGGATATATTCATCAATATTGCTGAGAACTACAGGAGTCTTGAAAGCTTTTTAACCGACATGGCGCTTGAACCGCCTCAGGATTCAGTGGCCGATATTGAAGCGACGGATAAAGAGAAAGAAATACTTACCTTATCAACCATTCATTCGGCCAAGGGACTTGAATGGCATACAGTCTTTATAATTCACGCAGCAGATGGATTTTTCCCATCGACGCAGTCGTTCGACAAGCTCGAATCTCTGGAAGAAGAAAGAAGGCTGATGTATGTGGCTTCAACACGTGCCAAACAAAATTTATTCGTTTGTTATCCTATGAATATATTCGACCGATTCCAAGGAATAACATTTGCCAAACCTTCCAGGTTTATCGACGGTGTGGGAGAAAATCTTGCCATTCAATGGCTAATAGAAGAGGAATAATTTTTTTGGTTTAGTAAATTGGATTCAATTATTTTTCGTATAAAAATTGGTGAGCATGTTGAATAAAAAAGAATTAATTTCAAGAGCAGTTGAAGCAGCTCGAAAAGCCTACGCTCCATATTCAAATTTTCATGTCGGCGCCGCATTGATAACTAAAAGCGGTAAAATTTATTTGGGCGCAAATATCGAAAATTCATCTTACGGATTGACAATTTGTGCCGAAAGAACGGCAGCATTTAATGCAGTGCTCGACGGTGAAAAAGAATTTGATGCAATTGCTATCGTTAGTGATTCCGGAAATTTTACTCCTCCTTGCGGTGCTTGTCGACAGGTGCTATCCGAATTATGTGGAAAAAATTTACTCGTTATTATGAGCAATAAAAAAGGCGAAATTAAAGAAATGACTCTTGAAGAATTACTTCCTTTCTCATTCGATAAAGAAAATTTGATATAATATGGAACCCGTAACACATTTTCATCCAATGGGTAGTGGCTGGATTGAAGTAATTGCCGGCTGTATGTTCAGTGGTAAAACGGAAGAATTAATACGCAGGTTAAAAAGAGCAATCATAGCCAGACAGAAAGTTAAAATTTTCAAACCCAAAATTGACACTCGTTATTCCAGTACAGAAATAGTTTCTCATAATGAACAATCGCTTCCCTCAATTTTAGTTAACAATGCAGAAGAAATTCTGGAACTTGTAGAAGATGCTCAGGTCATTGGAATTGACGAAGCTCAATTTTTTGATTTGAAATTGGTCGATGTTTGCAATAAACTCGCAGACGAAGGCAAAAGAGTAATTGTTGCCGGACTCGACCAGGATTACAGGGGAGTTCCGTTCGAACCAATTCCACAATTGCTTGCAACGGCTGAATTTATTACAAAAACTTTAGCAATATGTGTTGTCTGTGGAAATATTGCAGATAGAACTCAAAGAAAGATTTCTTCAAACGAGAGAGTACTCGTTGGAGCTTCGGAAAGTTATGAAGCTCGACGTCGTAAATGTCATTATATACCGGATTGAATATGGATTTGATTTCACTTTTAAGAGGTATTATCGGAATACTTTTATTAATCGGTATTGCATTCCTCTTGTCGAACAACAAATCGCGTGTCAATTGGCGATTAGTTATTTCGGGTTTATTGATCCAGATTATTTTTGCTATTTTGATTCTGAAAGGAGATACGCTCGGAACATATTTCTCCCCGCTCGGATGGCCAAAAGAATTTTTCAGATTCATCAGTAGTTTTTTCGTATTGATTCTTAACTTCACCTCCGAGGGCGCAAAATTCGTGTTCGGTAATTTAGGACTGGGTCCCGGCAACGAAGAAAGTATGGGAGTCTTCTTTGCTTTTCAGGTATTACCTACGATAATTTTTTTCGCCAGTTTAATGTCTGTACTTTATTATCTTGGCATAATGCAAAAAATTGTCGAAGGGATGGCATGGATAATGGCAAAAGTAATGGGAACAAGCGGAGCCGAATCACTATCCTGCACTGCTAACATTTTTGTAGGTCAAACAGAAGCGCCTCTGATGATAAAACCGTATTTGAAGGGAATGACCAAGAGCGAACTTTTGACAATCATGGTCGGTGGCATGGCTACAATTGCAGGCGGTGTAATGGCAGCATATATTCAGATTTTAGGAATGGCTTTTTCCAAAACTCACAATATCCCTATTGAAGAAGCACAATTAATTTTCGCGACGCATTTATTGGGTGCCAGCGTAATGGCTGCACCGGCAGCATTGTTGATTTCAAAAATAATTTTTCCAGAAACCGGCGAGCCGGAAACAAAAGGCAAAGTAAAAGTAAAAGTCGAAAAATCTGCTTCGAATCTAATTGAAGCTGCAGCTGCAGGAGCTTCCGAAGGTATGACACTGGCATTGAATGTTGCAGCGATGTTAATTGCTTTTATAGCTTTGATTGCAATGATTAATTATTTCCTCGGCTGGCTGGGCGATTATTCGGGAATTAACCCAATTCTTCAAAATAAATTTGAATCCAGACTAAGTCTCCAATTTCTCTTTGGCTCAATATTACAATTTCTTGCTTACGGCATCGGCGTACCGTGGGAGAGCGCTTATCATTTTGGCAGCTTAATCGGGACAAAAATAGTTCTCAATGAATTCGTTGCATATCTCGATATGAGCACGCTAATTCAATCGAACATCCTTACAAATGAAAAAGCAATGTTCATGGCAACCTACGCATTAAGCGGCTTTGCAAACTTCAGTTCGATTGCAATTCAAATTGGAGGCATTTCACCTCTGGCTCCTTCCCGAAGAAGTGAGCTTGCAGAACTCGGACTTAAAGCCGTAATTGGTGGCACTCTGGCAAATTTATTAACGGCTACTCTGGCAGGAATTTTAATCTGATGTTAAACCTAAAAGATAAATACAAAAACATTGTTGAAAGTATTAATAGCCTAATGCCGTTCAAACCGGAAATTTGCATCGTTCTTGGTAGTGGTCTGGGCAATTTTGCAGATAACATTAAAAATAAATTTACAATTCCTACAAAAGAGCTTCCGGGTTATCCAGCCTCAACCGTCGAAGGTCACAAAGGATATCTTCATTTTATCGAGCTCCACAATAAAAAGATTTTAGTGGTTCAGGGCAGACTCCATTTTTACGAAGGTTACAGGCTGTCGGATTGCCTACTTCCAGTTCATATTGCTTCGCAAATTGGTGCAAAGAAAATAATTTTGACCAATGCTGCCGGAGGCGTAAACAAAAATTTTACACCCGGGGATTTAATGCTTGCTTCTTCTTTCATCTCATTTAACATTAAAAAAGAGATGGCAGAAGTTGTGGGCACCGGTAATTTTGAAAGTCGAAATCGCAGTTTCCCTTCCGAAGGTCTTAATGAAATAATTAAAAAAGCAGCAGCCGAAGAAATGATAGTTCTCAAAGAAGGAGTTTACTGGTTCAATAAAGGTCCTTCTTACGAAACTCCAGCAGAAATTCAAATGGTAGCGAGAATGAACTGTGACGCTGTTGGAATGTCAACCGTTCACGAAGCTTTTTACGCTCATCTGATGGGAATGGAAACTTCATCGATTTCATGCATTACAAACATGGCGGCGGGTATTTCTCCGAATAAGCTTTCGCACCAGGAAGTAATAGATACTGCAGAACTGGTTAAAGAAAAATTTGAACGTCTCGTAAAAAAAACTATTGAATTGATGTAGCCATAACGCCAGCAGCACTGATTATTGCAGTTTCACTCCTTAATCTGTTTTCTGTCAGTCTCAAAATTACTGTATTTCCTAATCTATCTATTTCTCCCTTTTCCAGGCCACCTTCCGGACCGAATACAAAAAAATAATTTCGATTTATATCAAAATTATTATTCAGATAATCCTGAAGTGAAATCTTTCCTTTCTGATCGAGAACTATGATTTCTCCGTGAAAAATAATCTCGCTTAAACTTTCGAAATAGTTAATAAACGGTTTCCAGCATCTCAGGGATTGTTTCATAGCAGCGAGCGCAATCTTGTTCCATCTCTCTAATTTATCTCCCCGAGCGACTGTTCTTTGCGATTCAAATATGATGAAGTTGGTAATACCGAGTTCGATCGATTTCTCCAGTGCAAATTCAAATCTTTCCGAATTCTTGAGACGTGGTATACAAAAGGTTATATTTTTTAACAAATTTGGATAAAAATATTTTTGTTTTATATCTACATTAACTTCTAGTTTAGAGATATGGCTTATTATTGTCAGGTAAATATTCCCATTGCCGTCCGTAACGTAAACTTCGTCTCCAATTCTGTGACGCATAACGTTAATAAGATGGTGCGATTCATAGGAAGTTAAAATGAGAGATTTGTCTGTGTTGACAAATTCCGAATAATAGAGTTCTACATCTGTAAAATACGACTCTTTCAATTGCTTATGCTCCGAAGCACATAGAGTGAACAATTTTAATGCATTCGTCTTGTATTACCATAATACCGTTTTTAATTAACGGGGCAACTGCTCTGTCGTTTTTGATTCCCTGCTGTAACCATACTGCACGTGGATTAATTTTCAGGATATCAGGTATAAGTTCTGCTATGTCTTCGGATTTTCGGAAAATATTTACAATATCAATTTTAAGAGGGACATCGATTAGCGACTTGTAAACGGGAACATCAAATTCATCACAGTTGTATGGATTGACTCCGACTACCAGATATCCGTACTTTATTAGATAGTCAGCAATCATTCTGATAATTTTAAACGGATTGCGTGATAAGCCTACCACCGCAATCCGTTTAGCATTTTTTAATAATTCACATTTATTGGAATTATACATAATCTAATAGTCAATCGTATTGAGATACAGGTGGACAACTGCAAACGAGATTTCTGTCGCCGTAAGCGTTGTTTATTCTACCCACAAAAGCCCATGGTTTATAAATTTTAAGATAACCTACTGGAAAAGCAGCCTTTGTACGTGAATATGAATGGTTCCATTCATCCAAAGTTAATTCAAATGAAGTGTGTGGTGCATTTTTCAATACATTATCTTCCGTGTCAAAATTGCCTTCTTCGATTTCTTTTATTTCGTTATAAATAGAAATCATAGCTTCGCAAAAACGGTCGAGTTCATATTTCGATTCGCTTTCGGTCGGTTCTACCATTAAAGTGCCAGGTACAGGAAAAGATACCGTAGGAGCGTGAAATCCGTAGTCCATTAATCGTTTGGCTATATCGTCGACGTCAATTTTTGCCGATTGTTTGAATTTCCTAGTATCGAATATCAATTCGTGAGCAACAAAACCTCTTTTGCCTGAATAGAGAACCGGGAAATAATCTTTTAATTTTTCTTTAACATAATTTGCATTTAATATTGCTGCTTTCGTTGCGTGAGTCAATCCCTCGCCGCCCATCATTTTAATGTAAGCGTAAGAAATAATTAAAATAAGAGGGCTACCAAAAGGAGCGGCAGAAACAGCAGTTATTGCTTTTTCGCCCCCTGTTTTTATAACAGGATGTCCTGGCAGAAATGGCTTTAAATGTTCAGCTACGGCAATAGGTCCCATACCTGGTCCGCCACCACCGTGTGGAATGGCAAATGTTTTATGGAGATTGATATGACACACGTCCGCTCCAATTTCTGCAGGGTATGCTAACCCGACGAGAGCATTTAAATTTGCTCCGTCCATATAAACCTGTCCACCGTTGTCGTGAATAATTTTACAAATTTCCACAATATCTTCTTCGAAAACCCCGTGCGTCGAAGGATATGTAACCATCAAAGCCGATAAATTATCTTTATGCTCTTCTGCTTTTGATTTGAGGTCATTTAGATCAATATTACCGTTTTCATCACATTTTACTACCACTACTTTATTGCCTGCCATAACGGCGCTTGCAGGATTTGTGCCGTGTGCCGATGAAGGAATAAGAACTATATTCCTGTTACTCTCCCCCCTGCTTTTATGATAAGCACGTATAACCATCAGTCCGGTGTATTCTCCCTGAGCACCCGAATTCGGTTGAAATGAAATGCCTTTGAAACCTGTAATTTTCAATAAGTCGTTACCCAATTCTTTAATTAACCTGTAATATCCTTCAGCCTGGTCAGCAGGAGCAAAAGGATGAATTTCTGTGAATTCTTCCCACGTAATTCCGAACATTTCTGTGGCGGCGTTTAATTTCATTGTGCACGATCCGAGAGATATCATCGAAGTGGTCAATGTAAAGTCCTTGACCGTTAGACTTTTGATATATCTCATCAATTCTGTTTCGGAATGATATTTATTAAATACAGGATGAGTTAGATATGGGCTTTGTCTTATTAATTTTTTAGGGATTGCAAAATAATCGAAATCAATTTGTTCGACATTCCCGGAATACGAGAGCCCGAGTGCTGCCGAAAAGACATCCACAATCTCAGCTATGTCATCAACCGTAGTCGTTTGTGAAATTGAAATTCCAATCTTGTCGTCATCCTGATACCTGAAATTAATTTTTCTATCGACCGCAGTTTTACGAACAGATTCGACATCAGAAGGATTAAGTTTAATAAGCAGTGTATCGAAATAGGAATCATTTAACTGTTTTAATCCCATCTTTTTAATGTGAAGATTAAGAAGCGAAGTCAAATAATGAATCCGTTTAGCAATATTTTTAATTCCTTCAGGACCATGGTAGACGGCATACATCGAAGCCATAACGGCAAGCAGCGCTTGAGATGTACAAATATTGCTTGTAGCATGTTCGCGTTTAATATGCTGTTCTCTCGTCTGGAGAGCCATACGAAGAGCTCGGTTTCCATGACGGTCAATTGAAACGCCGATAATTCTGCCAGGTACATATCTTTTATATTCTTCTTTAGTAGCAAAATAAGCTGCATGTGGACCTCCAAATCCCATTGGCACACCGAAACGTTGTGTTGGCCCAATGGCAACGTCGGCTCCGAATTCTCCTGGAGGAGTAAGCAGTGCCAGACTCATTAAATCTGCAACAACAGCTTTGAGAATTCCGTAATTGTCGGCTTTCTTAAATAATTCTGAATAATCGATAATTTTTCCAGATGAAGAAGGATATTGAACAAGTAGCCCAAAATAAGATTCGTCAAAAGCGGCATTTTCGGTTGAGTCAATTACAAGTTCGATTCCGAATGGTTCGCTTCTCGTTTTCAATACATCAATAGTTTGTGGGAATATGTCGCTTGATACGAAAAATTTATTGGCATTTTTCTTTGTAATTTTTTGGAAATTAAAAAGCATTGCCATTGCTTCGGCTGCGGCAGTTGCTTCGTCGAGTAAAGAAGCATTCGCAATTGGTAAACCTGTAAGATCAATAACCATCGTCTGGAAATTGAGCAGAGCTTCTAATCTGCCCTGAGAAATTTCGGCTTGATAAGGCGTATATGGCGTGTACCAATCGGGATTTTCCAGGATGTTTCTTCTTATTACTCCCGGTAAAATAACGGGATAATAGCCAAGTCCAATATAATTTTTAAAGAGTTTATTTTTGCTGGCAATTTCGGTAAGCCTTTCAATCATTTGGTACTCGCTTAATGGCTTGCCGATATCGAGTTTGTTTTTGCTGCGAATTGATTTTGGCAAGGCTTTTTCAACAAGTTCATCGAGTGAGGAAACTGCGATTGTGTCGCACATTTTTTGAATATCGCTTTCGTCTGGTCCGACGTGGCGATAAACAAATTTGTCGTTGAATAATGGGGTCTCCATATCAATTACTCTCTTTAATGAAAATGATAAATTATTTAGTATTGCTAATATAGTTAAAAGTATTAAGATGAAGAGGGACTGTTTTTAATCTTTGAGAGGGCGTCTTTTGCAGCGTTTTGTTCAGCGGTTTTTTTGTTTTTACCTTTCCCGCTACCGAGTTTTTCATTATTAACAAAAACATCCACAACAAATTCCTTGTTGTGCTGAGGTCCTGTTTCGCTAACAACGATATATCTCGGCGAACTGATTTTCTTCGAATGAGTAAGTTCGAGCAATTGACCTTTATAATTCTGGTCCTTTAAAATATTGCCATGTTGTTTCGAGGGAGTAATTACGGCTCTTAAAATAAATTGTTTAACGTACTTTAATCCCCTGTCCAGATAAATTGCTCCAATCAGAGCTTCGATTGCGTCGGAGAGAATTGTTTTCATCCCTTCAGCAGTCTGGTCGATATATTTTTGATTATAGAGTAAAAGTTTAATAATGCCGAGGTTCTCCGCGCATACGAATAAATTGGCTCTGTTTACAATTTGAGAACGTACTTTGGTAAGGAATCCTTCTTCCTGAGTCGAATAGTTACGAAATAGAAATTCTGCCACTACCATATTAAGTACAGCGTCGCCAAAGAATTCAAGTCGTTCGTTTGATTTTTCAAATTCTGGAAAAAGCTCGAGGTAGGACCTGTGTGTTAATGCCTTAATGTAGTATTCGCTGTTCTTAACTTTAAAACCGAGTAAATTTTCGAGCAGTTTGATGTCGATTAGATAGTCTTTTTTTCTTCCTCTTCCGTGAAAAATATTTTTAATATATTTTCCAAACAAGACTACCCTTCGAACTTTTTGAACAAAAGACTTGCGTTGTGACCACCGAATCCGAAAGTGTTGCTGATTGCATATTTAATTTCTCTGTTTATGGCTTTCTTTGGTGTATAATTTAAATCACATTCAGGGTCGGGTACTTCAAGATTAATTGTAGGTGGAATAGTACTGTTTTTGATCGCAAGAATTGTAGCTATTGCTTCTACAGCACCGGCTGCGCCGAGTAGATGACCTGTCATCGATTTTGTGGAGCTGATACTTAGTTTATAAGCATGTTCGCCGAAAACCGATTTAATAGCCTTAGTTTCATTGAGGTCGTTCAATTCGGTTGATGTTCCGTGAGCATTAATATAATCGACTTCTTCGGGTTCAACATCGGCGTCGCGAAGAGCTTCTTTCATAGCGCGAGCAGCGCCTTCACCATTTGGAGCTGGAGCCGTAATATGATATGCGTCGCCAGTTAAACCGACACCGACAATTTCCGCATAAATTTTTGCACCTCTTGCCAGAGCGTGTTCCAGTTCTTCAAGAACTAATACGCCTCCACCTTCGCCCATAACAAAACCGTTACGATCTTTGTCAAACGGTCGGGATGCTTCCATGTATCGGTCATTCCATGTAGAAATCGCGCGTGCAGAATTAAATCCCGCTATCGACATTGGAGTAATTGGAGCTTCTGAACCGCCGGTAAAAATCAGGTTTGCAGAGCCTCTCTGTATGAGAATAAAAGCATCTGCAATTGCATGAGAGGAAGTAGCACACGCAGATACAGTGGCATAGTTTGGACCTTTTAATCCATATTTTATTGAAATATATCCGGCTGCTATATCCGGTATCATCATTGGAACGAAAAAAGGACTTACTCTTTTTGGTCCGCCATTAACAAAAGCAGAATGTTGCTCTTCGAATGTCCAGATTCCGCCGATGCCACTACCAAAAACAACACCGGCCATTTCTCGATTTAATTTGGATAGATCTAATTCTGAATCTTCAAGAGCCATTGCTGCCGAAGCGAGTGCATAATGTGTGTAAGAATCCATTCTGCGTAGTTCTTTTTTGTCGATAAAATCAGCAGGATCGAAATTCTTAAGTTCACATGCAAATTGAGTGGCAAATTCGGTAGTATCAAATTTTGTAATTTTGCAAGCACCGTTTTTCCCGGAAATTAAACCTTCCCAGGAATCCTTTATGTTATTTCCAATTGGTGTTACTGCACCCATTCCGGTAATAACGACTCTTCTTTTCTGCATAATATTCCTATCTTTTTTAATAAAAGAAGTATGAGGCTGTCCTGCTGAACAGCCTCTCTATTATTAACTTACTTTTTCTTTGAGATATTTAATCGCATCGCCGACAGTTGAAATTTTTTCGGCGTCTTCGTCTGGAATTGAAATATCGAAAGCTGATTCAAAACCCATTACCAATTCTACGATATCCAGAGAATCTGCGCCAAGGTCGTTTGTAAAAGATGCCTCTGGCGTAATTTGTGATTCTTCTACTCCGAGTTTGTCCATTATTATTTCTTTTACTTTTGCTTCAATGTCCATTTATTTACTCCTTAAATGTTATTGAATAATTAATTATTGATTAGAAACATTTATATTACATTACCATACCGCCATCGACTGTAATAACTTGCCCAGTTATATAGTCCGAATCGCTGCTGCACAAAAAAACTACAGTTTTAGCAATATCTTCGGGCTTTCCTAATCTTTTTATAGGAACATTCGCTAATATAGCTTCTTTTTGTTGGTCGGTCAATTTATTTGTCATATCTGTTTCAATAAATCCAGGTGCAACAACGTTTACATTAATATTTCTTGAAGCAAGTTCTTTTGCATTCGATTTAGAGAACCCGATGATACCAGCTTTCGATGCTGCATAATTTGCCTGTCCTGCGTTTCCGGTTAATCCAACAACCGAGCTAATGTTTACTATTTTACCGTATCTCTGAGAAATCATGTTCTTCAGTACAGCTTTCGTGTAATTAAACACACTCTTGAGATTCGTATCCACAACAGAATTAAAATCTTCGGATGACATTCTCAATAATAAATTATCTTTTGTTATTCCTGCATTGTTGACCAGGATATCGATACCACCAAGTTTTTCAACGGCAAATTTAACCGTTTTTTCTGCATCTTCAAAAGAAGCAGCATTGGCTTTGATGCCATAGACTTGTTGACTCCCGAGTTCGATTTCGAGTTGACGCGCTGCATCATCAGAACTATGATACGTGAAAACTACAGAGCACCCTTCACTAACCAGTTCTTTAACTATAGCTCTTCCTATACCACGTGTGCCGCCTGTTACAATTGCCCTTTTACCCTTTAGTTTCAATTTTCCCCTCGTTCAATTTTTTGAAATATTCTTCCCTGTATTCAGCAAGTTCTTTATAACCGTCTTCACCTAATATATGAATAATTTCGTCTCTGCAAGTTTCGAAAACTGTTGAATGTTGATTTTCTGATTTATTGCAGTAATGAAGACGATTCAAATGTTCGTCGTCAATTGTAAGAGTTCCTTTAAAAACTACGAGAGGGAAGATAACGCAATAGAAGGGTTTATATTCCCATTTATTAATTCCCTCTTGCATTGCAATTTTTTGGAGTGTGCAATATCCTAATTTATCGAGGAAGACACACTTTCCGTTATAAACCTGTGTACCAATGGCAATACCGGATTTAAAGTCTTCATCTTCTTCAGGGGCTTCGAACCATTTATCTGGGTCTTTAATCTGGGAATCGTCCATTGCTGCAATAACTTTATCTTTGATTTCGAGAATTTTTTCGGCTTCATATTTATCTGTATAAACGCCATAGTAACAACACTCGCCTGCACAAATGGAAGCATCGCAACCTCTAACAAATTTTTGAGTAAAAATCAAAGGATCGATATAAAGTCCTTTTATTTTTTTCTCAAATTTTTTTTCTTCGGACATCAAAGATACCTTTCTAAGTCTGAATATTTTTCGACACCGAATATATGGACATCTGGATTAATTCTCTTAACCAGACCCTGCAAAACTTTACCTGGACCGATTTCATAAAATTCATCGGCGCCGTCTTTAATCATATTAATTATCAATTCTTCCCAGCGAACCGGATTAGTTAGCTGATCTAACAATATTGCTTTAATCTCTTCTTTATTTTGAACGGGCTTAGCCGTTACATTTGTATAGACCGGTATTTTTGCATCGTAAAAAGGAGTAGAATCGAGTGTTTTTTTCAATTCGTCTTTTGCACTTTCCATTAAAGGAGAATGGAAAGCTCCGCTGACAATCAGTTCCTTAACTAATTTAGCTCCTTCCTTTTTTGCAATTTCCATAGCTTTCTTAACGCCAGTAACAGAACCTGAAATAACTATTTGTCCAGGAGAATTAAAATTTGCGCATTGCACTATTCCTTCTTGACTGGCAATTTCACAAATTTCCACTAATTTTTCTGAATTAAGTCCAATTACTGCAGCCATAGTACCGGGGTTTTCAATACCGGCTTTCAACATAGCTTTGCCTCGAGCATGAACTAATTTAATTGCTTCATAAAATTGTACTGCCCTTGCAGCCGTCAAAGCCGTATATTCTCCGAGTGAATGCCCGGCAACAAAGTCAGGCTCGATTGTTCTAATCAAACTGCTTAATACAATACTATGGAGATAAATTGCCGGTTGAGTTATGTCCGTTTGCTTTAACGAATCTTCAGGTCCGTTGAGCATCAAATTCCTTAATGGTAGACCTGTGGCTTCTTCAGCCGTTAGAATCATTTCTTTTGCTTCGACGGAATTCTCGTATAAATCTTTTGCCATGCCAACATATTGAGAGCCCTGCCCGGGAAATATGAATGCTTTTTTACCCATCAGTCCATACTCCAGGTTAAATAAATTGCACCCCACGTATACCCGGCACCAAAGGCAGATAGAATAAGATTATCTCCTTTTTTAAGTTTACCGTTACGATAGTATTCCGTCAGGCAAAGTGGAATTGTAGCAGCAGTTGTATTGCCGTATTTATCAATATTAATCATAACTTTATCGTGTGAGATGCCCATCCGTTCCGCAGTTGCCGATATGATACGTAAATTTGCCTGATGCGGTACCAGATAAGCTACGTCTTCAGGTTTCAAATTATTTTTGGTCATAATTTCGTAGGAAACGTCTGCCATTCCTTTTACGGCTACTTTGAATACAGCTTTCCCGTCCTGATAAATGTAATGAAGTTTTTTGTCGACAGTTTCGTGAGTAGCTGGCATAAGGCTACCGCCTGCTTTCATATACAAGCTTTCTTTACCTGAACCGTCGCATCGAAGAATTGAATCTTTAATTCCATACGACAAATCCTCTGTAGGTTCGAGCAAAACTGCAGAAGCTGCATCGCCAAATAAGATGCAAGTATTTCGGTCGGAATAATCTGTAATAGAACTCATTTTATCGGCTCCTACGACCAGCACTTTTTTGTATCTGCCGGATTCGATCAAGCCAGCGCCAGTTTGTAGAGCGAATAAGAATCCTGAACATGCAGCCGAGAGGTCGAAGCCCCATGCATTCTTTGCACCTATTTTCTCCTGCACCAGACATGCAGTAGCCGGAAAGAACATGTCGGGCGTTACAGTTGCTATGATAATAACATCAATTTCTTCTGGATTTAAGCTGGTATTTTTCATCAAATCTTGAATTGCACCAACTGCCATGTCGCTGGTTGCACCATTTTCTAAAATTCTTCTTTCTTTAATCCCAGTTCGAGTAACAATCCATTCGTCGGATGTTTCAACTATCGATTCGAAATATTTATTATCAAGGACCTTATCGGGAACATACATTCCCACTGCTGTAATTGCAGCATTTACTGTTTTATTTTGAGTTGCCATATTCTTTTATTGCTTCCTCAAATTTTTGAATAAGATTTTTTGTGTGCATCTCTTTGGCTCTAAGTATCATATTCTTAATAGCCAGTGGACTACTGGAACCGTGCCCTATTATAGTAATACCATTCACCCCAAGGAGGGGTACACCTCCGTATGACTGATAATCCATATCTGCCAGTGACTTTTTCAATACACTTTTTGTAACGAGTGCCTTAATTTTGTTAAGGAACCCTTCGTTAGCATAATTTTTTATTTTTGTTTTAAGGAAAGTAAGAACACTTTCACCGAATTTGAGTAATATATTCCCCACGAAACCATCGCAGACAATAATGTCTACTCTACCGTTGAGAATATCTCTCCCTTCTACATTACCAATAAAATTAAGATTCGAATTTTTAAGAAGTTCATAAGTCGCAAATACAAGTTCGTTACCTTTCGATTCTTCTTCGCCAACGCTCAATAAACCGATGGAAGGATTTTGAACACCATAAATTTCTCTGGCAAAGATTGTCCCCAATACAGCGTATTCAAAAAGGTGCTGGGGTTTACTGTCCACACTTGCACCTGAGTCGAACACCAGACAGAACTTTCCGGCTGCTGTTGGAAAGGTGGCTCCAATTGTAGGTCTGCTTACACCCTTGATTCTCCCCATAATTAATGTCGACGCAGCCATAACTGCACCAGTATTCCCTGGACTGACAAAAGCATCTACTTTCTTCTCTTTGATTAATTTAGTGCCAACTACAATTGAAGAATCCGGTTTCGATTTTATTGCAGAGACAGGAGAGTCGTCCATCTCGATTGTTTGCGAAGTATGGTGAATAAGTGACTCGTCGAGAGTAATCTTTTCCATTTCGGCAGCTTTAAGAATTTCATCACGATTACCTATCAAAACAATATCAATAGATTTGTCTTCCTTAATTGCATCGAGAGAACCCAGTAGATTATTAAGGGGGGCATAATCTCCCCCCATAGCATCAATTGCAATTCTACACTTGATGTCGGAAATATTAGAATTCATTTAATAAACAATGATTACTTTTATGATTCCGGTACAAATACTGACTTGCCAGCATAGTATCCGCAATTTGGACAAGCACGGTGACTTAATTTCAGTTCACCGCATTGAGAGCAGCGACTTAAGGAAGGAGCCGAAGCTTTGTAATGAGTTCTACGCTTATCTCTCCTGCTTTTTGACATTTTACGTTTCGGATTAGGCATCGTTCGACCTTCGTTTAGTTATTGAATTTCAATTTTTTCAGTGGTTCCCAAATATCGTTATTAACTTTTTCTTCACAATTACAACTTCCTTCGTTTAGATTCTGACCACAATGCGGGCAGAGTCCTTTACAATCTTCTTTACATAATTTTTTCAGAGGTATTGACAGCTCAACGTAATCGTAAACATCCTTTGTAATGTCAATTTTGTCTTCATCGGGCGACAGATAAAATACATTATATTCTTCCAATTGAGTGTTCTCTTTTGAAAAAAGATAGCTCAGTTGAAAATGGTTATGTAAATTCGTTTCGTACTCCGAATTGCATCTATCGCACGTAAGCCTTGCGCTGGCTTCTACATCGAAATCGATGATTATTTGATGCGAAGACTTATCCATCCTGCAGTTGACTTTAACATTACCAAAAAATTTTTCGTCGAGCCCGATGTTTTTTGCCGGTTCCTCAAAATTAATCTGATGGATACCGTCTGAAAAATTTGTATATTTTATAATCATTTTAACAAAGAGCAAAAAATTACCTCAAAATATAGTATGTGGTATCCTTATAATCAAGAATTGATAAATATTTGAAAATATTCAAATGTTGATAATAATTTCATTACTTGCTTCGTTTTTGCCAGCTTTGCTCTATCTTTATTTTATTTGGAAGATGGATAAAAACGAACCAGAACCCATTTCATTCATCATTCCACATTTTATCTGGGGGGCACTGGGAGCAGTTTTAACAGGTGCAGCGGGAAGTTATTTTATTACGACTCTATTTGGACTGGAAGATTATGCAACTTTATTCGAAGCAGTAATTTCTGCACCAGTTGCTGAAGAATTTGCAAAAGGTATTTTTCTTCTTTATTCTTTCAGGTCAAAGAAATTCGATAACATTACAGACGGGCTGGTCTATGGAGGCGCAATTGGACTTGGTTTTGGTATGACAGAAAATTTCATTTATTTTATAACATTTGATGGTCTCCTTAAATACTGGATAGTCCTTATCATTATTCGTACTTTATTTACAATTATTATGCACATGATATCGACTTCCGTTTTGGGTGCAATGGTCGGTTTTGCAAAATTTTCGGGACGTTTTTCAAGATTCTATCTAATTTCAATCGGATATCTAATTGCCATTCTTATTCACGGAGCATGGAATTTTTCCGTCAGTTTTATGGGAACATTCTATTTCGGATTGATTTTTATGATTGCTTTGGCAATATTTTTCATTATGTTTTTTAGATATTCTCTAACAAAAGAAGAAATAATTCTTCAAAATGAACTTTTGGAGGAAGATATTCCTTACGAACACAAATTGATACTTTTTTCAAATAAAAGATTTCAAAAGGGCTGGGTCGACGGAACTATAAGAAAATTATATGTCAAAACTGCAGTCGGATTGGCTTTCAATAAACATCAATATAAAATGAGCAATGGTAGCCTGAAGGAATTTTACGCATCCGAAATCGAAAGGAAAAGAGCAATACTTAAAAAAATAATTGGCGAAATATGAGTCAAAAGGTAGGAATCTTTGGAGGAACTTTCGACCCGGTTCATATTGGTCATTTGATTACAACTCAATATGTACTCGAAAAAAGAAAACTGGATAAAATAATTTTCGTCCCCTGCTATATTTCTCCTCATAAGACGGACAAAAATTTATCAAATCCAATTCACAGACTTAATATGTTACGGCTCGCAATTGAAGATATTCCTTATTTCGATCTTACAGATTATGAAATCAGAAAAGGTAATATTTCTTATACTTATGATACTATTCTGGAACTGAGAAAATTATACTCTAACATAGAACTTATAATTGGTTACGACAATCTGGTTGTCTTCGATAAATGGCACAAGCCAGAAAAAATAGTCGAGCTATCTAAACTGATTGTAATGAAAAGAGTAATCGATAAGGAAGTTGAAACAAAAAACAAGTATTTCGAAAATGCCATTATTCTGGATACACCGACAATTGAAATTTCTTCTTCGGAGCTGAGGGAAAGAATAAAAAATAATTTACCGGTCTCATTTATGCTTCCTCCGAAAGTGGAAGAATATATTCGGAAAAATAACCTATACAAAGAGTTATGATAGACGAAAATTTCATAAAAAAAATCAGAGAGCAGGATAGAAAGACAGTTTCACGTGCAATCACGTTAATCGAATCTTCAAATGGTTCGGCGAACCAATTATTGAAATTCCTGTACAAATTTACCGGGAATGCTTACAGAATTGGAATTACTGGACCTCCCGGCGCGGGAAAATCAACATTAACAAATCAATTGACAAGTTATTACAGGAGTCTTGGCAAAACCGTCGGGATAATTGCAGTCGACCCGACGAGTCCATTTTCTGGTGGAGCTCTACTGGGCGACAGGATTAGAATGTCTGATATCGGTTGCGACACTGGTGTATTCATCAGAAGTATGGCTACGCGTGGCAGCCTGGGCGGTTTAAGTAAAAAAGCCGTCGAGGTTGCGGATATACTCGACGCTGCAAAATATGATATTATCATTTTCGAAACTGTCGGAGTTGGGCAATCGGAACTCGATATTGCAAAGGCTGCAGATACAACGGTGGTTATTCTTGTACCTGAATCCGGGGATTCGATTCAAGCAATGAAAGCAGGCTTGATGGAAATTGCAGACATTTTCGTAATAAATAAATGCGACCGGCAGGGCGCCGACACAACTTATACAGCTCTAACGACAATTCTTCATCTTTACAATAGAAAAGAGAGAGTACCAGAAGTTGTTAAAACTATTGCATCTGAAAACAAGGGGATTGTAGAACTGGCTGAAGAAATCGATAAACATCGCCAATTGCTTATCGAGACCAATAAACTCGAATCGAATAGAACAAAAAAATTAAAAGAACGAATTCTTGAAAATCTGAATTACCTAATCAATGAAGAAATTTCAGAAATTATCGAATCGAGTTATGTTGACGAATTGGTGGCAATGACTTTGCAAGGGAAACTATCATACGTCGAAGCCTCAGAATTGTTGCTAAAAAATTATAAGCAGAGATTACGCGGAAAATGAAGAATTATTTTGCCGTGCTTATAATTGTCTCTGTAATTTTAACCACTCCTGCTCTAAAAGCCCAATCACTTTATGAGGGTATAAACTTTGCATCAGAAGTAATTATTTCCCACAATAATTCCAGTAATAATTTAACGGATATTCAACTCGTAGATACGATTTACAGCAAAGTACTACACTATTATGGTGGTAATGTTTCCGAAACGTTTCTTGCATTAACATTTGCCTGTTTGCCTTTTAACAAAATCAAAGTACGGTTTTTATTAAACTCCAGCATAATGATTTCCTTACCATCACCAGCTGATTCAATATTTAACAAACGACTTGAAAGTTTACCGTCGAAATTATTTTATGATTCCCCATCGACTGACTTCGGCGATAAAGATAAGCTTTCGCACTTTTTCGGCAATGCTTTTCTTGCGTATCATTTCGGGAGTTTCAATTTATCGGATTTTATCGGTATTTTTGTGGAAAATATAGAACAAGAGCTCATAATCGAAGGAGATTACAGTTTTAAAGATATTATTGTAAATGGACTGGGAAAAATTTATGGTTTTAATCTCAGAAAGAACAAAAGTTTAATGCCTTCGGATTTCCTGAATTTTTATCATTTTATTTTTATGAGGTTTTAGAAATGAAAAGCGTACTTATTATCGACGACGAAAAAGAAATATGCGAATCGATTAAAATGATTTTAGAATATGAAGACTATGATGTCGATTACACGACGGATCCGGAGACAGGATTAAAAAAGATCGAATACGGAAATTACAGCGTTTTATTACTCGACATACAAATGCCAGCAATAAGCGGTTTTGACATTCTGCAAAGGATTAACACAAAAGAGAACGGACTACAGATAATAATTATTTCAGCACACGCCAATTTGGGGAATGCAATTAAAGCAACAAAGCTTGGCGCATTCGACTTCATCGAAAAACCAATCGACCGCGATAAATTATTAATTTCAGTCAGGAATGCTTTTCTTCAGTATAAACTTCGTAAAGAAAATAAAAAGCTTAGAGCAGATATAGAAAACGAAAATAAAATTATTGGAAAAAGCCGTGCTATTCAATCAATTCTCGAAACGGTCGAAAGAGTTGCCAAAACCGATGCCCGAATTTTAATAACAGGTGAAAACGGCACAGGCAAAGAACTAATCGCTCAGGAAATTCATAAGAAAAGCAATCGGGCAAACAAAGAATTAGTCGAAGTCAATTGCGCAGCCATTCCTCAGGAATTGATTGAATCGGAATTATTTGGCCACGAAAAAGGAGCTTTCACCGGAGCAATTAAAGACCGCATCGGGAAATTTGAACTTGCCGACGGTAGCAATCTATTCCTTGACGAAATCGGTGATATGAGTTTACAGGCGCAGGCAAAAGTACTGCGTGCTATTGAAGAAGGTAAAATTGAAAAAGTCGGCAGTAGCACCAAAATTGAAGTCGATGTAAGAATAATTTCTGCTACAAATAAAAATTTACTCGATGAGATTGAAAAAGGTAACTTCAGAGAAGATTTGTACCATCGTTTAAATGTCATCCCGATACATATTCCTCCTCTCAGGGAAAGAAAGGAAGATATTCCGTTACTGATTCAACATTTTTCTGATTTCTTTTGCAGGAAAAATAAATTTGTTCCAAAAGAATGGACTCCAGATGCGGTGGAGTTTTTAAAAAATTTGCCGTGGAAAGGAAATGTAAGAGAATTACGGAATTTTGTAGAAAGAGCAGTTATTATGATTCCTCATGAAAAAATTATGAAGGATGACTTACAGCCTCATCTACCTGAAACAAAAATAAAAACCGATGAACTCTTTAGTTCTGTTAATACATTTCAAGAATTCAAGGAGAAGTCGGAAAAAATCTTTATCGAAAGGCAATTAAAAGCCAACGACTGGAACATTAGCAAAACCGCCGAATTGCTCGGTATTCAAAGGAGTCATCTGTATAATAAAATAAAAAAATACGGCATAGAAAAGGAGCAGTAATGGGAGAAACAATATTCTCAAAAATAATCAGGAAAGAAATACCCGCAGATATCGTTTATGAAAGCAATACCGTGCTTGCTTTCCGCGATATCAAACCTCAAGCTCCTGTTCATATTCTGATTATTCCCAAAATAACTGACATTGAGACAACAAAAGATATCAAACCGGCTGAGCACGCTCGATTGCTCGCTGAAATGTTCGATGCCGCCAATAAAATTGCAACAGAAATGGGAATTTCAGAAAGCGGATACAGACTGGTTATCAATTCAGGACCTGACGCTGGACAGGAAGTATATCATTTGCATATGCATCTTTTAGGCGGGAGGAAATTCAACTGGCCTCCGGGTTGATTTACTCAATCCGGTTTTTTAAGGCTTTGTCGGCTATATCTTTTCTATAATAAATGCCATCGAAATAAATTTTAGATAAACCTTCGTAGGCTTTTTGTTTAGCTTTAGTTAGATTATTTTCATTAATAAAAGATGTAACATTTAGAACTCTGCCTCCATTAGTAAAAATATCTCCGTTTTCTTCTTTAGTACCTGCGTGATACACAATAATTTGCGGGTCATCAATATCGAGTCCTCTAATTTTCTTACCTTTTTCGTAAGAGTCAGGATAGCCTGCTGATGCAGCTACAACACAAACTGACGAGCCTCCGTTATAAGAGACTGCATTTTTATCTATATTTCCAGAAGCTGCCGTGTAAAGTAGTTTGAGAAAATCTCCCTGCAGAAGAGGGAGCACGGCTTGAGTTTCTGGATCGCCAAATCGGCAATTGAATTCAACAACTTTCGGTCCTTCTTGTGTTAACATTAAACCGCAATAAAGGCAACCTACGTATTTGTTCCCGGTTTTGTTCATTGCCTCGAGTGTGGGTTTAATTATCGTATTCACGATAATTTTCATCATCTTGTCGTCAACAAATGGAGTGGGTGCATAAGCACCCATACCCCCGGTATTTTTACCAGTATCTCCTTCCCCAATTCTTTTATGGTCTTGAGCCGCTGGAAGAACTACGAATTCTTTGCCGTCTGTAATTGCAAATACAGAAGCTTCCTGCCCACTCATAAATTCTTCGATTACTACTTTATGGCCGGCAGGACCTAACGTCGAATGCAAGAAACAATCGTCAATGGCTGCTTTTGCTTCTTCAAAATTTTCTGCTATAATTACACCTTTTCCTGCCGCAATACCGTCGGCTTTTATTACTGTCGGGAAAGTGGAATTTGCCAGAAACTTTAATGCATCTTCATATTCATTTTTCGTAAAAGTTTTAAAGCTTGCTGTAGGGATATTGAAATCTTGCATCAGTTTTTTTGCAAAAGATTTTTCTCCCTCAATTCGTGCTGCATTTTTATCTGGACCGAATACTTTTATTCCATTGCTTCTGAGGGCATTTGCCAAGCCGTTTATGAGAGGTTTTTCGGGACCAACAACAACGAGGTCAATTTCCTTTTTCTGGCAAAAGTCTACGATTTCATCATTTTTATCTAAATCTAATAATATATTCGAGCCTAACTTTTTTGTACCAGGATTTCCCGGAATTATAAAAAGTTGTTCTAATAAAGGGCTTTGAGAAATTTTTAGCGACAGAGCGTGTTCTCTTCCTCCAGATCCGATTACTGCAACTTTCATACTGGTTCCCTCATGCAAAATTGAAATAGCTTTGTTAATTGTTCAGTTAATAATTTTCTGTCGTGCTTTATAACGAATTCTTCATTTGGTGTGGGAAGATTTTTTTCCGAATAATCGTAATAGATTTTAACTAATGTTTCTTTAATTCCGTTGATATCGTCCGGTGCGGTGATATAGGAAGCGCCGTATTCTTTTAATGCTACTTTTGCGGCTCCTTCTGGTACGCAGCCAAGGATTTGTTTACGCGCGCCAAAATATTCGAAAAGTTTACTGGTTGATATAGTCTCGGCATTTTTTGTGTTGCCTATCATCATCCAGAGTATATTCGTTGCTTTTAGTTTTTTTATAACTTCTTTATGTTCGATGTAACCGTGAATTTTAACTGATTCGTTGAGTCCTAAATCGACAACCAATTTTTTATATTCGTCACGAAATAGTCCAATAAATTCCAGTTCAATTTTTGATGCAATATCGGGCCTTTCGATAGATAATTTTTTAAATGCCTTTAAAAAATAGATGGGAGTAATTGATTCGTAAAATAGTCCTGAATATGTGAAACGCAATTTTTCCTTACTAATAAGGTTTTCGTCTACTTCTACGTTAAAATCTTCCTGATCATAGCCGTGAGGAATAATGACTACTTCGTCAAAGGTTAGGAATTGATATGTTTGAATAAGATATTCCTTAATTCTTCTGTTGACCGTAATAACTCTATCGGCAGCGTGTAGACTGCTATATTCGAGCTTTTTATGTCGGGCTCTGTGATAAGGCGTAGGATAATGAGAAAAATGGTTGTCCAGCCACAAGTCTCGATAATCAACAATTAATGGAATATTAAATTCCTTTTTCAATTTAGCAGCATATACGAATGTAGAATAAGGAGGAATACTTACAAAGAGTGCGTCGAAATGTTCGTTTTTCAACAAATCATGTGCTTTCTGGTATGCCCGTTGAGCCCACGATTTTTTATTATCGGGTATGAAAAATATTTTAGAGAAGTTTGAGAATGCCTTTCTGATAAATTCTTTTGGAACGTTAACAGTTCCATATTTTTTCCCGATGATTGAATTCAAGTCAAATGATTCAGTTCTAATTATTCTAAGGTTTTTAACCTCATCGAGGAGACTAAGGTCGTGAGCATAGTATGCCACTTTACCTGTAGTTATAATTGTAGGTTCCCAGTTAAAATGGGGGAAATACTTTGTAAATTTTTGTACTCTTTGTACACCGCTCAATCCCATTGGCGGATAATAGTATGCAAGAACCAGAACTTTAAACATATCGGTTAACAGGTTTAATATTTTTTAGTAATTTGATAATTGGGAGCTTCTTCAGTAATAACCACATCATGTGGATGGCTTTCTCGCAGTCCTGCTGAAGTGATTTTAACGAACTTTGTTTTATTTTTTAACTCATGAATGTTTTTAACTCCACAATATCCCATCGCGGCGCGCAATCCACCAACAAACTGATAGATTGTATCTGCCAGAGAGCCTTTGTATGGAACTCTACCTTCAATACCTTCGGGTACCAATTTTTTAATATCTTCTTCCATATCCTGGAAATATCTGTCACCACTACCCTGTTTCATAGCGCCGAGTGAACCCATGCCTCTATATACTTTAAAGCTTCTGCCTTCGTAGAGGACTTTTTCGCCGGGCGATTCGTCGCAGCCTGCCAGCATACCACCCATCATAACTGTATCAGCACCAGCTGCAATTGCTTTGGGTACATCGCCTGTTTGTTTAATACCGCCATCAGCAATTATTGGCACTTTCATTTTAGATAATGCGCTGGCGACTTCAAGGATTGAACTTATTTGCGGAACTCCAACTCCTGCCACAACTCTTGTCGTACAGATGGAACCTGCACCGATACCTACTTTAACGGCATCCACTCCACATTCAACCAACTCAAGTGCAGCTTCTTTTGTAACAATATTACCGGCTATTAATTGAATATCTTTGAATTTTTTTCTGATTTCCTTAATTGTTTTTAAAACACCTGCAGAATGTCCGTGAGCTGTATCGACAACAATCACGTCGGCATTTGCATTTACAAGAGCTTCGACACGTTCCATAGTATCTTTAGCAACTCCTACCGCTGCGCCCACTCTTAATCTGCCCAGATCGTCTTTACATGCATTCGGAAATTTTTTCTTCTTCATAATATCTTTATAAGTGATCAATCCTTTCAATATTCCCGTATTATCGACGACTGGTAATTTTTCGATGCGATGTCGATGTAGAATTTTTTCGGCTTCTTCAAGTGTTGTTCCTATTGGTGCGGTAATTAAATTATCTTTTGTCATTAATTGGCTTACGAGCAAATTGCGATTCGGTTCGAATCTCAAGTCACGATTTGTGAGTATTCCAATTAATTTACCGTTGTTGTCGACAATCGGGATACCGGATATTCTATACTTGGACATAATTTCTTCTGCTTGATAAATCGTATGTTCAGGGGTAAGAGTTACAGGATTTACGATCATACCACTTTCTGAACGTTTAACTTTGTCGACTTCTTCAGCCTGTTTTTCGATCGACATATTTTTATGAATTATGCCAATACCACCCTGAGCAGCCATTGCAATTGCCATTTCTGATTCTGTAACGGTATCCATCGCCGCTGAAATAAATGGAATATTTAATTTTATTTCACGAGTGAGATATGTTGTAATATCTGTTTCTCTCGGTAATACTGAAGACTTAGCTGGAATAAGCAGTAAGTCGTCAAATGTCAAACCTTCGAATTCAATTTTATTATTCTTCATAAATCCCCAATTTCTCTTTTTTTAATTTGCAAATTTAAGTAAAAGCTTGGAAACCTGTAATATCTTCTCCAATAATTAATGTGTGCATTTCATGGGTGCCTTCATAAGTTTTAACCGAATGAAGATTGGCAGCATGCCTCATTACAGGGTATTCATTTAAAATTCCATTTGCTCCTAAAATTTCACGGGCAATTTGTGCAATTTCAAGTGCTTTTTCGCAGTTATTTCTTTTAGCCATCGAAATATGTGTATGTTTTACTTTGTTCTGGTCCTTTAACCGTCCTATCTGAAGATTTAATAATTGAGATTTTGTAATTTCAGTTAACATATAAACAAGTTTTTCCTGAGTCATCTGGTAAGCTGCAATTGGTTTATCGAATTGAATTCTTGACTTTGAATAATCAAGGGCGCTCAAATAGCATTCAATCATTGCGCCTGTAACACCCCACGCTATACTATATCTCGCTTGATTTAGACACATTAGAGCAGATTTTAATCCCATCGATTGTGGCAATAAATTTTCTTCAGGTATTTCCACGTTGTCCAGTATCAGTTCCGAAGTAACAGAGGCACGCAATGAATGTTTTCCTTTCATTTCGACAGCAGTAAAACCTTTACGTTCTTTTTCGACAATGAAACCTCTGATGTTACCTTCCAGTTTAGCCCAGATAATTGCAATATCAGCAATTGAACCGTTGGTAATCCACATTTTTGAACCATTGAGTATAAAACCATTATCAGTTTTTTCTGCTTTTGTCAACATTCCAGCTGGATTTGAACCAAAGTCCGGTTCGGTTAATCCAAAACAGCCGATCACTTCGCCCTTTGCCAATTTAGGCAACCAATATTCTTTCTGCTTTTCTGAGCCAAAAGTATAAATCGGATACATCACGAGCGACGATTGTACTGAAGTAAAACTTCTAATACCGCTGTCGCCTCTTTCTAATTCCTGCATAACCAGCCCGTATACCACATTGTTCATATTTGCGCACCCGTATTTCTCTGGAAGTGTAATACCAAAGATTCCAAGTTCAGCCATCTTTGGTACTAAATGGAGAGGAAACTTGCCTTCTTCATAATGTTTTTCGATTACAGGAATGACCTCTTGACGGACAAATTGATAGATGTTATTTCTAACAAGAATTTCTTCTTCAGAAAGGAGTGAATCTAAATCCAGATAGTCGACACCTCGATACGCAGACATAAATTTACCTTAAATATTAACTTAAAAATAAACAGTCTAAAGTTATAAGCAAAATTAATCGTAGTCTAAGAAATCGTATTCATTCAAGAGTTTCATAATCAACTCAGATGAGTAACCTTTAGATTTCAAATAGGAAAACAATTTTTGTTTCTTTTTGTGAGGTTCTGTGTTTATAAAAGCAGAAGATTTGATTTTTTTATTGAGTAATTCACGTGCGTTTTCGATAAGTGTATTTTCATCAATGTTATTCAATACATCCTCGATAGTTTCGTTACTCACACCTCTTTTAATCAGGTCATTTCTTACTTTTATGATACCCGATTTCTTTTTTGTTATCGCTTCTTCGGAATATTTTTGTGCGAAGTTGTAATCGTTTAGATAATCCTTGTTCGTAAGTTCACTTAATAATTCATTAATCAGTTTAATGTCGAAACCTTTCTTCAGCAATTTCCTTTTTATTTCGGCAGAAGAGTGGTCCCTTCTGCCAATTAAACTGTATGCAGCAGTTTTAATTTCGAAAAGTTCGTCGGCTTTAAGGAGCTGATTTAATTTATTTTCGTCGAGATCGTCCCCTTTACGCAGGGCAAATTGCACCACTACATTGTAATTGACATACAAAGAAGAAGAATTCTCGAAAGTAATTTTAACTTTATTGTTTTTTCTTACCAACGAATTGATGATCATTTTGATTTTTTCTTCTGTGCTTCATCTTTATTTTCTTCTTCCGGCTGTGTTTCAATCATACCGAGAGAGGTTTTAACTTCAGTCTCCAATTCGGCGAGAAGTTCTGGATCGTCAAGTAATTTTTGACGAAGTTGTTCGCGTCCCTGATACCTTTCGTCTTTATACGTAAACCAAGCACCACTTTTTTTAAGTATTCCAATTTCAGTGGCAAGGTCTATCAAATCTCCTGTTTTACTAATACCCTCATTGTAGAGAATGTCGAATTCAACTTCTTTGAAAGGGGGAGCCACTTTGCTTTTAACGATTTTAACTTTGGTTCGGTTTCCAATAATATTATTGGAATCTTTGATTGCTGCAATTCTACGAATATCGAGGCGAACAGAAGCATAAAACTTGAGTGCATTTCCCCCGGTTGTAGTCTCGGGATTGCCAAACATAACGCCGATTTTACTTCTTAGTTGATTTGTAAAAATGACGCACGTTTTCGATTTGCTAATTGCGCCTGTAATTTTTCTAAGAGCCTGGGACATTAAACGGGCTTGCACAGCCATTTGAGGATCGCCCATATCGCCTTCGATTTCCGAGCGAGGAACCAGAGCCGCAACTGAATCGACAACAATTACGTCGAGAGCGTTGCTTCTAATAAGTGTATCGACAATTTCAAGAGCCTGCTCGCCAAAATCAGGCTGCGAAAGCAATAGATTACTTACGTCAACGCCGAGACGTTTCGCATAATTTACATCGAGCGCATGTTCAGCATCAATAAAGGCAGCTATGCCTCCCTGCTTTTGAGCTTCGGCTATTATGTGCAAACATAGTGTAGTTTTACCAGAAGATTCTGGACCATATATTTCAATGATTCTGCCTCTCGGAACGCCTCCAATTCCGAGCGCATAGTCGAGCGATATTGAACCTGTAGAGATGGCTTCCACTTTATTAATTACACCATCCCCCAGTTTCATTATGGTTCCCTTACCATAAGTTTTTTCGAGATTTGCAATTGTATCGTCGAGAATTTTCAATCTTGCATCTCTTTCAAGTGCCATTATCCCTCCTGTTAATCAATTTAAAGCTTGCAATCGGTTGATAAACTGAACCTGTCGTTTGAAGTATACTCCTGTATAAAGTAATTTCATCTGATATGAATTCAGGTAAATCAATATCAAAATTTGTAAAATTTTTAATTTGATTCAAATACCTATCGTTTTTTATTCTAAGAAGTGTTAAGTGCGTTTTAAATTTTCTTTTTTCTTTTTTGTAACCAAATTTTTCCATTAAGTTTTCAATTTCTTCATACATTCTTAAGAGATATTCATTCTCTAAAAAATCGAGATATAAAATCGTAGGTTTGCCATCCCTGTAAAAAAGTCCAGCATTCGATATCTTTAATGAAATAGGAGAATGTTCTTTTACGAGTTCAGAAAGTGAACTGGTAATGTCGGGGATTAAATTTTCATCGGTATCGCCCAAAAATTTTAATGTAATATGCAATTTATTTTTCTCTTCCCATCTTAGCTCGGACGTATTTTTAAAGAAGGAGTCGCGAAGTTCAATTATTCGGTTTAAAATATTTTCAGGTAAATTAAGGGCAATAAAAGTTCTAATCGTCATACGGTATACCGAGTAAATTTCTTCTTAACATCTCTAAAGCTGCCTGTGAAGTACGATCTTTATTAAGAAGTCTGTCGTCACCAAAACGAAATTCTTTTGCTGTACAAATTGTATCGTCACAAATTCCGATATAAACAAGTCCCACTGGTTTATCTTGAGTTGCACCTGTAGGTCCCATTATACCAGTTACCGAAAGACCGATATCCGTTCCGCTTATCGATTTTATTCCCTCTGCCATTTGTCGTGCCACTTCGATACTAACGGCACCATATTTAGAAATAACGTCCTCATCAACTTTAAGTAATTCTACTTTTGCAGCGTTACTGTATACGACTACGCCTCTTTCAAGGAATTTACTGCTGCCGCTTATATTGGTCAACCTGTGCATTACATACCCGCCTGTACACGATTCTGCCACTGCTAATGTTAGCCCCCTCTCTATAAAAAGTTTGGCAACTACCGATTCCAATGTTTCGTCATCTTTTCCGTAAATATACTTACCTATTTTAGTCCTCAATTTTTGTTCTATTGCCTCGATTTGGGACTTGGCAGCATTTTCGTCATTATCTTCTACTGTTATTCTTAGTCGTACGCCGAATTGATTTGGTAGAAAAGCCATTTTAGAATTGCCCAATAATTCATTCAAATCGCCGATGCGTTCGTATAGATGCGATTCCGGAATTCCTGTTGTAAGCAGATTTTTTCTCAATACTACCTTTTTTCTGCCGCTTAATTTTTCCTTAAGTCTTGGAATCACAAAATTTTCCATCATCAGGTACATTTCGTATGGAACGCCGGGCATTGCAATAAATATTTTATTGTCCTTTTCGATCCAGATGCCCGGAGCAGTGCCACGGCTGTTTCGAATAGGAACGGCAATTTTGGGTACAAGTGCTTGCTCTTCGTTTATTTTGGTTAGCTGCCTGCCTCTTTTTTCAAAAAATTTTTTGATGTCGTTGAGTACATCCTGGTCGATAATCAGTTCAGTCTCAAAAAAATCGACAATAACTTTACGTGTTACGTCGTCGTGAGTAGGACCAAGTCCACCCGTTACTATAACAAGGTCAGAAAAATCAAGAGCCCTTTTCAATTCTTTAAAAATAGCATCCTCGTTATCAGGCATAACGGACGATCCAATAACATCAATACTAAGTTCAGATAGTTTTTCTCCAATATAGGCTGCATTTGTGTTGATAACTTGCCCTATTAGAATTTCATCACCGATAGTAATAAGATGTGCATTCATAATAAAAATCCAATTTAATAAAATAAATTAAATAATAGATGGATTAATAAAAAAGTATAGAAGCCCGCTAGTATATCGTCCAGTATAACACCCCAGCCGTTGCCCACTTTTTCCAGTCTCTTTATAGGATATGGTTTCAATATATCGAACAGTCTCCATAAAATAAATGCAGATAAAATATACCAAATAATTTTGGGTATAAAAAGCAATGAAATCCAGGTTCCGATAAACTCGTCGAGTGTAAATTCTTTTGGGTCGTTTCCGTAAAGCTTTTCGAATTTGAGAGCTATTTTTTGACCTGTAAGAATAAAAAAAGAAATCAATGAGAGCATTATTACCGGGCTTTCGAATCCAGGAATAAGATAAATTAAAAGTGCGATGATACTTCCTGCGGTACCGCTGAAGTACGGGAAGTATCCACTTAAGCAACCAGAGCCGATAAATTTTTCTAAACTGTTAATTTTATTTGCCAATTGCTTTCTTTATCAGTGACCAGTTTGAAATAAAATATGTTAAACCAGTATAAAAGGTGAAAATAGTAATTACCAGCATTGTATAATAAATAAATTCATGATTTAATAAAAGTTCAGAAAGCCATTTATATTCTTTATGAAATGAATCGAAACTTTGCAGGGTAAAGACCAGAAGTAAGTAATACTGAAATGCCATCTGGAAAAAAGTTTTCCATTTAGCAGATTTACTCGTAGAAAACGAAATCTTTTTGTAATCAGCCCAGACTCTCAAACCTGTTATGATAATATCTCTGGAAATAATAAGTAGCACCATCCAGAGTTCGAGAATTCCAACGAGCACAAGAGCAAGAAATGCGGTAGACGTAAGAATTTTATCTGCCAGTGGATCGAGGAACTTACCCCATTCTGTAATATAATTAAATTTCCGTGCCAGCCATCCATCATACCAATCTGTAATAGCTGCAACAATGTAAACTGCAGCCGATATTTGAATTAAGAAAGGTTCACCCGATAAGAACAAGAAAAAAAAGAGAGGAGTTAGAATAATTCTTAATACCGTTAATTGATTCGGGAGTATCATATCAGGTGTCTAGACCATCGATTTGTAGTAAATAATTAAATTCATAGATTCCAGTACCAAGGCCGTCGTTCAAGATAAATTTCAAGGCATAATTACCTACCTGTTCACTTCGTTCTAATGCAATCTCCTCGTTGGAATAAATCGGGATATAATTTTTGCCAAATTTTTCGGCTTTTGCACGGCAGGAAGCGTATGGACAAAGAGGTCTCATATTGGCATTTTTAGTCTTAGATATTCTTCCATCCTGCCAATCTATTGTAGTAGTATTTTCGTTTATACTTACTTTTTCAGGGAACATCTGCTATACCGGTAAGCATTTTAAGCGCTTCAAAATATTTTTTACTTGTATTTACAATCACTTCGTCAGGTAAATGAGGAGCTGGTGGTTTCTTATTGAAATTAATCGAAAGTAAATAGTCTCTTACGTATTGTTTATCAAAACTATTCTGGGATTTCCCTTTTTCGTAATTTTCGAGTGGCCAGAAACGCGACGAATCAGGGGTAAATAGCTCGTCAATTAAAATAATTTTCCCGTCGTAGTATCCGAATTCTACTTTTGTATCGGCTATAATAATTCCTTTTGAAAGTGCGTATTCAGCAACTTTGTTGTAGAGTTTGAGTGAAATATTTTTTATAAAATTATATGTTTCTTTTCCAACAATTTTAATAGCATTTTCTTCGGTAATGTTTTCGTCGTGCAAACCGATTTCGGCTTTAGTTGAAGGCGTAAAAATCGGTTCCGGTAATTTTTCCGATTCTACCAATCCTTTTGGCAATTCAATTCCACAAACTTTACCCGTCTTTTTGTAATCATTCCAACCGGAACCAGTAATGTATCCTCTTACGATACACTCGAGTGGTATCAAATCGGCTTTTTTGACAAGCATCGATCTTCCATTTAATATCCCTTTATACTGCCTGCATATTTCGGGATATTCATCAACATTTATTGTAACCAGATGATTATCCACAATATCTTTCGTAAAATCAAACCAGAAAGCTGAAATTAGATTCAACACTTTTCCTTTATCTGGAATTCCTTCATTCATTATTACATCGAAGGCGGATATTCTATCGGTAGAAACAATCAGAAAATATTCTCCGAGATCATAAATATCTCTAACCTTCCCTCTTTTAAATAACTTTATATCTTTAAAATCTGAATAGAGCAATGCTTCATTTTCCATGATTTTTTCCTCATCAATGGGTTATTTTTAGGTAAGCAATATAAAAATAGAGGTGTGCATAAAGCAAATTGAGGCTGCCAGATTAATCGATATTCTAAAATAATAATCCGGCAGCCATCGAATGTCTTATCTTCTTCTGATTATATTTTTTTCCCTGTCACGTCGTGTATTTTCATTGTAGTTTCGCTCGCCCTCTTCTTCGTTTCTTCTAATATGATTTTTGTAATCACGCTTATCGTTACCAATATATCTTCTTTCTTTTTCTTTATAAGAATCGCTGCTCCTCATTCTTTTTTCGATATAGTATTTAGGAGGTGGATCGAAGTGACTTTTCTTAAAGTGTGGTTTGTCAAAAATATTTCTAATGTGTCTTTCGTGAATTATATAATCTTTGATATTCCTTGAATAGAAATGATTGTACGAAACAAAGCACCAATAATCCGGAATTGTAATCCATTTGAATGAAATGTGTATATCGATATCCAGACGGAAATGTGAAGTATATGGTATAGGAGCCCATCCGATATAATCGTCGTCATATCTCCACTCGACCCAAGCTGGTGCCCATTCATCATCAGGGAACCAGATCCAGCCGTAGCGAGGATGATATTCCCATCTACCGTAGTGATATACAATTTCTCCATAAGGCTCGTAAGATACCCAGTACCATCCAATCGAAGTCCATTTCCAGCGACCGATTGTATACGGCTTCCAATCAATATGAACGTAAGTCGGTCTCCATACATTCAAATTATGACCAAGAGTAATCCATTCACCATATGGTTTGAGAGCCGCATAAAAGTGAGGACGATTCCGATATGAAGCTTCTGAAGAAATTGTTGTCAGTGTCAGTATGGTCAATATGAATATCATCTTTTTCATGAGAACCTCCTTTTTTCTATTTTTACGTCAATAAATATGCCGTTATTAAATTGCAATTTTTAATATATGTATGGATTCTGAATTTAATTATGTTCACTAAAGAGTACAATTACGTTTGTTAAGACTACAATCAAAATGGAGAATTAATGGTGAAGAAATTTTTCCTGGAAAAACGCCCGCATAATGAAATGTCATATGAAGAATATATGGACAATTTTCGAAAAACAGTCGAAATGATAAAAAACAGTTTACAAGAAATTGAAGATCCTAATCTCAACTATCTATTGATGAATTTTCAAAGGTCGCAAAGAATCGAGAAAAATTATGTTGTGAATGAGGAACTCTGCAGTGCGATAAAGAAAATTGCTGAACCTCAACTCTGGATGGTTTTAACAGAATATTGGTGTGGAGATTCTGCACAAACATTACCTTACATAAACAAGATTGCAAAGTGTAGTTCTCTTATTGAACTAAAGATACTCGAGAGGGATAAAAATCTTGATATAATGGACCTTTATTTGACGAACAGTTCAAGAAGTATACCGAAATTAGTGGCATTCGATTTTGAAGGGAATGAATTGTTCCAATGGGGACCACGTCCAGGTGAGGCACAGGATTTAATTAATCAAGCGAAAAAGCTAGGGAAATCGAAAGAAGAATTTATGAAAGAATTACACCTCTGGTATGGCAGAAACAGAGGCAAAGCTCTCGAAGAAGAATTAAAGAATATTTTAAATAATCTGTATTAGTCCTCGTAGCTAAAGGGAAATATGATTCTGACGCGTGATTTTAATTCGCGTCCGTCATTCTTTGCAGGATGAAAAGGTGTTTTATATAGTGCCGATTCTACTGCTTCGTCGCAGCCATATCCGATACCTTTAATTATTTTTGTATCAACAACGATTCCAAATTCATCGATTTCGGCATCAATAATAATTTCACCTTTCAATTTGAGTCTTTTGGCAATTTGAGGAATTTCTAGGTTATCGTTAATACTTTTTAATCCGCCCTTCGGATAAGGACATTCCTCATAGTCGCATTGGATTTCAGTTTTAGTCAAGCTTTCCGGCACATAATTAACCTGAGCTTTATTTTCTTTCTTAGAAATTGCAGGATTTTTAGCTATTAGATTTCTGTCGAATATTTTAAATTGTATATAAAGAGTAACTCTGCTTTCAACAGGTTTACCGGCAGTTTGTCCTGGAATAAATTTAGTATTTTTGACTGCATCTTTAGCCGCTTCGTCGCAACCCAGTCCAAGACCTTTTACAATTTCAACATCTTTAACATTTCCGTTTTTGTCGATGGTAGCAATTAGTATCACTTCGCCTTCCAGTCCATAAAGGAGTGCATGCTCGGGGTAGACTAGATTTTTTTGAATTGATTCAATTCCATCAATCGGGACCGGACAAATTTCTGCATCACAAATTAATTCTTGATTTTTTCTTTTAATCACTTCATTCTGCTTATTTCCAGCCAGGAATTCTTCTGGTGATGGTTGATAGTTCGGGTCGATATCGAAGAGGTTTTTTCTAATTAATTTTCCTTCTTCGTAGACAGAGATTTCTTTTAACGACCCATTTTCATAGTAAACTCTCTCAGTGCCATCCTTTTTCCCGTTCTTAACATTGAATTCTCTTTCGACTAAACCATCGGGATAGTAAAAGATTACCCTGCCATGGAGAAGTCCGTTACTGAATTCTTTATAAGATTTTAAATTGCCGTTAGGATAATATTCAACGGCAGCTCCGTCGAGGATATCGTTTACATAAGAAATTTCCGAGCGTATACTGCCGTCTGGATAATAACTTCGGCTAATGCCATTTTGTGCATGAACACATATACTGATAAAAAATAATGCCTTTATAAACTTTCTCATTCGTGCAATTAAATTACTTTTAACGAATTGTCGAGGTCCTGGATTATATCATCTGCATTTTCTAGTCCAACAGCAATCCTGATTCCACCGGCATCGATTCCCCTGTCGGCAAGTTCATCCGGTGGTACAACGGAATGAGTCATCGAAGCTGGATGTTCAATCAACGTTCTTGTATGACCTAAACTTACTGCGAGAGTCATTGTATAAGCATGCTCAGCCACATAATCCATAAATTTTATGCCGTTATTTTTACTTTCGAGAGGAGAATTCCCTTTGAGGACGAAATAAATTAAGCTACCAGGGGCAAAATTACCTTCAAAGTCGAGCATCTGATTTTTGGCCAGTTCATAGTGTTTGAAATTTTTTAATCCAGGGTAATTGACGAACTCGATTTTGTGATGGTCGTTCAGAAATTCTGCAATTTTTGTGGCTGTTTCGATTTGTTTTTGCATTCTAATAGGAAGCGTCGGCAGTCCATAAGTTAAAATTGACCAGGCACTTTTGGGATTGAGCACAGCTCCAAAATCTTTTCTATACAGTTGCAACATATCCTGATATTCTTTTCTGCCAATTACAATTCCACCCATATCAGTACCAAATCCACTAATTCCTTTTGTAAGCGATTGAACTACAAAATCGGCGCCATGTTCTAACGGTCTTTGACAGTACGGTGTGGCAAATGTATTGTCGATAACGATCTGGATGTGATCTTCTGGTTTCCGATTAGAGTTTATTTGATCAACGACTTCTCTAACTTTCTTAATGTCGATGATCTCCAGATTGGGATTTGCAGGCGTCTCAAAATAGACTACTCTGGTTTTATCGGTTATTTTTGTAAACATATTTTCTGGATTGGTCAGGTCAAGAGGTTTCCATTTGATATTATACCGTGGATACCAATTACTTAGCAACGAGAGAGTGCAGCCATACAAAGTATTGTGAGTAATGATTTCGTCGCCCGATTTAGTTAGAATTCCAAGAATAGCTGAAATTGAACTCATTCCACTTGCAAAACTAACGGCAATTTCCCCTTTTTCAACATAAGCAATATTTTCCTCTAGCATGTCTTTATTTGGTTCGCCCAGCCGATCGTATATAAAAATCGGTTGACCTTCCCCAAATATTCTTGTATTTGCAAACTGTGAGAAACCCTGCGCTCCCCTTTCTACTGAATCGAGTCGAAACGTAGTAGACGACGAAATTGGCGCGGTTACATGATGTGCGTAATCCCATTTATCAGTCGTGTATTTTCCGTAGATTAAACGGGTAGCCATCGAATATTTCGATTCATCGAATATCTGGTTTTTCTTTTTTTCGTTTGACATGACACACTCCTATTTTTTTCTTACCCTTAAATTATGTAATCCCAGCATACTATAAAAATGGAATTAGAATAATTTATTAAGTACACGCTGTAATATTAAAGGCATATATTATGTCGGTCTTATAAAATTCGAATCTATGGAGAAGATTTTATCTTAAAAGTGAAAATAAAACATTTTTATAAACGTCGTCATCAATCGTAAAAAGGCAGCCTGTTACAACCAGCTACTTCATTTTTACGAAAAGTAGATGAAGTTGTATCGATTTCTACAGGCAAGTTGTGTGCACTTACAAATTGAGAAGTTCTAAAAAGTTGGTCAACGGAATATACATCATAAAAATAATTACAAATTAATTTTACTTCGCGTTATTTGAAAGAAATTATTTTATCTATCTAAGAAGGTGAAACCGTAAATTAATTTTTAATGAATAAAATCTCTCAATTTTAACGCTTGCCTATATTTATAATAGATTGTTTTCCTTGAGCCAATCGTCGTTGTAAATGGTAGAAAAGTATTTATATCCACTATCGCAAATAATTGTAACAATATTTGCCGGTTTATCGATTTCACGGGCTAATTTAACTGCAGCCCAGACATTGGCTCCGCTCGAACCACCTGCAATTATACCTTCTTCAAAAGCCAGCTTTTTAGTCCAGCCAAAAGCTTTTTTGTCATCCACCTGATACATATCATCGAGATACTGGAATTGAGCAGTTTTAATTATGAACTCGTCACCCATCCCTTCAATTAAATATCGCGAGGGCTTTATCAATTTTTTATTTTTGAAATAATCATAAAATACAGAGCCTACCGGGTCGACACCGATGACTTTAATTTCAGGATTTTTTTCTTTTAGGAATCTACCTGTTCCAGAGATTGTACCTCCAGTGCCGAATGCCCCGATTAAATAGTCGACTTTACCTTCCATCTGCTCCCATATTTCAGGGCCGGTGGTCATATAATGAGCTCCATTATTATCGAGATTATTATGCTGGTCTATGTAATAAACCGAAGGATTAGCCTTTACATAATTGAGTGCATAGTTGTTATACGAATAAGGATCTTCCGGGGGTAAGTTTGCATCAACTTTTATTACGTCGACACCGAGAATTTCGAGCATTTTAATTTTTTCTTTACTTGTGGTATCCCGGATTACGATTTTCAAATTATATCCTTTTTGACGACAAACAATAGCCAGACCGAGAGCTGTATTGCCGGATGAATTTTCGATAATAGTATCGCCGGGTTTAATTTTACCTTCCTTTTCAGCTTTTTCAATCATATACCTGGCAATTCTGTCTTTTATACTTCCACCTGGATTCATAAATTCAAGCTTTGCATAAATATCTGCTTTAAGATTCCTGGAAATGTTGTTTAATTTTACTATTGGTGTTCTGCCAATTGCATCAAGAATATTTTGATAACAAAAATTTCTCATATTATTTCCGTTAAATTAATGAATAGCCTCTTAAGAATTCCTCCGAAGTCATGATTTTTCTTCCTTCGGGTTTAATTTGAAGTATCTGCAGAGTACCTTCTCCTGTACCGACAAATATTTCCTTTTTTGTCTGAAGTATTTCAGCTGGTCTAAGTACCGGTTCGTTTACTACAGCTGATTTATAAACTTTATAGACTTTATCATTAAGTATGAAATAAGCACCAGGTTGGGGTGAAAGTCCTCTAATCAAATTATGAATTTTCTTAGCTGGTTTATTCCAGTCAAGACGACATAATTCTTTCGTAATTTTGGGAGCCATTGTAACTCGAGCCGAATCCTGCTTTTGGAGAGTGTAATTACCGGTCTCAATTAAATCGACTGTTTTTAGGAGAAGTTCAGCTCCTTCTTTTTTCATTTTATTGTATAAAGAACCATAGTCGTCGTCATCTTCGATTTTTATTTTTTGTTGAAGAATGATATTGCCGGTGTCAACATTTTTATCGATAAAAAAAGTTGTCAATCCCGTTTCTGTGTCCCCGTTTATTAATGCCCATTGGATTGGGGCTGCGCCTCTGTACCTAGGTAAAAGTGAACCATGTAGATTAATGGTGCTGGACGGTGGAATTGTAAAAACCTTTTCTGGTAGAATTCGAAATGCTACGACCACAAATAAATCTGCTTGTGCATTTTGAAGGTGTTCTATGAAAGAATCATCTGATAAATTTGCAGGTGTTATTACTTCGATATTATGCTTGAGTGCAACTTCTTTGACTGGAGTTGGCGTTACAATACGACCTCTCCCTCTTTCTTTATCCGGTGCAGTAATAACAAGTTTAACTTTATGTGGACTTTCAATAAGTCGTTCCAGAGATGGGACGGCAAAATCGGGTGTGCCCATAAATACTAAATTCAACTATCTCCTCCAAGTAACTAATCCGACACCGGATAATCAGTTTTAATTTCTTTTTTGCGAATTTTTTCGAGTTGTTCTTTCAATTGCTTCCTTACATCGTCGGCAACTCTGTCGGGAATCATTTTGCCAATTAAATGGTCGTACTCATGAAGTATAACGCGAGCCAGCAGATCAGAAGCTTCCATTTCCTGTATATTTTCGTCTGTGTCAAGATAACGTACTTTAATTTCTTTTGGTCTTTCGACCTCAGCATGTAAAGTCGGTAAACTCAGGCAACCTTCTTCCATCGAGACATATTCGTCCGATTCTTCAATTATTTCTGGGTTAATCATTACAAGTGGTTTGAATTTTTCGTATCCTTCCACTTCTTTTAAATCGATGACAAAAAAGGAGTTATCTATTCCGACCTGATTTGCTGCCAGACCTATTCCGTATGCTCTGCGCATCGTTTCAAACATATTTCGGATATTATCAATAACAGTATCATCTATCTGATCGATTTTTTTTGTCTTCTGTCTGAGTATTTTACTTCCATAAATTTTAATCGGTAAAACAGCCATAAGAACTCCTTCTGTTTATAATTTGTTTATGACTTCAGCGCTTAAGTCTTTGTATAACAAAACTTCGCTGGCATAAAAATACATTCGAATCAACAATCGAAAAATAATTAAGATTTGTTGAAGAAGAAAGGCAATTGCCAAAAAGTAGTATGGAGTACGTGGCAAAAAGTAGACAATTGCGTTATAAAGCAGAGCTCCCCCTGCCCCAATTAGTGCAATTATAAAAAATACAATGAAGATAATTCTGAAATTTTTATAAATAAAATGTGCTGCCCTAAAAATGTATTTGAATATTTCATATTTATCGTTGAGAGCAAGAGATACTTTAGTATAATCTGATACTATTGAGTTTATACCAATTAAAAATATAAGGAATGAATATCTCAGACTCCGTATTAGAAATTCTGCCATGACATTTTCTGAATTGCGGAAAAAAAATGAAATTAATTTTCCCAGATAGTCGTTAAGTATAAATGTCAGAGCGTATAATAAAGTCGAAACCAGTAGTACCTTGAAAAAACGAAAGAAATACTTCACCCCACCGTAAAAAAAATCAACCATATGGTTTTTTCCGTTGTTATTAAAAACAGAAATCAGTCCTCCGAGGTAAAATGTCTGAATCAAGGTATAAATAACAACAACGATATAAATGAGCAATGGAATTTGTCCAAGTTGAGTTTTATAGAGACTCTGAAACTGAACAAACCAGAAATAATCAAACTGTTGATTTAACTGGTCACTAATGATGGAATGACTTAAGCTGTTTTCAAGTAAAGTGAAAATTACCACACTTGTCAAGAGTGCGAATGCGGAATTTGTAATCCATAGTAAAATGACAAATTTTATATTATAGAATACAAGTCTAAAAGCCTGAATGAGGGCATCCTTTATAGTCAATTTCATCCGATACTCCCGAGAATTATCAAAGCGTTTTGCACCCAAAAAAACCAGCGTGCTGAAATCGATAAGGAAGCCCAATACCTTTTTTTAATCATATACGAATTATTTGCAAAATTTATATCAAGAAGATTTTTTCGGTAAGGGTCTATTTCCGCACCAAGTACTATGTCATCAGTTTCGAAATAAAATATTTTCCACCTCGATTCGTTTTCCCATCTCGTGTACAATGTGTCGTTTTCTGTGTAAAATGCGATATCGTTTTTAAAGAATCCATCGCCTTTGCGTTCAGCCGTAACAGCATATCGATTATTACTAACTTTGTTGACAGCTGTAATACTGTAATCGAAAATTTTTGAATCGGCATAAAATTCTTTGAAGAACCAATCAATTTCTTCATCGGAAAATTGTTTGACAAGATTAATAAAATCGTTTGCTGTAACGTGTTTGAATTTATATGCATTGTAATATTCTTTAATTATTTTTTCCATTCTATCAGTACCGAGATACCTTTCGAGTGTATGAAGCATCAATTCCGGTTTTGAATACGAATTGACCACATAGGCAAGTTTGGTGGGATGAGTAAATGAGAGGTCGGAAATAGAACCGATTGTTGGATTTCTGTAGTAATTGGCTGCGCTTTGGGCTCCAAGGTTTATTGGTATATCAGCTACAGTATAAATAATTGGTATTTCACCATAAGAGAGGAAATTCAGACCGAAAACGGGGATAAATTTGGCAATGCGGAAATAAGCGTAGATTTCAGGGTAATATTTGTACATAAATTTAGTGGCAAAATACGAGGCGAAACCTTCGTCGAGCCATGCTTCGTATACTTCATTATTTGCAATTATTCCCTGGAAATATTGGTGTGCGAATTCATGTGCAACCAGATATTCAGGCCAGCCAATCTTTTCAGGTGAGAATAATTCAGCACTCACAGTGAACAATGCGGGATATTCCATCCCACTCGAAGCAGAAGTACGCGGTACATCAACAAGGCTCAGATTACTATAAGGATAGCTTCCAACTTTATCTTCGAAATAAGTCAAACAATTAATTACAGCCTGTCTGTATCTGTCTTTAAATTTACGCCTCTCCGGTTGTATAAAAAGATTTACATTAACAATTGTGCCATCCTTTCTTTTATAATATGTTTTTTCATATTCGATATGGTCTGTAACAGCCCATACAATGTCGTGTATTCCAGCCTGAACTACTTTATACGTCTTGTAGCCTTCTTTTTCATGCACATCAGTAATTTCGCCGTTAGCTATCAATATAAAGTTCGCTGGAATTGTAATAGTCAATTTGTATAGACCGAAATCTGAATAATAGTTCAAATACGGATAATACGAACTACAGGTCCATTTGCCATTCTCGAAGACGCCAATTTTGGGATACCATTGAGAAATAAAATCAAAATTCCGTCCTCTTGCCGTACCAAGCCTTTTAACCGATACAGGAATTCTTAGCTTGTATTTGATTTCGATTCTGACAGTGTCCCCCGGATTTGCCGTTTTTTCGAGTGTAAATTTTGCTACTGTACTATCGTGCGGATTGACAATTTCCGGATTAACAAAAACAAGATATTTCTTTAAGCCTTCTGCTTTTATCGACTCGATTTCTACCCGAGTCATATTCATTTTATTTAGATGATAAGCTTGCGCAAAAAAAGTGTTATTGTTGCTATAAGCGTTTGGATATAAGTGAAGATAAATTTCGTTAGTCGGGAATTTAGTTCTATTAATCCAGTAAATTTCTTCACTGACAATTGTAAGGTTATCAATCGGGTCGTAATTTATATTGAATGAGTAATTTGCAACGGGAATAAAATTTTTAGTTTCTGAAGCTATTAATCCATCATCGTACACCTGATTATCATACGAATAGTGAATATCAAATAAAAATTTTTCTTCGGAATAATGTATAATTACTCCGAGCAAAAGAACTGAAAGAATGATATAACGAATTTTCATAGCAGTTAAACATATTAAGGAGGAAGGATTAATTCAATAAAAAAGGCTGCCTGAAGCAGCCTTTTTTAATCTTATTTTATTTCAATCGTTCTGGGTTTTATCCTTTCGTGTTTCGGCAGTTTGACTTCGAGTATACCGTTTTCAAGACGAGCTTCGATATTTGATTCGTCGATAGAATCGCCAATTTTGAAGCTACGGTAGAAATTGCCGGTTTCGGTTTCTTTCAAAACGTATTTTCTATTAACTGCTTCATCGAAATTGATTCTACCCATAATTATGAGTTGTTCGTCTTCAAGTTTAATTTTAAGATTATCTTTTGAAACGCCGGGTAAATAAGCATTGAGATAAAAATCGTTATCAGTTTCGTAGATATCAACTAAGGGAGCAACCCACGATTCTTTTTCGAGTGCTTCTTCCCAGCTCTTCTGAGTGTGGCTCTGAACTTCCATTACATCTTTTGTTTCTGCCATAGTTATCACCTCCTTTTTTTATTATTAAACTTTTTTATTTATCATCATCGACCACTTCATACGAAGCATCTTCAACATTTCCTTCTGTTTTGGGTTCGGATTTAGCACTTCCATCACCTGGTGCTTGTTGTGCTCCAGGCTGGCTTTGCTGCTGATAGAGTGTTTGAGCAATTTCGTTCCAGACTTTTGTTAAGCTGTCTGTGGCTGATTTAATCTGGTTAACATCATTAGATTTCAAAGCGTCTTCGACTTTCTGAATTTCGCTTTCGAGTCTACTTTTCTTGTCAGCAGGCAATTTATCACCCAATTCGTTGATCTGTTTTTTCGTTTGGAATACCAGATTGTCTGCGTTATTTCTAATTTCGGCGGCTTCTTTCTTTTTCTTATCCTCGGCTGCGTGAGACTTGGCTTCTTGCTTCATCTTTTCGATTTCATCTTTCGTTAAACCACTTGATGATGTAATTCGTATACTTTGTTCTTTATTTGTTGCTTTGTCTTTAGCAGATACATGCAAAATACCGTTCGCATCGATATCGAATGTAACTTCAATCTGTGGAATTCCTCTGGGTGCTGGTGGAATTCCATCGAGATGGAATCGCCCGAGTGTTCTATTGTCTGCAGCCATTGGACGTTCGCCTTGTAGTACATGTATTTCCACAGAAGGCTGATTGTCGGCAGCCGTCGAGAATATTTCACTTTTGCGCGTTGGAATTGTTGTATTAGCAGGGATTAATACAGTCATTACACCGCCCAAGGTTTCGATACCGAGTGAAAGCGGAGTAACGTCGAGTAAGAGAACATCTTTAACGTCGCCTGCAAGAACACCTCCTTGGATTGCAGCACCTACAGCTACTACTTCATCTGGATTAACCCCTTTATGAGGTTCTTTCCCGAATATTTTCTTGACAATTTCCTGAACTTTTGGGACACGGGTAGAACCACCTACAAGTATTACTTCATCGATTTGTGAAGGGGTTACACCAGCGTCTTTCATTGCTTTTTCACACGGCTCAATTGTCTTTTGAATCAGGTCGTCGATTAACTGTTCAAATTTAGCCCTTGTAATTGTAATGTTAAGGTGTTTAGGTCCATCTTGGGTTGCGGTAATAAACGGTAAATTTACATCTGTTTGAGCTGACGATGAAAGTTCGATCTTGGCTTTTTCAGCTGCTTCCTTCAGGCGTTGCAAAGCCATCGGATCTTTCCTGAGATCGATTCCTTCTTGTTTCTGGAATTCGTCTGCAAGGTAATTGATCAAACGCTGGTCAAAATCGTCTCCGCCAAGATGTGTGTCACCATTGGTCGATTTAACCTCGAAAACACCTTCGCCAATTTGAAGTATCGAAATATCGAATGTACCACCACCTAAATCATAAACTGCTACTATCTGGTCTTTATGCTTTTTATCGAGACCGTAAGCCAGAGCAGCGGCTGTAGGCTCGTTTATAATTCTTTTTACTTTCAGTCCTGCAATTTCACCAGCGTCTTTCGTAGCCTGTCTTTGAGCATCGTTAAAATAAGCAGGCACAGTAATAACAGCTTCTGTTACTTCCTGTCCGAGATAGTCTTCTGCGGTTTTTTTCATCTTCTGCAAAATCATGGCAGAAATTTCAGGCGGAGAATAAAGTCGATCTCCAATCCTAACACGTGCAGAGCCATTATCCGAACCAGTAACTTCATAAGGAACTTCTTTTATCTCCTGTTGGACTTCATTAATACGTCTTCCCATAAAACGTTTAATCGAAAAAACGGTATTCTTTGGATTTGTAATAGCCTGTCGTTTTGCAGGTTGTCCTACAAGAATTTCACCATTTTTAGTAAATGCGACTACAGATGGAGTAGTTCTTCCACCCTCAGAATTAGGTATAACTACTGGTTCGTTGCCTTCCATTACAGCAACACACGAATTTGTAGTACCCAGATCAATTCCAATAATTTTTCCCATTTTATTCTCCTCTTATTTATAATGTTTTAGTAATTACCATAAGAAAAAATAGAGTTGAAGTGAATTACTTCAACTCTATTACTTTTTCTTTCTTTGGTTTTGGATTCAATTTTTTCATTTTGATGCTGAGCATTCCATTTTCAAACTTAGCTTCAACATTGTCGGTATCAACATCTGCCGGAAGCGTAAATGACCTCTTGAAGCTACCGAATACACGCTCGGAGCGATAATAATTTTTCTCTTTTTTTTCTTCTTCTTTTTTCTTTTCACCTTCTATCGTTAAAATGTTATCTTGCAGTGTAATTTTTACATTTTCTTTTTTTACGCCAGGAATTTCGGCAACTACATTAATTGATTCGTTATCTTTAGAAATGTCGATACGCGGATTAAAATTATCGGCTAATGTAAAACCGAAGTTGGTGAAATCTTCAAAATATCTCTGTATTCTGTCATGTAAGGTTTCGAGTTCTTTCAAAGGTTCAAATTTTACGAGTGTCATAGTTATCACCTCCTTTTATTGGTTTTACATATTTTCGTTTTATATAGTACAAGATATGCGCCAAACATTAAATATTACACAATTTATTGAAATATAATAAGTTACAAGAATTTTCATAAAAATTAACAATTTCTGTAACAATGACATATTGCAGTCAGAATTGAGCATATTTTGTAATTATGGCAAAAATGCCCGTCAAATATTCACAAGAAATTACGGAGGTATAAAGTGTTTAATATTGAAGAATTCGATATTAAGCTCGACACAGAAATTATAGGACGTAATTTTGTTTATTGCGACGAAGTTGAGTCGACAAACGACCTTCTTTTGAAATCCAAAGACTTCAATCAGCATGGTACCGTACTGATGGCTGAGTTTCAGACACACGGTAAAGGGAGAAAAAACCGAGAATGGATAAGCAATGCCGCGCAGAATCTTACTTTTTCAATATTACTCAAACAAAATTATCCTGAAAAAAAAATTAACATAATTAATTTGCTTTCCTCCCTTTCGGTAGCTCAGGCGCTTGAAAATTTATACCAGCTAAACATTGAACTGAAATGGCCTAATGATGTCCTGGTAAATAAAAGGAAGATAGCAGGTATATTGCTGGAATCGGTATCAAAAGGGAAAAAAATCGAGAAACTCGTAGTGGGAATCGGCATCAACGTAAATCAGCCAAATTTTCCAGGCAAATTCGAAATACAGCCGACTTCAGTCAGAAAGGAATTTAAATCGATTGTAAGTCGTGAGCGTCTTCTGAGCGAAGTTTTAAATATATTCGAAAATTTACTGGCAACAGCATTCGAAAATTCAAACAAAATTTTAAACGATTGGCGTGAACGCTGCAAAATGATAGGCGAAAGAGTTAAAATTATTCAGGACAATAAAACTTTAGTCGGGGTATTTGACGATATCGACGAGGAGGGATATTTAATGCTGAAATCAGAAGACAAAATTGAAAAAATTCATTACGGAGATGTAAGTCTAAGATAACTGAAAGGCAGTCAAGTGAGGAAAATATATCTCGACAATGCAGCAACCACTCCAATGGATAAGAGAGTAATTGAAAAAATGCTCCCTTATTTGAATGAATATTATGGAAATCCTTCATCAATTCATTCATTTGGGAGAAAAGCTCGTGTTGCTGTCGAAGAAGCACGCGAAATTATTGCTGAATTTATTAATTGTAAACCAGGCGAAATCTACTTTACGAGTTCCGGAACCGAAGCTAATAACTTTGTCTTGTCAGGAATTAGCAAAACGGAATACATCGAATCAGGCAGAAAAAGTATAATTACATCGTTGTCCGAACACCATTCAGTACTGGAAACATGCGATAAACTGGCAAACGAAGGTTTTACTATTCGTAAATCTGCCATCGAGAAAACTACTTCTGTTCCAATTGAAAATGTAACAGGATTAATTGACGACGACACGTCGTTAATTTCAATCATACACATCAATAACGAAACAGGCGTTATTAACAACATAAAACATCTATCAGAGCAAAAACCGACGAATGTTTGTCTGCACACAGATGGGGTCCAGAGTTTTGGAAAAATTACTATCGATGTCAAAGAATTGGGCGTAGATGCGTTCACTGCATCTGCCCATAAAATCAGAGGTCCGAAAGGAATCGGGTTTGCTTATGTAAAATCGGGCACACCCATTTCACCTTTAATATACGGAGGCGCACAGGAAAGGAATCGAAGGGGTGGAACGGAAAACGTTCCTGCAATTGTTGGATTTGCCGAAGCTGTAAAAATTGCTTCAAACGAAATGAAAGAGAATTATGAACATGCAAAATCTTTACAAAGAAAATTTCTTGCAGGCTTGGAATCGTTAAACGACAATAGTTTTATTGTCAACGGTGAACCGCAGCATTTCCCTTTCATCACGAGCATTACTCTTTTATCAGATTATTACAACAACGATACAGAAGCAATTCTAATGTATCTTGATATAAATGGCATAGCTGTATCGAGCGGAGCTGCCTGTACTTCAGGCACTCTTAAGCCTTCTCATGTTTTATTGAGCACAGGCATGAAATATGAGGATGTAACTGGCACTATACGATTTTCATTCGGAAGTCAAAATACTGGCGAAGAAATCGAATACGCACTTGAAATAATTTCAAAATTATTAAAAAAGTTTCGAAAGTAATCAGGTCAAATAGTCAATTAACAATGTCAGTTTATCTTTCAGCTCTTTTCTATTAACTATAAAATCGACGAAGCCATTTTCTAAAAGGAACTCGGAGCGCTGGAAACCTTCGGGCAGATCTTTACCAATTGTTTGTTTAATGACACGCGGTCCAGCAAATCCAATTAACGCCTTTGGTTCGGCAATAATCACATCGCCCAACATGGCAAAACTTGCAGTAACTCCTCCGGTTGTAGGATCCGATAAAACTGAAATATAGGGAATCCCTGCATCAGACAATCTGGCTAAGCGTGAACTTGTTTTAGCCATCTGCATCAACGAAAATGCTCCTTCCATCATTCTTGCTCCACCACTCTGACTAACAATTATGAGCGGAATTTTATTTTGATAGGCAACATCTGTAATGCGAGCAATCTTTTCTCCCACTACCGAGCCCATACTTCCACCAATAAAACGAAAATCCATCACTGCAATAGCTGATTTTATACCGTTAATTTTTCCCGTCCCCGTTATAACTGCGTCATTCAGACCTGTTTTCTTAATTGTCTCACTAATACGGTCGGTATATTTTTTTGTGTCCTCGAATTGAAGCGGGTTAGCGGAAATCATCTTTTTGTCATATTCTTTGAATGTACCTTTATCAAGAATAATGGAAATATACTGGTCGCTTCCAATTCTAAAATGATAATTACATTTAGGACAAACCCATAAATTAGATTCCAGTTGTCTATTGTGTATAATTTCACCGCAGTCGCTGCATTTTGACCATTGTCCGTCAGGGATGTCGGTCTTTTTACTTTCGGGCGAGATATTTTCTTTTTTTCTTCTGAACCAGGGCATCAGCTCTTCCTTATTATTTTTGCAGATACAGTAATTACTTGTTTTGGATTATCAGGGTCGTTTGTGAATAATAAGACTGTTCTTACCAGTGCGCCCTCTCTTCCTTTGGTATCGAGTTTTACTTCCATTCCAATTTCTTTACCGGGTTCGATAACAGAATTAGATATTAAAACTGCAGTACAACCGCACGAACTTTTTATATCTCTTATTTCAAGTTTCGATTTGCCGATATTCTTAATTTTAATTGTGGTTTCTTTTACTGAACCCTCCTCTAATTCTCCAAAATCAATTATGTTTTTCTCGAGCTTAATTTTAGGAGCCAGTTCAGGATTTTGATTTGACAATTTTGCCACAACATTGGCACGGAAGGTAAGTTTTAAATACGAATTTTCGGGGTCGTTCGAAAAAACATAGACATGCTTGTATTGTTGTCCGTATCTCCCTTTTGAATCGAATTTTACTTTTATTTTTGCGCTCTCGCCAGGTTCAAGTTCTTTTTTAGTTGGCATTGCCGCAGTACATCCGCAGGATGCACGTACTCTTTCGATTACAAGTTTCCCTTCCCCGTTATTCTTAATTGCAAATTCATGTTCAACTGTCTCGCCTTCGATTATTTCACCGAAATCAAATTCCGGTTCAGAAGAAAATATCTTTGGAGCTTTTTCCTGTGCTATTATTATTCCTGTAAAAAAAAATAATAGCAAAAATTGATTAATCACTCTTTTCATTTTTTCTCCTGGTTATGAATTTTTTTAAGTACAAAGGTTCGAGATAATCAAAATCCGTGACCTTCTTCCCGAACTCATTAGCCCATTTAGCAACATAATAAGCCGTTGGGACTAATATTTTTTTTGTACATGATAAACTATTATTATCGGCGTACACAATATCTGCATCTGTAACTTTTTTTTCAACTTCTTCTTTCAATATTAGCTGTAAGTTGTCTATAACCTGATAAGTATTTCCGTCGGATAAAAACTTAGCATAGTAAAAATCGTTAATACTCGCCTTTTTTAATATGCAGAATTTTATTTTCTCAGATAGATTCAGACTTAATTGAAGTGCAGCTGCATCGAAGGTAGGTACTGGAATAATTGGCTTTTTCAATCCCATTGCCATTGATTTTGCAACAGTCATTCCAATCCTCAGTCCTGTGAAAGAACCTGGTCCGAAAGATATGGCGATCGAATCGATATCCGAAAGCTGAATCCCGAAATTTGCACGACCATATTCGATCATATTGAAAATTTTCTCAGAATGAATATTCTTTCTTAGAAAGTTTAATTCAAACGCATCGTTGTCATTGTTGTAAAAAGCGACACTGCATACTTCGCCAGAAGTTTCGATGCCCAATATCGGCTTGCTATTTTTCATTCTCGTAGATTTTAATTATTCTTTTCCCGTTTTCTTTTTCGTCGACATTATTAATTTCTACAATTAAATAATTTTCAGGCAGAATTTCACTCCAGAGTTCAGCCCATTCGATAAAGATAATTGAGTTTTCGTCATTCAAATAATCTTCGAAACCGATGTCGTAAAGTTCTTCCAGTTTTTTAATTCTGTAAAAATCAAAATGATAAATTCGATATTTACCTTCATAAATATTTACCAACGAGAAACTCGGACTCGTTGTTTGGTCTATTATTCCCAGATTATTACATACGCAATTTACAAAAAAAGTTTTGCCGGCACCCAGGTTGCCTTTCATTGATACTATTGAACCGGGTTTAAGTAATTTTATAAACTCCGCAGCCACGCTGCACGTGTCGGATTCGGAATTTACTATTTTTTCGTATGGAAGTTTCATTTTATCTATTCTCGAGGGTTACGATAGGCAAAATCATTTCTTCCATCGAGATGCCTCCGTGTTGGAAACTATCTTTATAGTAACTCAAATATTTATGATATTCTGTCGGGTAAACGAAATAATAATCTTCTTTTGCAATTATATAACTTATAGTAACGCCTCTTTTGGGTAAGCGGTAGTCGGACGGATCTTTAATGTAGACAGCATGTTTATCGTCCACTTTCAAATTCCTTCCGAATTTAAATCTTAGATTTGTTGAGGCTTCCCGATCACCGAGCACTTTGGCACCACGCATTGTTCTTATACTTCCGTGGTCAGTTGTTATGACTACTTTTACTTTTGGAATATTCGAAATGGCTTTCAAGGCGTTGAAAAGATACGAATACTTAAACCAGCTTTCGGTAAGAGATCTATATGCAGATTCATCGGGAGCAATTTCTTTTAGTATCTGCGAATCTGACCTGCCGTGAGCAATCATGTCGAGAAAATTTACGACCACTGCAATTAAATGTGTATTTTTATATGAAAGTACATTTTGTTCAAATGTTCTTCCAACTTCGGGATCGATAATTTTAATATATTGAAGGTCATTTCTTAGTTTAATTTTTTTTCTTCTCAGAAGATTTTCGAGCAACTCCTTTTCATATTTATTCATACTTCTTTCGTCGTCGTTGCCGGTGCTCCAGAGTGACGGATAAAATTTTTCGATTTCCGATGGGAATAAGCCGGCAAACAGCGAATTACGAGCATATGGAGTGGCAGTCGGTAGTATGGACAAATAATACTCTTTTTTAATACTAAAATAATCTTTCAGGTGTTTTTCCATAACAAGCCACTGATCCATTCTCAAGCAGTCGATGACAAAAAGAAATACAGGATTACCTTCGGTTTCGATTTTGGGGATGAGCGATTTTTCGAGGATTCGATTTGTTAAGACTGGAGCGTTTTCTTCTTCAACCCAATGTCTGTAATTTTTTTCGACGTATCTGGAAAAGATTCGATTGCATTCTTTTTTTTGTTCGTTTAAAGTTTGACGTAAATCAATCTCAGGGTGAATATCGAGTTCCATATCCCAATAAATTAGTTTATTGTTAATGTCGATCCAATCCTCGTAATTCGGTTCGTTCATCAAAATGCGCGTAATCGAATTGAAATCTTCCAGATAATCTTTGGCTACAAACTGGCCCGATATTTTTTTCTTTTCGAGAATTTTTTTGCAGACCATAAGAACTTGAGAGGGTACAACCGGTTTGATTAAATAATCCGATATTTTGCTGCCGATGGCTTCGTTCATAAGAGATTCTTCTTCACTTTTTGTGACCATCACAACTGGAATATTCGGATTGATTTCTTTTATTCTGGCAAGTGTTTCGAGTCCCCCCATACCGGGCATCATTTCATCGAGAAAAATCAGGTCGTAATTTTTCGATTTCACCTGGTCGATTGCGTCATTTCCATTGGCGACAGTATCAACTTCATAACCTTTTTCATTAAGAAATATTATATGCGACCTTAAAAGTTCAATTTCATCGTCGATCCATAAAATTCTGCTGGGTCTCATTTCAAATCCTTTTTTATTGAATAGCAATTCTAACGTCCACTCCTGCTTCGTTAGTTGTAGTTGGAGGTACACGTGAAGCACCCTGTGGCTCTATAGTCGACCTTCTGTAAAAGATAGATAAAGTTACGCGTGAACTCATTACATATTTAATCTTTGGTTCGAGAACTGTATTAATTTTACCGTCCTGTGGCGTTCCTTGTTCTTTGAAATTATCCATATTATAAACTACAGTTGAATTTTGTCCGTTTGTGTAGGAGATCGAAATTTCCAGGTCGTTTTTCAACGATATACCGAATAATGGTAAATCGAAACCGCTCTTGGAATAACTCAAAGAAACATTGATATCTCGAGAAAACGATTCCGTAATATTTCTTGTGGAAGAACCGAGAGAGTATGAATTTCTGGTAGTGTATCTTATGGTACTTTGCAACGAACCGCCCCATAAATTATCAAATTGGAAAGTAATTCCCAATAACGGAGTAAATGAATAATCAATTTTCTGCGTTTGTATTTCCTGAATCCCATCTGGATTGATTAACCATCCCTCGCTGTAATTAGAAGAATAAGCATGATTTATCGTTATTCTTTTTGCAAACGACAGGAGTTCGTATTTTTCAAGACCCGACCAGGAGAAGCTCCAGTTAGGCCGAGGTATATATTTGAACAACTTCGAAAGTACCGGTATTTTGCCCAACATCGAAGTAGTCTCGAAACCCCTTACAAATGCATCTGACAAACTTTGAGTAGGATTCTCAGCATTTTTATTATAAAGTTCGTGGACTTTTGAAATGCCGTTTCCAAAACCGAATGGAATAAATAAAAATGAGCGACTCAATGTACCGGTTGTATTGTAAACTTCTGCATATGCTAAACCATTTTCGTCAGTTTTGAAGTTAATCGATTTATTAATTCCCCATCCTACTTTCCAGCTTATATCGAGTTGAGCACCTTCCCAGAGTGGTCTCGAAGTTCGCATATCGATATCATTTTTATGTGTATAATTATCCGTTAAATTACCGAAAGGCGACCGTGGACCGATGTCATTTGAGAATCCGAGCATAAAGAGCCTCGATGGACCGTTATTCGGAGATTGTTTGAATCCCCAGAAATTATTAAATCCTGTACCCGTACCTTTCAAACCACCACCTGTGTAACTGCTTGATTGCGAAAAGTTAAATGAAATCTGGTCGTAGTCAATTAACAACCACTTAATTCCGAGTTTCAAATACTCCAATACTACTGTAAAAGTTCCTGGAGCTTCGTTAAGTTCTGTTTCGTTCATTAGTTTGGAAACAAGTGAATCTTTAACTATTGACGAATCTTTAATGGCATTATCCTGAGCAATTTGTCTGTCGACGTCAACTCCACGCTGTTCATTTGTTCTTCTTGCTCCTTGCCCACGAGTCCCACGCGATGGTTGATTTCGTTGCATAGGCGTTTGATTGGAATTGCTTTCCTGAAATAGTGGCGCAAAAATCGATTTAAGCCTTACTGTCATCCCTGCAGAAATTCTATTGGAATAACCTGCCGAACGCCCCAATTCTTCCTGATTGAAATTATAAATCCAGCTGTATGAAACGCCGTATGATGCATTTACATTAATATATCTGTTCAAATCCCAGATGGTCGGTATTTTGGGATTGGTCCTGATATCAAAATTTTGCTTGTAATTAAAATCCTTTCCAAAAAATTCACCGTTAAAAATATCCCGCCAGATTTCACTTTCGGAACGCTCATACAAACTGTCTTTCAAGAGCAAATAAGCCAGCAAAGACTGAACGTCGAAGTTGTATGCAATGCTTAAATTGAGCAGGCCACCTTCTGTGATTGACCATGTAAATCCTGCATTACGCGAAGCCGTAAAATCCCGTTGAATATTTGGTTTGGTTGCAAGGGTTCGGTTGACGGTATAATTTCGTTTGCGCGTAGTATTTATGCCTGCGCTGATTGTCTGTGGCAAAAAATAAACTTTCATTTCTTTGTAATCGGTCAATAAATCAAATATACTTCCTATTATCGGAATATCGGCTGGTCGGAAGAAAAGTTCTCGGCTGAGATTTACTGAGTATGATATACTTCCGTTCCACTGCCAGCTGTTACTGGTTAATATTGTTGGAGATGTATTTGTTGTTTTGTTGTAATTAAAACTGAATGTGAGATTATTAATTAAATCGCGGATGTACCAGATATCAGTCGGTACTTTGAATTTTATATTTGATAAAGACCACGATTCGGAAAAACTGTATGTTCTCGTCGAATTAATAAATTCGCTAATAGAATCCTCAATTGCCTGGCTGTCCCAGTTTTGTTCAGTAAGAGCTTGCCTTAACTGCGTTTGAGCTTCGGAAACTTTTATATCTGTTCCGGGTTTGAAAAGCGGATTCTGTCTTCTTTCGTTGCGTGAATAAACAATTCTGAAGTTACTGCCTGCAAGATTAAGAGGAATAAGTTTAAGTAAATCAAAATCGACTGAAACACCCCACGAAATTGCTTCGTTACGGGTGCCAAAGCGATCGGTTAATTTGTGGAAATATGGATTTGTTTGACTTGCATTGAAACTTACTTTCATAACGTCTGCAAGACCGAAAGTACCTGCAACGCTGTAAGCCCATCCAGGAGTATCGTCGGCTTCGAGCACTCTCAATTCGTTAATCCAGACGCTGCCGGAGATTTTCTCGCCCTGCCTTCCTTTATCAGCTGGATTTATTATCCCAATTGTAAAAAAAGAAACTCTTGTTAATGTGGGGTTACCTCTGATTCCATAGGTATGTCCTTCTTTACCCCCTACGGGAACTCTATAGACTTTATTAATATTCGAACTGTCGCGTCTTTGTTTTATAGCAGTAAGTTCCGAGAATACAATTTTCACTTCATTCCAATTTCTGTTATCTATGTCACTTTTTAAAGGCTGGCGGTACTCGTAGAAGTTTAACGAATCGGAGCCAAATCTAATATAAACTTCTGAGGAATAATTTTCTGGACTTTCATAATAAGTCACACTACCCGGCATATCATTTTCATCGGCGTGTACGAACAATTTCATTTGTTTATAATTAAAGACATCGAGAGGTTTATAAAGATATTTTACCACTTCTCTTTTATCGCCGTCTTCCAGATTTTTTAGAACGAGTTCGAGCGACTGTTCATTTTTGAAAATCTCATAATCGGGTTGGCTTCTGTCTCTTTCACGATGAACGCCCGGAGGAGAATGATATTCAGGATTGTCTTCCACGTTAACAACTGAGACAGTTAAAACTGTATCGTCGTTTGTTACGCGCGGTGGTTCAAGCACTTTCTGCCATTGATTACCAACGAGATTCATTTCTGCAAATCTAATATGGACAGGACTGTCTGTACCTGAGACCCAAAATCTAATGGTTTCGACAACCGAGAAACTTGGATCGCCGTATTTTTCTACGTAATCTTTTAAAGGTATCCGGAAGAGATACCAGCCGGCATTATCTCCCCCCCCCTGAATAAAAGGATTGGCTCTGTTTGTATCTAACGGAATTTCATAGCGGAAGTAACTGTTTACACGGTCCAACGTAAAATTATGGTTGAGGTCTTCGGAATCCGGCAATCTTCCAATATCAATTGACACTGCATTCCCCTGAGTTCCGTTAATTTGTGTGTAATCGGGATTTTTAGTAAACTGGAAGGAATAGTTGTCACCGCTTGGGTCGGGATTTGTCGCAGAGTCGTAATTGGGTTCCTGTGCGTCAATCCAGCCGTCAATTCCTGTGTCTTCTCCTTCATCAATAAGATCATTGAAGTTTTTGTCTTCAGTATCTAACTGACCATTTGGGATTATATCTTCGCTTATTTGTCCTAAATCGATATTCAACTTTAAGTCCGTCGGAGCGTTCTCAATTTTAACCCAAAATTCGATGAATTCAATATTTTCTTCGATGAGATTATTAGCAGTCGTCGATAAAAGCTTCATCATACCAGCCCAGTTTTTCTTTTTATCGCTCAAATCGGGATTCCAGTTATAAGCACCTGCTTTATCAGGAATGTAGACAAAATCTAGAGCTGTAATTAGACTTTGGTCCGGTGCAGCTTGTTTTCGATTACCATATAAATCGTAAATTGTAACATCCGACGGCGTACGATTGAACCAATAAGCCTTAGCTTTATAATTCATTCTTTCGATTTCTGGTAGAGCATCGATAAATGGCAGTCCATTTGGAACACTGATATCTTTCCATGCTCCGTATTGCATACCCAGTGGAATAATTCTCTTTGCACCTTCGAAATCGTCAATATATGCTATACTTTTACCTTCGTCGCTTTCTATCGTACTTTTTTTCGTATTCGGGTCGGGACTCATGTACGCATATTCGGCATTTAATGTAAGTTTGGAAATTGTACTGGTTGGAATAACATAATCAATTGCTTTTGTGAGAAATGGCATATCGAGACTTGTTTTAAAATCGAGTCCGAATATGGAATTGTTCAGTGGTTCTTCGCCAATTCTAACTTTATCACTAAGTGTCTGTTGATTCAAATTCAGAAATGAAAATCCCAAAGAAGTATTACGGTCAATTTCATACAAGCCGCGTAGTCCTACGAGAGTTTTGGAAGCCATCTGGAATAAATCGTTCTGTTCGTAAGTTATTTTCAAATCGGCACCAGGCACAAGAGCTTCGGGTTTCCTGATAATAACCTGACCGATGTTATAATCGACAGTGTAATCGACGCCTTCTGTCAATGCATTACCGTTTAAGAGAACTTTTACGGAATTTTCAACTACATTGAATCCGATATTATATGAAGATGTTACCGAAGCGGTATATTCACCTGTAACTAAAAATTTATCTTTGGCTCTATCCTGACGAGCAAAGTTAACTGTTGTGTCATAGACAGCATCATAACGTAAATCGGAAGGCAAATCAGAGGGCAAATCTTTACCGAAAGGTTCAAGAACCGGGAAAATTATTTCGCCTGTAGATTTTATAATAGTTTTGCCGGGAATAAAATCGAAAGCACCGTCGGGACCTCCTGTACCGCTTTCGTCTGTTTTATCGAATCCAAATGCCTGTATTAACTTAATTCCGTTATAATCGCTTTGTGCTTCGCCTCCTTCAAATTGATATTTTATATCGAGTTTAAATCCTTCCTTGTTTATATCTCTCCCTCCAATTGCATAAATATTCTTTAGTTGCAGCTTCCAAGCCTTTTTGAATTGTGGCTGAAGATTTGGAGGTTTAACAAGCAATAGAACAATATTTGCGGAACTGTCGGCAGCAACATCTTTAAGGAATTCACCGTAATAAACATCATCGTCGGGCGAAGCGGTGAGACCTTCCCTTCGAAATGCCACTGCAATTGCTTCTTGCTGTTGAATTTGAGTTTTAAAACTAATAAAACCCGTTTCGGGATGAACTTCGTAATCAACATTTTCCTGCAACTTAATCCAACGGACTCCAATTTCCTGAACTCCACTTATCGTTTGCTCTACTGTATTTCTTAAATCGTCATATTTTTCATTTGCTTTTCGTGGTCGTAAATCGATAAACGCATGACCTTTTCTTTCATTCGGATTATATAAACCAGTATAAGTTTTCCAGACTTCAATTTCTTTTATTCTGAGAGAATCGATAACTTCTGGCACGAATTTGCTAAAATATCGATTAAAAACATTTAGATTCGGGTCGGTGTAAATTTCGTGGACAAAGAAATGATTCGGCGAATAATCGTATGCATGAATTTGAAACTCCTGCGATTTCGAACCTCCACTAACGGAGACTTCCTGAGTTTCGCCCTTTTTCTGTGAAGCCAGTGCAGTGAGCTTCAATGGTCCCATCTGGAAATTTGCTTTTATACCAAAGAGAGCTTCGCTGCCTCCAATCAAAGGCGATGTTTGGAGAGATACGTTTCCAGCTTCGATACTCTGAATAATTTCGTCTTCATAACCAGTGTATTTTAATTTCAGCTGGTTTTCATATTGAAATGTACGCTCCGTATTCCAATCGGCTGCGATATTGAGTTTATCGCCAATCGTTCCGCTTAAATTGATTTGCACCTGCTGCCTGAAATCGGGTTCATTCCTTGTATTACCGAGTGCAGAAGTAGTAATACCTTCGGTTGTTTCATTGCGCCATGCACCGTGAATATCAACGGCACCCGCAATTTTAATGTTTATTTTTGGAGGTCCGAATATGCTGAATAACGATTTGCTTGGTAAAGGAATTTCGATGTTTGTTATGTCAGTAATTAATTGGCTTAAATCTTTATTTTGCCCTTTAAGTTCGTATTTGTAAGCCAGTTTTTCCCATTCGTCTTTTGTTATAGATGCAAGTCGCAGTTTAATATAATCCTCCAGCGACATTTCTAAAAGTATTCTGTATTGATCTTCGCCTATTAATTCTTTAATCAAAACTTTAGTTCCTGTAGAATCAAGTTCTATAACTCTTTTTATCGCAGAAGGAGATGGTTCAACAAATAATGGATATTTTCTCTCAGGTCTAAACGGAACTACAAAATAGTCGTCCCTTTTTGCGCTGAAATATTTAATGCGTGCTGTCGAGTCTGCCGCCAATGAATCGATCCGTCGTATAGAATCCTGCCTTGCTTTAAGAATTAATGAATCCCTATGTGACAATTTGGCTATCGTTGTATCCCGCCTTAATTCTTCATTATTCTTTTCAGTAGAATCGGGAATGAAAAGCGATTTGTAATTAGAGTCAAACTTTAGAAATATAGATGGATCGGATGGATTGACCAATTTGCCTTTCGGGGAGGCTAACTTGAGACCTGCACTTACAAATCCAATTAAGGTTATTAAGATTATTACCCGAATCAGAATATTTTTATTACTGGAATAGATTTTCAACCTGCGAATTAGTTACGAGAATAGTAGAATAATAATCTATATACCTCCCCTTTTTGCAGCTCAAAATTAGTAATTTTTTTTGACTTAACAATCTTCACAAAAATATTTTACCTCTCCCCTCATTTCCCTAATCCCTAATCCCTCTCAAATAATATCCTTCAATTCCGTTTTCACATCGATAGTATCGATAATGTTACTTTTGTCGACAATTACTGCGCTCAGTTTATTCCCAACGCATGCACCGGTATCAATATAAACAGCATTTGAATCTTCAACAAAAGTAACTTCTGGTTGTTTTGTATGCCCAACAATCTGGAGTTTACCAAGGTTTAGCAGCGGGTCGCGAGTCCACATAACTCCTCTGTCGGTATTAATATCGGCTTTTATAAATGGTACCAGCAATTCGAGGCTATTCCTGAAATCCTGTGGTAAAAATTTTTCGTAGTAATTTGAAATACCCGCATGAGAAATAAAACAATCTACCAGATTGAAATAGAGAGGCGCTTCTTTGATAAAATCGATATGCTCGAACATCTCTTTTTGATGGTCTTCATAAGAAAGGAGTGTGGGTTCGTTACCATTAAAAAACCATGAACGAGCAAATATACTCGATGGATCTTTAAAGAAATGATAGAACATATAGTCGTGATTACCGGGTGTAATTTTAATGTTATTTTTTATTACGAATTTAATTACATCGTAACTAAAATTACCTCTGTCAACAAGATCGCCCACAGTGTAGACATCGATACCCGGAAACTTTTCGGTAATCTTTTCGTAGAGCGTTTTAAGAGTAAAGAAGCAGCCGTGGATATCGCCGATTACAGCAATCATATATGATAAGTTTTTTTGGCAAATTCGGTTAATTTATCCCTGAAATCTGGATGAGCAATTTCAATTAACGCACGTGCTCTTTCCTGAATTGTCTTACCAAAAAGATTAGCTATACCGTATTCGGTAACAACGTAATGGACATCACCCCTCGACGTTACAACTCCTGCACCTTCTTTTAACGTGGGCACAATCTTGGAAAATTTCAAATTCGTAGTTGCAGCGGGAAGAGCTATAATTGGTTTGCCTCCTTCTGAACGGGCAGCCCCTCGCACAAAATCAACCTGTCCTCCGATACCACTGTATAATTTTGTACCGATACTATCGGCGCACACCTGACCCGTCAGGTCAATTTCGATGGCGGAATTAATTGCTACCATTTTATTATTCTTTGCTATCAAAAACGGGTCGTTAACGTATTCCTGTGGATGGAATTCGAATATTGGATTATTGTCGATAAAATTATAAGCCTTTTTTGTGCCGAGCACGAATCCAGCAATTATTTTTCCATGATGGAGAGTTTTCTTTTCGCCGTTAACAACACCTTCTTCAATCAATTCAATTAAACCGTCTGAAAACATTTCCGTGTGGACGCCCAGATCATTTTTATTATGAAGGTATCTCAATACGGCATCCGGAATCGACCCGATTCCCATTTGAATTGTGGAACCGTCTTCAATTAGACTTGCAACATTTCGACCAATTTTGTCATAAATTTCGAGTTCTACTGGCGAGGCATTAGGGTCAACCTGAGGCAACTCCTGCAAAGGTTCGTCGACTTCAACTATATAATCGATCTTATTTATATGAATAAAACTATTGCCAAGTCCTCGTGGCATTTGCTTGTTGACCTGCGCAATTACAATTTTCGCCTTTTCGGCGGGAGTTTTAATATTGCCTACGTCGATACCGTAACTGCAAAAACCGTGTTCGTCCGGCGGTGAAACATGTATCATAGCCACATCGGCTTGTATCACTCCCCTTTTGAAGAGAAGGGTAACTTCAGAAAGAAAGATAGGAATAAATTCAGCTCTCCCTTCATTTACAGCTTTTCTTGTATTATGACCAATGAAAAACGCTTTGTGTTTAAAATGCTTTTCCATACCAGGTTCGGTATAAGGCAGGTCTCCGACTACAAGGATATGATAAATTTCAACGCCGAACAATTCCTCTTTTCTTTTTACCATCGCATTAATTAAGTTCAAAGGCGCAGCGCATCCCGGCTGTATTACAACTTTATCTCCGCTTTTGATTACTCTGACGGCTTCATCGGCGCTTACAAGCTTAGATGTATATTTGCTAATCCACGGAGCCCCGGAAGTTTTATTTATGCTTGTTTGTTCTAAAGTCATAAAGCACCCAATTTTTAATTAGTTGGGAAAATGTGTAATCTTCTGTACTCAAGTCCATAGATATCGGCAATGTTTTCATTCGAACAAAAACCGTTAAATGTGCAAACTCCCTTTGAAAGTCCGGCATCACTCAACAATGCTCTCGATAGTCCATTATCAGCAATTTCAAGTATATATTCGATAGCAGCGTTCGTAAGACCGTAAGAAGCAGACCTCGAAACGAATGCTGGCATATTTGGAACGCAATAGTGAATCACATCGTGCATAACGAAGATTGGATCTGAAATCGATGTTGGTCTACTGGTTTCGACACATCCGCCTTGATCGATCGATACATCCACAATAACCGAGCCTTTTTTCATCGTTTTAACCATTTCTTCGGTAATTAAATGGGGGGCTTTTTCGGCTTTCATCTGGACTGCTCCAATAAGTAAGTCTGCAAATTTCACTCCCCTTGCAATTGTATATTCATTTGCAGCTACAGTAGTAATGCTTTTCGAAATCAGGTCGTTAATTTTTTTAAGTCTCCTTAAATCTTTGTCCAGAACGATTACATGAGCTCCTCTGGAATAAGCAGTTCGGGCAGCATTAAAACCGACAACGCCAGCACCTAAAATTACAACTGCTGCAGGTGCCACGCCGGGGATTCCACCTAAGAGAATGCCTCGACCAATTGGATGATCGCTGCCGAGATATCGTTCGCCTGCTTGCACTGCCAATTGTCCTGCAATTTCGCTCATCGATTGAAGAACGGGCAAATGGTCGTCTTTTTCAATTAATTCATATGCAATAGCAACAATTTTCTTTTTCAATAATTTTTCGATAATATTTTTTTTATTGACAGCCAGGTATAAGAATGAAAAAATTATCTGTTCATCTTTTAACAAATCCGCTTCTTGGTCCGTTAGAGGTGCAATTTTTACAATCATATCGGCTCGTTGATAAACTTCTTCAACAGAATAAACTATATTTGCTCCCACCTGCCTGTATTCGTCATCGGTAAAATGACTTTCTAAACCCGCACCTGTTTCAATAAATACCGTATGACCGGATTTAACCAGAGTATTAACGCCCGCTGGCGCAAGAGCTACCCTCTTTTCTTCGTAATGTTTTTCTTTCGGTATTCCGATTCTCATAGGCACTCTACATTTATTGTAAGTAAAAATAGTTATTTACGACTCATTCCACAAATCAATTAACTGGAGTAATTGGATTTTTGCCGTTTAAGACGGCTTCAACGTTACGTGCTGCAAGCAATGCCATTTTTTCTCTTGTTTCTTCCGTTGCACTTCCGATGTGAGGTAATAATACTACGTTTTGCAATTTTAACAATTCAGGATTAATATCGGGCTCGTTTTCATATACGTCGAAACCAGCAGCTCTTATTTTATTTTTCTTTAATAATTCTATCAGATAATTTTCTTCAATAACTTCACCACGTGCAACATTCACAATTATTGCACTCTTTTTCATCAGTCTCAATTTATCTCGATTAATTAGATGATAAGTTCCTTCCGTCAAAGGAAGGTGGACTGAAATTATGTCTGCATTTTTCATCAGGTAATTTAAACTAACTTTTTTCCCTTTTAATTCATCTTCAATGACTGAATTTTTTGACCTGTTGAAGTAAATAATTTTCGTTTTGAACATATTTATTCTCCTGGCTACTTCAGTGCCTATCTTCCCCGCTCCAATAATTCCAACCGTTTTCCCTTTCAATTCTGTACCCAAAAACAAAGAGGGCATCCAGCCTTTGAATTTACCTTCACGCATAAATTTTTCGGCTTCGATTAAACGTCTTGAACATGCTAAAATCAAACTAATTGTCAGTTCGGCGGTTGCATCGCTCAAAACTCCGGGAGTATTCGTAACGACAATCCCTTTCATTTTTGCATACTGAATATCGATATTATTGTAACCTACTGCATAATTTGCGATTACTTTACAATTTGTCAATCCATCCAATACTTCGCTGTTGATTTTATCGGAAAGGAGTGTAATAATCCCGTCCGCTTTTGAAGCTTTTTTAATTAGTTCATTTTTTGTGATCGTTTTTTTTCCATTATAAACCGAGACCGTAAAATTCTTTTTACGCAAATAACTGTCGATTTTGCCCGGGAGTTTACTGGTTATAAATACTTTTTTAGCCATTTTTTATCCGAATAAAAGTTTTACAATAAAAAGAGCGCCAAGAATTCCGGCGATATCGGCGGCGATGCCAGCAATAACAGCGTGACGAGCTCTTTTAACATTAACAGAACCGAAATAGAGTGCCAGAACGTAAAACGTTGTTTCAGTGCTACCCATAATTGTTGAGACCAATATACCGATAAACGTATCGGGTCCGTGAATCGTAATAATTTCCGACATGATTCCGAGCGAACCGCTTCCCGAAAGAGGACGCATCAGTGCCATCGGTAATGCTTCTGCGGGGAAACCAATTAAATCCGTCAAAGGCGAAAGAATTTTTACAAAAATATCGAGCGCTCCGCCTGCGCGAAAAATTCCGATAGCAACGAGCATTGCAACGAGATAAGGAATAATCTTTATTGCAATATTAAACCCTTCTTTCGCACCCTCTACGAAAACTTCGTAAATTTTTACTTTCTTTATTATGCCGTAAACGATAAACGCTAAAATTATTATTGGGATTGCAATAGTTGATATAATTTTTACTATGTTTTTTATCAACTCTGCAGAAAGTCCATTTATAATCAGAATAAGCGGCATTCCAATTAATAAAAGAAAGAGAAATAGGGGTTTGATAAACGATCTTGCTTCTACTTTTCCTTTTGATGAATATTCGAAAATTTTTGCTGTTGTAATTCCTGCAATAGTTGCGCATAGGGCTCCGAAAAAAGAAGTCCCTATTATAATTGCGGGTTCGCTGCTCCCAGCTGCAGCTCTTACTGCAATAGCCGTAGCTGGTATCAGTGTCAATCCTGCAGTATTGATTGCCAGAAACATGCACATGGCATTTGTGGCGGTTCCTTTATTTTTATTAAGAGTATCGAGTTCTTCCATTGCTTTAAGACCGAATGGCGTGGCTGCGTTTCCCAATCCAAGCATATTTGCCGAAATATTCATAATAATCGAACCGATTGCAGGATGCTCAGGCGGTACTTCGGGAAAAAGAAATTTTGTAAGTGGTTTGATTAGTACTGATATTTTACGTATTAATCCCGCCTCTTCGGCAATTTTCATCAAACCCAGCCACAAAGCCATAATTCCAATTAAGCCCAGAGAGATATTTACGGCTGTCGAAGCATAATCGATCGCAGCTTTTGTAACGTTTTTCATTTTAAGAAAACTTACTTCTTCCAATCGAATAAATACCTCAGCTGTATCTGCAGCATTCTTATTTTTGAATCTAAGTTTTCCTGTTATATCATTTTCATCGCCATCTGCAGCAGCTATATCTTTCCATAATTCTGGATCGTCTGCATTAACTATAATTCTTATATTGTATGAATTTTTCTCTTCTGTCTGTTTATAAGTTATTTTATTTCTGATATTATGTTCTATTTTTATACGATAAAATTTTTCGTAAGTATCTTTTGGAATTATCAATTCACCTGTTCCATCGTTGTTCTGATTGCTTATGAGAAATACAGGTAAATCTTTTCCGTTCATGTACTTATTGTTATGATAGTCTGCCAGATCGTAGATTACTGCAGAAGCAATTCCGATTGAAAGAAGAGCAAGCCAGATATAATTGAGCATACTGTTTTATTTCATTATTTGATTTCTTTGCAGACAAAATTATAAATTAATAGACAAAAAAGGGATTTTTTTTACTCTGAGGGGAAATAAATGAAAGTAGCTCTAGTACAATATTCACCAGAATGGGAAAACGTCGAAAAAAATATTGAAAAAATCGAATCACTCATTTCTGGCATAAATACAAATCCCGATCTGATCGTTTTTCCAGAAATGACGTTAACCGGTTTTACAATGAAACAAAAAGATTTCGGGGAAGATATAGACGGAAGTTCATTTAAGTATTTTATGGATTTATCGAACAGATTTAAGTCAGACGTAATCTGCGGAATAATAGAGAAAGAAGGAAAAAATTATTACAATTCATCGATTCACTTCAGCAAAGGATTGATTGCCGCTGTATACAGAAAAATTCATCTCTTCAGTCATGCAAAAGAAAACAATTTTTATAGTTGCGGCAAAGAAATAGTAGTGACAAAAGTCAGTGAAATAAAGACAGGTCTAAGTATTTGTTACGATTTAAGATTCCCCGAGTTATACAGATTACTACGAAAGAAGGGCTCAGAAATTTGTATTGATATAGCTAATTGGCCTGTCGATAGAATAGAACATTGGCGAATTCTCTTAAGAGCCAGAGCCATTGAAAATCAATCTTATGTAATAGGAGTTAACCGTACGGGCAGTGATCCATTCTATAAATATAACGGCTTCTCGTCGGTTTATGACCCGATGGGGAATTTAATTACAGAACTAAAGGACGAAGAAAAAGTTATCATAGCAGATTTAGATATTGATTTTGTCCGGAAGACACGAGATAGATTCAGATTCGGCGATGATATCTGCTTAATTTGATAAAAATAAGGCTGCCCTTGTCAGGCAGCCTGTGAAATTAGAGTGAGCTTTCGCCCGATTCTCCTGTTCTTATTCTGATGCCGTCTTTGACGTCGTAGATAAATATTTTTCCATCGCCTACCTGACCTGTCCTGGCAATTTTAATAATAATATCAATTGCTGTTTCGAGACGGTTATCAGCACAAATCAATTCAATTTTTACTTTCGGTATGAAGTTAAGATTATATTCAGTTCCGCGATAAACTTCTTTATGTCCTTTTTGTCTGCCGTAACCTCTGACTTCCGAGACAGTTAAACCTGCAAATCCGGCTTCGCTCAAGGCTTCCTGGACTTCGTCTAATTTATGCGGACGTATTATTGCTTCAATTTTTTTCATATTCACCTCTCTGTTTTTATAAACTTATTCCTATTATATAATAAAGATATTCGGTAGCAGGATTTAGAATAACAGACCCAAATATCGGTAGTTCAAAACTATCACTTATTTTAATTGATTTACCTGCTGTAATGCCGAGATTTATAACATTAAAACTGTCAGTGCCATAATACAAAGCATTGTCGCCTGGTGTAGCTCCTAAAAACAAATCAAGACTAACATCTTTAACCGAAGTGGAATAACCAAGTTCAAAATAAATCGGGTTATTTTTCACATTATGCAAAAAGTAGTTGAAGCTGATTGCAAGTGGAAAGTTCTCCGAACCTCCATAAGCGACATTAAATTCTATAAAATGAGCTCCAGGACCTTCAGGATCATCGTAGTTGTTGAAATTACCGATTTTTGTGCCGCTATTAGGATTCATATAATCGGTAAAACCGATGCTAAAATCGCCCGCATTTCCAAGAGGAAAAGAATAAGTAGCATAAAAATCTATTTCGTTAAGTGTACCCGGATCGGATAACGGATAAGCTCCCCAAAATCCAGCAACAAATCCACAGGTTGATAATTCTATTTTTGGTTGAATACTCGGATTGTTATTACCCAAATCTATACCTCTCCAGATATAACGACTTACTATATCGGTGCCGACAGACAATTCCTGTGGAATAATAAAATTGTAAGATAAAATCAGAATTGCAAAAACTTTATATATAGATTTCATTTTGTACCTCCATATAATAAATATTTGTTTTATTTAGAAACTTTTTCAAATTCAGGATAGCATTCCAGACCGTGTTCACCAACGTCGAGTCCTTCGAGTTCTTCTTCCGGTGAGACACGCAATCCGATTGTCTTTTGAATTAACTTGAAGAGAATGAATGCAGTTGTAAACGTCCATACAAAAGCAGAAATGATACCCAATAACTGCACACCGACTACTGAGAACGAAAATCCGTTAATATCGAGTATGCCCGCCATTAAAGTTCCCCATGCACCACATACACCATGGACCGAAATTGCACCGACCGGATCATCAATTTTCAAAGTTCTTTCGATAAAAACTACACTCAAGACTACTATTACACCAGCAGATAAACCAATTATAACAGAACTCAGGGCACTAACATTTGCGCAACCAGCAGTTATAGCAACCAATCCTGCAAGTGCGCCATTAAATGTCATCGTGGCTTCTGGTTTTTTAAAAATTAACCACGCAGTAATCATTGCTGCTAAGGCACCTGCGGCGCCCGATAGATTTGTATTTACTGCAATTGAAGCGATATCCGTTGTTGCTGCAGTCGTACTACCAGGATTAAATCCAAACCATCCAAACCATAATATAAATGTACCCAGAGCTGCAAGTGTGATATTATGACCGGGAATAGCCTTTGCCCTTCCATTTCTGTCGTATTTACCTATTCTCGGTCCAAGTATAATAGCTCCAGCCAGCGCTGACCAAGCACCAACGGAATGGACTACAGTAGAACCTGCAAAATCAATAAAGCCCAATTTTTCCAGCCAACCTCCTCCATGGTATAGACCTCCCCATGCCCATGAACCAAAGATTGGATATATTATTAAAGAAATTATAGCTGAATAAATAAGATATGCGATAAATTTTGTTCTTTCTGCCATTGTACCAGAAACTATTGTTGCTGATGTAGCTGCAAAAACAACTTGAAACATCCAGAAAGCAAAAACCCAGTTATCAGAGTTTTTATAATAATCTGAAAAGAAAAATCCAGATGTTCCAAACCATCCTGTTGGATTATCCCCGAACATAATGCCGAAACCAATAGCCCAGTAAACTAAAGAACCAATACAGAAATCCAATAAATTTTTCATTAAAATGTTCACTGTATTTTTTGATCGGGTCAATCCCGCTTCAACCATAGCAAATCCTGCTTGCATAAAAAAAACAAGAAATGCCGCTACCAACGTCCAGAGATAATCTGCGTGTATCTGAACTTCGGCTATCTTTTTTGCATTGCTTTCCACAGTTGGACCTGAACTTTGTGCCATCAATAATACAGGCAAGGCAAAGAGAAGCAAGATTATTTTTTTGGAGTTTTTCATAACCCCTCCTTGATTTGTTATTAATGAATTGGTTAATAAGTTTAACAAATAAGTAAATATTGCTATTTATTATTATTTATTAATATATATAATATGATTTGCCTAATATATTAATATGAGTATACAAATATAATTATTCTTTAACAAAAGTCAAGAATATTTCCTTATTTTTTAATATTAATAATTATATTTTACTTATTATCTAAGGTTTTTTATAAATTATGACATAATTTATAATAAACAATTCTATCCTGAAGCTGCCCTGTTTCATCCGGGAATATTTACCAGTACATTTTCATTGCTCTGAAATTCATTTCTGATTTTCTGAATAAATTAAAAATGATATCGTAGGCTGCAAAATATTCTGCTTAATCGAACTCGACTGTTATTTTAGAAGTTGTAGATGTAATTGCAATTGAAGAAAATATTTTTCTATAATTGTATCTAACGAGGAAACCGTGTGATAGGTTATCAATTAAGCTCGGCAGGAATCTGTAGGAGAGGTCTCAAACCCCACTTTGCTCGATATTTTAAATAAGAATATCTGTAAACTCAACACCTGCTTAAAATCATTGTTAATTGAATAGATTTCGAAATGACATTTAAGACTAATCAAGCGTTGTAATAAAAAAAACATTTCTGGATATCTGGTAACGAGTCTATCGTTTAGTAGCCTCTACCTGAAAAAACACCATGAGAACGTGTAACTTTGATATCCCTGAATTCGGGAGCTTTCATTCTAAGTTCAAAACGGAATCCACGGTAGGTTCCTATCGGATTCCAGATAAGATTGAATTCCCAACAATGCAAATCCCTATAAATCGAAATTTGAGGAGCGGTGAATTCTTTGCGGTCAAAATCATAACTGCCTCTGACGATGAATCGCCACTTTTCTGTCAAACTGAAAGATAAGTTGACATTCAAATTAGAATATTTATTTACAACTGAAGGGGTTGTCTTGCTGAGATTATAACTGTAACCTAAAGTGAGTTCCCAGGGTATTGTGTAAACTGATTTTTTAAGTTCTCCCTCCTTAAGGTTCAGACTATCGCTATCAGTACCATCATTCTTTTTACCATAAAATTTATCTGAACTTAAATTTGTGTTTACAGTAAAAGAAAAGCTTGTCAGACGAAAAAGACCCTTCCCTGCCGATACGAGAAATCTGTTAACTTTTGTGTTGCCTTCATAATCATAAAAAGTATAAGCCGACGAGCCATTAAAACTTAGGTATTGCCCAACTTGCGTTCGATATGAAAGTCGTAAATCCGATAATTTATATTCTTCGGAAGCAAAATTATAGCCAACAGATGCATCGATATTCAACAACTGAATTTTATCGTTAGTTGATTCTGAAGTATCCGATAAATCTTTTTGTATCTTCATTTCGAAAACATTGCCAATCGAAAGATTAATTGATTGTCTTTTGCCCGAGCCCGAACCACCGTAGACTTCATTGCTGAATTTATCGTATTTGACTATGTTTCCATTTGAATCTGTGTAATAATCGTAATAGCCCCATGTATCGTCTGAAAAGTCGGGCTGATACGTGTAGGATATCGATGGTCGCAGCGTATGCCTAAAAGCTTCGATTCCAAACATATTTGGTTGAAATATACCATACAATTTTGTTGACGCTGTTAAACTCATATCGAATGTTCTCACAAAATTGTATTCGTTAATATCTTTCGTAACAAGCGTATCTATTTCATATTCTGTGTTTGTAGCCGGGTCGTATTTCTTGATTTTTACATTTTCAATCTTGATCCTTTTGTTATACCATTTTTCATTGTAATTGATTGATGGCGAAACATTGAAATATCCAATTTTTGGGGAAGCATTAATTTGAAGTCGGTGCTGAAGACCTGCTCTTTTATCTGCTTTTTCGTTCACTGTACTCCTTTTATTCAGTAGACTCGCATTATACGACACGCCGATTTGTTCGTACCATTTTTGCGTTCTCGGGTCTGAACTTTCACCTTTGAATGGATAGAACAAATTTTTTGAAAATGTTACAGATGGAAGCGATTCGTAGATATCGCCTGATTGTAATTTTTGAGTACGGTTATAATTTATCGAAAGGCTTGCACCCGATTCGTCCCAGCGTTTTGTAAACGTTGCATTTGAAATTAAATTCTGTGATAATATGTCGTTATAGTTTATGCTATTATTTTGCAAATAAGATGAAGAAGAAAATTGTAAGTTGGCGTTCAGTTGAGTAGTGGGACTAATATTCTGGCTGTGGGTCCACGATAATCTCCAGTCGTCTACATCGCTTCTCTTCGAAAGCGGGTCGGTCGATTCACCAATACTGATTTTTGAATAATCGGCATTAAATGAACCGTCAAAGGAATATCTTTTAGAATATCGAAAACGGCTATGAAGTCCATACCCACCTTTCGTATAATAATCGCCTGTTAAAGATAAATCCATATAATCGCTCATTGCCCAGAAATAACCGAAATTATTGAAATATTGTCCGCGTCTAATGTCCTGTCCGTATGTCGGTATAATCAACCCCGATTTCCTTCCCGCTTCAGAAGGGAAAATACCAAAAGGCAGAGGTAATGGAAAAGGCACTCCCGCAATATTCATGAAAATCCAGCGTGCAATAATTCTATCTTTTTGTATTACTTTCATTTGACTGGCTGTGAAATAGGTATGCGGTGTATCGAGTTCGCACGTGGTAAACATTCCATGTTCAATAAAATAGATATTCTTTTCGACCTTCTTTACTTTTTCGCCTTCGTATCTTGAATCACTTTCTCTGTTTTTTGCCATTGAAATAAATCCGCGCTGGGTTTTAAAGTTATATTTTAAAGAAGAGCCCTCGTATACTTCGAGTCCTTCTTTAAGTATTGGTGTATCTTTCCATTTCAGAATTGTAGTGTCGGATGTATCTTTAATACCGAAAGCTTCGAGATCATTAGTATTGTAATCGAGATTTATCAAAGCGCTTTGAAGTTCTATATCTTTGTATCTAAGGTCAGCTTTTCCATAAAGATACATTTTTTTCGAAGAGATATTAAAGATAAGAGAATCCGTTGAGGATGCATAAACGACGTCGTCGATTTCACTACCTGCATTTTGAGCAATAGTATCCCTTTGCGTTTCTGTTTGAGCATGCAGTGTTGAAAGAAATAATTGAAAAATTAGAAGGAAATATTTCATTTCGTTTATCAAGTAAGTATCAGATATTATTAAATCTTGCTCTTTTAATCGATTCTTCAATTTTATTAATAATTTGTTCAGCCACGCGCAATGCCTTTAAGCCATCGTAGCCTGTTACAGGAGGTACAGTATCATTTATAACAGATTCAGCGAACAATTTAAGTTCGTACTGCAGTGGATTAATATTTACAGTTTCGGGACGTTCAATAATAACAGTTCTTTTTTTATTTTCAATTCCAATTTGACCTATCGGGAAAGCACCAGGTTCAGGAATAATTCCCGGGGGCATTAATCGTATAATTTCCGTTGAGCCTTCTATAAAATCTACTGAGAAATAGGTATCCTGCTGAAACATGCGCATCTTACGCATTCTCTTTTGAGAAATTCTGCTTGCTGTAACATTGGCAACAGCAAAATTTTCGAATTCAATTCTGGCATTGGCAATGTCGATATTATTCGATACGACAGAGATGCCACTAGCCCGTATTTCTTTAATTTCACTTTTAATTAAACTCAGTATGATGTCGATATCATGAATCATCAGGTCGAGAATAACTGCAACGTCGGTGCCCCGTGGATTGAATTGAGCCAGACGGTCTGACTGAATGAACATCGGATTTAATTCGTATTTTTCGAGTGATACAAGCGCAGGATTAAAACGTTCGATATGCCCGACTTGAAATTTGAGTTTCTTCTCGTCGGCAATTGCTACTAATTCTTCTGCTTCGGAAATACGCGCAGTTATCGGTTTTTCTACGAATACGTGTTTGCCGTAGCCGAAAGCTTTCTTTACCAATTCATAATGAGCACTTGTGGTTGCCACAATTACAGCCGCTTCCGATTCGTTCATTAATGCATCCATATCTCGATATTGTTTTACGCCGAACTCTTCAGATACATTTTTCGATTTTTCTGAATCCTTGTCGTAAACGCCGCACAATTCAACGTTATCGAGCTCTTTCAGTAATTTAACGTGAATTCTTCCGAGATGTCCTGTACCAATTACACCTATTTTTAGTTTATTCATAACTCACCGAAATTATTTTATTATAACCAATTATTTTGTGATACGACCCGTAATCCGGACTTTTATAATAGATGAAAATATGATATTCATTTACCGTTTCCCAAAAATTTCCTTCGAGAGAATACCAGTCGGGCTGTGAAATATCGTAGGCTGTTACGTATTGATAATCGTAAATCCCGCGTTTTAATTCTACGGTTAAAAAGAGTAACCCGTTATCGTCGTACATTTCGTATTCAGGTAGAATACGCCAGTTGTTGAATGCACCCGTAAGATAAACGGGAGCTTTTATCTCTTCGGGGGGACGAATTCTAAATGTAACATCAAGATACTCTGCATAATCGCTTTTGTAATTTGTAAGAATCGATCCCCCATTTAAATCTTTTTTCCTTTTATGAAAGAAATCGGAAGTTTCAACTCCTTCGTATTGTGCATAGACTTCTTTCCTGTTATAAATATTATAATTCCTCAAATCCGTTTGACGGTACTCATTACCGGGACGAATATTCCTTGCGATAAATTTGAATTCGTTATTACCATTCCATTCAAAAAAGCACTCGTTATTTATATGTGACGGATCGATTATAATGGGATAGTCGATTTTCCTGTTTTCAATTATTTCAACTCCCAATATCTCCGATGCATAAAGCGTGTCGGGTATCCTGAATTCAGTATTAATCGATATAGTTCTGGCAAGCGATGGAATATCGGGTTCATCACCTTGAAAGCGCTCTTTGTGTAAAATTGTTTTCGGTTTTATTTCTGAATAGACCACATAAAAATTTCCCTCTGCATAAATAAACGATGGGTCGTGTGAATCCGTAATATAAAACTTCCACTTTCCGGAAAAAGGGAATGTAACGTTTTTATTCGGGAAAATTCCAGAGTAATGATATTGTGCTCCTTTAATGTGCAGTGGAAGTCTTTGAAAATTTAGATAATACTCAGTGTTATACCTTTGATTCAAAAGGAATACATCTTCGTAAGGTTTCCAATCTTTATCGCAGAACCGGAAAACAATGTTTAAACTGGGAACGTCCTTCGCATTAATGTCGAATTCGATTGTAATAGTCTGACCTGGTTCGGCGTATGCATCGATTAATGGGAAAGAAGTTTCATCTCCGGTAGAATACACTTTCAAACTTTTTATCTCGAAATCGGCAGCATTTATTACTCTATAAAACAGAAGTAAAAATATCAGAAAATTTCTACACATTTTATCGAGTTGAATGGTATGAATATATTGAATGTTTTATCTTCTCTTTTGGCTTCGAGTAAAAGACCATCGTCAAAGGCGCCGACTAATTTTCCGGTCTTAAATACTATTTCGTAAAATGCCGGGAGTTCAGAATCTTCCTTGCCGTATACTACTCCGTAATTTTCATTCATTGTAATGTTGAGAATTTTGCCTGTATAGTCAGACCAGTTAATTTTCATATTAATTATTCCCAAATATTTTTTACACGAAGTTAAAACTATATAAAAAAGCAAACTTTTACAATTAAATGGCAATTAACTGGATTCAATAAATCTTTATTATTGAGTATGATATTTTGAGATAAATTTTAACTTATCTTGTAGGTCTGTTATAAAATCGATGTTACTTTTTATTTATCTATTTTTTGCAACAATGTAAAATAGTCTTATGCACGAGTTACAAATTACAGTTCATGATAACTGTTATACGAAATTAAGGTCGTCAGTTTTTAACTCACATTTATTTTCAGTTTGTAAAAAATCCCGCCGAGGCGGGATTCTTAATTAACGATAAAAATTCCTATTGCAAAACGATATTACCTTTCTTTAACGGTAATATCTCCTCCAGATGTTGAAGCGTACAATTTATTACCCCCTTTATTAAACCGCGCTTCATACTTACCTCTTTTAACGGAGATTTCTTTAGCATTCGGATAGTTGCAGTCGATACTCCCCCCCCAACTTTCCAGGAGGACATCGGCATCGATGTTTGAAGGCAAATTAATAATTATATCACCACCAGATGTGGAAACATTAATGCCTTTTAATTTTCCGGTGTGGTCGACCCAAATATCTCCCCCCGAGGTTTCTGCATTGAGATAACCATCATGCGAGCTAATTCGAATATCGCCTCCTGAAGTTGATACTTCTACATTGCCGGAAACCGATTTAGCCGTTATATCACCTCCTGATGTTGAAGCGGAAACATTGCCATAATGGTTCTCGATTAAAATATCGCCACCTGAAGTTTCAGCTTTAAGCTCTCCTTTTGTTTTAAAAATTTTAATATCACCTCCTGAAGTTTCTACTCTTTTATTTCCGTTTACCGAAAAGATTTCAATATCCCCACCAGAAGTTTCAATATCTACTTTGAAATCCGAAGGCGTTTTTACATCGACCAATATACCTCCGATGCTATTGAAGAAATCGAAAAACCCTTTTCGTTTTTTCTTTACTATCACTTTTATTCCATCTTCTGTCCTTTTGAGATCCACTTTAACTTTTGAAGCTGCTTTTTTACTCCCCTTTACCGTTACTTCAACTCTATTTTGATCCCAGGAGGAGACTTTTAGATCGCTGCCAGAGGCTTCAACATAAAGAAGTTCGCCGGCCGAAACATCGAAAGATTTCTCGGTTATTATAATTTGCGCGTTCAAGTAATTGGATGATAGGAACAACATACATAAAATTACAAATGTTTTTGCAACCAGTCTCATTTTTTCATCTCCCTATTATTTTATATTTTTCGGAAGTATTTTTTGAATTACACGTATTTAGACTTATAACAGACACAAAAAGTTAGACAATGGTAAAAATTTTTATTGTATTTATCGGAGCGGGTTTCGGAGGAAGTCTCCGTTATTACGTATCGGCACTTTTTTACAAAATATTTCCAGTTTTATTCCCGGTTGGAACGCTGGCAGTTAATTTTCTGGGGAGTTTCATTCTCGGACTATTGATTTATGGATTGGACGAGCGCGAATTGTTGTCGTTGAATATGAAGTTATTACTCGGCGTGGGTTTTTGCGGAGGATTTACAACTTTTTCCACCTTCTCGCTGGAAACTTTGAATCTATTGAAAGAATCGCAATTTCTTTTAGCCGGTTTAAATATATTCCTGAATGTATCGATTTCACTCTTCGGGATATATACAGCATACATTATAACGAGGTAGAAGATGCGAATTTCAGGTGAAGCAAAACTTCTCAGAATTTTTGTGGGCGAATCCGACAAAAGCGGTACAATTACCGTTTATGAAAAGATAGTTCTCGAAGCGCGTAAATTGAATTTAGCTGGTGCCACTGTTTATAAAGGAATAATGGGATTCGGAGGCTCCAGTAGAATTCACACTGCTAAGTTTCTACGTCTTTCAGAAGACCTCCCACTTGTAATCGAAATTGTCGACGAAGCTGAAAAAATCGAAAAGTTTATTCCCATAGTCGAAAAAATTTTCGAAGAATCAAATTCGGGCGGTTTGATTACATTAGAACGAGCCGAAATTATTAAGTACACGGCAAATAAATGAAACTAATTCGAAATTCATTCTTCTTTTTGTTCCTAATTGTTCAGGCACTATTTTCACAAAATACAAATCATTATAATCTCAACCAATTCAAAAAAGAGACTGTTGATTTTCTTAAGATACCGTTCAATGCAGACAAGAACGATTATCTTACACTCGGAATTATAAGTGCAGGCACTTTCCTTGCAATGCAAATTGACCAACCGATAAGAGACGTAGCGTTAAGCAATCAAAAATATCATTCTTCTTTACCGATGAAATTCGGTAAAATGTGGGGCGAACTTTATACAGCTCCTGCTGTTGCTCTTTTGACCGGTTTGTACGGCAATTTATCGGGCAATAAAACTTATTCGAAAATCGGCTTCGAAATCGCTCAGACAATTCTCTACTCAGGAATGATTACAAGTTTTATTAAAATTGCAGCTGGGCGCGCAAGACCTTTTACAGACAAAGGTTCATCATTCTATAAACCTTTTACTTTTTTTAATGACGATTACCATTCACTGCCCTCCGGGCACACCACGCTTGCATTTGCATTGTCGACAGTACTCGCGAACAATACAGAATCTGATTACTTAAAAATTCTTTTTTATCTACCTGCCATGTTAACCACAATATCACGTGTTTATCACGATAGTCATTGGACTTCCGATGTTCTGCTCAGTGCTGCTATTGGATATTTCACCGCTCGCTGGGTTTATAATAAACATAACAATTACAATTCGGACATAAAGATTGGTTTAATACCAGACGAGCAATTCAACTGGCTTTATGTAAAAATTAATTTTTAATTCTTGGGGGGGGACAATGAAGAAGTTTCAATTAATAATCATTTTCTTTTTCCTTGCCATCGGATTGAATGCGCAGGTAAAACTGCCAAAATTAATAAGCGACGGAATGGTTTTACAACGCGAAACGCCGCTTAAAATATGGGGATGGGCTTCGCCCGGTGAAACTGTAGAAATTAAATTTTTCGATACCTCTTTAACTACCATTACTTCAAATGAAGGCAAATGGCAAGTTACAATCGCTCCGCAAAAAGCAGGCGGTCCATATAAAATGGAAATTACAGCCACCAATAAAATAGTAATAAAGGACATTTTAATCGGCGATGTTTGGGTTTGCTCGGGTCAGTCGAACATGGAACTACCAATGAGGAGAGTTGAATCTGTGTATAAGGATGTTATTGCAACTTCGAACAACAAATTTATCCGCCAATTTTATGTTCCGCGCGAATATTGCTTTACGGTAAGGAAGGAAGATTTTTCAGAAAGTAAATGGGTTTCTGCAAATCCTCAGACTGTTCTCGATTTCACTGCAGTTGGTTATTTCTTTGCAAGATATCTTTACGATAAATACAATGTTCCAATTGGATTGATAAATTCGAGCCTGGGTGGTTCGCCCGCCGAAGCATGGATGAGCGAAGAAGCTTTGAAAGATTTTCCTCAATATTATGAAGAACTGCAAAAATTCAAAGATCATAGTCTGATTGAAAAAATCAAAATCAGCGACAGCATCAGAATTAATAATTGGTACTCGACACTTAAAAGTAAAGACGCTGGGTATAGTAATCACAATATGCCCTGGTATTTGGAAGAAATTAATATTTCTAACTGGGATTCGATTTTTATCCCCGGTTACTGGACAGGAACGTCCCTCGAGGGAAAGAACGGGGTCGTCTGGTTCAGAAAAGAAATCGACTTATCAGAAACTGTTGATAAAAGTTCAGCTCTTCTTTTATTGGGCAGAATTGTCGATGCCGATTCAGTTTTTATTAACGGCAAATTTGTTGGTGCAGTTAGTTATCAATATCCCCCGAGGCGTTATCGGATTCCCGAAGGAATTCTTAGAACAGGAAAAAATGTAATTACTGTAAGAGTAATTAGCAATATTGGCACAGGTGGCTTTGTACCCGATAAACCATACGAGCTTGTTTTAAAAGATACCATAATTGATCTCAAAGGATACTGGAAATATAAAGTCGGAGCCATTATGCCTCCACTCGAGAGTCAGACTTTTATTAGATGGAAGCCTGGCGGGCTTTTCAATTCAATGTTAGCTCCGCTATTCAGTTATAAAATTAAAGGTGTTATATGGTATCAGGGAGAATCGAATGCTGACCGACCATTCGAATACCAATTGCACTTCCCCGCTCTAATAAAGGACTGGCGAAACAACTGGGACATCGGGAATTTTCCTTTTTTATACGTTCAACTTGCAAATTTTATGGAATCCGATTCAGTACCATCGAACAGTAATTGGGCTTTGCTGCGCGAAGCTCAAGCAAAAGCTCTCGAACTTCCAAATACAGGAATGGCTGTAACGATTGACATCGGTGAATGGAACGATATTCATCCCCTCAATAAAAAAGACGTGGGCAAAAGATTGGCACTGACAGCTATGAAAATTGCATACGGCGAGGATATTGTCTACTCTGGTCCGATCTATGAATCAATGAAAATTGAAGGGAATAAAATAATTATCAGCTTTTCGCATACAGGTAGCGGATTGATATGTAAAGGAAATAAGTTAAAACATTTTGCAATTGCAGCTAACGACAAAAAGTTTGTGTGGGCAAATGCAGTAATCGAAGGCGATAAAGTGGTTGTATGGTGTGACAAAATAAAAAATCCTGTAGCGGTTCGTTATGCCTGGGCTGATAATCCAGAAGGCGCCAACCTTTACAATAGAGAAGGCCTTCCTGCATGTCCTTTCAGAACGGATGAGTGGTAATTGAGCTCTTAATAAACGAAAACTCTACAGGATTTATCGAGGAAAGATTCTTAATAAAAAAGAGGCTGCCATGACAAAGGCAGCCTTATAATCATCAATAATTTTTAATTTCGTGAGTAAGTTTTGTGATTGCCTCTTTCGCATCGCCAAAGTACATCAACGTATTCGGATAGAAGAAGAGTTCGTTATCGATTCCGGCATAACCTACATTCAGCGAGCGTTTATTAATCACAACAGTTTTAGCGTAATCTACATTGAGTATTGGCATACCATAAATGGGACTATTTTTATCGTGGCGAGCAGCGGGATTAACGACGTCGTTTGCTCCGATAATCAATGCGATATCGGTATTCGGGAAGTCGTCGTTAATTTCTTCCATCGCCAGCATTTTATCGTAAGGAATATTTGCTTCCGCAAGGAGTACGTTCATATGACCGGGCATTCTTCCTGCGACTGGATGAATTGCAAATCTTACTTTTTTCCCTTTTGATTCTAACAAATTAAACAAATCCCTTACTGCGTGTTGAGCCTGTGCCACTGCCATTCCGTATCCGGGTACAATTATAATTGATTCGGCAGCGTCGAATATCATAGCAAGTTCTTCAGCATCGACAGATTTAACTTGACCTTTAGGCGATACGCTTGTAGTAGCTGGTCCTGCAGCTCCAGCAGATTCCCAGCCGCCAAGTACCACATTCATCAAAGATCGGTTCATGCCCTTGCACATAATGTTTGTTAAAATTATTCCAGAAGCTCCCACTAATGCACCTGCAATAATCAATTCATTGTTTTGTAATACGAACCCAGTAGCAGATGCTGCTAACCCCGAATATGAATTCAAAAGTGAAATTGCAACTGGCATATCGGCACCTCCAATTGGTAATACAAGCAGCACGCCGAGTAATAGTGATATGCCACCAATTCCAAGTACGAGCCATTCCAGTTCAGGCTCAATTACAAAATATACTCCACCTATAATTACCAGCGACAAAAGCACCGCATTTAATGGATGCTGCATTGGGTATCTAACAACTTTGCCTGTTACTATTCCCTGAAGTTTGGCAAAGGCAATCAACGACCCCGTAAACGTAACGCCACCAATCAATATACTCAGTACAAGCGTAATATTTGTTTGTGTGTCATGAGCATACATAGCAAAGTTAACAACTTTATAATATTCCGAAAATGCAACGAGCATCGAAGCTCCGCCGCCGAAACCGTTTAGCAGTCCCACCATTTGCGGCATTCCCGTCATCGGCACTTTGATTGCCATAACCGAACCGAGAGATGCACCAATTACAAAGCCAATAATTATCCATTCGTATGTCAGAACGTGTTGGTCGAGTAGAGTAACTACTATTGCTACAAACATACCCAGGGCCGAAAGGAAGTTCCCTTTCCTTGCAGTCTTGGGTGAACTCAAATATTTAATTCCGTAAATGAATAGTACTGAAGATATTAAATAAGAAATTTCGATGATAATTCTCATTTTTCAGCTCACTTTTTTTTGAACATTTTTAACATTCTGTCGGTTACCAGATAGCCACCTACAACATTAATGGTTGCAAATACCATTGACACCATTCCCAGTATTGTGCTGATTGTAAATTCTTCGAGTCCAGCGCTTAATATTGCGCCGACTATCGTAATACCTGAAATTGCATTTGAACCGGACATCAAAGGCGTATGCAGCGTGGGTGGCACTTTCGTTATCAACTCGAAACCGACAAATATTGCCAATACGAAAACATATATTAACATTAATAATCCTAAACTTTCCATTGTATTAACCTCTTTTTTAATTATTGAATTAATGCTTTTGTTCTTTCGTGCATAACCTGACCGTCTTTAACTATGGTTGCGCCTCCAATTATTTCGTCTTCCATATTATGATTAAACTGACCTTCTTTGCTCGTATAATCGATCAGATTCAAAAGGTTCTTAGCATACATTTCACTGGCATGATATGGCACCAAACTTGGCAAATTCGATTCTCCTATAATCGTAACGTCGTACTTGACAACGGTTTTCCCTTTTTCGCTTATTTCGCAATTGCCACCAAATTCAACTGCCATATCGAGAACTACAGAACCCGGGCGCATCTTTTTTACCATTTCTTCTGTTACTAAAATTGGCGCCTTCTTACCAGGTATAAGTGCAGTTGTAATTACGATATCCGCTTCGGTTATATGTTTGAATATCAGTTCCTTTTGCTTTCTTAGAAATTCTTCCGATTGTTCTTTTGCGTATCCGCCTGCGTCCTGCATCGATTCATCGGTTGGAACTTCGATAAATTTGCCGCCCAAGCTCTGAACTTCTTCTTTAACCTGAGGTCTAACGTCGGAAACCTCAACAACAGCACCGAGACGTTTTGCAGTACCAAGTGCCGAGAGCCCTGCAACGCCGGCTCCCATTATAACAACTTTGGCAGGCGAAATTGTACCAGCGGCGGTCATCATCATCGGAAATATTTTATGCAAATGATTAGCCGCAAGTATAACACTTTTATAACCTGAAATATTTGCTTGCGAACTAAGCGCATCCATTCGCTGCGCCAGTGTCGTTCTAGGAATTGCATCCATTGAAATTACATTAATTCCGAGTTCAGCAGCCTTTTTTGCAACTTCTGGGAAATGAAGCGAGTAGAAAAAAGAAATTAAGAGAGTTCCCTTCTTCATTAATTCAAGCTCGTCTTTTCCTTTTTCGGAATGTTCGACGGGTCGCTGAACTTTTAACACTATATCCGCCTGAGAATAGAGTGAATCAACGTCGTTAATTATCTCAGCGCCGGATTCTTTATACTTTTCGTCCGGAAAGCCAGCCCTCGTCCCCGCACCAGTCTCGACTATTACTTTGTATCCTTTTTTAATAAGTCGGGAAGCAACTTCGGGGACAATTGCCACTCGGTTCTCGCCCGTCATTATCTCTTTTGGAACAGCAATAACCACTTTATTTCTCCTGTTTATTTTTAATTAGCATTTCTAATTTAATAATTACTCGATAGAAGACAAACCAAATTTAGTACTGAGAAAAAATTTAATTAGATGGTAGAATTTGATATCCTATTTCTTGACAATCATACATCGAAGTATTATTTTGCTCACAAATTTTTTGAAAACTAATGCTTACTGAATTCGGAAAAATTCTCATATTTATTTTATTTGCTGCAATCTTTGTTATAATTACATTGTTTGTGGCAAAAATCGTAAGGCCTAATCGACCGACTTTCGAGAAATTAAAAATCTACGAATGTGGTGAAAATCCTGAAGGTTCGCCGTGGGTTAAATTCAATATCCGCTTCTATGTTATTGCTCTTATCTTTCTTATTTTCGACGTCGAAGTGGTTTTGCTTTTTCCATGGGCACTAGCTTATAAGGAAATGGGATTTTACGGTTTTTCAATTGGAATAATATTTTTATTATTACTCGTTTTAGGTATGGCTTATGAATGGCGCAAAGGCGACCTCGAATGGGCACGTCCTAAACCAAAGCCTCCTAAACTCAACGAAATCCTGAAAAACAAGACTAATTGATTATGGGCATTTTAGATAAAGAATTTTCTGACGGAAATATTGTAATAACAAAAGTAGAAGATTTATTCAACTGGGCACGTCTCTCGTCTATTTGGCAACTGGGATTCGGTCTTGCCTGCTGCGCAATTGAGATGATGGCTACTTCCGCATCGCACTACGATTTCGACCGATTTGGCGTTATTCCCAGAAATACTCCCCGCCAGGCAGACGCAATTATTATATCCGGTACAGTAACGCTCAAAATGGCTACACGAATTAAACGTCTTTATGAACAAATGCCAGAACCAAAATATATTATTTCAATGGGAAGTTGTGCAAATTGCGGCGGACCTTACTGGAACCATGGTTATCATGTTTTGAAAGGAGTTGACCGAGTTATACCTGTAGATGTTTATGTGCCGGGCTGCCCCCCTCGTCCAGAAGCTTTGCTGGAAGGTCTTCTTAAACTTCAGGAAAAAATCAGACACGAATCATTAACTAAGAAGCAAGCATGAAAACCCCAGACGAAATATTCGACATACTAAAAAATAATTTTAACGACGATGTTATTGGTATCGAAAAAGAACAACCAACAGAACCGATTATATTTGTAAATCCTTCCGCCATAAATAAAGTTTGTCTCTTTCTTAGAGACAATGAGGAATTGAAATTTGACAGCTTGATGAATCTCTCCGGAGTAGACGACGCCAACGGTGAAAAAGTAAAAGACAACGACGGCAGCGAAATTATTAAAGGCGGTACCCTAAGTGTTTATTACCATCTTTATTCAATTAAATACAAACACAAAATCACACTTAAAACATCAACATCTCGGGAAGAACCCCGGGTCGAATCAGTTGAATCCGTTTGGAAAACTGCTAATTGGCACGAACGGGAAGCTTACGATATGTTTGGGATAATTTTCAACAATCATCCAGATCTGCGCAGAATTTTAATGCCGTACGACTGGGAAGCAGGATATCCACTCAGAAAAGACTATAAAAACCCTGAATTTTATCAAGGAATGAAAGTTCCTTATTAACAATAAACGTACTTATTATGGCATTGAAAACTGAAACTATGATATTAAACATGGGTCCGCAGCACCCTTCAACTCACGGTGTGCTCAGACTCGAACTTGAACTTGAAGGCGAACTAATCGTAGACGTTAAACCGCATATTGGTTACTTACACAGATGTTTCGAAAAACACGCCGAAGCAATGACATATCCTCAGGTAATTCCGTATACCGACCGCATGGATTACCTCGCTTCGATGTACAATAATTTCGGTTATGTTTTAGCCGTCGAAAAATTACTCGGGATCGAAGTTCCTGAACGCGTCGAATATATTCGCGTCATAATGGGCGAACTTCAAAGAATTGCTTCTCACCTGGTTGCAATCGGAACTTATGGACTCGACATTGGCGCATTTACACCATTTCTTTATTGTTTCCGCGACCGTGAAAAAATTCTCAATCTTTTTGAAATTACATGCGGCGCTCGATTGCTTTACAATTATATGTGGGTAGGTGGTCTATCACACGATATTCACCCTGACTTTGTACGTCTTACAAAAGATTTTATAAAAGAATTCAGACCAACAATAAAAGAACTCAATGATTTACTCTCTTACAACAAAATTTTCATTGAAAGAACAGCTAACATTGGCATCTTACCACTCGCGACGGCAATTAACTACGGCGTTACGGGACCAAGTTTAAGAGGAAGCGGACTTGCCTTCGATTTACGAAAAGAAGAGCCCTATTCTATTTATGACCGGTTTGATTTCGACGTTCCCGTAGGTCAGGGATTGATGGGAACTGTTGGAGATTGCTGGGATAGATACTATGTACGAGTGCTTGAAATGGAACAAAGTCTACGAATAATCGAACAGGCAATCGACAAGATTCCTGACGGTGATGTTCATTCAGCGATTCCACGCAGAATTAAACCTCCTGTTGGAACTGTTTATCAAAGAGTTGAAAATCCAAGGGGTGAACTCGGCTATTTCATTATAAGCGACGGTTCCACAAATCCGTTTAGAGTAAAAGTAAGGGCTCCTTCGTTCGTCAATCTTGAAGTGCTCGGCGAACTTTGCAAAGGTCATCTGGTTGCAGATGTTATTGCAATTTTAGGAAGTATCGATATAGTTTTAGGCGAGGTGGACAGATAATGTATCAGGCACTCTACAATTTAACAAGTAATACAATTATATCGACATTAATTGTCGCATTGGTACCATTAACACTTATATTACTCTATGCTTTATTTGCCATCTGGCTTGAACGAAAAGTATCGGCACATATGCAGGACAGATTGGGACCGATGCGCACAGGTTGGCATGGCTGGCTTCAAACTATTGCAGATATGATTAAGATGATTCAGAAAGAAGACACCATTGCCGCCGATGCTGACAAAAAATTATTCAACATAGCACCTGTGCTAGTATTTGCAGGTTCATTTGCTGCTTTTGCTGCTATCCCCTTTTCGAGTGCTATAATAGGAAGTGAAATTGAAGTTGGCCTTTTTTATATAATTGCTATTTCTTCGTTAGTGGTTGCGGGAATTTTAATGGCAGGCTGGTCTTCGAATAATAAATATTCATTGCTCGGAGCTATGCGTTCTGCTGCTCAGATCGTTAGTTATGAAATTCCAACGGCTTTGGTTGTGCTTACAATGGTTATGTATACAGGAACTTTGAGCCTCGATAAAATTAGTCAACAGCAGACGGCATATTTCTGGAATTGGAATCTTTTCGGCGGACCAGAATTCGGATTAGCTAAATTCATATTGATTCCTTTTATGCTCGTAGCTTTTATAATTATGTTTATTAGTACACTTGCTGAAGTAAACCGCACTCCATTCGATATTCCCGAAGCCGAATCGGAACTGGTTGCAGGATATTTTACAGAATATTCCGGCATGAAGTGGGGTATGTTTATGCTTTCGGAATATGCCAATATGTTTGCTGTTTCGTCTATTGTATCTATCCTATTTTTAGGCGGGTACCAATCGCCTTTCGGATATCTGGGGAACACACTTGGAATCGAATGGCTCGTTCCGATTGAACAATTATTCTGGTTTGTATCAAAAACTTTATTCTTTGTATTCGTCCAGATGTGGTTAAGATGGACGCTGCCTCGTTTGCGTGTCGACCAATTGATGACAGTTTGCTGGAAATATCTTATACCTTATGCAGTTGCAAACTTAATAATTGTAGGAATAGTCACATTACTATAAACAAAGTGATCAAGTAATGAAAGAATATTTGAAAAATACATGGCAGGCACTTTACACCGTGATAGTGGGGATGAAAATTACTTTAAAACATCTTTTCACGCCTGCTGTTACAATTCAGTACCCGGATGTAAAAACTCCGCTACCCGAACGGGTTAGAAACAGACTTTATGTCAATATCGACGACTGTATTGGATGCGATCAATGTTCAAGAGCATGCCCTGTAAGTTGTATAACAATCGAAACCGTAAAAGCCCTGCCGGGCGAAGATTTAGGAACAACCTCCAACGGTAAGAAAAAAGCATTATGGGTTACAAAATTTGATATCGACTTTGCAAAATGCTGCTATTGTCAGTTGTGCGTATTTCCCTGTCCTACTGAGTGTATTTATATGACAGACGTATATGAGTTTTCCGAATACGATAGGCGTAATCTCGTTTATCATTTTTCAAATTTAACTGAAGAAGAAGCCGCCGGGAAGAAGGCTAATTTCGAAAAATTTCAGGCAGAAAAGGAAGCACAAAAAGCTGCCACTGCTAAACAAAAAGAAGACAAAAATCCGAGTTGATATGAATTATTTTGACATTATTTTTTATCTATTTGCAATCATTACCGTTGTTTCGGCTTTTATTGTCGTCACAACGCGGAATATTGTCTACTCGGCTTACAGCCTTTTGTTGACTTTATTCGGTATATCGGGAATATATGTATTGCTTGGAGCTGACTTTCTGGCTGTAGTACAAATAATGGTTTACGTTGGTGGAATTTTAATTTTGTTGCTCTTCGGCGTTATGCTTACGAATAAGATTACGAGTGTTGATATACGAACCGGAACTATTCATCTTTTGCCTGCTGCTGTTGGTAGCGGTATTCTACTCGGAATATTATGGGCTGTAATGACGTGGACAGATTGGAAAACATACGACACTCAAATTCCGTCAACAACAATTTTCGGGCTCGGCAAAATACTGATTACAAATTACGTTCTTATTTTCGAGCTACTGGCTTTGCTTCTTCTGATTGCGCTTATTGGAGCGGCTTCAATTGCACGCAGAGAAGAAACCGAAGAGAATAACTAATTCTGGATAATCTTATGCATGTAGGTTTAACACATTTTCTAATAGTTAGTGCAATTTTATTCACACTCGGAATTTACGGTATCGTTACGCGTAAAAACGCAGTAATGGTTCTTATGGGTATTGAACTGATTCTCAATGCAGCGAACATAAATTTCGTTGCATTTGCCCGGTACGGAAATTTCGGATTGGGTGGACAGGTAATTGCTCTTTTTATCATAATATTAGCTGCTGCCGAAGCGGCTATCGCTCTTGCAATTGTGCTGAATATTTATAAAACTTTTTCTAATGTAAACGTAGACGAAATCGACAAATTAAAAGAATGATTATGACAGAATCTTTATTAGTAAACCTATCGGTGGTTGTACTCTTTTTGCCATTACTCGGTTTTGCAACTCTTATCTTTTTCGGTAAAAAGATTCCCAAACTTTATCTTTTTGAAGTTGGAATTCTTTTCGGAGCATTGATTCTATCGATCATAATAATGTATGGTAAGTTAACCTATTTTATAGATTCTGACATTGTTTCTAAATTTAGATGGATCTCCTTCAGTGCTGCTCCACTTCCGGGTTATTTGAATATTGAACTTGGAATTAAGCTGGACAATATTGCTGTAATAATGCTCGTTGTTGTAAATATAATCAGTTCGCTTGTCCACCTTTATTCAATTGAGTATATGCATGGCGATAAAAGGTACTCTAGGTATTTTGCATACCTTGGCATTTTTACATTCTCCATGCTTGGCATCGTATTGACAGACAATATTTTGATGATGTATATCTTCTGGGAACTGGTGGGTCTTTCGTCTTATTTGTTAATCGGATTCTGGTTCGAAAAGAAATCAGCTGCGGATGCTTCCAAAAAAGCATTTATAGTCAACCGTGTTGGCGACATTGGAATGTTCGTCGGAATATTAATACTCTTCTTTAATTACAATACATTCTCATTCGACTCGATATTTGAAAAAATTTCTGCCGGTCTACTCCCCTTTGGCAGCGAAGCATGGCTAACAGCCGCAGGAATACTCGTATTTATGGGTGCTGTGGGTAAATCGGCACAATTCCCACTGCATGTGTGGCTTCCCGATGCAATGGAAGGTCCCACGCCTGTCAGTGCTTTAATTCACGCAGCCACAATGGTTGCTGCAGGTGTTTATCTCGTCGCACGAATTTTTGTAATGTTAACTGCTGATGCAATGTTAGTGATTGCAGTAATCGGCGCATTTACATCGTTTATAGCCGCTACAATTGCAATTACTCAAACCGATATTAAAAAGGTACTGGCTTACTCGACTATTTCACAATTAGGTTACATGATAATGTCTCTCGGAGTCGGAGCATATGCATTTGCATTTTTCCATCTTGTTACGCATGCTTTTTTCAAAGCTTGTTTATTCCTCGGTTCTGGTTCGGTAATTCATGCAATGCATCACGAACAGGATATTCGCAATATGGGTGGACTGCGAAAGAAATTGCCCATTACATATTTAACATTTTTGATTTCCACGCTTGCCATTTCGGGAGTGCCTTTAACCTCCGGTTTTTTGAGTAAAGACGGAATTCTTGCAGGTACTCTTGTATTCGGTAAGTTGACCGGTCACTGGCTAATTCCATTTTTTGGATTTACAGTTGCAGCACTAACTGCATTTTATATGTTCCGACTGGTTATTCTCACATTTCACGGTGAACCGAGAGACCGACATAAATACGACCATGCACACGAATCGCCTTTCGTGATGGTTGCACCACTGGCTGTACTGGCAACGCTATCAATCTTTATTTTTTATACTCCCAATCCAATAGCACCCGACGCCGGATGGTTTTTAGGAAACTGGGTAAAAACTCCGGAACAAGTAACTCCGCATACAACTCGTTTCGATTTTATGATTCCAACGGAAACCGAATCTCATGTTCACTCCGAAATTGTTAATTCCGAATTATATACAGAAACGATGCATTGGGCGCATTATCCCGCGATGATAATGTCGATATTGCTCGGTGGATTAGGAATTCTCATTGCGTTTGTTTTCTATCAATGGCGTAAAATTGACATCGACAAGTTAACTGAGAAGATAAAACCGGTATACAATTTTTCACTCAACAAATGGTATATCGACGAACTTTATGAAATTACATTTATTGGTCAAACACTGAATTTTAGCAAAGCACTTGCCTGGTTCGATAATAATATAATTGACGGAATTGTAAACGGGTCGGCTTATGTTACTCGTTATGCATCAAAACTAAGCGGACTTTTCGATATATACGTGGTAGACGGTTTGGTCAATTTTTCCGCCTTCTTCAGCGGTTTCCTTGGGTTGACTTTCAAGAAACTTCAGACAGGCAAAGTTCAGACTTATGTTGTACTGGTTGTATTCTCGGTAATAATTTTATTGTTTTTCTTTAAACCGTTTTAGATTACTGATTTATTAAAAATTAAAAAAACAGGTTATAAGATATGGTGGGATTTCCGATACTTTCATTAATAACATTTCTCCCGATTGCTGGGATGATAATAATACTCTTTTTGCCAAAAGATAAACAAAACTCCATTCGATATACAACTTTGGCAATAACCGCTCTACAGGTAGTACTGGCAATTATTCTCATGAGCAATTACAATTATTCAGCAGCGGGAGTATTCGAAGAGAAATCTTTCCAATTCATAGAAAAATTCAGATGGATTGAAATAAGCGGAATTTCATGGCTCGGAACCGTTAAGATTGATTACTTCCTCGGTATCGACGGAATTAGTATGCCAATGGTTCTTTTAACCGCAATAATTTCATTTATTGCAACAATTTCTTCCTGGAACATCGAAAAATCGGTTAAAGGGTATTTTGCACTTTTCTTATTGCTCGACACCGGTATGATGGGTGTATTTGTGGCACTCGACTTCTTCTTATTCTATATATTCTGGGAATTGATGCTTTTACCGATGTACTTTTTGATTGGTATCTGGGGCGGTCCAAGAAAAGAATATGCAGCCATTAAGTTCTTCATCTACACTTTGTTTGGAAGCGTCTTTATGCTTCTGGTTATGATTGGTTTGTATTTCAGCGCTACAGAATCGTTGGCAGACGGTTCAAAAGTATTTACCTTTAATTTACTGGCATTGATGAATCAGAGCAACTTTACACCAGACGGTATTCTTTCTCCTTTCAATCCTCATAATTTGAGATTCATAGCTTATCTTGCACTGTTTGTAGGATTTGCAATTAAAATACCGATGTTCCCTTTCCACACATGGTTGCCCGATGCTCACGTAGAAGCTCCAACTCCGATTTCCGTTATTCTTGCTGGTGTACTGCTTAAAATGGGTACATACGGTATTTTACGAATAAGTTATCCAATATTCCCGGAAATAACTAAAGACTTAATCTGGTATATTGCTCTTTTTGGGATGATAAATATTATTTACGGTGCACTCGTTGCTCTGGCACAAAAGGATTTCAAAAAATTAATTGCTTATTCTTCCATTTCGCATATGGGTTATGTATTGCTCGGAATGGCTTCATTGACTTCCACTGGAATTAACGGTGCAATTTTACAAATGTTTAATCACGGTACAATTACAGCTATGCTCTTCTTAATTGTGGGAGTTGTTTACGACAGAGCACACACACGCGGCATTTACGATTTTGGCGGACTTGCAACACAAATGCCTGTTTACTCGGGATTTGTTACTGTAGCATTTTTTGCAGCCATTGGCTTACCAGGCTTAAGTGGATTTATTTCTGAAGCCCTCGTATTCGTCGGCGCTTTCAGTATTAATTTAATACGGGTTCTTACAATTATTTCAACACTCGGAATTCTACTCGGCGCAGGGTATATGCTCTGGACATTGCAGCGTATTTTCCTGGGACCATTGAACGAAAAATGGACTTCACTTCCGGACTTAGATAAACGTGAGTATTTTATGTTCGTGCCTTTATCAATGATTATAATTTTCCTTGGCGTTTATCCTTCTGCAATGCTTGATATTATGAATGCCTCTGTAAATACTCTTGTTAATTTTATTCATTCTAACGTTTCGACCACATTAAGCGGGTTTTAAACATTGATGGAAATGACAAATTTATATCAATCGTTAAATTTAATTTTACCTGAACTGGTTCTCTCAGCTGTTTTAGTAATCCTTGTTGCAGCTGACTTGATTTATCACAACAACAAAGCACCTGTTAAATTCGTTGCCTTATCAGGAATTGTAGTTTCATTTTTCTTTTTATTATTCAATTTCGATAATTCAGGATTTGCTTTCACATTCGGCAACACTATAAGGAATTTCGGTTTAGTTACAGTCGATAATTTTGGGCATTTTTTCAAACTGATTGTACTCATTTCCTCCTTCTTTGTTGTTATATTTTCATTTTCGTCAATTGAATTAAAAGAAGCCGAAAACAGAATCGGCGAATATTTTGCTTTGATTTATGGAATGATTATCGGTATGTTTTTCATGATTTCCGCTTCCGATTTAATACTGGTTTATTTATCAATGGAACTTCTTTCGTTATCTTCCTATGTTCTTGCAGGCTTTTTGAAACTTAGAGAAAGGAACAGCGAAGCTTCGCTGAAATATTTGATATACGGAGCCGTTTCGTCAGGCTTAATGTTGTTCGGCATTTCAATTTTATATGGTATGACAGGCAGCACGAATCTTTACGTAATTAATTCTCTTATACAAGGACCGAACATCAACCTCTTAACGTTATCATTTGCGTTAATACTTATATTTGCCGGTATCGGTTATAAAATTTCCTCGGCACCTTTCCATTTTTGGACACCGGATGTTTACGAAGGCGCCCCAGTTACAATAACGGCTTTTCTTTCGGTTGCAAGTAAAGCCGCCGGCTTTGCACTTTTAATCCGTTTTATCAAAACAACGTTTGTTTCTTATACCGATGCAAACGGTGCATGGAATTTAATTAATGTTTTCGATTGGCAATCCGTTCTTATTGCTATTTCTATCCTAACGATGACTTTGGGTAACTTTTCCGCTCTCTGGCAGGATAATATGAAAAGAATGCTGGCTTATTCAAGTATTGCACATGCCGGTTATATGATGTTAGGCATACTAGTACTTTCAAATCAAGGTTTACTTGCTGTGTTAATTTACTTTGCATTCTACCTGCTAATGAATCTCGGTGCATTTCTCGTTGTGATGTTAATAGCTAATAAAATAGGTACAGAAGATATTAATTCATATAATGGATTAGGTTATACTTCTCCTTTTCTAAGCGTATCGCTGGCAATTTTTCTAGTATCGCTTACGGGCATCCCCCCGACAGCGGGATTTATCGGCAAGCTCTATCTTTTTATTGCATTAGTAGACGCCAAGATGATTGCAGTTGCTGTAATTGCTCTTCTCAATACTGTTGTTTCCCTCTATTATTACATACGCGTATTGAAGCATATGTATCTGATTAAAACCGAGCCTGACACTCCTGTTATTAAACCGAATTTTATCGAAACATTGATTGTACTGGCACTTGCCGTTCCGGTTATTTTATTCGGAATTTACTTTCAGCCAGTTGTAGATTTTGCAAAAAGCTGCCTTGTGATTCTTGGAATGTAATATTTAACAATATTTTTACTCCGTAGATTTTTCATTTAGTTTGAATAAAATGTAATACTGCTTTTCTCTTTATTATCTTCAATATTACTGATTACATGATAATAATTTTGTTATTGTTATTTTCACGATCTTTTACTATCACCAGTCGAAGCCTATAAGTGTTTTCTTCATTGATATTCATCCGTACCTTAAAATTACATGACTACATAAGTGAAGTCATTACCGCGATGGAAAATCGGAACGCTGAATAAGTAAGAAATTTAATCCCAGATTTGTCATTAGAGAAAAGTCTGTTTTGACAAACATAGAAATAATATCTG
>DYLP01000004.1 GCA_020722005.1 Melioribacter roseus
TTAGCTGGCCTTTTGTACCTCAAAATGATTTTCCCTAATGACAATTCTGGGATAAAAAAAGGCAGCACCTCTAAAAGAGAAGCTGCCTTTGTATTTAATGTCTCTTCATAGATTTTAGAGAATATGGAAGGCAACTGTTAGTCCCGCCATAACGATAGCAACCATACTCATTAATTTAATAAGAATGTTAAGACTGGGACCAGAAGTATCTTTAAAAGGATCTCCGACCGTATCGCCGATAACAGCGGCTTTGTGAGCATCAGAACCTTTACCGCCAAGGTGTCCTTCCTCAATATATTTTTTGGCGTTATCCCATGCACCGCCGGAATTTGCCATGAAGATGGCCAGAACGAATCCAGTACCGAGACCTCCTACCAATAATCCCATAACGCCGGCGATACCGAAAACAATACCAGTTAAAATTGGTGCAAGGATGGCCAACAATGAAGGCAAAACCATTTCGCGTTGAGCGCCTTTAGTCGAAATAGCAACACAACTTGCATAATCGGGTTCGGCTTTTCCTTCGAGAATACCTTTGATTTCTCTGAATTGACGACGTACCTCGTCTACCATTTTACCGGCTGCTCTACCGACTGCATTCATTGTAAGACCGCAGAACATGAATGCCATCATCGAACCAATAAATACGCCTATCAAAACATTAGGATTCATCAGGTTGACATTATAGTAATCCATAAAATCCATGATTGATGCTTTTTGCGTTTCAATCGTGGTACCGCCTATTTGTATTAAAGTTTGACCGGCTCTTATTAAGGCAATTTTCACTTCTTCAACATAAGAGGCTAATAAAGCAAGAGCTGTCAGGGCTGCCGAACCAATAGCAAATCCTTTGCCTGTAGCGGCAGTTGTATTTCCAAGAGCATCAAGAGCGTCGGTTCTTTTACGAACTTCTGGACCAAGTCCGCTCATTTCCGCATTACCGCCAGCATTATCCGCAATTGGTCCGTATGCATCTGTTGCAAGCGTAATTCCAAGCGTCGAAAGCATTCCAACTGCGGCAATACCAATACCGTAAAGTCCCATGTTTATATTTGTAAAATCAAATCCGGTAGCAAACAAGAATGCCAGTATAATTCCGATTGCAACCGCCAATACTGGAATTGCGGTCGACAACATACCTACGCTCAAACCAGAGATTATAACGGTAGCTGGTCCTGTGTGGGAAGAATATGCAATTTTTTGTGTAGGTTTATAAGAATGGGAAGTATAATATTCAGTTGCTTTACCAATGACAATACCTGTAACAAGACCCGTTACTATCGAACCCCAAATACCCCAGGCATTATCGAGACCCAGCAATTGAACAATTACGAGTGAGAATATTACGATAAGAACCGAGCTGAAATTTATACCTCGTGATAATGAATTCAGCAAATCTTTTTGTGAAGCATCTTCTTTCGTTCTAACGATGAAGATACCTACGATTGAAAGAATAATACCGACAGCAGCTACAAGCATTGGTGCCAGAACGGCTTTCATCTGAAGTTCAGGAGTATCTACGAATGCAGCTGCTCCAAGTGCTGCAGTTGCCAATATTGAACCACAATAAGATTCATAAAGGTCGGCGCCCATTCCCGCTACGTCTCCGACATTATCGCCTACATTATCAGCAATTGTTGCGGGATTACGAGGATCGTCTTCCGGAATCCCCGCTTCAACTTTACCAACCAGGTCGGCGCCTACATCTGCAGCTTTTGTAAAAATACCGCCGCCCACTCTTGCAAAGAGTGCCTGTGTAGAAGCACCCATACCAAAAGTCAGCATTGTTGTTGTAACTACAACTAAATTATGTGCATCCGTAGCAGCTGGATAAACAGTATTAAGAATCAGAAACCAGATGGAAATGTCGAGTAATCCAAGTCCAACAACAACAAGTCCCATTACCGCACCGCTTCGGAATGCAATGCGAAGCCCTTTATTTAATGATTCCTTTGCAGCATTAGCTGTACGTGCGGATGCATAGGTTGCGGTTTTCATTCCGAAAAATCCAGATAAACCGGAGAAGAAACCGCCTGTTAGAAATGCAAAAGGAACCCATGGATTCTGTACATTGAAAACATAGGCGAGAATTAGAAAGATTACCATAATTACAAGAAAAAACATACCAACAACTTTATATTGTTGTCTGAGGTATGCCATAGCTCCCTGACGTACATATGAAGCTATGCTTTTCATTTTGTCGGTGCCTTCGCTTTCTTTCATCATTTGTGAGAAGAAAAACCAGGCAAATCCGAGAGCTAGAAGAGAGGATACAGGAACAAGCCAAAATATACTACTTACCATATTAACTCCAACTATTGTTGTTTGATTATGTTAATTCTTAAATCTCCCCATCTTACTTTGAACCTATTTATATATTTTGGTGTTTTTTACCATTTAGTAAATAACATATTATACAAAATTATAAAAAAATTGAGATAAATTTAACTTCTTTTTTAATTCGTATCATTTTTTTAGTTTGCAACTCGATATTTATTAAATTTTTTAGGAGTTAAAATGAATTATCTGGATGAGTTGAAAAAGTCAAAAATTATTTTTCTCAATTTTATGAAAGGCAAATATCCGATTGAAGAAAAATCGAATTTATTCCTTAGAGATTTTCAATATGCCATTAGAGCATACTTCGAATCGAAAGGCAAAAAATTATCTTATACCGAGTCGGAAAAATTAGCATACGATTTTGCGAATTATCTTGTCAGTGAAAATATTTTTAAAAAAATCTCTCATAACACCTGGTTTTTGAATTTTTTACCTTCGGATAATGTTACAAATATAGCAGCATAAATAAGAAAGGATTTTTCAAATGACATCAGAAATTTATATTAAATCGGAAATAGAGATAACCGAAAAAGCTGTCAATGAAGTTAACAGAATAAAAAAAGAAAATAATATTCCTGATACACACGGATTACGTGTAGGAGTTAAAGGAGGCGGCTGTTCTGGACTAACTTACCAACTTGGATTCGATGCCGAGCCGAAAGATGGCGATACGGTGATTGAAAAAGGGGAACTGAAATTATATGTCAATGGAAAAAGTCTTTTTTATCTGAGCGGTACGGTACTCGACTTCAGCGACGGGCTGAACGGCAGAGGGTTCGTATTCAACAATCCGAACGCAAAAAAGACATGCGGTTGCGGAGAATCATTTGGAGTTTAAGATGGAACGACGAAATTTTTTAAAGAAAGCAGGACTTTTTTCTCTAGCTCCGATAATAATTAAATCGGAAGTTATCATAAATAAATTTAATTCAATCAATATGAGGAGTAACACAAAAATGAGTAAATTCGAATTACCTGCATTGCCTTATGCATTTAATGCACTTGAACCATACATAGATGCACTCACAATGGAAATTCATCATGGTAAGCACCATGGTGGATATGTCAATAATCTTAACAAAGCAGTCGAAGGAACCGAATACGAAGGAAAAACCCTTGAAGAACTTTTCAAGAATGTGTCCCAAATTCCTGCTGCTATCCGTAATAACGGAGGTGGACATTATACTCACACACTCTTCTGGCAAATTATGGGTCCCGACAAAGGCGGCGAACCAACTGGAGCTCTTGCCGATGCAATCAACGGAACTTTCGGTTCGTTCGATAAATTCAAAGAAATTTTCAATAATGCAGCTGCAACCCGCTTCGGTTCAGGTTGGGCATGGCTTGTTTTGAGCAATGGTAAACTCGTCGTTACATCGACCCCAAATCAGGACAACCCATTAATGGACGTAGCTGAAGTTAAAGGCTTTCCCATTATGGGACTGGATGTTTGGGAACACGCATATTATCTGAAATATCAAAACCGCCGACCTGAATATATTACAAATTGGTGGAATGTCGTTAACTGGGATGAAATAGCTAAGAGATTCGATTCGGTTAAATGAAAAACAGTAATGATTAAAAAAGGTCATCTCATAAACAGAGATGACTTTTTTTATAGATTTCCTGTAAATTTGAGTCTGTTAATGGCTCGCGCCAATGCAGCTTCAGCTCTGCTTATGTCGATATCTTTGGAATGACTGCTCAATCTTTCCTTTGCCCTTTGATATGCACTTTTTGCTCTTTCGATGTCAATCTCTTCCTTCGACTCAAAACTATCTGCTAAAATAAGAACGTGATTGTCGACGACTTCCACTGTTCCCCCTCCTGTTGTGAATTCGGAAGTCGATTCGCCTTGTTTGATTTTAATGCGTCCTATTTCGAAAGAACTTAGAAGAGGAGCGTGATTAAACAGAATCTGGAAACTGCCCAATGTTCCGGGAACTGTTACAGCATTTACCCTCCCTTTGTACGCCACTTTCGAAGGAGTTATTATTTCAAGCTCGAATTCTTTCATTTCTGTAATCTTTTTGCTTTTTCAACGGCTTCTTCAATTGTACCGACATAAAGGAAGGCTTGCTCGGGAAGGTCGTCGTATTTTCCTTCCAGAATTTCCTTGAAGCTGCGAATTGTATCCTCGAGTTTAACATATTTACCGGGTGTTCCAGTAAATTGCTCGGCGACGTGGAAAGGTTGACTGAGGAATCTTTGAATTCTTCTGGCACGTCTTACAATTGTTTTATCTTCTTCTGATAATTCATCCATACCGAGAATATTAATAATATCCTGTAAATCCTTATACGATTGTAATATTTCTTTTACCTGCTGAGCCACATTATAATGTTCTCGACCGACGATGTCAGGCTGAAGAATTCTCGAAGTGGAATCGAGCGGATCAACTGCGGGATATATACCGAGTTCTGCTATCTGACGACTCAGAACCGTAGTGGCATCGAGGTGTGAGAAAGCCGTAGCAGGAGCGGGGTCTGTCAAGTCATCTGCAGGCACATAGATTGCCTGAACGGATGTAATCGAACCTTTGGATGTCGAAGTAATCCGTTCCTGCAATTCACCCATTTCCGTTGCCAGGTTTGGCTGATATCCCACTGCCGAAGGCATACGACCGAGCAAAGCCGAAACTTCCGAGCCTGCTTGAGTAAAACGGAATATATTGTCGATAAAGAGAAGAACGTCTCTGCCTTCTTCATCACGAAAATATTCTGCAATTGTCAATCCCGTAAGTCCTACTCGAAGTCTTGCTCCGGGAGGTTCGTTCATCTGACCGAATATAAGGGCAGTTTTAGAAAGGACCCCGGATTCTTTCATTTCGAGCCATAGATCGTTGCCTTCACGAGTTCTTTCACCAACGCCTGCAAAAACCGAATAACCGCCGTGTTGTTTTGCAATATTATGTATCAGTTCCTGAATTATCACCGTTTTTCCAACACCAGCTCCGCCAAATAATCCGGTTTTTCCACCTTTTGTATAGGGCTCTAACAAGTCAATAACTTTGATGCCGGTTTCGAACATCTCCTGTTTTGTAGAAAGATTTTCAAATTTTGGGGCATGGCGGTGAATTGGATATTTTTTCTCAGATTTAATATCGCCAAGTCCGTCGATTCCTTCGCCGATCACGTTAATCAATCGTCCCAAAGTTTCCGGTCCGACGGGAACGGAAATTGGATTTCCAGTATCGTAAGCTTTCATTCCCCTAACGAGACCGTCTGTAGTATCCATTGCAACTGTTCTAACGCGATTTTCTCCCAGATGCTGCTGAACTTCAACAATAAGTTCTTCTTCTTGACCCTCCAGATTAGTACGGGGGATTTTAATTGCATTGTAAATTTCCGGTAAATGTCCGTCTTCAAAGTCGATATCGACAACAGGACCGATAACCTGAACGATAATTCCTTCTTTAAAATCCATTTTTTATCTACCTATTTTGAAAAATTTTGATGTTAAAATTAGCAAGAATCCGTCTAAATTCCAAAAAAGAAAGATATATTAGAAAGCTTTATTCTTAATTTTTATAAAGAAAATCAAAGATTATTATTTGTAACAAAACAACAAAGTGTTGCTTTTTGAATTTTACGATGTTCTAGATAAATATTTGTAATGATGTTTTGAGTTGAATTTATAAATCGATATGGTTGTAAGGAATTTTATTTTTATAACTTAGTACCGAAGGCCGGAGTCGAACCGGCACGGGGTTTGAGCCCCACTGGATTTTGAGTCCAGCGCGTCTACCAATTCCGCCACTTCGGCACTTTTATTTGAAATGGCTTTGCAAAATTAATCGTTACACTAATCAGTATCAAGTCAATTTTACATTTTATCAAATAATCGATCTATATATTCTTTAATCAATATGTTCCACCCTTCCCAGCCGTTTGGTACCTCTCTCCTTATATCAAGCAGATGCTCGATATTTTTTGTCCGAAGTATCGAGGCGATCTCTAAGTTTTCACGCAGTGATAGATCGCTTTCGATTACACCGAAGGTGAAATTTATCTTTTCAATTGGGTCGAGATATTTTCTATCAGATAAATTCGGCAAATAATCAAACGGATTATTAAAATAACAGTCTTCATCATAATAGCCCATAATAAACTGCTTGATATCGTAAAAACCGTTAATAGAAATCATAACTGAAACCAGTTCAGGATGTTTAAGCGATAAATTGAGCGCATGATAGCCTCCGAAGTCAACTCCTCCTACTATCACTCTCTTTTTTCCTGTATCATACTTCGTAAATTCTATTACATCTTTGATTATAGTATTTTCATACAAAATGTGTCGTTTAACTCTTTCTGAAGGATGAATTGAAAAATTATACCAGCTTTCTTCGTCAATCGTATCAGGACAATAGACTTTTATATATCTACTTTCGATTAAACTTTCTAAAGCAGTAATCATACCGTTGTCTTTACAATCGTAAAAGCGCCCTTTCTTATGAGGGAATAGAATTACCGGTTCTCCGAACTCGCCGAAAACCAGCATTTCCAAATCTCTTTTTAGAAATTGCGAATACCATTTATGATATGTTTCTTCCATCAGAAATCCTTAAATTACAATCCAAATATAATCGATAATGTTATTTTAATGAAAATAGAGTTAATAATTATCTTTCTACTTGCATCAAGTTTATCCTACAGTCAGGTGTTGGAAAGCAAGTGGGTAAACATTGCCGATACCGATACACATAAAATTTACGTTGATACAACATCATTAAAAAATGTATCGAACAATATTACAGTTATTTATATGGAGTATTTCCCAGTATCGTACAAAATAAATGGAGTAGACGTAATTTATCTAAAAACTCAAACGCTTTTCGATGTCGCTGCCGGGAGAGGCACTATTATTGGAAGGCTCTATTACGATAAACAGATGAAGTTGATTACAGATAATAACTTAAGAAGTCTTTTGCCTTCGGAGATAATTTCTATTGTAATCGACTCCAACAAAGTAATGAAAAAAGTATATGAATATTGCCTTGATCGGCTAGGAGTTACACCAGCTAAAGTAAAAGAAAAAGCAGCACGCCTTTTTACTGGAGAAAAAGTACTACCACCTATTGAACCATTTGAGTCCGACACTCAAGAAGTTCTTGAAGAAAAACCGAAGGAAGTGCTCAGTTCTATCAAAGAGAATAAAATTTCTAAATTTATTTACGAAGCCGATGGCAAATATGTAATACAGGTATCAGCATGGCGTAGCAAAACGAAAGCAGAATCAGTTGCCAGTAATCTTAATAGAAATGGACACAATGCTTTTGTGCTAAAAGTTGATATCCCAGGAAAAGGCACATGGTATCGTGTAAGAATAGGAAATTTTGAATCCGTCCAGGCGGCGGAAGATTATATCAGAAAAAATCCCGACATTTTTTAGTTGTTATTTTTAAGCACAAGAAACCTTTTGATTTTTTGTGTAGTTGTCTTCTCGAATTCCTGTTCCCTAATATGGAATCTTACGATTCTCTTGAAAGCAGGCAGGCTTTTATTTGCTTTTTCAACTTCTTCGGCAATTATTTTTTGAATTAAGTCGTTCGTGATTTCGTTCCCTTTTTTTTCGGAAAGTTCGATAAATGCTTCTGCATCCACAACTATCTGTGCCGCAATAACCTCATCTTGTTTTGCATCCTTATCGCCATAGACAATCGATTCGAGTATAAACGGGCTACGATTGAGAACGTCTTCGATTTCTTCCGGATAAACATTCTTACCATTCTTCGATATAATAACGTTTTTCTTTCTACCGTTGATGTGTAAAAATCCGTCTTCGTTAATAAATCCGATATCGCCTGTTTTGAACCATCCGTCTAAAAACGCTTCTGAAGTAGCTTTTTCGTTTTTATAATAACCTATCATTACATTCGGACCTTTTGCCCAGATTTCTCCGCAGCCATTCTCATCTGGTTCGTTAATCATCAACTCAACGTGTGGAAGGGGTAATCCCGCTGCGTCGTCTTTGAAATTATCCAATCGATTCAAAGCCAATATTGGAGATGTTTCGGTGAGACCGTACCCCTGGATAAAATTGAAACCGAATTCACGCAATCCTTTTGCAACCATAGGGTCGGGTGCGGCTCCTCCGGCTATAAATATTCTAATTGCTCCCCCAAATTTTTCGTGGAGTTCTGAAAATATCATTTTTTTGAATTTACTCAGTCCAACAAATGAAAATAGATTTGACAATTTTAAAAGGGGAGGTACAACCAAAGATTTCAATTTGTCTTCTTTAATTCCCTTGATAATTCTTTTAAACATTTTATCGTATAAAAGTGGAACGCCCAATAAAATTGTAGCCTTTACTTTTTGAAGGTCGTCCACAACTGTCTTAAGCGATCTTGCATAATGGACCGATGCTCCAGCGTAGAGAGGGCACAACATTCCACAAGTGCATTCATATGTATGATGCATCGGTAAGACGGATAAGAATCTGTCTTCATCTGTAATCAAAATCATGCTAACCATATCTATTAGATTAGAAGCAAGATTTTTCTGGGAGAGCATAACTCCTTTTGCTCGACCTAACGAACCAGATGTAAAGATAATTTCAGCCAATGCATTCGGGTCAATTTTGGGCAGCTCACTTTCTTTTATCGGCTCTGCATTATTTATCAATTCCGGCATCGACAAAAAATCCTCGTCTTCTTTTGTTTCGTCCATACATATAAAATATTTTAACTTTTTAAGAACATTTTTCCCTTCGGCAATTACACCCGAATAGTTACCCGAAAATATAACGGCTTCGGAATCGGATTCATGAAGGATATTAAATATTTCATTTTCGGTCAGATTTCTGTCGATCGGCACGACAACATGATTAAACGACATGCAAGTTAGATAACTGAGCGCCCACTGAACTCTGTTTTCTCCGATAATTGCCACGTGTGTTCTCTCTTTAATGCCCAGTTTTTTCATAGCTGCGCCAAATTTTAATATTTGCCGTTTCAAGTCGGCAAACGTCAGTCTCGAAATCGGTGTATTATTGAGATCTTCCAATGCAAGTTTATCGGAATAAACGTTTCCGGAACGGAATATCATATCCTGAATTGATTCGATTTGGGGCACATCGTACAATTTCAGTTCTTTTTTCATTGCTCTCCTCTGTTTGCAATTTCAGTTATGATCTGTTTTACCAGACCGTAAAATTTTGGTACGTCACTTATTTTGAGCATTTCGTCGGGTGAATGAGCACCTGTAATTGTTGGACCTAAGGAAATCATGTCGAGTCCCGGATATTTTTCGCCGATAATGCCGCATTCCAGTCCGGCATGCACCACCTTAATTTCCGGTTTCCCATTGAAGTTTTTCTCATATACTTCGGATGCAATTTTAAGTAATTCTGAATCGAAATCAGGCTGCCATGCAGGGTATCCATCCACAACATCAACCCTTGCTCCTGCAAGTTCAAAAATAGATTTTACGGTTCTGCCAATTTTCTTTTTAGCCGATTCAACGGAGCTTCTTTGACTTGTTCCTATTTTTAATTTATTTCCATCGATAACAACTGTAGCCAGATTTGTGGATGTTTCGACTAAGCCCTTAATTTTTTCACTCATCTCAACAACACCGTGAGGCAGAGAAATCATCGTATTGATTACTTTGTTCGCAAATTCATTCGTAAATACAGTAACGAATTTTTCATTTGAATTTTCTAGTTTAATCACAAGGTCGGAAGCATTTACACCAATTTCATTTTTTACTTCCGCTAAGTACTGTAAAATGATTTTATTTACATCATTTAAATTATCTTTCTTAATCAGAATATTTGCTTCTGTTTCCCTCGGAATTGCGTTTCTTTTCGACCCTCCGCTGAGAGAGACAATTTTAACATTGTAATTCTGCAATAATATATCGAGCAAAAAGCCGAGAATTTTTATGGCATTGCCTCTCCGTTCGGAAATTTCCATCCCGGAATGTCCGCCTTTCAAACCTCCCACATAAAGACTATAAGTCTCATAATCTCCATGAATCGATTCCGTTTGAATATCAAATATTCCAACAGTATCCATACCGCCTGCGCATCCTATATAAAAGATACCTTCTTCTTCCGTATCAAGATTTAACATATATTTCCCGCGGAGCATATTTGGGGCGAGCTTATTTGCTCCCGTAAGCCCCGTTTCTTCGTCCACTGTAAATAGAAGTTCTATCGGTCCGTGTTGAAAATTTTCGTCTGAAATTGCAAGAGCTGCAGCCATACCGATACCGTTATCCGCACCCAATGTAGTTCCCCTGGCTTTGACCCAATCTCCTTCGATTTCGAGTTTAAGCGGGTCTTTGAAAAAGTCGTGTTCTGTCCCTTTATTCTTTTCACATACCATATCTACGTGACTTTGCAATATAACGGTGCGTACATTTTCATTGCCTTTGGTGGCAGGTATTTTTATAACTATGTTTTTAACTTCGTCTTCAAAGTATTCAAGATTTTTCGATTTGGCAAATTCTTTCAAATAATTTAGAATTTTTTCTTCGTGTTTTGATGGTCTCGGAATTTGTGTGATTTCGTAAAAATATGTCCATACATTTTTCGGTTCGAGGTTAGATAGATTTGTAATCATTTAATTTCCTTAGTTATGTCTGATTGAAATAATATCGCCGTCTTTGACAATGTACTCCTTACCTTCGAGTCGCCATGCACCCGATTCTTTACATTTACTGAATGAGCCGTATCTGATAAAATCGTCGTAATGGACGACTTCAGCGCGAATAAACTTGTTATAAAAATCAGTATGTATAACACCCGCTGCTTGTTGAGCTGTATAATTCTTTTTAATTGTCCATGCCCTGCATTCGTCTTCACCGACAGTGAAAAACGACTGAAGACCTAACATTTCGTACGAAGTTCGAAGAATTTTTGTTAAAGCTGATTCTTTAATACCGTAATCCGCCATAAATACTTTTTGATCTTCAAGCTCCAATCTTGAAAGTTCGAGTTCGATTTGTGCAAAGAAAGGAATAACTGGATTGTTCTTTTCCTTTAATGCTGCAATGATTTTTTGTGTTTCCTCTTCTACCGTGGGAATTGCATTCTCGTCGAAATTGAGTGCAATTGCAAGCGGCTTAAGCGTCAAGAGCTGATACCCGGAAAGAAGCTTTAATTCGGATTCATCGAGTTCCAGTGTCCTTAAAGGCTTTTCGGCTTCACAATGATTGAAGCATTTTTCTATAACGGGCAATTCCTTTTTTAATTTCTCATCTTTCGATTTTTGAACGTCTTTTTTCAATTTTTCGAGGCGATTTTCGAGAAATGCCAGATCGGACAATAAAAATTCCGTCTCAAGGAACTCTATATCCCTAACCGGGTCTACACCGCCCATCGGATGTGGCACCGATTCGTCATTGAATGCTCTTATAACGTAAAAAAGAGCGTCGTTGTTTCTGACATTGTTCAGAAAAGCCGTTGTAATTTTTACTTTATTGTCGTCAGACATTTTGAGTCCAGGAATGTCGAAGACTTCAATCGTGGCATTTACTTTCTTTTTCGGTTGAAAAATTTCTGTCAATTTGTCGAGTCGTTCGTCGGGAATTTTAACCACTTCTATTGCGGCTTCTTCTTTTTGTATTGATGGGTCGAATTCTTTTTTTGATAAGGTATTAAACAATGTGGTTTTGCCAGAAAACTGTAAACCTACCAGACCAATCTGCATTATTTCATCTCATTTAATTAAAAAATAGACAGCAAATATATGATATTTCATGCAATAATTTGTGTATGAAGTTCTATTTCTTCAAGAATAGAAGTTACACGCAGACATTCACTCAATTCTCCTTCAAATATTTTAGCTTTGCCTTTAATGTGAGCTTCAAATGCATACGATTTAGCCTCTTCGAAGCTGCATTTGAGTGCTTTGATCAATTGGTGTATAACTTCATCGAAGGTATGAACGTCGTCGTTATAAAGGATTACTCGATATGGTAAATCAACTGTGGTTTCTTCTTCAATTTCCGGTTGAATTATATTTTGTGTCAGTTCGTCTGACATCTTACTCTCCTTCTTTCAACTTCCATCGTTTTACGGAAATTAAATTAAGTATTCGCACCAATTTAATCAAACTCTTAAAAAGCAATTTTTAATTCAGTAATACATTCCTTTGCCAAATGGAAGCTCTGCTGCTGAAGATTTCACCCTCGTTATTTATTTTCAAACCCGAACAATCTTCTTGTTTCAAAGGTTTAGCAGCTCTTAGTTTCACCGTTGAATTTTCATTTCCGGATACATAAATAAATTTTGTTCCGTTCGAACTGATTAATTCGGGGATACCGTATATCGTTACCGGTTCATCAAAATTAATTACAAGGAATTCTCCGTCTATTTTCTTTTCAACAATTGACGGTCCTTCCACAGATTCGGGGTCCCATTTAAAATCGAAAGTCCAAGCTGGAGTAATTTCTTCTTTATAATATCCGGCTGAACGTAAATTATCATTCATCCAATAGTAATTGCCTCCTTCCCTTTTGCATCCATCGAAATAATATCTTTTACCCCAGTGAAAGATTCTATTGCGGGTCGTATCGTCGTAAGTCACTCGATAAATAGGCGCATTAGAAATGTTTTCCGAAAAGATGCAATCGATAAAAATAAATTGAGCTTCGTAGTGATGCCGTGCAAGCTGAAAACCTTCGACGCCGTCGATGTAAGAGTTTTTAATCACAAATTTTTGATTTTTGTCGTATGCACCGGCGTGCCAGAGGGCTGCTGTTTTTTTAACTTCATAAAATTTCGAATCCCTGATAAAACACCAACCGCGCGGGCAAACAAAATCAACCGCACCTTGAAAGTTGCATTTGGCATGATAATACATACCTTCTTTATAATTCCACAAAGAAACGGTGTCGGCACCTTTACTGATAAGGTTACAATTGTAAATTATTGTTCTCGTACCGAAACCATAGACAGCAAATGCATGTGGACCAATTTCAGGTTGAGTGTTTTCAATCGTTAAGTTTTTTAATACAATATCGTCTGCATAAATATTAATTACACCTGGACCAATATTATCGGGGTTCTTATCCCACTCTTCTCTGGGCATGTTATATACAATTTTAGTTTCGTTTTTGTCTTCTCCAATCAGAGTCACATAATCTCTCTCGATTCTGACCCTTTCGTTGTAAATACCTTTTTTAATAAAGATTGTAACTCGCCTGTAACTGAACATCGGCAATTTTTTAATTGCTTCAGTTAAAGTTTTGCAATCGCCCGTTCCATCTGCAGCTACAACAATATCGTATTTTCCCTGGCTGTACGTAAATTGAACAAACAGGAATAATAATAGGAGCAAATATTTTTTCATTATTAATTTCCTGGTTTTGTAATATAATCTAAAAAAGTTCTTATGTTTCGGATAAAATATGCAGTAGAAATAAATTCCTCCTCAGTATTATTTTGAAAAGGCGAGGTATCGTACTTATCGCCAACATAGGATACCGAATATACTTTATTCGTATCTTTAACCTCAGACGGAAGCCCGATAAATTCGTTCGATACAAAAACATGTTTTGTGTACCAGCAATAATTTGTATCGATCTTTGATATTATATCTCGAATTATATTCGGATTAATTTGATAGTCCATCTCCCGTCTTGTTCTTTTTGCATGCTCAAAGCCGAGTTCCAGATAGTTCGAGATCAGATAATAAATATCGATACCTGTTTTATTCTTAATTTCAAAGGGGAATAATAATTTCATGCACTCGTATTGATTACATCCGGCATTGTGAAATAAATCTTTAATTCTTTTCAGATTAATTGTAGAGATACAGGGATAATGAATAACAGTAAAATTACTATCATAGTCGACATAATATTTCCCGTTTCTTGAGTTAGTCCCTGTTCGATGAATGAACAGTGGTTTATTTGTCTTAAGATCGATAAATTTTGGCAGGCGACAGTTACTCTCATCATTGTTAAATTTAACTGTCTCTATCCACGCCAAAGCATCTGGAATTATTTTTAAGTATTTTTCGTCGCAGGTCATTTCGTAAAATTTAATCAACATTTCGATATGATGAGCAGTATATTGAGGGTCGAGCGCTGCGGGTTCGTACGTGCGTGCGGCAGCGGGTTGCATATTAAAATCGTATTGCTGCGCCCATCCTGCTTGAGGCTTTTTGTATTGAGATAAAATAAAAAAATTCATCGCTCTGATGATTGAGTCATAAAGATGAGTATAATTCAAAGAAGCGTAACATAAGATCAAAAATTTCAGATTGTTCCAGATTACATAATCGTTAAAAGTATAGTATGCCGAATAATGTGTGGAATCGACTATCGGATAACGTTGAGGCCAGGCGCCGTTTGAATACTGGCTTTTCAGAATAAAATTTATTGCCCTATCGAGACTATTTTTTACGGTTTCGTCGTGAGTTATCAAATAATATCGTAAAAGATATTCAGCAGCGCCTGCTGTCGAATTATCATCGAATGTGGCATTCCCGAAATAATGATTGAATTCCTCGAGGCGCCATGCGCATTTACCAATTGTTTCATACCATTTAATCAACGATTCCTCGCCGTTAAAATCAGCGAGGTAATTCCAACCTCCACATTCAAGTTGCGCTTTCATTAACGCTTCAGCTGACTTCCGTGCAAGATTTAAATAAAAACTATCCTGAAAAGTTCGATAAATGTCAATGAATAAATGTCCCATAGCGACAGTTCCATTACCCTGTATCCAGATCATGGAAGGATAAGCTTCGAGCTCTCCCCACCTTCTCGAAAGGTCTTTTTTATAGTTCCAGACATAACCGCCTTCTGTAGACACTTTCCCGTCAAAAAATTCGCACGACTTACGAATAATTTTTTTTATGTCGATTATGTCCGCATCGCAAGGCTGAGAATATGCAGTACTATTAAAGAAGAAGATCACCGCAATAAGAGTTAACAGCAGTATGGATATTTTTGATTGGTTGTTCATAATAAAAGTAAAATGAGGTTGTATAAAAAGTAATTTTCAATTAAATAATCCTTGAAAATTTATGAAGTTAGCGTCTCATTTCTTAAAAAAGAATACTTCTTAGACAACCTCAGAAAAATATCATTCGACATTCATTACATTTTCAGAAACACCTTCACATTTCGACTTTTTCAATAATAATTCGGCATTCTTTCCCTTAAGAAAGATATTACCTGTTTCATCCCCTTCAAGTTTAATAATTTGATTGAGAGAAAAATCGGTATCGAAATTATCAATCGATACATTTTTGCTCTGGAATATTTTTATTACAGGTTCGTGTGAAATTATCTTCGTATTCTTCAGTTGAACACCATCGGCGTCAAATATCGAAACACCTCTATCTGACGTCATTACAACATTATTCAATACGATATTTTTAATTTTCATTTCCGGTAAACCTTGAATAATGACTGCGTCTTTTGCACCGATGCAATAAATATCGTTCAGAAAAATATTTCTGAACTGAGGAGTCGTTTCGTCTACTTGAAGTACTTTCCTGTTCTTCAACTTTTCGGCGAGCGGGATGTCTTCCGTCGGAGCTTGCCCACCGTAATACATATTAAAACTGAGAGCTTCTGTAGGAATGTCCTTCATATAAATATGATCGATATAAATATTTTCAACAACTCCGCCTCTACCTCTTGTGCTTTTGAATCTAAGACCGATATCCGTGCCAATAAAATTACAATTGGTCACTTTAATATTTCTTACGCCGCCCGACATTTCACTGCCGATAGTAAAACCGCCGTGCCCGTGATATACAATACAGTCGGCTATTATAACATTTTCAGTCGGGATGCCCCTTTTTCTTCCGAAATTATCTTTACCTGATTTCATACAGATAGCATCGTCCCCAACGTCGAATTTAGAATCGTAAATGATAACATTCTTTGAGGACTCCACATCGATACCGTCGCCGTTTTGAGAGTACCACGGATTTCTGACTGTTACATTTCTCAATATTATGTTTTCACTCATCAAAGGATGAATGTTCCACGCAGGAGAATTTTGGAAAGTGACTCCTTCCAGCAGAATGTTCTTACATTTAACAAAGTTGACCATAACAGGACGCAGATAATCGCGTACTTTTTGATAATCTTCTTTTGTAAGTTTTCCATTGGCTTTCTGTAGACTATCTAATACGCGCTGTCCGTTCATTGCTTGAGTGGAGGGCCACCACTGATTTTTATTATCAACTACTCCGCCAGAAGTTACAAGCTCTTTCCATTGTGCAGCGATCAATTTCGACTTTTTTACGTATCGCCATGCATCACCGCCACCATCAATAACGCCGAAGCCTGTAATTGCAATATTTTCGAGATTTATTCCACTTATTGGCGACTTGCATCTATATTGTTCTGTACCCTCGTAGGTTGTCTGCACCAGCGGATAGTCGTCGAAATCTTTTGTGAATTGTATAAAAGCACCTTTTTCTAAATACAAATTCACATTGCTTTTCATTTCGATAGGACCTGTAAGCCAAATTCCGACAGGGACGACTACTTTACCGCCGCCTTTTTCCGAACACATGGAAATTGCTCTATTGATAGCCTCTGTATTTTTCGTCATACCATCACCAATAGCCCCGAAGTCAACTATATTAAATTTGTTATTCGGAAACACTGGAGGCGCAATCAACGGCATTTCGAAAGGCAAGTCTTCATAATATTTTTTTGTTTCTTCTACGATACTGTTCTGTGCAAACAATGGGGTAACTAAAGTAATAATTACAAAGAAATAAAAACTTTTCTTAATCATAACTCTCTCTTAATTTTCTGAAACATAGTTAAGTTGAAGAATCCACTTCACCCAGTTTTCAGCAGCTTTATAATTTTGAAAATCTTCCGGCAATCTACGATTATCGATATATTCATTGTAAATCCAGGGATCACCAATTGCAAAAAGGTAACCTTTGCCAACTTTTTTAAAAATTATTACTGCTTGATCTTCTTTTTTCAATAATGTCTCGAACGGTTCTTGATTTGTAATTGTGGAAATTTCTTTCATATATATTTTATCTACTCCGGCAAAGATCGGATTGAAAGGTAAATTGATAAATGCTCCCATATCATATTTTTTACCATCTACTCTATTAAGGCTCACTTCATTAAATGAAAAGCCAAACTTATTTGCGAGTATATTGAGATGTTCGAAATCGCAGTTGCCCATGTCATTAGCCAAGAGTAAAAGAATCCCACCGTCTTCGACCCACTTATAAATAGTTTCTGCATGTTTTAATTGGATGAAGTTTGGTTTTTCGGTTTCCTTTTCAGTATCCGGGTCTACTATTATATATACATCCGAATTTTCTAAGTTTTCTCTGGTAGGAGCTTCTTTCAATTCGGTGATATTTGAACCATATTTTTTGAACAACTGCCCAAATTCAGAATAGCCAGAATCTGTTGTATCTTCCCAGATATAATGAAAAGGTTCTATTTGACCGGTTTTTTTATTCTTCCTGAACTCGTTATTGAAATAATTATCGAGAACAACTTTCGAGCGGTTCTTCTTTAGTGCTTCGGCTTTTTCAAGTTCCATTGCTGCCATGATAAGAGGACCATACCCCTTGAAATCATTTATTCTTGTCGACTCGCTGATATAATATTTGTAACTGCCATCTCTATATGGTTTACCACCCAAGCCGGCACCACGACAAGTACCATATAAATCAAAATAACCGTCATCGTTAAGCTTAACAAATTGTTTTAAGATTCCTTCGAACGATTTTTGAGCTTCAGCTAAATATTTTTCGGGTAAGTAGCCGTTATTAACACCTTTGGCAATCGCATAGACAAACATGCAGGAAGCCGAAGCTTCCAGATAATTGCCTTCCCTGCCGCCCATATCGAGAACCTGGTACCAAACATATGTGGAACTATCTCTAACTTTTAGAAGTGCTTCGGTCTCTTTGTTTAAGATATTGATAATACTCTGCCTGTCCGGATGAGTTTGAGGCAGAAAATCGAGTACATCAACAAGAGCCATCATATACCAGCCGATAGCTCTTCCCCAAAAGTGAGGTGATTTACCAGTTCCGGGATCAGCCCATTTTTGTTGACGGCTTTCGTCCCAAGCATGGTAGAGCAAACCAGTTTTTTCGTCGAGTGTTTTTTCGTATACAAGTTTAATTTGATGCGTTATGTCGTCAAAATTTTCCGGAAGATTAAAGACTTTTGAATATTCCGCATAAAATGGCTGACCCATATATAGACCGTCGAGCCACATTTGATAAGGATAAATTTTCTTATGCCAGAATCCTCCGCTTTTTGTACGCGGCATACTAATTAACTGCTTGTAGAGAGTGTCGAGAGCAATTTTATATTTTTTATCGCCTGTTACCTGATAAATAAAAAAGACTGCTCCTGCAGGTTTAATCTTATCTATATTATAATCTGACAACTTATAAGTTCTTATACTTCCTTCTTCGTTTATATATTGCTCAAGATTCTCTTTAATAAACTGATAATATTTTTTATCGCCTGTGTAAAAATACATTTCCCGTAATGATTCCAGCATTAATCCCTGTTCGTAATTCCAGTCGTTCTTTGTCATATACTCGTCGTAGGTAACAGCTCCCGGATGCCTTGCCAGAAACGATTCGGCAAATTTTACCGACCATAAATCACGAGTAAATTTTTCATTGCTCTGGCAGTTGATTAAACCGGTTATAAATAATACTCCGAAGATAATTCGGATCATATTCTTATACATATTATTTCCTCTTATAGTGCAAAGTTTATTGACAATCGGTTGACATTATCGAAAATCTTTATATAAGAATAAGAATAGTTGACTTCAATTTTATTACCGGCAAATTCAGTTTGAAGTCCCACACCGGCAGACCAGGAAGAAATATCCCGATTTGATTGATAACCGGCTCGCAATGAAATCATATTCATAAAAGTATAATCAATGCCTACATTAACTCGTTCGGAATAGTTATTATAATGCATAAAATCTGCACCGAGAGTCAACTGTTGATTATCGTTAGATTCATCGATAAATTTCCAGAGATTGATTGCTGTGCCTATTGCAAAGACAATCGGCATTTGCTCGTCTATTTCTTCCCTTTTAATTTGCGACGAGAAATTTCTGATTGCCATTCCAAACCTAAAGTCTTTGAAACCAGTATTATATAGAACGCCTGCGTCGAAGACTAGTTTGGTTGCATTATTTTTTCTGCTGGTTCCATCAAAGAATTGATTCTCACCCAAATTCTGTCCAGCAATACGGATATTCCCACCGATTGAAAATTGAGGACTTATTTTCTTTGCATAAGTAAGACCGAAGGAATAAGCACCTATATTTGAAATTGGACCTGTTTCGATATATCCATCAGGATATTGACTTTGCTGTGAAGGGTCGATCAAAGTGGTACCGATAATTTCACCGTAATCAACAGTCATAACATGGAAGCCGAGCGTGCCATAGCTGTCCAGATTATAAATAGCTGCACCTGCGAGATAATTTATATCAGCAATCCACTGAGTAAAATTCAAACTAACGTCGAGAGTATTGCTTGTATTAGCAATACCGGCTGGATTATAAAAGATTGCATCGGCAGAATTTCCAACGGCGTAAAAAGCCTCACCCATTGCACTGGCTTTGGGTGATACGCTGACCAGCATAAAATTCATTGTACTCTGTGCAAGTTTATTCAAACCAACCTGAGCAAATGAATTAATGCCGAATATCAGTATTATTACTATAGTCAATAAAAATTTATTTGATTTCATTATTCATGCTCTCCTTATCTTACTACAACAAATTTGTGGTATGCCAGTTCACCGTTCGGCTTTTCGATAACCGCAATATAAACACCACTGCTGATTACCTGTTGACTCGAAGTTAACATATCCCAGGTAACCGAACCGGAGCGAGCAGGATCGTCGTGCACAATTGTTTGAATAAGATCGCCGTTCTCGGTAAAGATTTTAATCGTACAAGTTCCTGGCAAATTAAAGAAGATAATTCCCCGCTGGTCGGTAAATCCGTATGTTTTTAATAATGGGTCGTTGATATTGTATGGATTCGGCACAATTCGAACTTTCGATAAATCATCCGAAGACGGACGAGGCGGATTTACCCAAAAGATATTCGGCACAAGGACGCGTGAACTATAGAGCATTTTGCCGCGCGTTGTCGGATCTGCATTCGGGTCGTTTTTGTCGATTTTTGCTTTAGACTGAACATAGTAATAATATTGAGCACCGTAAAGTACAGTTTGATCTTTGAAAACGTGTTCAAGACCTCTGTCGTTTGCATCGGAATCATAAATTGTTTCATAAAATACTGTATCCTGATTCGATACTCTCCTCATAATTCTGTAACCGGCAAAGTTAGGCATAGATTCGGCATCGGGACACGACCATTTGATTTCAACGCCGTCGCCGTATCCTGTTACGGTCAATTCCGAAGGCGGTGGTGGCGCTTGAGGTATTTGATAATTATGTTCGAAATTCCATTTTGCTCTGTATGCAGTCAACATTACTGAATCGATGCCACTACTTATCCAACGGTCTTTAATTTTATCCATTTCAGTGGCGTCGATTGGGAATGCAAATTCTTTCGGCAGCCAGCCTTTTTCTGGATCGGGCATGTTCGGCGGATTTTCAAGAGTTTTGTCCAACCACTTTTTGCCTACTTCAATTGCTTTTTGGTACGAAAGTCCTGCAATACCAGATGCATAAACAATTCTAATCTTTTGACCCGGTTCGAATTTTTCGTATGGACCAAAAACACTTACCATCATAGGATTAGCACCCTGCTTTGTACCACCGGGATAATCGGAATAATCATATGTATTCAATTCATCAGAATTACCGCCATGATGTGTTTCGGGCCAGACATTTCCTGTCATCGGGAAATAATCAGAGAAACCTCCTGCCAGAGCCCAAAAGTTTTTACTACCGTAGAGATCGTTTTCCACATTATATGGGATTCTTGTGGCTGTAGCTGCATATGTAATTCTCGGTTGTAAAAAGTCGTCCACATCATCAGATGGATTTGTATATGGTTGTTTGGATGCATGTAGTATTGAAAAGAAATAGATGTCGCCAAAGAGCAATCTACCATCCTGTGTAACTATAGGAGCACCCATATCATCACCAGGTTTATCGGGATCGTCCGCACTGTATTGAAAAAATACTCGGGCTGTGTCACCTATTCTTCCTCCGTAATAATGATTCCACACCCTCGTCAGGTCTGGTCTTTCGTTAGAAGGAACTGCAGGTGTAATTCCTTTTGAATAATAGCTGTTTGCTCCATTCCCTTCCATTTTGATATAAAGCGAATCGAATGTAAAATTCGATTTATTCTCAAAAGTTACTTCGAATATGATATAGTTATCATTGTAATTCTGACTCCATGCAAGAATTTTTCTATGCATTTCAATTCCGTAGACATACTCGCTCGAAACTTCAACTATTTGGTCGTACGTGCCGCCCGTAAATTTAGATGGGTCATAAACTCCGAAATTTTCCAGGTCGACAGTTTGAAAATTGACTTCCTGCACAGGATATCGGTAGCGAATATAATTTGTCATCGGTTTGGTAACTTTGCCAATTGGGAACTCGTCTGTAGTGGGACCGTATATCGGTAAAGTGTCGATTAATCCTGTGAAAGGATTAGGCCATTCCGACGTAGTTCCGATCTGGAATCCCGAGCCTGTATTGAGTTCTTTGTATTGACCTCTAAATCCAATAACGTTATAATCGTTAGGGAAGAACCCGGCACGGTAATCGAAGTTGCCTTTATCAGCATTTGCAGTAATTCCGATCCAGACCCTTCCCATTTTCATCAATGCTACTTCTTTTTCAGGCGGCAATTGAGCATATAGTGTTTGTATAGCCAGCAGGAGAAAAGTAAACACCGTTAATAATTTTTTCCTGTTCATATATAAAATCTCCATTTTGTTCTCTTTAAAAATCGATTCTTACGCCTACCCAGATATCTCTGGGCTCTCCAAACAGCCAGAAAGAATAATTAGGATCGTTAATGTAAGGCTTTTCATCAGAGCGTAAGTCGCCTACTTTATCGTTGCCAGGGATGTAATAACCCGGCTGATTTTCTCTCAACTGATCGAATTCGGGTGAATCGTACATCGGTAAATGAAGCGAAGCAAGATATTTGTTCAGATCATTGTCGTCTTGAAATGCATATTCATAACGCATTAAACTGACCTTGAAATTAAACAGATTGCTGATATCCACATAGAAATTTAATTTAAGATGACCGACGTCGACGACTTTATTGAGCTTCAAGTCGACCATGTAATAATCAGGCCATTGCATATTATTACTTATATGAAGTTTGCCCAGCGGATTATACGTGAAGTATGAGCCGGCATACCATTCACCGAAAATAGTCATACTCCATCCGCCGAAAATTTTTGCACCTAGAATTTCTGGTCCCCAATCCATCGGCGAACGAAATGTCACGTTTGCATTTATTTTGGGACGTGGTAGAGCTCGCGACTCATTTCCCTGATAAAGACCTTCCTGGTCGTTGTTTATCGTAACATCTGAAATTATTTGTTTACCAGTCAACCCCGATTTACTCAACATATAGTTAAAATTGATCCAGAAATTCAACCAGGATTGATCATTCTTACTCAATGTTACTTCGAAGCCTTGAATATCTTCGTACTCATTATTTGCAAGTCCGTCGTAATTCAACGTTCCGCTTGAAGTTTGATATTGAACTTCTCCTGCCTGTCCGGTTATGTCTTTATAATACCCAGATAGTTGCATCAGGTAACCTTCGATGAAATTATAGGCAAGTCCCAGTTCGTAAGAGATAGTCCTGGGCGGCTCCAGATTTGGATTCGACATATTATACAATCCATTTTTATCATATCGGTAACGGTATAAATACATCGTGTAATACGGTGGATTGGAACGGAAATGTCCGTAGTTAAAATAGAATTTGGAATTAGTCGTAACAGGGAAAGACACACCGATACGCGGGCTAACGGTAAAAAAATTTTTTATGGGTTGTAAAAATCCCGGATGCTCTTTGTCATATTGTTCCCATATTTCCCAGATATAAGACCTGCCATCACCAAGTAAAGCGAATAGGCTAGTATCAACTTTCTGAGGTCTAAATACTTCATCAGCAAATGGATCACCAGAGGGCCACTTGCCTCCACCACCGTTATAATAGTCGAATCGTACACCTAAATTTGCAACCAAACCTTAGTATGAAATTTGGTCCTGAATGTAAGCTGCAGTCTGGCTTGGCCAGCGATGATAATTAAATTCGTAGGTATTGTATGCATTAAGATTCCACTTTTCCCAGAAGTTATGTTTAATATCGATATAATTATATTCGAGCCCTGCCTTTATAAAGTTATGTTCATTAATTTGAGAAGCAATATCGAACTTCAACTGCAACTGTCGTACTTTTGTTCTATCATATAAGTCTCCCTCTTTACGGGCAAAGCGACGTGGAATTCCAGGAGGTCCATCATAACTTGGGAAAGTAAAACTACCAACTTTGTGCTGGCTTGCAAATTGCCACTTGCCATAGGGAGATTCGTCAACATATATTGGACCAAAATTGGTTACAATTGATGTATCACGGTTATCTCCTGTTGGTGAATAATTTTTTATATACAAATATCCGGCGGTAAATTCCCAGTAAGTACTATTGCTAACAACTTTGTTAATTGTGACTCCATTCATTAAGATGGTTTGATTTAATATTGGATAGAATGATTGGTCATACCAATACTCAGGATTATTGGCGACATATTTAATGTTATTTATCGGCATAAATCCGCCGGCATTGCCTGCATTTGGAGCATCACCCCAAGGTGGTCTTACAGGACTTAGCCCGATCTGTCGTTTCCACAGTCCATTGTAAGAGACACTCAATCCTCTCGAAGGAGTAGATTTTATTGTTGCCAGCGTTGTGTAAGATTTCTGACTTCTCAAAGTTAACGGCATTACATAATAACGCTCGCTTGAATTGTTTGAGATATAAAAAGTCGCATCACCCGAGAATTTGCCTATTAAAGGCAAAGGACCACCGAATCCGCCATCAAAATTCCAGTCTCTCCCTTCTTCTTTCATTCTGTGGGATGCAAAAAGACTTTTCTGTTCGTCGGGTAATTCGTAATAACCAATTTGTTGTTTTAATTCGTCAGGTAAGTTACGTAATCCTTCATAGTCGGGTTCAGCCATATGCATCCATGTAGCAAAAAGATAAAGTTGATATGGAGTTACCTGTTTTTCGGGTTCCTTTCCTTTATTGTAATTTTCTGCCTGAGAAATCCAACCTGTAAATTTTGGATTTTGTTCACGCATATAGGGATCGTTCGCCCATGCGGCATCTGTACCAATAAATGCAACTTCAGGGTCAAGATATGCTCTGAGTGCATCATTATGCGGATCATAGAAAGAAGGACCGAACCTTTTTAAATGCGGTTGATTTGCCGAAAATGAAAATGTACCGTGATAGCCTTCTTTTGAGCCGCTTTTGGTTGTAATATTAATCAATCCCGAACGGAAATTACCATACTCAGCGTTATAACCGCCAGAGAGTAACGAAACCTGTTCAACGGCACTCATCGGAATTGACGTCTCAGCGTTACCGACAGCCGAGTTGACGTACGACAAACCATTAACCATAGCGCCTGTTTGATCAGCACTGCCGCCTCTGATCGTAAGGAATCCATTTTCGGTCGATACGCCCGGTAATTTTGAAAGGAATGCATTAATTTCACGGACGCCCGAGGCTTCTTGTAATTGACCTGAAGAAACTACTAACTGGGTATTCGATACTTCTTTATGAAGCTCGTCTCTTTTAGCAGTGATGATAACTTCCTGACCTTCAATCACAGAAGGCTTTAATGCAATTTCGAGGTTTGTTACTCGATCGGCTGAAACAAAAACATTTTCCACAATTTGAGTACCATAGCCGATCATGGATATCTGGATATCGTATGTTCCCACAGGAACATTTACGATAAAGAACTTTCCGTCGATATCCGTAGCCGCTCCGAGATAAGTATCCCTTATCACCACATTTGCACCAAACAGCGGCTCACCGGTTTGCTCGTCGATCACTCTACCGATAATACGACTCTTCGTCTGTGCATCCGAAATTGTCGATAGAGCAATAAGAGCCAATAACATTACAATAAATAATTTGAGTTTGTCCGTCATAAATAACTCCCGCCTTTTATTGTAAAAAATTACGGTTCGAATTTGAACCAGTCAAAATCAGTGTATCCGTTATTATCATTTTTCCCCCAGTTCAAAGAAAAAATTCCAACTTTTGCGCCGACCCATTTTCCTTCGCGCGCTTTGAATTTTTTTCCAATATTTTTGAAATTAATTCCATCCAAACTGTAACTGAAATTGCAGTATCCACCTTCGCTTACACTTACTCTTAAATATACGAGATTAGTCGAGATTTTTTCCTTTTCAAGGATTATTTCTTCACTTCCTTTATTAGCATTTTTATTTACCGCGTGATAGATAGAATAACCATCTTCCCTCTTTTGAATACCGATATATGAGTAGTCGAGACCAAAAACAATCAAACCTGCAAATTCGCTTTCGTATCGCGGATTAAATTCGAGTTTTGTAGTTGCTTTAAATTCCAATCCGGGAAATTTTTGCATTAATAATTGTGGCACGTTCCAAAGATTACGAATCGTATCGCATACAGAATGTGAATAGAATCGGAGCCATCCGTTTCTTACTTTCCTGCTTGTCCATGACGTATCAAAATTTGCCTGCCATTGCCATTGCAATCCGGGATAATCAGAATCAAATTCGTCGTCTGTTTGAGGTACTTTTATATCAGTTTGAAGAGCGACTTTCGGTTTTGAGTAGTTCAATACCGGCTCGCCAATGCCATTACCGTCGTAATCAATTCCCATAACAGGCCAGTCGTCTTCCCACTTCATCGGTTGCAAATGAACAATTCTGCCATAAGCGTCTTTATCCTGAAAATGCAGGAACCACGATTCACCATCTGGAGTTTCTACCCAGCCGCCTTGATGTGGACCATTAATATTTGTGGAACCCTGTTCGAGCACAATTTTATCTTCATAAGGACCATAAATATTTTTCGAACGCAGAACTACCTGCCAGCCATCATGAACGCCTCCTGCAGGTGCAAATATATAATAATAACCGTTACGCTTATAAATTTTAGGACCTTCCATTGTCGGATGCTTTAGAGAATCACAAAAGACCAATACTCCTTCGTCGAGTAAGGTTTCGCCGTCGGGGCTCATCTTATGAAGTGTTAGTCTGTGTTTAATTCCAGAACGGCTTCGAGCCCATGCGTGGACAAGATATGCATTCCCGTCGTCATCCCAAAGCGGAGATGGATCGATCCAGCCTTTTGCTTTTCGAATTAATTTAAGCGGTTGCCATGGTCCTCCGGGATTTTTCGATTTTGTCATAAAAATACCGTAATCGGGATCTCCATAATAGATATAAAATTCATTGTTGTGATACCGAATGCTCGGTGCCCAGATACCATTCCCATGCTGCGGTTTATTAAATTGTTCAATTGGATAATTTATTACGGCATGCCCGATAATTTCCCAGTTAACTAAATCTTTTGAATGTAAAATTGGCAAACCCGGGAAATGAGAAAAACTCGACGAGGTCATATAATAATCTTCGCCCACTCGAATAACATCGGGGTCAGAATAGTCGGCATGTATAATTGGATTTTTATAAGTGCCGTCTCCATCATCGGGAATCCATACCTCGCCGTTTCTTTGCGAATATATTGATGTAACAAAGATTGTGACTAGATAAAATATTTTTCTTATCATCATGTCACTTCGAAATTAACATTTTTTTTGTGATTGATTTGCCATCAAAATCAAGTCGATAAAAATAGACGCCACTTGTAAGTCTGGAAGCATCAAAATTAATTGAGTGCTCGCCAGAATTTAAGATGCCTTTATAAAGATTTTCTACTTCTCTACCGAGTACGTCATAGACAGACAATTTCACATATCCCGATTTAGATAAGCTGAAATCAATTCGTGTCGATGGATTAAACGGATTGGGATAATTCTGTTTTAAATTGAAACTGCCAGGGATTACCGGAGTATCGTTTTTAACATCCGTTATTGTGGTAAGTTCATTAAGATAAATTTCGAGGGATGTATAGCCATCCTCGCCTACTAAATTTCGATCTTCTGGATTATTAGGGTCCAAACCGTTTGCTGTTTCCCAGTCATTCGCCATTCCGTCGTGGTCTGAATCAATCGGTACATTATAAGTATTTAATTCGGGCCAACCACCAACGTCTTCTTGAGAATCAATAATTCCTTTGCCACCGCCTCCCCATTTTGTACCATAAGTAGCCGTGCCGGTTCGAGTTTCTTCAACAATGCGAGCGTCGATCGGATCGCGTTTGGGCAACGTTGCGCCAGCATTCTTTAAAACCAGTTCAAAAGCTTCTTCGGGCGATTGAACTGTAACTTCGGCAATGGGGAAAGGATTGTCGACTTTTACCTGCTCTTTAATTTCGGAAGTAATTCCCTGCACACCTTTACCCCAGTTATCCGCAGTTGCATCGGTATAACCAACTACATAATTGTCGGCAACATAAAATTTTCCGTAACCAGTATTTGTGCCTCCGTCAGTAGTTGGATTTACTATTCTATATGCCACACCTGAATTTGTAGCTGGTCCTGCTTTATAGTAATTAAGCCGTACGTTCTGGTTTCCTTCTTCTCCGCCGTAAGCGCTGTTTGAACCCCAATTATAAATCACGTTATTTACAAAATCGACAATCTCTTTTTCAGGTTGACGATGATATCGGCTTCCATTAAAACGAGGATTTCTGCTTTTGTGATGAGCCAATAAATTATGATGGAATGTGGCACCCATACCGCCCCAAATTCCACCATAACCATGTGCACCTTTTGCATGCTGCGACTCGTTTAAGGATTCACTAATGATACACCATTGCATGGTAAAATTTTCATTGTCATAAAAGCTGGCGGCTTCGTCAATACTCCACGACATTGAGCAATGGTCTATAATAATATTTCTATTTTCTCTGCCGTTAAAAGCATCATCCTCGATGCCATAAATGTCGCCCAGTCGAAAACGAACGTAACGTACTATAACATTGTCTGCGTCGATGATAACAGGATAATCTGCTATACAAATACCGTCTCCCGGAGCCGTTTGTCCTGCGATTGTAAGATTTCCGTTTTTAATTGACAACTTTGATTTGAGTCTTATTGTACCCGATACTCGAAATACAACCGTGCGTGGTCCGGATTGATTTATTGCATATCTTAAACTACCAGGTTCATTGTTGTCTTCAAGAGTTGTCACCTCGTAGACGTCCCCTCCGCGTCCTCCTGATGTGTAACGACCATAACCTTCAGCTCCGGGGAAGGCAACTATATTTGATGGGACATCTTTCGTATCAAATCCGACCTCAGCACCATAATAAATTGTATCGGAAGTTTTTGCATAAGCTCTATAGTAATAGTGCGTATTAGGCAATAAATTATCAAGCGTTACTGAAAAACTACCTGTGTCGTTCGCAGCTACAACATAATTGTCCTTAATTGTAGGATTCCCTGTGGTATTAAAGCAGAAACCTTTTTCAATAATATCAATATTTTTTTCGTTAATTATATTGCCATTTAAAACTGCCGTAAATGATGTTATACTTGTTGCAGGACTGGTCATAACAGTCAAGGGTACATCCTCACCAGTTATCGATTCAATGCCTGAAATCGAGAACTCCTGAAGAAATAGATATTTAGAAGGATTAGTTGACCCATCTGGTAACCACGGATAAATTCTTACATAAATTTTTTGTTGGTCATTCAGTGTAGCATTTATATCGAAAGAATATTTATCCGGTGTATCTCTTCCAACTTCGATATAATCACTGCTATTAAGTTTAATACGTTCAGAAAAATCGTTATAAACAGAATAGTATACATTTGCCTTCATTTTGCCGGTGCCGCCGGCATTCATATAAAATGAAATATTGGTTACATTCAATTTATATCCTGTTGATGGATAAGCTGTAAATTCGATATAACGTTCCTGATTTTCGGACGACTCATCTGGCCAGTTACTTCCCGTCCACCATCTTTGATATTTCCCAAGTGGTCCTGTCGAATTATCCGACAGCACACCTGTATAATCTCTCACTTCCATATTATGCCCAGCAGCTGGCAGACCTAAAATATTTCCTTCGGTGAATGTTACTTCCTGATTTTCAATTAAATCCCATTTTACAACGGCATTACTTTGTCCGATTGCCATTCCGTTCAAAATGGCTAAGAAGAACAAAAATGAGAATATTTTTTTCACGATAGCTCCTGTTATTTGAGTAGTAACATTTTTTTTGTAATTGATTTATTGTCAAATGTAAGTTGATAATAATAAATTCCGTTCGGCAAATTTTTATTCTGCAATGAATTCAAAGTAAAATGGTAAGAATATCCGCCTGACTTTTTATATTCGTCAACCAAGGTTTCAATATTTCTCCCCAGAATGTCAAACAGCCGCAACTTTACGTGTCCATCGTACGGCAACGTATATCTAATTATTGTTTCCGGATTAAATGGATTGGGATAATTCTGGCTCAAATAAAGTATATGAGGAATTTTGTCAGTTTGCTCGATAGAAGTAATAAATTGGCGATAAATTTGTTCGGCTTCTTCTTTTTCAATCGCATAATTAAATATCTTTAACTCGTCCAGCGCACCTGAAAAAGGAGAATTTTTATCAGAACAGTTACCTACAAACATATTTTCTCTTTCGGAAATATCCCCAGTTATATCATCTACTTCATCAGCCACAATACCATTTAAGAATAATCTAACTTTACCGTTTTGCGCGTCTCTAACTCCAATAACATTATTCCATCCATCTGAAAGATAATCTGAGAGATTAGTCAGCTTTGCTGTGGTTTTATTAGTATCATCATCAATTGAAAATCGCAATTCGTTATTCTTAATTTCAATACCATACCATTTACCAGACTTTTTGCTTAATTGATCTTTTACAAATGAACTTTTGTGAACCAAATACATCGATGTTTCTTTCATATCGTTTAATTTGAACCAGCAGGAAATTGAAAAACTTTCAGTTGAAAAATCAATTGCACCGTGATGAGGAATTTCCACATAATCATCTACCCCGTCGAATAGAAGCGCCATATTGTTAATTCCTTCCGTCCACGAATTTTCATCCATCAAATAAGCCGTACCGTTAACATGAAATTGCATAAAATCGTTAACAATAAAATTCTTACCCTCGTCGAATTTCCAGTAAGCGATTACTTGTGGAGACAAATTTTTTTTTGTTATGAAATACCAGGTATCGCCCACTGTTTTTCCGTTGGAATTGACTTCGTCTATTCGCCAGTAGTATTTAGTATTGTAAGATAAATTACCCGGGTTATAAAAATTTTCTGAAACAGACTTTACAAACGGTGGCGGATTTTGAGTACCAAAATATACTTCATGATAGTCCGAGTTTAAACCAGGTTCCCATTCCAGCTTTGTAGTAAATGAAACAAAGCTTTCATTAATGGTCGGAATTGGATTTTTCGCCTTTAACGGAGGTGATGTTATGCTGAGAGTTGTAATAACCAGCGTATCGGAATAATCTGAAATTAATGAATCGTTGAAAGCGTAAATACGATAATAATAAGTTGTCAGTTCTGCTGCAGTAGTGTCGATAAAATTATTAGTATTTTTTTCTAATTGAATTAAAAACTCGAAAACAATATTAGAATTTCCGGATTTAACTCCGCGTTCTATTTTGTAGCCGGTCTCGTTATCGGCATTATCCTGCCAGGACAGTTGGACTTTGGAGAAATCAATTAACTCACCTCTCAATTCGGAAGGTGTAGGAATAAAATCAGGAAATACGGTTATGGAATTAAGATAATTTTCAAGATTCGTATAACCATTGTCCGCAAATAAATTTCCATCGGAAGCGTCTTGAGTGTCAAGACCGTTTTCGATTTCCCAATAATCAGGCATACCGTCGTGGTCGGTATCAACTCTTACCGGTCCTTGTTTTAATTGAGGCCAGCCTCCGACTTCTTCCTGCGAGTCGATTATTCCTGTAATAGGATGGCTTGAATCGAAATTCTGGTTTATTCTATAATTTTTGCCTTCATAAGTTGCGTAACCATTTCGTACTTCGTCGATTATTCTTTTATCAACTGAATCACGACGAGGCAAAATTGCCCCTGCATTGTTCAGAACCGCTTCATAAGCCTCTTCAGCTGTTTGCTGATTTATTGGAATAAATGCAAAAGGAGTATCTGATTTTATTGAATCTTTATATTGTGGCAAAATATTTTGAACACCAAATTGCCAGTTATCCTGAGTTGTTTCGGGACTACCTTCAACAAAATTATCGGCGATATACCATTTGCCGTAATCGAGCAGACCGTTGCGGCTGCTTGGCGCTACAATCCGATTTTTTACGCCGTCTTTTGTAGCGGGTCCTGGTTTAAAGTAATTTGCAACTAAATTAATTTGGGTAGACGGACTTTCCTTAAAGTTAGGATCATGAAGTTCACCGCCATAAATGCTGTTGAAACCCCAGTTATAAATCACATTATTTCTGAAATCGGTATTCCCGCTGCCAGATGCAAAACGTGGATTTCGGCTTGAGTGGTGTGCAAAGAGATTGTGATGATAAGTTGAATTTTTGCCACCCCAGATTGCACCGTATCCGTGCTCTTCTTTTTCGTGCGTCGATGAATATAAACTTTCGCTGATGATACACCATTGAATTGTCAAATTTTCGCACCAGTAGAGTGACATAGTTTCGTCTATGCTCCAGCTCAGGGAACAGTGGTCAATAATAATGTTTTTATGAAAGCGGCTGCTCATTGCATCGCCGTCGGCACCCAAACCCGACTTATCACCCAGTCGAAAGCGCATATATCGAATTATAATTTCATCAGCTTCTATTTTAACTGGATAATCCGCTACGCATATTCCGTCGCCTGGTGCAGTTTGTCCTGCAATTGTGATGTAAGGATTTTTAATTGAAAGGTCGGACTTAAGATGAATTGTACCCGATACTTTGAATACAACGGTTCTTGATCCCGAGGCTTCAACGGCATATCTCAAACTGCCAGGTCCATTGTCGTTAAGATTTGTAACTTCATATACACGTCCGCCCCTTCCGCCGACGGTATATTTACCCCATCCTTCAGCGCCGGGGAATGCCAGCTGCTGCGGTAAAATATCTTTTAATGTAAAAGCAAGAAATAAAATAATGTATTTAAGAATATGTTTCATTGGTAGTCCAAAGAAATTATAAAAAAGGCATCCACGGGAAAACGTTATATCAGTATATGGATGCCTTTTAATCATATAATCAATATTATTACTTGATTAGCATCATTTTACGAACTAAGGACTTTTCATTTGTTGTAAGTTTGTAGAGATAAATTCCTGTGGATAAATCTGTTGCATTGAATACAAAATTATGATTGCCTGCATTCAATTGTCCATCAATAAGCACAGCAACTTCCCTACCCAGAACATCGTAAATAACTAGCTTAGCATAACCTGCTTGAGGAATTGTAAAAGAGATATTAGTAGTTGGATTGAAAGGATTGGGATAATTTTGTTCCAGATTGAAGCTCGTAGGAAGAATTTCGTTTTCTTCTACCGAAACTGCATTACCAGCCCATCTTAAGTCGCCAATCGGACCGCCGTCGGTACCGAAAGTGAGCAGAGGAGAACCTGCAGGAAGTGTAAAGTTGCCGTTTGCAGGATCGAGATATTCGGGGTCCATATAAATTGTATCATTTTCGGAAGGTATGGTAACCCATCTCAAATCGCGATTAGGTCCTAATTCCCAGAAGCATAATTTTTTCCAGGTCGCAATCGGCGGCATATCTGAAGAAGCTCTCTTGAAATAAAGTACTTTTTCCCCTTTATCTTGTGCATTAGAAAAAATCGAATTTGTAATAGTCCATTCGTTATCGGAGTGTTCAACTAGAATCATATTTTTTCCACCGCCTATATCATTGAACGTGCAATGATCTACAACTCCAATCGGCGGGAAAGTATTTGAGTAGCTTGAACCACCTTCGAAACGTAAGCCGTATGCATTGATATGATAGAAAGTGCAGTTTTTAGCTTCAAAATATTTACAATTAGCGTACTTGAACTGAACTATGGAACCAGTCGTACCACTTCCGGGTTCGTCGCCGAGGTTATACACAATGGTATTGTGAAGCATAATCGTATCTTGAACAACATTATAGAGAGTTGCATCAAAAGCGCCATCTACCATATTACCCAGGAAATCGTGAATAACGCAATCTTTAATATAGAGTTTACCGACCTGAATTTCGTTCAAAGGAATAGGGTAAGAAATAAGTTTTGTTTGTACTGGCGTGCCCGGAGTCATAGGGCTGTCGCCTCTAATTTCGAGCCCTTCGAGTGTAAGGGAGCTGCCTTCGTCCAGAACAAAATATTCACTGGGTGAATTTTCGCCCGGTGTAAAATTGCTGTATAAAATCGGTTTTACTTCAGCAGTTGGTTCTTCGGCCTTAATAGTAATTTTTTTGTTCTTCAGAACTGCAAAATTAGCCGTCGAAGTTGTATATTCAGCCCCGTTAGACAGAACAAGGATATCGCCTGAACTGGCATTTTCGATTGCCGTGGTAAGTGAACCGTCACCTGGCTCTACCATCGTGACATTTTGTGCAAAGACTATCCCGGAGAATGCAATAATTAACAAAAGAAGTAACTTTTTAGGCATGTTGACCTCCCAGATTTATTGTGAGTGACATTTAGCTATACGCTTAACTTAATCGCTAACTTAAATTGCGAAATTTTTTTTTGAATGTCAATATATTTGTCCAACTACTCTCTTTTTTTTAACCAGTCGATTGAATTAAAGATTAATTTTCGAAAATTCTCATTCTCATACACAAATCTGTCGTCTCCCAGTAAAAGTGTAATTACTTTTGAATTCCTGTATTTTCTTGTCCACCCCAAATACTTTGCCGACTCAGAATTATTCGTACCCAATAAATTATCGTTCCCATTTTCATATTCAATATTAATATAGATTTCGTCGTGTACAGAAAAATTTTCAATTCCATTCGTAATCGGATGTGTTTGCTCGATAATAATTACTTCAAAATCCTGATCGTGTTTGTAAGTGGAAGGTCCGTATTTTAGTCCATTAAATGAATACGGTTTGTAATGATATTTAGCACCGGTGATTTTTATAAATTCATTCCAATCCTGATGAGCCACTATTGCGTGGTGTAAAAATATTACTCCAATACCTTTATCAAATATCGAAAGAAAAGATTTGGTCTCGGCTGGACTAATTTCTTGATAAGTATCGTAAAATAGAATTACATCATAATTTAACAAAGAATCTGAACCGAATAAATTAAATGCCTCTGGCTTGGCAACAACCGAATAAGTTAAATCTGATTTACCATCGAAGATTCTATAAAAAGAAGAATCAACAGCTTTTCCGCCTATAACAATTAATAAATTCGTTTTAGTCTGGGCATGAATACCGGTCATTGCCATTATTAAAATGAAAAATATTTTCATAACGATTTAATTTTTTCCAGTAATCCCTCTTCAATCGGGATTCCTTCCTCTTCACATTTTTTCTTAAATTGGGCAGACCTCTCTCCTGGGTAAGTAATTACTTCTTCTACAGAAACGGGTTCTGCGCTTTTGTAATATTTTAATATCTTGTCGACGTATTCTTCGAGACCGGTATTAAATACAGGTTTCACCGCAATAAACACCTGAGACATTCCCGTATCGTATTCCGAATTTGACAAATCGGCGGTTGAATTTCCTTCCGCAAGAATAGAAGCGATCATGTCGAGCAAAAGCGATAATCCGGCTCCTTTCCAGAGTCCGATTGGCAGAGCTCTTTGTGTTTTATTAATTTCAGTAGGGTCTTTTGTTAAATTACCCTGCGAGTCGTAACCTCCATAGTAAGGTAATGGTCGTTTTTCATTTATATATTCTGCAATTTTACCGTACGAAAATTGAGACAACGCCATATCAAGAACTACAGGTCCATTCTTTTTCGGTACTGCAAATACAATTGGATTATTGCCTGTAGTTGCTTGTTTAGCATTCCATGGCGGAAGATTGGGTATTGTATTCGTCCAACAGATAAAAATGAATCCTTTTTCTGCAGCCATCCACCCGTAATACCCGGCTCGCATCCAATGATTTGTATTTTTTAAAGCCACACATCCAATGCCATATTTTTCTGCAAGTTCAATTGCTCTATTAGTCACAAAATAAGCATTTAGCGGTCCTGGACCCAAATTACCGTTCCATTGTTCGATTGCAAAATACGATTTTACCAAAGATGGTTTCGCATTTGGTTTAATCAAACCTTTGTCGATATATTCGATAAATAGTGGAAATCGATTAATTCCGTGTGAATAAACGCCGCAGACGGTATTTTCTGTAAAAATTTCGGCGCAAAGGTCTGCATCCTCAGCTGCAAAACCGCGAGTTATTAATTTACTTAGAAATATATCTTTAAGTTCTTCTTTCTTTATTTTTATCACTTTTCAAAGTATTTCGAGTAAACAGAATTAATTTTATTTATGTCTTCCTGACTTAATTGGAAAGAACCGGCACCGGCATTTTCAATTACCTGTTGGCGATTGCGTGCACCGCAGAGAAGATGCGTTATACCTTTCCTGTTGAATGTCCATCCACATATCAATTGAGCTACCGACACTTTATGTGCCTCTGCTATCGGTTCCAATTCTTTCAACATGGAATTTACTTTATTGATATTTTCAGGAGTAAATAAAGGATTGTTCCGTCTCAAGTCTCCTTCATTATATTTTCTCTCCGGAGAAATTTTTCCTGTCAGCAATCCTTGAGAAAGTGGTGAATATGCAAGCAGAGCGATATTGTTTTCATGGCAATAGTCGAGGTTACCCTGTTCTCCGATTTTTCTGTGGAGCATATTAAATTTTTCCTGGTCGGAATCAATAGCTCCATACTTTTTGATTTGTTCAACAGTTGCATTCGAAACTCCAATAGCTCGAATTTTTCCTTCGTCTTTTAATTTAGTTAATTCTGCCATAGTATCTTCAATTGGAGTAGTCGAATCCTGCCAGTGTGTTTGATATAAATCGATATAATCGGTTTGCAGTCTTCTAAGGCTCTGTTCTATTTCATAACGAATCGATTCGGGATGGAGATATTTGTAGATTTTCATTGCGCCGGGAGTTGACTCGTCTGCAGCACCTTTTTCGGTTGTATAGAAAAAAAATTCACCTTTTTCGATGTCCCACCTCAAACCGCATTTAGTGGCAATCAGTACTTTATCTCTTCTGTCTTTAACGGCTTTCCCTACAACTTCTTCAGAATAACCAAATCCATAAGCAGGAGCCGTATCAATTAAATTAATGCCGTTATCGATAGCAGCATGTATTGCATCAATGCTATCCTTTTCGTCGGCGCCGCCCCACATCCAGCCACCAATTGCCCATGCACCGAATGCAATTACAGAGGCATTCAGTCCTGATTTTCCTATTTCTCTGTAGAGCATGAAGAAGTCTCCTATTTGTTTGAAGCCCAATAAATTCCACCTACAATATGCTTAATGAAATTTTGGTCGGTATAATGTTCTGGCAAATGTCCCAGAGCAGTATACCATACCTTAAATTTGTTGATTTCTTTGCACCACGATACCGGGTGAAAATCTCCGTGTTTACCACCTTTATAAGAATTTTCGTCAACAGTAATCAGTACATCCACATTTTCTGGCAAATTTTTCCAGTTATACCACTCGTCTTTCCAAACGAGCGTATCGGGTAAATGTTTTGTAGAAAGATGATTCTTGTCTATAACTCTTATTACTGCATCCTGAATTTCGGGATGGTCTTCAAAACATGCTCCTATAAAATTGCAGTACCATTCCCAATCTTCCAAAGTAGCCGTAGCGGAATGAATACCGACGAATCCCTTATCTGTTTTCGAAAATTCAATCAACGCTTTCTTACCTTTCTCATCAAGTATATTTCCGGATGTATTCAGAAAAACCAGAAGATCGTAATTTCTAAGATTATCCAGATTGATGTCGGTCGAGTCATCTGTACAATCAATCTTGAATTTGTAATTTTCAGACAGCTTGCAAAACATATCGATTGCTGTTTTAGTGGATTCGTGTACATAATCAGAAGCTTTGTAGAAAATCAACATTCTAATCGTTTCCGGTTCCATCGATTTTTCGTTAATTTTGTAATTGACATTCCACTTGATCCATCTGGCAACTTTATTGCCATCTTCTCTGATGGGAAGAAATTTCAATTGAGTCGAATAATTTATCGCCGCAGTATCAAGAATCTTAAAGCCAGAAGATTTGATCAATTTTATATCGCTAACGCTGCCCGTTGTATCGACAAAAATCATTAAATCTACTTTGCCCTGAATATTATTCTCCAAAGCTTCCATCGGATAATTTAATTCGACTGATTTCAAGAGGACGGGTTTTTCGAGTACCCTTTCCTTTTCCATACTACTAAAAAAAGAACAAGAATAAATAAGGAAAGGAATAACAAAAAGTATTCCTTTCATAATACCACTCCATTATTTATTTATAGCTTATCGAGCCATCCAACCACCGTCTACTACCAGTACTGTACCGTTGACGTAACTTGAAGCATCAGAGCAAAGAAAAACCATGGCGCCCATAAGGTCTTCCGGAACACCCCATCTGCCAGCTGGAATTCTGTCCTGAATGGCTTTGTTTCTTACAGGATCTTCTCTGAGCGGACGAGTATTCTCAGTAGCTATGTAGCCGGGAGCTATTGCATTGACTGTAACGCCTTTCGAAGCCCATTCATTAGCAAATGCCATTGTCAATTGTTTAACACCTCCTTTAGATGCGGCATAACCGGGTACTAATATACCACCCTGAAAAGACAAAAGCGAGGCAATAAAGACAATCTTGCCGTATCCTCGTTCGACCATATCTCTGCCAATTTCGCGCGTCAAAATAAATTGAGCCGAAAGATTGACTTCGATAACTTTGTCCCAGTATTCGTCAGGATGCTCGGCTATCGGTTTGCGTAAAATTGTACCAGCATTATTTACGAGGATATCGATACGTGGGTAATCCTTTTTGACCTGTTCAATAAAACCGTAGAGTGATTTTCTGTCAGAGAGATCACTTACATACGACTTGAAATTCCGTCCGGTAGCTTTTACAAGCTTTTCAGTTTCGGTAAAATCATCTACGTAAGAAACGCCGATAATGTCGGCTCCCGCTTCTGCCAGAGCTTGAGCGTATTTTTGACCAATTCCTTGATTCGAGCCGGTAATCAGCGCTGTCTTACCGTCGAGTTTGAATTTATCGAGAATCATAAGAGCACCTCCGTTTATTTATTTTTTATCTTAATTCTTTCATTGGAATGTGATCCATGTCGTCAAAGGCTTGATTTTCTCCTCCCATAGCCCAGATAAAAGAATAGCTTTTTGTTCCACAACCCGAGTGGAGAGACCAACTTGTTGACAAAACGGCCTGGCGGTCTCGAATTATCAAATGTCTCGTTTCTTTCGGATCTCCGATCAAATGAACCACAAAATCGTCCTCACTTAAATTAAAATACATATAAACTTCCGACCGTCTTTGATGAGTATGAGCCGGCATTGTATTCCAGACGCATCCCTCTTCAAGCTCTGTTAGCCCCATTGCCAATTGGCATGTTGGTAATATTTCCGGTAGAATGTATTGATGGATTGTTCTCTTATTCGACGATTCGACCGACCCAAGTTTTCTGTGAATAGCATCTTCATATTTGATGTGTCTGGAAGGATATTCCATATGCGCAGGATAGCTAACGAAATAAAATTCAGCGGGATTATCTGGATTATCGCTCAAAAATTTAACTTCTTTGGTGCCTCGACCGATATAAAGAGCGTCCCTGAAGTTCATTGGAAATTCGGTGCCGTCAAGTATTATCTTTCCTTTATTACCGATATTTAATACCCCGACTTCTCTCCTTTCGCAAAAAAATTCAGCCGCCATTTCTTTTTTTGATGCTGTCAAGGCAAGGTCTTTCCCGGCAGGTACAGCAGAACCTGTAATTGATCTGTCGATGTCGGAATAGACCATTGAGATTTCATTTTTAACAAAAAGGCTCTCGATCAAAAATGACTGACGGAGTTCGTCGGTAGTCATTTTTTTAAAGCCGCTTTTATCGGGAGAATAACGTACTTCCATCTTAACCTCACTATTAATATTCAAATTAAACGTTTACTTTGTATTATAAAAAATTTTAATCAGCCTAAAATATCACATTCATTATTACAGATAAAATTGACTAATCCTTTCAAGAGAACTATACAAACAATTATTTATAACGACTTTATTAATCCTAATTAAATCATCAAGTCTTCATTCTTGCAAATGGCAACCGGTTATCATTCAACTAATTTTTCGATAAAAAACTTTCGCCGTATCTAATCCCCCACGATGCCGAATTCATTTTATAATAACAAGAGCGGAGATAATTCCTCCGCTCTAAATTCATTCAAATTAACCGAGCCATTCTTTAATTTTTTCTGCAACCTGCGGACCGGTAAAGCCGAATTTCTCCGCAAGCGTTTTGTATGGTCCGGAAGCGCCGAATCTTTCCATTCCAATTGTAAGAAGTTTTTGTCTGAATAAATCGCCCCATCCCATCATAGAAGCTGCCTCAATAACTACAAGAGGAACATCCTCAGGAATAATAGATTTTTTGAAGTCGTCGTTTTGTTTTATAAAAACTTCTTTAGAGGGAATAGAAACGACACGAACAGAATAATTTTCCGAGAGTAATTTAGCTGCTTCGACAGCAACTGGAACTTCGGAACCACTAGCAGCAATGACTAATTCGGGTTTGTTATTTTTTTCTTTCATAACAACATAAGCGCCTTTGAGAACATCTTTAGGATTAAAGTCGGTGCTTCTTTCAAATGCTTCGATTTTCTGGCGTGTAAGAATAAGAGCAACAGGACCTTTCTTATGTTTTAGAGCAAATGACCATGCCATAGCGGTTTCGATTCCGTCGGCTGGTCTAATTACAGTAACATTCGGAATAGCCCGTAAAACAGAGAGATGTTCAACAGGTTGGTGAGTTGGTCCGTCTTCGCCAACAAAAATCGAATCGTGTGTAAATACATAAATTACTGGTATCTCCATTATAGCAGCCAGTCTGATTGTCGGGCGCATATAATCAGAGAATACGAAGAAAGTTGCACCAAAAGGTCTGAATCCGCCGTAAAGTGACATACCGTTCAAAATTGCGCCCATGCCATGTTCACGAATTCCGAAATGGAAATTTTTTCCATCGAATTTTCCTGGTGCAACGTCGCTGTAATCTTTCATGTATGTATTTGTCGATGGAGAAAGATCGGCAGAACCTCCGACAAAATTAGGAACTAATTGAGCAATCTTTTGAATTACCTTACCAGATAGAGACCTAGTTGCAGCTGGCTCTTTCGGAACGGCATTAAGCAATTCTTCGTCTATGTTTTCGGGCAACCAATTTGTAATATATTTATTAAACTCTTCAGCTTTATCGGGATTGTTCTTTTTCCATTCCTCGAAATTTTTTTGCCAGCTGTCGTATTCTTTTTTAAGTTCAGCTTTTCTTTCTTCAAACAATTTTTTTACTTCATCTGGTACAAAAAATTCTCTATCGGTAGGCCAACCCAAATTTTTCTTTGTTTCGAGCAATTCTTCAGCACCCAGAGGCGAACCATGTACATCAGCAGCGTCAACTTTGTTAGGACTTCCAAAACCGATATGCGATTTAGTAATGATGATTGTCGGTTTTTCGGTTTCTTGTTGAGCTTTTTTTATTGCATTACGTATTTCATCGTGATTATAAGCGTCTGCTTTCAATACCTGCCAACCATAGGACTCAAATCGTTTTTGAATATCTTCCGAGAAAGTTATCGAAGTATTACCTTCAATTGTAATATGATTATCGTCGTAAAAATAGATGATATTTCCTAATTTTAGGTGCCCTGCAATTGAAGCAGCTTCGTGCGAAATTCCTTCCATCAAATCGCCGTCGCTTACAATTGCATAGATAAAATGATTACCAAAGAGTTGATTTTTTCCGTCGTTGAAACGTGCAGCAGTCATTTTTGAAGCAATTGCCATACCGATACCGTTTCCAAATCCCTGTCCGAGCGGACCTGTCGTGGTTTCAATTCCAGGTAAAAGTCCATATTCTGGGTGACCTGCCGTCCGACTTCCCCATTGTCTGAATGATTTAAGTTCATCCAGTGTAATATTGTACCCACTCAGATATAATAAAGTATAAATGAGCATAGAACCGTGACCTGCGGACAGTACAAAACGATCTCTATTATGCCATTTAGGATCGTCGGGATTGTGTTTTAGAAATTCGGTCCAAAGAATCATGGCTACGTCTGCCATTCCCATCGGCATTCCCGGATGGCCTGAATTTGCTTTCTGTACACCTTCGGCTGCCAGAATTCTAATGGTATTTGCCGCTAATTTCTTGACATCATTATTTTGCATATAACTCCCCCAATTTGATTAAAAAGTAATCCGCAAATTTAATAAATTCAGACATTATATGTAGTCGAAGATGTCGTTCCGCCATGTCCTGTCCAGTTTGTATGGAAAAATTCGCCTCTCGGTTTGTCGACACGTTCATAAGTGTGAGCTCCGAAGTAGTCTCTTTGAGCCTGTAACAGATTTGCAGGAAGTCTTTCCTGACGATAGCCGTCGAAGAAATTCAAAGCGGTTGAAAGAGCCGGAACCCAGATTCCATTACTTATAGCAGTGGTTACTACTCTTCGCCACGATTCCTGCGAAGATTCCACTTTTTCTTTGAAGAATGGATCGAGTAGCAAATTTGAGAGCGAGGGATTTTTATCAAAAGCTTCTTTAATTTTTCCAAGGAACGCAGATCGAATAATACATCCGCCACGCCACATAAGTGCAATACCACCATAATTAAGTTTCCAGCCGAATTCTTTGGCAGCTTCGCGCATCAGCATGAAACCCTGTGCGTACGAAATTAATTTTGAAGCATACAATGCATGTTTCAAATCATCAATAAATTGCTTCTTATCTCCTTCGAATTTGGGTTTAGGACCCGAAATAATTTTGGAAGCTTCGACACGTTCTTCTTTTAAAGCCGATAGCGAGCGAGCATAGACTGCCTCACCAATTAATGTAAGAGGTATCCCTGCTTCCATTGAGGCTATCACTGTCCATTTCCCGGTTCCTTTTTGACCTGCGGCATCAAGAATCTTTTCCACAAGAGGCTGTTCGTCGGCATCTTTATAAGCGAGAATATCTCTAGTAATTTCGACCAGATAACTTTCGAGTTCGCCTTTGTTCCATTCTTTGAAAATTTGATGCATCTCTTCGTAAGGAAGACCCAACAAATCTTTCATAATCTGGTAAGTTTCGCAAATCAATTGCATGTCGCCGTATTCGATACCGTTATGAACCATTTTTACGAAATGACCTGCGCCGTTTTCTCCCACCCAATCGCAGCAAGGCGAACCGTCTTCAACTTTGGCTGCTATCGATTGGAATATCGGTTTGACATGTTCCCATGCTTTCGGTGAACCTCCGGGCATAATCGAAGGTCCTTTCAATGCACCTTCTTCACCACCAGAGACACCGGTACCGATAAATAATAATCCTTTTTCTTCAACGTATTTTGTTCTTCGGATAGTATCTTGAAAATTCGAATTGCCTCCGTCGATAATAATGTCACCTTCTTCCATAAGAGGAATTAATGCTTCGATAAAATCATCGACCGGCTTCCCAGCTTTAACCATCAACATAACTTTACGCGGCTTTTTAAGATTTGCCACCAATTCTTCAAGCGAGTGAGAGCCGATTATATTTTTACCTTTAGCTCTCCCATTGATAAAGTTGTCCACTTTCGATGTGGTTCTGTTATAAACGGCAACAGTAAAACCATGACATTCCATATTGAGGACGAGATTCTCGCCCATTACGGCAAGACCAATTAAACCAATATCTGCTTTACTCATTTTATTTTTATCTCCTTAATTTTGAAATTTTCTTTTGTAAGCCCATAAACCGAGAGCGGGATTTGAAATGAAGAAAATCTGCTCTCCGTCTGGCAACGTATTAAAACCGTCTATTAATTTTTCTGGATTATATTTCCTTAGCATTTCATTTAAATTACCGTATTTAAAATTGACACTTTCAATTTCTTCCTTAGATAAATTGCCGGGGCAGTATCTGATAGTAAAACGGTTTTCGGACGAACCGTGAATCAAATGAGCCGCAGCACTCAAATTTTCCTGAAGTTCTTTATTCTCATCTACAAATTTAAGAATTTCTGGAGTAGTTCTGTAACCATATTTTCTGATCAAACGGTCAATTTCTTTATCCTCACCAAACTCTTTAAGACCGGGAGCAAGAACAATCAGTTCACCCCCGTCAGCAATTGCCATTCTCGTTCTATAAATACTTTTATTGCCAAGCCATGTACTCTTAAATTCATGAGGGTCGAGATAAACCACTACTTTATCGAGTGGAGTATCGAGCATTTCAAAGTTAACCTGCAATGATAAATCGGCAGATAGTTTGAAACATTCATAATCATCACCAATAAATAAGCCTTTCAAAACAAGTTCATTTTTTTCATTTTTGCCGATAACCGTTAAAATATATACGATTGGTAAATCCTTCGCAAAATTTTCGGAAGCGTAATTTAGCACTCGCCGAACGGGATTGTCGGCTCTGCCCATGATTCTTTCCATTCCGTAAGCTGCTCCCAGAAAGTGGCTTTTGTTTATTCCTTCCTCGCCACCAGTGCCTACGAAAATGTTTTTATTATAATTTGCCATTCCAATAACTTCATGAGGAACTACTTGCCCGACTGATAGGATCAAATCGAAATTGCCTTCAACCAGCAATTTGTTTACCTGAGCAGGCCAGGAATATTTTACGCTCCCTTCCGAAACATTATAAACATATTCTTCAGGTACAATTCCAAGTGTAACAAGATCTTCCCTCCAGCGGTGAGTGCGGAACAAATTCAACGGTATTTCTCCAAACATTGTTTTTATTTCATATTCACTCATTGGAGCATGAGTCCCCAGCGCCGGGAGAATATCAGTTAAGCGATCACCGTAATATCTGTAGATATAATTAGTTAAGTCTCCTGCTTTAGAATGGAATCTCGTAAAGTCCGGTGGTATGGCAAGCACTTTCTTTCTTGAACCGATTTTATCGAGTGCTTCATACAAATAGATTTTAGCTTGGTCCAAATTGATAACAGTATCTTTTGAACCGACTGCACAGTAAGTCATAAATACCTCATAAAAAAAGCGGGCAAACAGTTGCCCGCATGATAAAATTTAGCGTTGAATTCGTGCGGAACCACCTTTGGCAAAAGTCCGTACTTCTTCAATAGTTGCCATAGTGGTATCTCCGGGATAAGTGGTAAGCAGTGCGCCGTGAGCCCAGCCGAGTTTAACTGCTTGCTCCGGCTCTTCGCCATTCAAGAGTCCGTATATGAAACCCGATGCAAATCCGTCTCCTCCTCCGACTCTGTCGTAAACGTCGAGCTGAGCCGTTGGAGCTTGATACGATTGACCGTTTATCCATGCCACAGCACTCCAACTGTGACGATTGGTTGAATGAACTTCTCGCAATGTAGTTGCAACTACTTTTACATCTGGAAATTTTTTGGTAACGTCTTGAATCATAGCAAGAAATACAGAAGGATCTAATTTCGACTTGGCGGTAACTTCCGGTCCAGGTATTCCCAAACCTTTTTGAAGGTCTTCTTCATTACCTACTAAAACGTCCACATGCTCAACTATTCGTGAAATAACTTCAGCGGCTTTTTCTTCACCTCCCCAGATATTCCACAATTTAGCTCTGTAATTTAAGTCGAAACTTGTAATTGCCCCGGACTTTTTAGCGGCTTTCATTCCTTCAATGATAAGTTCACCGGTGGTTTCCGACAATGCGGCAAAAATTCCTCCGCTGTGAAACCATCTTACTCCTTTTCCAAAAATGGAGTCCCAATCAATGTCTCCTGGCTTCAGTAGCGCAGCAGCTTCATTGGAGCGATTATAAAATACTACTGGAGCTCGTGATCCGAATCCCCTGTCGCTATACACTGCAGCCATATTGGGACCGTTGACTCCGTTATGTTCGAATTCTTTATAAATTCCTTCGACACCCATTGCGCGGACACGTTCACGAATCAATTCGCCAATGGGATATTTTACCAGAGCCGTTACAATAGCAGTTTTCATACGAAAACAATCAGCCAGGTTGGCAGCCACATTGTATTCACCGCCGCTGACGTGTATTTTGCATTCAGTAGCTTTTCTAAAAGGAATAATTCCGGGATCGAGACGATGAACCAGAGCTCCCAGTGAAACAAAATCGTATTGTCCTTCTTTTTTAATGTTAAGTCCTGTACTCATATTATAATCCCTGTATTTAATCAAAAAAATTAATGATTACAATTTATTAAACACCGCTGTAAGCGTTAAACCCGCCATCTACGGGAATAACCACACCAGTAACGAACTTGGATATATCAGAAACTAAATAGAGTAAAGTACCGACCAATTCTTCCGGGTCTCCGAAACGTCCCATTGGAGTTCCGTTAATAATTTTTTTACCACGTTCAGTAAGTTGACCTGTTTCCTTATCGAGCAACAAAAATCGATTCTGGTCAGTAAGGAAAAATCCTGGAGCTATTGCATTGACCCGAATGTTAACTTTTGCAAAATGGACAGCCAACCATTCGGTCAAATTGTTAACGGCGGCTTTTGCTGCAGAATAAGCGGGAATTTTCGTAAGCGGTTTATATGAATTCATTGACGAAATATTGACTATTACTCCTCCTCTGCCAAGCATGTCTTCAGCCAAAATCATTGTCGGCAATACAGTTCCCATAAAATTCAAATCGAACACATTCCTAAAGCCCTCAAGTTCCAACCCAAAAAAACTTTTGCCAATATCTTGGATATCCTTGTCAGTAATAAATTCAAGCTGCGTTGTTGCTTTTGGGTGATTGCCACCAGCACTATTGACAAGCACATCAATCTTGCCAAATTTTTGATTTATTTTCTTTTTGGCATTGAGAAGAGAATCCTTGTCGAGCACATTTGCCTGAACACTTATGGCACTATCGGGATGAGCTGAATTGATTTTATCTACCAGAGCATCGGCTTTTTGTTTATTGGAGTTATAAAAGACAGCTACTTTAGCGCCTGCATCAGCTAAGCCTTCGCAAAAAACCGAACCGATAACACCACCGCCACCAGTAACTGCACATACTTTTCCCTTAATATCATTCATTGAGTATTTCATTACTGCTCCTATTTATTTAAAGCTTCGTTAATACTCCTGACCACAAGGCGGGCATTTTCAGTAAGAACGGAATAATTTTCATTTTTAATTGCTTCTTTATCGAGCAGTGCTGAACCGATCCCAACGGCGCATGCGCCTGCATTCAACCATTCGCCCGCATTGGTAAGATTTACGCCGCCTGTTGGCATAAGTTTTAAATGCGGCATAGGAGCGAGAATTCCTTTAAAAAATTTCATACCGAGAACATCTGCCGGAAATACTTTAATTACATCCGCTCCTGCTTCGTATGCCATTTGAATTTCCGTTGGTGTAAAACAGCCCGGCATTGCAGGCACATCCATTTGATGAGCTTTTTCAATAATTTCTTTTTTGAAAATCGGACTCACCACATATTTAGCTCCGGCTTTGATAGATGCTTCTGCTATTTCAGCATTAAGCACGGAACCGACTCCGATAATTATATTTTTATCGAGTTCTTCACTCATTCTCTCAATCAACTCAATTGCATTGGGAACAGTCATTGTAATCTCGGCAACCGTTATTCCACCTTCGGCAATTGCTTCGATTACTTTTTTAAGTTTTTCCGGTTCTTTAATTCTCAGTACGGCAACTGCTTTCCTCTGTAATATCGATTCTAAAATTTTTTCTCTTTCCATATTATTTAAAGCACTCCAGATGTTTTAGAAAATGTTTTTCGAGAAATTGATAATGAGTTTCTTCATTTTCAATCAAACATTTCATGATTTTATCTTTGAATAGGAATTGACCTGAAGAGTCCCGTTCGGTTAGTACTTTACCAAAAGTAACGTGCAATACCTGTCTGGCATCGTTAAGATTGAAGAGTTCGAGAAGTTCTTCATCGGAGTATTGACTTGCAGGTTTAACTTTGTTTATGTCGGCGGAAACATGATAACTTCTCTTTTCCGTTTCATAAAGGCCGCGGCAGAAATCTAAAATATTCCTGAATAAACCCGGTTCTTTGGCAGCTACAACCCGCAAGGCTTCCAGATAACTAGTGCCGGCGGTTTTTACGTGAGTATAAGCGCCTTTAATCGAACCGATAACACGATAAGCCGAGAATTTATCGCTTCCCGAGTGGAGACTGATTTTATAACTTCCGAAATATTTGGTAATATCGAGGTGTTTTTCGTATTCGGTTTTGAATAGATTCAAATCGCCCTTGTAGTCGATGCCTTTTTCGAAATCGCCTATAAATCGAGGTGCCAGGCTTACATATTTAACCCCGAGTCGATTCAATTCATTGGCAAAGAAGAAATGTTCGAAGGGTGAAGTTACCGATTCTGTTTCGTCGACCGAGACTTCAATTTCGAAAGTGCCATTGCTGGCTTTTGAGGCGAGATAGTCGTACATCTTTTTAATATGTGCAATAGCGTTTCCGTATTTAGCATAAGCACGCAAAAAATCGGATTCTGTAATAGTTAATGAAAGTCTTTCTGAAATATTAAAAGTCATATCGACATAACGTTTCGCGGCATCTGTACTGGTATCCTTAAGTCCTTCCCAGTCAATTTTAGTTAATTTTTGTTTTAGTTGCTCTTCGGTATAATTGTCGGCTTCGTTGTCAACGTGCTCACTCGGATCGAACGTGAACATCGTAAAACCGGCATCGAGCATTAAATCGATATCTTCGAAAGTTTTGAGATGGTCAGCATCAGAGCCAAATCCATCTTTATAACCTTCTTGAAGTACAGCCCAAACTGCTGCGTCCATTACATCGTCCGGCGTTCTGTTTGTTCGTGTTAATTCCCTTATCGACTGTTGTGCAAGGATTGGACGGAAACTACTCTGTTTAATTGCTCTAATATGACCTGCATTAGCGATTCCGAGTCTGTCGCCACATCCAAACGAATTGCATAATCCGAGCACTATTGGTATAGTGTGTGAGAAAAGTTCCTGAATTTTTTTCCTATTCTCTGTAGATAAATAACACTTTTTAATGATTATCTCTTTCCCAGCATTAATCAATTCGCCCTCGAATTCATTCAATAATCCCCTTCCGTTATTTGTAGAGATTACAAAAAGAAATTTGTCGTAATTTTCTTTTCCAATAAAAAAGAAGGCATTGTCTTTCTTTAACACCGATAAAGGGTAAGCTTTTATTTTTAACGACTCTCCAATCGTTAGGTCAACCAGATCGTTTTTCACAATGTTCTTATTTTCCACTTCCTCATAAAGCTTTTGTATTTCCATGGATAACTCCTTTATTATTGTCCGAAATCAAAATAGTTTTTGGCATTATTATAAGAAATATCTTCGACCATTTTACCGACCAAGTCCAGGTCGTTTGGAATAAGTCCTGCTTCGATTTCTCTTCCCAGAATATCGCAGAGAAGTCTTCTGAAATAATCGTGTCGGGAATATGAGAGAAAGCTACGTGAATCTGTCAACATACCTACAAATCGACTCAACAGTCCCATATTTGAAAGCGCATCTATTTGACGTTCCATTCCGCTCTTTTGATCGAGGAACCACCAGGCGCTGCCGTATTGCATTTTACCCGGTACTGAACCGTCCTGGAAATTACCGATCATCGTGGCAAAGAGTTCATTATCAGCAGGATTGAGATTATACAAAATAGTTTTTGCCAGTTTGTTTTCCGTATCGAGTTTATTTAAGTATTTAGCCAGCGGACGCGCCATTTCAAAATCGCCAATTGAATCCCAACCGGTATCTGGACCTAGTTGCCTGTACATACGGCTATTATTATTTCTAAGAGCACCAAGATGCAATTGTTGTACCCAACCTTTTTCCCAATCCATTACACCGAATTCGTACATCATTGCAGATTTAAATTTGAGAATTTCATTCGGTTCAAGATTATTTTTATTGAGTAGTTTTAGGAAGATAGACTTAATTTCCGATTCTGTATAGTCTTCGGCGTAAACCGTCTCTAAACCGTGGTCAGAAAGCCGGCATCCATTTTCGTGGAAATAGTCGTGCCGTTTTCTAATGGCTTCTATAAACGAGTCAAAATTGTTGATCAAAATCCCTGAAGCCTCTTCAAGTTTAGTCAAGTATTTCAAGAAATCATTTGTGTTTTCAACTGCCATAGCTTTATCAGGTCGGAATGCCGGCAATACTTTTGTGCTAAAAGGATTTTCTTTTAACTTTTTATGGTATTCCAGCGAGTCGACTGGATCATCCGTAGTGCAAATTATTTCGACATTCCATTGACGAATCAATCCCTGTGTAGAAAACTCGTCTGTAGAAAGAAGTTCGCTCGTTCGGTTCCAGATTTCTTCAGCAGTTTCCGGTTTAAGCAATTTGTCGGAAATACCAAATGGTTTTTTAAGTTCCATATGCGTCCAGTGATAAAGAGGATTTTTAATTGTATATGGAACGGTTTCTGCCCATTTCATGAATTTTTCTTTATCTGTCGAATCGCCAGTAATATATTTTTCATCAACGCCGTTTGTGCGCATGGCGCGCCATTTATAGTGATCGCCATTGAGCCAGACTTGAGTAATGTTTTCGAATTTTCTGTTCGATGCGATTTCATCGATTGGCAGATGACAATGATAATCAATAATAGGCTGTTTAACAGCGTGTTCATGATATAGTACTTCTGCAGTTTTATTGGTCAGAAGAAAATTTTCTTTAATAAATATGTCGTTCATTTTTTTATTCCATTTTATTTTAAATTTCAACTCTTTCCATTTTTGGTGCAAGAAGATTAAAGATAAACCATGCAATCAAGTAAGCCGAGCCGCAAACGAGGAACATTACATAGTAACCCGTTTCGATTGTTCCGAGAGCTTTGAAATGGTCGAGCACCCATCCAGCTAAAGATGCAATCAGAATACCACCGACGGCTCCTGCCATACCGCCGATGCCAGTAACAGAAGCAACAGCTTTTTTGGGAAACATATCCGATGTAGTCGTAAAGATATTAGCTGACCAGGCTTGATGAGCCGAAGCAGCTATACCGACAATTACGATAGCAATCCACGGCGAATAGACACCTAATGCCTGTGCTGAAACAACTGGCAAAGCTAATAATGCAAAAATTAACATTGCTGTTTTACGAGCTTTATTTACAGTCCATCCTTTACCAATAAAGAAACCCGAAAGCCATCCGCCAAAAATGCTTCCGAATGTAGTCATTGTATAAACCAACGCAATTGGCAGAGCCAGATCGGTTTTAGTCATACCATACTGTTTATTGAGGAACGAAGGGAGCCAGAACAAATAGAACCACCATACGGGATCGGTTAAAAATTTTCCTATAAGAAAAGCCCATGTTTGTTTGTATGTCAATAAACTGAGCCATCCTACTTTTTCTTCTTCTTTTTCTTTGGAGATCTGTTCGTCTTTGTCGCTATGAATATATTCGTACTCTTCTTTTGATAACTTTTTGTGCTTGGACGGAATTTCATAGATCAAGAGCCAGAAGATGAGCCATAATAAGCCGATGGCACCGGTAATAATAAAAGCCCATTGCCATCCCCAGAAAAGAGCAATAAGGGGTACAGTGAGCGGTGCAAGAATTGCACCGACATTCGAACCAGAGTTAAATAATCCTGTAGCAAGGGCTCTTTCTTTTTTAGGGAACCATTCTGCAACCGTTTTAATTGCAGCAGGAAAGTTGCCGGCTTCACTAATTCCTAACAATCCTCTCGGAATCATAAAACCGACAGTACTTCTGGCAAAAGCATGCCCAATAGCTGCTAAGCTCCATACAGTTAAAGATAGTGCATATCCAATTTTTGTCCCTAGTTTATCAATAAGCCACCCCATAAAAAGCATACCTACGCCATACATTATCTGAAATACAACAACTATATTCGCATAATCTGTTTCTGTCCAGTTGAATTCAGGCTCGAGATAATCGTCTTTAAGAAGACTAATAACCTGTCTATCGAGATAATTAATTGTAGTAGCAAAGAAGATTAGAGCAAGAATTGTCCATCTATATTTGCCAACTTTTGCTACAGGACTATTTTGATTAAGTTCTGCTTGCATCACGGCTCCAATTTATTTTTTAATAAAACAACGGTTACTTAATCGGTTACTAATTTAGATATTTTTTTTCTAATTTGCTACAAAAAAGATAAATCACGAATTCAATTTGGAAAGAATAATACATATTCTTTTACTAATTAAATTTCTTCAATCTAAAAGCAAATTCACTGCCTTCTCCAGGCTGGCTAATTAATTCCATACGAGAATTATGAGCTTCAATTATATGCTTGACTATCGCCAAACCGAGTCCTGTGCCTCCTAATTCTCGCGAACGATTTTTGTCGACTCGATAAAAACGTTCAAAAATTCTACGCTGATTTTCAGGATCAATTCCAATACCTGTATCTCGTACATAAAACCGTACCTCTTTTTCGTAATCCTGCAACCCGATCTCAATTCTTCCCTTTTCAGTATACTTAATTGCATTTACCAGGAGATTCGATAAGACCTGACGAATTTTCTCCTTGTCGCCGTAGACTTCAGGGACGGGTTTGCTTAACTTTATATCCAATTCCAAATTTTTATTCTCGGCATACGGTCTAAATTCATTAACTAAATTGAGTACTATCGGCTCGGGATCGAAATAGCGTAGATTCATTTTCATTTGCCCGGATTCAATCATCGAGATATCAATCAAATCGTTCAACAAATTATTCAAATTATTTAAGTGCTGATTGGCTTTTTGAAGGAAAGATAAATTTACCTGAGGATCGTTTATTGCTCCATCGAGGAGTGTTTCAATAAAACCTTGTATTGCAAATATTGGAGTTCTCAATTCATGGGATACGTTACCTAAAAATTCTGTTCTTACCTTTTCTAACTTTTTTAGATTTTCGATTACTTCTTTATTACGTCGAAACATTTCGCGAATTTCTTCTTCAAGATAACGTAAGTCTCCGCTCAATTGGATGTCGTAATGATCCATCAGTTGATTGTTCCTGATTTTTCGTATAGTCTCTGTAATAGAATTGACTTCTTTTTTTCTTTTCGAGCCGAAATAATTTAACAGTCCGAAGTAAGTAATTATCATGAATAATAATATGGGGAAGAGATTTTCGGCAGAATTTTCTGAAATAAAAAATAGCAGTAAAAAGAAGGTTGAATTGTATATAAATAGTGGGAGTATATAGTTTCTCCCGAATGATAGATTATCTTTAATATTTTTCAACGTCTCTGAAACGATAACCCACCCCCTTTATTGTTTCGATCAGATACGAATACTCACCTAATTTTTCTCTGATTTTCCTAATGTGTACGTCGATGGTTCTTTCGACCACATAAACGTCGTCGCCCCAGATATCGCGCAGAATCTTTTCTCTCTCGAACACTTTACCCGGTCTGGCTGCAAGATAAGCCAGTATCTCGAATTCCTTTTTAGGAAAGACCACTTCCGTTTTATCGACAACGACTGTATACTTGGTTCTATTTATCAATAGTGGTCCGGCGCTGATTTCTATAATTTCCTCTTCGTTTTGTTTTAACTGCTCTAATTTACGCAGGTTCGATTTAACCCGGGCAATAAGTTTTTTAGGCGATATCGGTTTTTGAATAAAATCGTCAGCACCAAGATTGAGTCCATAAACTTCATCAATTTCGGAGGATTTTGCAGTTAGAAATATAACAGGCGTGTTTTTAAATTCTTCCTTCTTTCTGATCTGTTTACATGTTTCGTAACCATCCATTTTGGGCATCATAACGTCAAGAATAATCAAATCCGGATTTAATGATAGTTTATCGATTGCTTCCTGCCCGTTATAAGCAGCAATAACTTCAAATCCCTCGTTTTCAAGGTTATATTTGAGAAATTCGATTATATCTTTTTCGTCGTCGACAAGTAATATTTTCTCACTCATATTAAAATTTCACTTCCTTTTTTTGTTCTGCTGATTTATAGATAATATCGAGCAATTTCATTCTAACGAGCGCTTCTTCAGAAGTGGATACTGGAGGGACTTCGCCCCTTAGCGAGGCAATAAAATGTTTAATCTCGTTTTCATACGATTTATGGTACAAATTGGACACACTTGACTTAGAAAGACTATAATCAAAAAATGCAGATTCAATTTTTCTAAATACTTTCAAAGGATTTAATTGAGCAGCTCCCTTTGTTCCGTGAATAATAAAATTAAAACTGTCCGTCTCAGAATAGAGCTCCCAGCTAACTTCAAAGTTAATTGCACTTTTCGAATCGAGTCTCACAATTCCAACCGCTGAATCTTCGACGTCCTGATTTTTAGTGTTGAATTTATGAACGGAAGCACTTTCGATTTTGTCGTTTCCAAACATCCAGATGGCAAGATCGAGCAATAAAATTCCGAGGTCGATTATTACTCCACCACCCGATTTCTTTTTGTCGATAAACCATTTTTGTGCGCTGCTCTTGTTTCTAAGCCATCCGCATTTTATATAAAATAAATCACCCAGTTCTCCACTGTTAATGATACTTTTCATCAGCATCGAATCGGGTCGAAACCGCAAATTCATTCCAACCATAGCCAATTTTTTATTCCTCTTTGCAGCTTTATCGACTTCAAGTGCTTCTTTATAATTTAACGCAATCGGTTTTTCAATCAGCACATCGAGTTTTGCGTTCAGGCAATCGATGGCTATTTGTTTATGAGTGTTTGTCGGAGATGTTACAATAACAGCATCGAGTTCTTCCTGAGAAATCATTTCACGATAATCTGTGAAACGTTTTGCGGTCGGAATTTTTTCACCAATTGTTTTAAGGCGATTATTGTTAATTTCACTTACAGCAGCAAGATCAACATTACCCATTTTTGTTAACACAGGTATGTGAACCAGTTGAGCAATCGAACCTAATCCAACAATTGCTACCTTAGTCTTTTTCATCAAGCTACCACGCCGTTTTTGTAATTTTTATTTTTTAAAAAGTCGATAACTTTTTGAACTATTCCTTCTGGATCGATGCCAAGCATATGATGAAGTTCTGCTTGTGTACCATGTTCAATAAATTTATCCGGAAGACCGATGCGCAAGACATCCACTTTTATATGATTGTCATTATAAAATTCGACGACGCCGGAGCTGAAGCCTCCAGTCAAGCTATTTTCTTCGAGTGTTACAATTTTATCGAACTTTTGCGCAGTTTCGATGAGCATATCTTCGTCGAGTGGTTTGATAAAACGCATATTAATTACTTCGGCTTCAATTCCATTTTGCGCCAGCAGACTGGCAGCTTTTGAAGCGTAGTCTACCATTGAACCGACTGCAAGAAGTGCAATATCATTGCCAGAATTTAATCTTTCAGCTTTGCCAACCTCAATTTCATTAAAACCTTCTTTTAATTCAACGCCGAGTGCATTTCCTCTTGGATATCGCAGTACGATAGGTCCCTTTTTATAATTAACCGCTGTATAGAGCATGTCTCTCAGTTCGGCTTCATCTTTTGGTGCCATTAATACAATATTTGGTATCATCCTTAAATAAGATAAATCGAAAGTGCCGTGATGAGTGGGCCCATCGGCACCAACCAGTCCAGCCCTGTCGAGAGCAAAAACAACGTGCAGATTTTGCAGGGCAACGTCGTGAATAATTTGATCGAATGCCCTCTGCAAAAACGTCGAATAAATCGCAACAACTGGAATGATTCCCTGCGTTGCCAATCCCGCTGCAAAAGTAACTGCATGTTCCTCCGCAATTCCTACGTCAAAATACCTTTCCGGTAATTCAGCTTGAAGCTTATCGAGTCCTGTACCGTCGGGCATTGCAGCTGTTATACCAACCACCTTGTCGTTGCTTTTAGCGATTTCTACAAGGGCATTACCAAATACTGAAGTATACGATGGCAGTGAACTTCCTTTTTTTAAGGACACTCCAGTTAATTTATCGAATGGCGTTGCGGCATGAAGACGTTGCAAATGATTTTCTGCCGGTTTATAACCCTTTCCTTTTTCAGTCAACACATGAACAAGTATCGGTCCATTTAATTCTTTTACATGTTCGAACAACCTGACCAATTGAGTAATATTATGACCGTTAATCGGTCCGAAATATCTGAATCCGAGGGCTTCAAACAACATACCCGGAGTAAGAACAGCTTTTAGTCCCTGTTCGATACGGGCTGCAACTTTTCTGAGTCTGTCACCGAAGTAATCGAGTTTTCCGGTTAAATCCCATATAGCACCTTTAAATCTGTTATATTCGGGATGAGAAATCATTTCGTTAAAATACTTCGAGATCTGCCATACATTAGGCGCAATTGACATTTGGTTGTCGTTTAAAACAACAATCAGATTTTTTTTTAAGAGTCCTGAATTATTCATCGCTTCGTATGCCATACCACCAGTCATAGCACCATCGCCGATAACAGCCACTACTTTTCGATTTTCTTTCAATAAGTCGCTGGCAACAGCAATTCCAAGAGCTGCAGAAATTGATGTAGATGCATGCCCTGCTCCAAAGGCATCGTAAGGGCTTTCGCTTCGTTTAAGAAAACCGCTGATTCCTTTGAACTGGCGAATGGTTTTTAAAGCTTCCCTCCTGCCTGTAATAATTTTATGCGGATATGCCTGGTGTCCTGTATCCCAAACTATTTGGTCATAAGGAGTATTGAATACTTTATGAAGAGCAACAGTTAACTCAACGGCTCCGAGTCCTCCCCCGAAATGACCTCCAATCTTTGAAATGACGTCAACCATGTATTGACGAATTTCCGTACAAAGTAGTTTAAGATCCTGACCTTCCAGTTTTTTTATATCTTCAGGAGAATTGATATCGTACAATAGTTTGTAATCGTTCTTATTTGGCATTTCGTACCTTTATGAGTTCTTATTAATTTCTTCTTCAAATTTCTTTTTTATTTCGGTTATTTTCAGTTCTGCAGATTTCAAAATTTGATAGCATGCTTTTGCCAATTCCATCCCCTCTTCATAGAGGCGGATCGATTCGTCGAGTTGAAGCTCTCCGTTTTCAAGCTTACCTGAAATTTCCTCGAGTCGCTTTAACATTTCCTCAAAGTTTTTTTCTTTCTTCTTATTCATTTAATAAAGTTTCTCCATCATAAAAAATAATGCTGAATTTTTCTTCCTTATTTAAATACCTCAATCGGGTAACCACTGCATCGTTTTGTTTGACAATCGTAAATCCTCTTTCGAGTAGGCGGTTCGTGTCATACTTTTCAAGTTTTGCTTTTAAGAGTTCCAGACGAACCCTCGAATTTTGAACTATGTTATCGAAATTATTCTCTAACCTGAAATACAAATTGTCGAGATACTGTTCCTTAGTTCTGATGTTATCTATTGGTAATTTGAAACCGTACGACGACAAAAACGATTCCACAGTTTCTTTGTAATCAGAAATAAGAGAGAATATATTATCAGTAAAATTATAGGAAAATTCATCAATAAAGGCAAAGATTTCGTTAATATCTGGTGTAGCAAGTTCCATTGCTGCCGAAGGAGTCGGTGCCCGCAGGTCGGCTACAAAGTCTGAAATGGTAAAATCGATTTCGTGTCCTACGGCGCTTATTATTGGAATGCGGGATTCGAAAATTGCACGGGCAACAATTTCTTCGTTGAATGCCCATAAATCTTCTAACGAACCGCCGCCACGACCAACGATAATAACATCGATATCGTCTCTCGTGTTGAGCAGTTTAATGCTCTCAACAATCTCCTCTGCTGCCCCTGCCCCCTGCACTCTGCAGGGTGCTATGACCAACTCAACTATTGGAAATCTCCTTCTTGCCACGCTTTGCATGTCTTTAAATGCAGCACCGTCTATTGCTGTTACAATTCCGATCTTTTCGGAAAATTGAGGAATTGGTCGTTTGAACTTCTCATCAAAAAGTCCTTCCGCACCTAATTTTTGTTTTAACTTTTCGAATGCCGCTTGAAGCTCGCCCACTCCAGCTGGTTTCATAGAACGGACGTCGATTTGATAATTCCCGCGCGGCGGATATACCGTAAGTCTTCCTTTGACAATTACTTTCATACCATCTTCCGGCGAAAAGAAGACGTAATTGTTGACACCTCGCCACATAGTACAACTTATCTGCGCGTTCGAGTCTTTAAGCGTAAAATACCAATGACCCGATACGTGAGCTTTAAAATTGGAGATTTCACCAACGACCGAAATTTCGGCAAAGCTTTCTTCGAGAAGACTTTTTATCTGGCCTGTAATTTCGCTTACTGTTAATATATTATCGATATTAAATTCGCCGTCTGTCATTTTCATATTAAAAATTGATTGAAAAAAAGTTAGAGTAAATTCCCAAAGAATATTCGTTTAAACAATATTCCCTGCCGGAAATTCCACTTGTATATCGATATCTCCCATAAAATGTAAAAACGTTTTCGATTCTGAATATTCCAAAAGATAGTTCAGGACTGAAACCGTATGTACCTTTGAAGTCATTAAAATATGATATTCCAATTGAGAGATACTCAATTCCTGGCAACTGAATAATTTGTTTATAACCAAGCCTGAGGAAATCTCGACTTAGATCTACTTTGTTTCTGTTAAAAACGTACGTGTATTCCACCCCCACATAACCGAACGGATAATTGTAGCCTCTGGAATAAAAAGAAAATAGAGGAACTTCTTTCGAAAGCCCGAAATAATCAGCTCCATCGTATCGCAAATAAACCAGCGACGGCACTCCAAATATCACCCCACCAAAACAGCAAACTTGTAGCAGATTAAGATTTCGGTCTTTCATTACAATATTATGTGGGAATTCAACTTCATATTGCTGGGTCGATATTTTGTTCTCGTTTCTGTCGATTATTTCAATTTTATAGCTGATGCAATTATCCGGGATTTTCAATTTCGCAACATCCATTTCAAATTTATGCTCTATCTTCGGTTTTTCAGAAATTATGTAAGCATCGTTATTTTCAAAGATAATTCTCGATCTTACACTGTCAGTAGTAAAAAATGTCAGGTTAAAGATGTATGGGGGTTCCGGAGTGATGTACGAGTCAATTATATATATCTCGATATTTTCTTCATCCTGTGAGAATAAGAAACTTGCTGACGTTAATAAAACTAAAAATATGATTGCCAAAAACTTTTTCATATCTTTAAAATAATTGTCAATTAAAAATACGCTTTTTTGAAATAACTTTTTGTCAATACATCCGTAAACTACTACCAGAAAAATTAACTATATTTCGTTCTGTGAATAAAAATTTCGGGGAAAAAATGAAAATACTGGTATCGAATGACGACGGCATTGACTCAGCAGGGATTGCTGCACTGGTTGAAGAACTCAAGAAAATTGGAGAAGTTACAGTCGTAGCGCCCCGAACCGAACAGAGCGCGGTGGGTCATGCAATTACGATGAAAATTCCTTTACGCGTAATTGAATATTATAAAAACGGTAATTTTTTCGGGTATGCAGTGGAAGGCACACCGGCAGACTGCATCAAAATGGGTATTCGGAATATAATGAAGACCAAGCCAGATATTGTAATATCGGGTATCAATCACGGCTCGAATACAGCTATCAATATAATTTATTCTGGAACTGTTTCTGCAGCAAGAGAAGCGGCAATAATGGACGTACCTTCAATCGCAATCTCACTTACAAGTCACGATGCAACCGATTTTTCGTATGCTGCCAGAGTTGCATCTTTACTTACACAAACAGTCGTAAAAAATGGCTTGCCGGCAGGTACGCTCTTAAATGTAAACATTCCCAATCTGCCTGAAGAAAAAATAAAAGGATTGAAACTTACACGTCAGGGGAAATCAAAATGGGATGATATTTATGAAGAAAGAATTGACCCCTACGGTAAAAAATATTTCTGGCTTACAGGAAAATTAATTGAAGCTGATTCAGACCTGGAAACAGACCAATTTGCGATACGAAATAATTATGTTTCCGTCACCCCCATTCATTTTGACCTTACAGATTACAACACATTTGAAGAGATGAAAAACTGGAATATCGAGAACCTATCGATAGATTACTGATATGAACATAAAAAGTATTGATATTACTTTCGACTTCGAACTTATTATTGTTTTGATTGCTCTTTCCCTGCTGATACTATTTGCATTTTATACATACAAGTACACGCTACCCCCGACGAGTAAATTTGTCAAATTTCTTCTGGCATCCATTAGAAGTATAATTTTCATTTTTCTCGTTATTCTTTTAATCGATCCGATAATTAAGGTTACTTATCAAAAAATTAACACACTAGCAATTAAAGTATTCGTTGATAATTCCAATTCGATGGTAATGCCGGACAGCGTAGCTAACGTTGAGAAAGTAAGGGGAATAATCGAAGAGATTGCGGACAAATTTGGACATTCTGTAAAGCTCTACACATTTGGAGAAAGAATTAAACCATTGAATCCAGATTCACTTGAGTCAATTAACTTTTCAGAATATTCAACTGATTTCACTCCAATTAATTCACACCTCGACTTTGATTCGACCTCCGCTTCAGTAATTATAAGCGATGGAATAATTACGACAGGCAACGACTATATCACTTCCAAAGCTGTGCCATTATTTACCGTCGGCGTTGGAGATTCTATATTACATCCTGATATTTATATCGAAAATATTTACTATAACAAAATCATTTATGCTGGCACTGAAACTGAAATAGAAGTTGTTATTCGTAATAACCTCACCGCAGGCATATCTAAAACTATCGATTTTTACCTCGATAATACTCTAATTTCTCGTAAACAAATCGAACTGGATTATTCAGGAATAAACAGGATTAAATTCAATTTCACTACTGCCACACCTGGCAAGCACAAAATTACGATAAATGTACAACCCGAAAAGAATGAGTTCAATAAAAACAATAATACTAAAACTGTTTTCATCGACGTTCTCAAAAACAAGACAAAGATTTTTTTGATAGCTGGCAAACCTTCGTCTGACTTTACTGTTATAAATCTGATCTTGAGCAACAATGAGAATTTTAATACAAAAAAAATTGTATTTATTTCTCCTCAAAAAATTTATGGTTCGGAGAATATCTCCCAAATTGACAGCAGCGAACTTTTCATCTTAATTGACTTTCCGTTGAAATCTACTCCAGAAAAATTTGTAAAACAGGTGTATGAAACAATAATGGGGAAAAATGTTCCTTTTTTACAATTTATTACTACAAACACAGAACTTTCATTTTTAGATAAGTACAAGGAGATAATGCCATTAACTGTAGATAAAATTAATACCGACATACTTGAGATAAACACATTAACCAACAATTCATTTTTCTTTAACGAAAAAGAACTTCATTCTTTGCCACCGCTAATTGCAAACGGAAATAGATATCGTTTTTCTCCAAATACGGAAATGCATCTGGCATATTCACTCAATAACAAATCTATTCCTTTTTTTATAACCAGTTCTACTGGAAACAGGAAGTCTGCATTTTTTCTTGCCGAAGCTATATGGAGATGGCATCTCACAATAGCAGAGCGATCAAATATTTTACTCCCAGAATTTTTCAATAAACTCATCAAATGGCTTACGGCTGACAATAAGAAAAAACTTTTTAAAATATTTCCACAAAAAGAATTGTTCGCCACAGTTGAAGAAATGGAATTCACTGCCGAAGTATACGACCCAACATTTACTCCTGTAAATAATGCAAGTATTAGAATGGAAATTAAGTCGGGTGAATTAAAGTCGGAACTACAATTTATTCCTGTGAAGAATGGAATTTATACGGCAAAAATTTCAGGACTCAGTGCCGGCGATTATAAATTTACTGCCGATGCAGAATATGACAATATTACATTATCGGATTCCGGACAATTCTCAGTAATCAATGCCGACCCAGAAAAAATTACAACTCTAATGAATACAGAATTGCTCAAAAGAATTGCTTACAATTCAAACGGTAAGTATTATTCCCCCGAAAGCATTGCGAATTTGTATGATGAACTCGAAAAGTTGCTCGAGAGACGCAAAAGTCAAGAAATTCTTACAAGCAATATCGAATTAAAGTCGAATCACACAATCATTTTTTTATTGATATTTTTATTTACTGTCGAATGGCTTTTGCGAAAAAGAATCGGGATGCTATAGATTAATTTGCAAAGTTAATGAGGGTAAATTGGAGCTTATAAATTATATCGATTTTTTGCTTCCACGTTTTTGCTTGCATTGCAATATTAAACTTAACGTCAACGAGAAGTATCTTTGCACATATTGCTCAGATTCTTTAAGAAGGACGAACGAACTTTCATTAAATCACCTTAATAGAATTAAATCATTGTGTGACTGCAGAACTCTTTATCTTTTTGAGAAAGATATGCCCATTCAATCCTTAATTCACAATCTGAAATACAACGGTATTTTTCGAATTGGAATTTATCTTGGCAGAACCATAGGCGAAGAATACAAAAATATTTTTTTGGACGAATGGCATATCGATAGCATTGTACCTGTCCCATTATATCATTCAAAGCAAGCCGAACGCGGATACAACCAGTCCTATTATATTGCAAAAGGAATTAAAAGTGTGACGGGCATAAATGTTTTCAAAGTGCTAAAACGAATCAGATATACACAATCACAGACCGAATTAACACTATCGGAGCGAATATTGAATGTGAAGGGCGCATTCAAAATAAAACGTTTTAAAAATGTAAAAGGGAAAAGATTACTCCTCGTTGACGATGTAATAACAACAGGTTCTACAATAAATGAATGTGCATCCGTTCTACTCGAAGCAGGTGCTAATAAAGTATATGCTGCATCAATAGCTATCGCTGGGTCAGATTCACATTCTATCGAGAGCCGAAACTCCAAGTAACGATAGTCCGTTTTTAATAACCGTTTTAGTAGCAACTATTAGAGCAATACGCGCTTCGGCTAAATCTTTAGAACTTCCGATAACTCTACAAACAGTATAAAATTTATGAAATAGCGCTGCAAGTTCTTCAAGATAAACACAAATCCTGTGGGGCTCGTAATTTTCGGCACTCAACATTACTTCTTCGGGATATTGATATAATTTTTTGAGCAGTCGTTGTTCTTCATCTGTTTCAAGCAAATGCAGATTTTCTGTTGATATATCGAGTCCCTGTTCCTGTGCCATTCTCAATATAGATGCAATACGCGCGTGTGCATATTGGAGATAAAAAACTGGATTTTCGTCCGATTGTTTTTTGGCAAGGTCAATATCGAAATTCAGATGGCTCGTTATGCTTCTCATATTGAAAAAATATCTTACAACATCTGAACCAACTTCATCAATAAGTTCGTCGAGAGTAATATAATTGGCTTTGCGCGTGGACATTTTAACAATCTCGTCACCCTGCGTAATTGTAACGAACTGATGAATCAAAACTTTAATTTTGCCTGTATCGTATCCGAGAGCTTTTAACGCCGCCATTACGTCCGGATAAGTGGCATTGTGGTCGGAACCGAATAAGTCTACAATCAAATCATACCCACGTTCATATTTTGTAATATGATAAGCAATATCAGGAAGTCTGTATGTCGGTTCGCCGGTTGATTTGACAATTACTTTATCCTGCTCGTTACCCAGCTCAGAAAATTTTAGCCAGACTGCGCCGTCTTTTTCATAAGAAAGATTCCTTTTGCTGAATAACTCGAGTAACTCTTTAATTCTTCCTTCTTCATAAAGACTGTGTTCATTAAAATAATTGTCAAAAATGATATTAAGACGATTGAGTGTTCCTTTAATTTCGATAAAAATTTCTTGTTCTGCTCTTTCTTTGAATTTCTCGTCTGCGCTTTCATCTTTTAAGTTATCGCCATATTCATCGAGTAATTTTTTAGCAATTTCTTTGATATACTCTCCTTGATAATAGTCTTCAGGAAATTCAATTTTTTCGCCTAACAGTTCGAGGTATCGCAGGCGTACAGAGTCGCCCAGTACTCGCATTTGTCTGCCGGCATTATTGAAATAATATTCACGGTCCACCTTGTAACCGATAGCAGTCAACAGATTTGCAATTGTATCGCCTGTAACTGCATTCCTTCCGTGACCTACAGTAAGAGGTCCAGTAGGATTTGCAGAAACAAATTCAACCTGTGCTCGTTTACCTTTGTATTTATCTGACCTACCGAATGATTCGCCTGACTCAATTATTACTTTTGTAAGATTGCTGACATAACTTTTAGTAAAAAAGAAATTAATAAAGCCTGCGCCGGCTATTTCTGTTTTTTCAATAATTCTATTGTCAATTTCCAGTACAGCCAAAATTTCTGAGGCAATTTCTCTGGGATTCCTTTTTAGTTTTCGGGAGAGGAGCATTGCAATGTTCGTCGAAAAATCGCCGTGATTTTCCTGCTGTGGAACTGTAAAAATAATATTAACATCTTTCAGGTAATCGAGCTTTTGAGCTGCTCTATTGAATAATGAATAAAGGTAATTTCTCAATTTTTTTTCTCCTTAACTTTAGAGGCAGATACTTTCGATGCAGGAATAACTACCGGCGCATCGCCCCACAATTTTTCGAGTCCGTAATAATCGCGCACGTCGTATTTGAAAACGTGAACAATTACATCGAAATAGTCGAGTATAACCCATCTCAACGTTTCGTATCCTTCTCTGTGCATGCATTTAATTCCCTCTTTGGAAAGCTTTCTGTCTACTTCGTCTGCAATGGCTTTAACCTGTTTATCGGCATCAGCTGAACAGATCACAAAGTAATCGGCTATTCCGGATAATTTTCTCAAGTCGAGAATTTTAATATCGTAACCTTTTTTCGATTCAATAATGGAAGCAATCTTTTTCGAAAATGTAAGTGAATTCACTTTTACCTCTTATTTTCTGTTGGTTTTAATAAATAATAATCACGTCCAATAATTATCGACACATCTAAAAAATAATCTTCATTGAGCTGCTGAATTATATTACCGCGTTTGACTCCGAGAGCATTAGCCACTTTCAAAGCATTGGCTTTATTACCGATTCGATCTATAACTATTGTCTCGTCAATATCAAAACGAATATAATTTTCCACATTGACAACGTCAAAGCCCTTATTCCTGAGATAATCGGTGAATCTTTCACCTACTCCTGATATACCGCACCCGTTAAGTACCTCCACCTGAATTATTTCTGAAGGTTCGCCTAACGTCGGCTCTGAATTATACCCATTCTCGCCATTATTAATCTTTACATAAATCGAATAAATCATCAATATAATTATTGCAAACAGTAGAAAGTTGGCTATATTCAAAAACAAATTTTTTACCGAAGATACCGTATTTTCTTTTTTTACCGGCAATCTATAATTCTTTGTCAATTTTTAGCTGCTATAAGAAAATTTACTTGAAACGAAAAATAACAAAAATCATCAACTATTTCTTTGAGTAAGTTGATTATTCGTATCCTGCCGTTTAAAACTGTTATAATTTTATCCCACTGGAAGGGATTCTTTGAAAAGTTTCTATATCGGAAGTTGTATGTCAGTATCCGTAATAGTAAAATGGTGAATAATAACTCCCAAAAGGTGAATAATACGGATACGGCACATTCCTGTACTGAAGAATGACGGACATATTCTCGGTAGGTTTGTATGTCAATTGAGCTCTGCTCAAATAAATGCCATTAATACTTTGAGTAAAACCGGAGCCGAAAGTGCTATAAGGAGAATTGACAATACTTATATCAGCTGAAACATTTAATTTATCGTTAAATTGGTAGAACATACTATTTGTGTAAGTTGTTAATGCCAGATTGCCGGCAGAGCCAAAGGAGCTGAAAGAGACATCGATTGTATGATTCATCTTAAAATTATTCGGATTAATAAAGCCAAAAATATTCGAATGAGAATTGTTTAGAATACCGCTTTTAATATCGGGAGCTGGCTGATCCTTAAACTGTCCGAATATTGCCGATGTAGTAAGAAGCAAAAAAATTGCTATCGATTTTTTCATTTTCGCTCCAATTTTTGAACGTTAGACATCACGGCATCCAGTTTAGTTTCAATTTGCAACTTAATATTAAAACTTGTTATCTCAATTGTCAAGTCAATTATACGGTTATCTCGACAATCATTTCGATTTCCACTGGTGCATTAATTGGCAATTCGTTGACGCCAACTGCGCTGCGTGCATGTTTACCTTTTTCTCCGAACAAACCAATCAATAATTCAGAGGCGCCATTTGCAACTTTAGGTTGCTCGTTAAAATTATCGGACGAATTAACAAATACCGTTAGTTTGACTATCTTTTTAATTTTGTCCAGATTTCCAATTTCAGCTTTAATTACGCTAAGGCAATTAAGAGCTGCAATACGTGCACACTCGGCTGCTTTTTCAACGGTTACATCCTTTCCGACTTTGCCTTCAGCAATTAATTTCCCTTCAATTGTGGGAAGTTGACCTGCTGTAAAGACCAGATTACCGGAAATCTGAACAGGCACATAGGCGGCAAGTGGTTTTGCAGGGACAGGTAATTCGTATCCCGTTAATTCTTTAATTTTTTCTTCGATCATTTCTTTCCTTTTTTAATCAAATATACGAAATACTAATATTTTTTGGTAACGTCGACATTTCAATTTATTTTTGCTTAACCAAATTAAAGGAAGTAGAATGACAAATTCAAAATTCGAAAAGCTCTGCGAGATTATGAAGCGCCTGAGGAAAGAATGTCCCTGGGACAGAGAACAAACACACGATTCGATTAAAGGCGCGACTATCGAAGAAACATACGAATTGATCGAAGTAATCGACGAAAAAAATTTTGAGGAAATGAAGTCCGAACTTGGCGATTTGCTCCTACACATTGTATTTCATTCTGTTATTGCTGAAGAAAGTGGCAAATTCGACATAAATGACGTCATCGATACTATAACCGAAAAATTAATCCGACGGCATCCACACGTTTTCGGTGAAGTGAAAGTTAACGGTACAGAGGATGTAGTAAAAAATTGGGAGGAAATAAAACTTTCCGAAGGTAGAGATTCGGTATTGCAAGGCGTGCCCAAAAACCTGCCCGGTCTGGCACGTGCATTCCGTTTGCAGGAAAAAGCATCAAAAGTTGGATTCGACTGGAACAATAAAGAAGATGTATGGAGAAAAGTTTTGGAAGAAATCGAAGAATTAAGAGAATCCGAAAAGACAGGCGATACAAAAGAAACTGAAGAAGAACTCGGGGATCTGCTTTTTGCAATCACTAATTATGCACGATTTTTAGGTATAAATCCTGAAAATGCCATCCGTATTACTAACGAAAAATTCATCAAAAGATTCAATTACGTCGAACAAAAAATCAAACAGTCCGGTAAATCGATAACCGATTCAGATTTAACTGAAATGGATAAGTTCTGGGAAGAAAGCAAAAACAAAGAATGAATCATGCTTCATTTTTTTTGCTTTTACCGTTATTCTCGCTGTAATGTTTTTCATATGCGTCGATTATATCTTTGACGAGCTTATGTCGTACAACGTCTGCTTTGTCGAAATATACAAATGCCACACCTTCGACATTCTTTAATATTTCTTTCACCTGAACCAATCCACTCTGAGAATAGGACGGCAAATCGATCTGAGTAATGTCACCAGTAATAATCGCTTTTGAATTAGGACCTAATCGTGTCAGAAACATTTTCATTTGCATTGTCGTGGCATTTTGAGCTTCGTCCAGGATTACGTATGCGTTATTTAATGTTCTGCCTCTCATATATGCCAGAGGGACAATTTCGATTACTCCTCTTTCGATATAGTTACGAATTTGTTCGGCAGGTAACATTTCTTCGAGTGCGTCGTAGAGAGGGCGTAAATATGGGTCGATCTTTTCGCGAAAGTCGCCCGGCAAAAAACCGAGACTTTCGCCAGCTTCTACAGCCGGACGTGATAATATAATTTTTTTAACACTACCTTTTTTCAAAGAAGCCACAGCCGATGCAACCGCAAGAAACGTTTTACCTGTACCTGCAGGTCCTATTGCAAAACAGATATCGTTCTCCCTGACTGCTTTTATATAACTTATCTGATTTGGTGTTTTTGCTTTTATAGCTTCCTTTTTAGAATAGAGAACGATATTATCGAATTCGCTCTCGTTAATAATTCCTTTGCCTTGAAGCGTAAGGTCGATAATAGTTTCTACATCATCGCTCGTAAGCTTGCCAGTTGTGTTCAAAACGAAAACCATTTCTTTAAAAATTCTTTCTATCGTATTGACCTCTTCGTCATTCCCTTTGAGAATAATATTGTCGCCTCTGACAATTATGTCTGATGAAAAGCGTCCTTCGATTGGTTTAATATTCTTATCGTTAAATCCGAAGAGAGAAATCAGATCCACATTTTCCAGTTTTAAAGTTTTTTCTTTCAGGGTTTTCACCTCCTTTTTATTAAAATAAAAAAGCCCTCCTCATTTAAGAATGAAAAGGGCTTTATGAAGAAAAATAAATTTCACTAATTTTTATCGACTCCAATTATTGAGCGGATTGAGCCGGTGGAGCCGGTTTATAATTTCTTCTGATCTTGTCGTATTTAGCTTTTTCTTCTTCTGTCAAATTCGGAATCTTGAAAACTTGCTTTGGATAAATCAAGTCGGGATTTTTGATCTGGTCTCTGTTAGCTTTGTAAATCATTGGCCAGGCAAATGGATTGTCGTAATGTTCTTTTTTCTTTGCGATGTTCCAGAGGCAATCACCTTTAACAACAGTGTAGTTAATTTCTTGGGGCGTTTCTACCCAGGTATCGAGTTTGCGTTGAAGTTGATTATGAACTTTATCGAAAAATTGAGGCAAAGCAGAAATTTTATTCTTTTTCAAAGCGTCCAATTCTGCCTGACGGTCTGCTTTGGGTGATTCTTTAGCATCGACCTTTTTTTCTAATGCAGAAACTTGTTTACCAAAATTATCGACATCAGATTTTGTAACGCCGAGCATTTCGTACAATTCTTTCATACAATCGTCGTAGCTCTGTAATTTTTCGCTTGTAGCTTTTAAATCGGCTACCTCTCTTTTGAGATTGTTTAATTCAGTTGTAAGAGCAGCCTTCTTTTCAGTCAGACGATTAATTTCGTTTTGCCACTCCTCTTTTGTCATCTCTTTTTCCTGCGCAAAAACCGTAGCAGAGAGGAGCAATACTGATAATACCACCATTAAAGTTTTGTAAATTTTCATCTATTCCTCCGATTTAATTTTTAAACTTTTGGATTAATAAAGAAATTACATTCCGAGCTTTTCAAGATTTTTCTTAGTTTCAGCTTTTGTTTTTGCGCATTCATCTAATTTTGCATTCTTTTCTGCAATTTCTTTTTCGAGCGCTGCTTTTTCACTCTTCAGGGAATTAACCTCTTTTTCGAGCGCTTTGACTTCAGAACGAAGAGCTTCGAGTTCTGCCATCTGTTCTTCGGATACGCCACTGCAGGCTGTAATTCCAATTAAAGATGCAAACAGAACTATTAATATTCCTGCATTTAGTGCCTTTTTGATTTTAACCATAGTACCTTACTCCTCAATTTGTTGGTTATATGAAACTTAATTTTCTGAGTTAAATATAAGGAAAATTTACACTAAAATTTCAAAAATATTTTTTACACGAGTTGTTTTTCAACTAAACTTGTATAATTGTTCCCCGCAATAATCAAATGGTCGAGAACTTTGATATCAAGCAATTTCCCCGCCTCTATCATTCTTTTGGTCAGTTGAATATCCTCTCTGCTTGGCTCTAAGTTTCCGCTGGGATGATTATGAACAAGTATTATACTGGCAGAATTGCTTTCAATTGCTACCTTAAACACTTCTCCTGGATGGACATAGCTCGAATTAAGACTTCCTTCCGAAATTAATTGAGATTCTTTAATAATTTTATTCGAACTGCTTAAACAGACCACATAAAATTTTTCTTTTACTTCATCTCTTAAAAATGGGATCATATATTCAGCTATGTCGGCGGGAGATACGATTTTTTTATCGGAACGCCATCGACGGCTTGCATCAATTCTTCTGCCGAGTTCAAAAGCTGCCAATAGAGTTGCAGCTTTGTCTTTTCCAATTCCATGTTGATTTTTCAGTGAATCGAATGTCTGGATTGATAGTACGCTTAAATCCTTAAAATTCTTCAGAAGATTCCGTCCAATGTCTACAACATTAATTCCTTTTGTGCCGGTGCGAAGCAGGATTGCAAGTAATTCTGCATCGGAGAGACTGCGAACTCCTTTATTGATAAGTTTTTCTCTTGGGCGGTCGTCGGGTGGCAATTCCTTTAAATTAGCCATCCTGCAATCTCCTATTTTACTTACTCCCATTCAATTGTGGATGGAGGTTTTGAACTAATGTCATAGACAACGCGATTGATACCTTTAACCGACCTGATAATTCTATTGGATACTTTTTCCAGGAATTGATGGTCAAATCGGTACCAATCTGCGGTCATACCGTCTGTCGACGTAACAGCTCTTAAAGCCAGCACATTTTCGTATGTACGAGCGTCTCCCATAACGCCTACGCTTTTTACAGGTAAAAGCACTGCAAAAGCCTGCCAAATGTTGTCGTAAATTCCATCCTCATGCAGAGCTTTGATGAATATGTCGTCGGCTTCTCGAAGAATTTCAAGACGTTCTTTTGTAATTTCGCCCAGAAGACGAACCGCAAGTCCGGGTCCGGGAAACGGGTGTCGTTTGATAAAAATTTCAGGGATGCCGAGTTGCAAACCAATCTGTCGCACTTCGTCTTTGAAAAGTTCGCGGAACGGTTCGATCAATTTTAGATTCATCCTTTCGGGCAAACCACCAACGTTATGATGAGTTTTTATAGTTGCGGATTTTCCTTTAACGGACACCGACTCGATAACATCGGGATAGAGCGTTCCCTGCACCAGAAATTCAACATCTTCGAATTGCTTCGCTTCTTTCTCGAAGACCTCAATGAAAGTATTCCCAATTATTTTTCTTTTCTTTTCGGGGTCCGTAATTCCACTGAGTCTTTCAAGGAACAATTCCGAAGCATCGATATGAACTATTTCAATATCGAAAGTATCATTAAACATTTTCACTACATCATTCGACTCGTTTTTACGCATAAGCCCAGTATCGACGTGGATGTTAATCAAATTTTTCCCTAAAGCTTTGTGTAGCAGAACGGCAGCAACCGACGAATCGACGCCCCCACTCAATGCGCAAATTGCCTTCTTAGTACCTACCAACTTTTTTACTTCCTCGATTGTATTTTCGATAAAATTTCCCGGTGTCCAATCTGCTTTGCCTTCACAAATATCGAACAAGAAGTTGTTAATTATTTTTTTACCTTCTTTTGTATGAACTACTTCCGGATGAAACTGCAATCCGAATATTTTTTTATGCCGATTACTTATGGCGCAAATTGGCGAGTTTTCCGTACGTGCAATAATTTTGTAACCTTTAGGTAGTTCTGTTATGTAATCGCCGTGACTCATCCAAACAATGGAATTATTTTCTACATCCTTCAAAAGAGGATCGTCGGAAATAATGTTAATCTCGGCTTTGCCATACTCCCTGTTTGAAGCAGGCTCGACTTTACCTCCATTATACCTTGCAATCAGCTGCATGCCATAGCAAATTCCCAAAATAGGGATACCGAGTTCGAAAATCTCTTCTGAAACAACTGGAGCATCTTCGTCGTAAACACTCATCGGTCCACCGGATAGAATAATTCCTTTCGGTTTTTCTTCTATTATTTTTTTCAGGTCGTAATTATGGGGGTGGATTTCAGAATAGACTTTTGATTCCCTGATACGACGTGCAATAAGTTGCGTATACTGCGAACCGAAGTCGAGTATAATTATTTTTTCATGATGTTCCATTCAAAATCAGGCAATTTGATTTTTATATGCTTCAGCATCAAGTAATTGATTAACCTGGTCGGGATTTGTGATTTCAATTTTAATCAGCCAACCTTCTCCATATGGATCAGAATTAACAACTTGTGGTTCATCCTGCAATTTGGGATTAATTTCGATTACTTTGCCGTCGACTGGAGCATAAAGTTCACTAACAGTTTTAACGGCTTCGATTGTACCGAAAGATTCGGACATTTTAACTTCTTTGATATTAGGGTTGATATCGACAAACACGATATCTCCCAATTCGCTCTGGGCATAGTCGGTTATTCCGATAATACCCATATTGCCTTCGACTTTGATCCATTCATGATCTTTAGTGTAGTGTAATTCTGCTGGTACGTTCATGACATCCTCATTAATTTATTTAAGTTTTTTTCTATAAATGATGTATCGAAGTTACCATTAATAAAATCATCATGTTCTAAAATTTTCTGGTGGAAAGGAATTGTAGTCTTAATTCCATCGACAGCAAATTCTTCGAATGCTCTTTTAGCTCTTGCAATAGCGTGTTTTCTGTCGGTTCCCCATACAATCAACTTTGCAATTAGTGAATCGTAATATGGTGGAATAACATACTGATTATAGACGTGCGAGTCGATTCTTACGCCGAAACCACCAGGGAAATGGAGGTACTCAATTTTTCCGGGACTCGGTCGAAAATTGTTTTCCGGGTCTTCGGCGTTAATACGAAATTCAATCGAATGACCTCTTGCCTCCAGAGGTGAATTATCGAGGCGCTCTCCGGCTGCGACTAGTATTTGTTGCTTGATAAGATCTGAATTTCTTACCATCTCTGTAACGGGATGTTCGACTTGGATTCGAGTATTCATTTCGATAAAATAGAAATTCAAGTATTTATCCACGAGAAATTCAATTGTGCCAGCGCCTTCGTAATTGACTGCTTTTACACCGAGAAGAGCCGCTTCGCACATTTTTTCTCGAACTTCTGGAGTAATCAGTGGAGAGGGAGATTCTTCGATCAGTTTCTGGTGCCTGCGTTGTATCGAACAATCGCGTTCGCCATAATGATATGCATTGCCGTAACGATCACTCATAATTTGTATTTCGACGTGATGCGGATTTTCGATAAACTTTTCGATATAAAGGTCAGGCACGCCAAAAGCCGCTTCAGCTTCGGAACTGGCAGTCTGGAACATCTTCTCAATTTCTTTTTCTTCCCATACGATTCTCATACCCTTACCGCCTCCGCCGGCTGAGGCTTTAAGCATAACGGGATAGCCGATTTGAGCGGCAATTTCTTTGGCAGATTTTACGTCTTTAACGACTCCTTCGCTACCCGGGACAACCGGCACTCCAACGCTTTTCATGGTTCTTTTGGCAAAAGACTTATCGCCCATCTTTCTGATTGAATCGGGAGATGGTCCGATAAATTTAATATTCGATTCTTCACATATTTCACTGAACTCTGCATTCTCTGCAAGGAATCCATAGCCTGGGTGAATAGCTTCAGCTCCTGTTATGGCGGCTGCAGATAATAAGTTAGAAATTTTCAAATAACTATTACTGCTATGTGGAGGACCGATACAAACAGCTTCGTCTGCTAAATATGTGTGTAAGGAATCGCGATCGGCTTCTGAATAGACTGCAACGGTTTTAATTCCCATCTCTTTGCATGTACGAATTATACGTACGGCAATTTCGCCGCGATTGGCAATAAGGATTTTTTTAAACACTTTTTCCTCTTTTACGAAATTTCGATTAAAAAGAGCGGCTGATTGTATTCTACAGGTGTTGCATTTTCAACCAGAATTTTCACAATTTTACCACTGACATCACTTTCAATCTCATTCATTAATTTCATAGCTTCTACAATACACAAAACAGTACCCGGGCTAACTTCGTCGCCAATTTTAACATACGGGTCAGCATCGGGAGCGGGAGCTCGGTAAAATGTACCCACAATAGGTGATCTAATTTCGTGAAGATTTTTTTGGGGAGCTTCTTCTGCGGGCTGTTTTTCGATAGCCGGAAGAGTCGCTTGAACTGGCTGCTGCGTCGGTGCATTTTGAGTAAATGCAACTTCAGCGTGCGAATCCGAATTTTTCGATATCTTTATCTTAATATCACCTTCCTGGATCGAAATTTTCGATATTTCGCTCTGTTCAACTATTTTTATCAACTTTTTAACTAAGTTAATGTCCATTTTCGCCCTTATTTAATTTTTAACTCGTTCAACGTATTCACCGGTTCGGGTATCAATTTTTAATATATCCCCTTCATTTATAAATAAGGGAACGTTAATCGTAGCTCCGGTTTCAACCTTAGCCGGTTTTAGTGCAGTGTTTGCTGTATCACCTTTAAAACCAGGTTCAGTTTCAACTACTTTAAGTGTAACAAATATCGGGATTTCTGCGGAAATAATATTTTCGTCGTCATCGACAAGTAATTCAATTTCTTCTCCTTCTTTCAAAAAGAGAACTTTTTCATCCAGCAATTCTTGTGGAACTGTAATTTGTTCGAATGTTTCGTTATCCATCAAAACAAGTCCAGCAGCTTCTTTGTAAAGGAATTGATATTTTCTTCTTTCGACACGAACGATTTCAACAGATTCACCCGACCGGAATGTATTGTCGAGTACGCGCCCGGTACGAAGATTTTTTAAGGTTGTTCTTACAAAAGCTCCACCTTTGCCAGGTTTAACATGCTGAAATTCAACAATTACGTAGGGTTCTCCTTTGAATTTAATTATAAGACCGTTTCTGAAATCAGATGTATCTGCCATTTATCACACCTTCGTTTGTTAATTAATATTAACGTTAATTACCAATTTAGTTAATTTTCTGCAAGTGCCAAATACCTGTTTACTTCCTCTATTTGCGGGTAATTTTTATACTCATCTTGTATTTTCAAGAATATTTTTTTTGCTTCCTCTTTTTGGTTTATGTTCAATAGTGCAATTCCAGCTTTTAATAAGTATTCGGGGTTTGAAGGATTTTCTTCCGAAATTGCGGCTGCTTTTCGATAGAATTCGGCTGCATCTTCGTATTTTTCTTTTGCTTCAAAATAGGCAGCTTTCCCTGCCAGAGAAGTTGCCAACAATAATTGATTGCTGCCGCTGTAATCGTCATACAATTCATAAGCTTCATCAAGTTTACCGGTTAAGAGATAACAATTTGCTAAATATATTTTAGCAGTTTCGCCCTGTTCTGTCCCGTCGTATCTGTCAACAATCTCTTTCAATCCTGTGATATTCTGAGCTTTGTTGCCAGCAATAGCCTCTTCATATTGAGCGGCTTCGTAAAGTGGGACTACTTTCGTCAATAGAGCCGCCACCTTGAGATTATCATTTTCTTTTTTGTTCGTATAGAGAATCACTGCAACGATTATCAATGCTACTATCGCACTACCGATATAAATTTTCATTTGATTTTTCTGAAAGAAAGCAGTGAACTTATAATATGTAGTAACTAATGAGTCTTGTTTGATTTCTTTTTTGGTTATTTTTTTCTTTTTCTGTAACACAGTAACCTCACAATAATTTTTAAATCGAGAGTTAAATTTAGTAAATATTAAAGTCCAATTCTAATATGATTGGAAAAAATCCAGCCATTGTTTCCGACGAATACTTCCACTCTATAAACTCCAGATTCATTAATAGGCAAGGACAATGCAGCCGTTTCTTCTTTAGCAAATATTTCACCGTTTCGAATAACTTTTATCGTAGCTGGCTTGCCGGGTATTTCAACATGGAGTTTCAAATTATTCATTTTTTTAACCGTATCGCCCATATAAAATTTGTCATCGTCGTTTTCTGCAAAAAATTTGAAACCTTTAGCATCACCGCGGTAAAAATTTGATACAAAACATTTACCTTCTTTCAAGGCATTCAACACAATACTTTTATTTTCAGAGAGAATCTTTGACGAATCGATGGGTTCATCTGTAAAAATATGTGTGCGTATCGATTTAAATAGTACTTTATAAGGAAAGATTTCGACTTCGAAGAACCCGAGCAAATTAACCTTATGGGCATGCGCATCTACTCCACCGATTCCTACTACTTTTCTTTTCAAATTGAGTTTATCCCAAAGTTCAATAGTTTCATGTGGCGGAACGCTTATAGACCTGAGCGGATGAACGAAATAATTGTACTTATTTTCCTCAGTCAATCCTTCCATCCATTCGGACATATGATTCCAAATTTCGATACCTGTAAAATCCTCTGTATCCCATTCTGTCCATGGATAGGGAGGATGTTTTTCCATAGAATTTCTTTTTTCGTGAGGATGAGCTATAAAACCGATTCCGCCGGCATCTTTTACAAGTTTAACATACTCCTTAGCGTTTAAACGTGTAGAATATGCTTCGTTAATTCCAAATGCCAGAAGATGGTTTTTATTTTCTTTATCGTTTATTTCACATCCGACCAACACTAAGGTGTTATCGTACCATCCTTCGTATCCTTCATGGAGAGCTCTGAGTGTATTATGGTCGGTAATAATTATATAGTCCAATTCAGCTTCGCTGGCAAACGAGGCAATTTCTTCAATTGTGCCTGACCCGTCCGAGAAATTCGAATGGATATGGATAGCGCCAGTGTATTCATACATAATACACTCGATTATCTTAATCTACACTTCGACGAGCGTTGTGTATTGAGTAGTTTGTTCTTTTATCAGGTCGGATAATTTAGTCATCAAAAGATCGATGCGTTCGTCCTGATTGTCGTCAAAATTTTCGAAGGCTTCTTCAGAATTAAAAATATAAACTTCTTCAAAATAGTTCGATTTATTTTTTTGTTCATAAACCGAATAACTTTCCAGACCCTCAGCCTGAACAAGATTTTTTAATTCTTTTACTACGTTTAGATATTCGTTTCTTTTTTCTGGGATTATACTGTAACGTATTGAAAAAATAACTCTACTCATTTATTTCCTCTTTATAAGTTTAATAATTCACCTTTATAAATAATCTTTGCAGGACCGGTTAAAGAGAGGTCTGCAATTTTATTTTTATCTGCAACAAAATCCACGATAAATCTATCACCGCTTTTTGGGTACAAAATAATTGGTGGTCTATAATTAAAAATTTTATATGCCACAATAGCGGCAGCAGCACTTCCTGTGCCGCACGAAAGTGTTTCGTCTTCCACACCTTTTTCGTAAGTTCTTATTTTCAATTCGGTACCGAGAAATTTCACAAAATTTATATTAATTCCTTTGGGTTTAAACTGCTCAGAATATCTTATTTCTCTGCCTAGTTTAACAACAGGCAAACTATCTAAATCCACTTCCTGTGTATCTTTGATGTCGTCAACGTTTATCACAAGATGCCGTGCCCCTGTATTAATTTCGTAACAGACGATATTTCTTCCATTTATTTGCAAATTATCAATTTTCTTAATTTCACCTAACTCTGAAAAATAAAACTTTACTTCACTCTCGTTTACTATTTCCCCTTTGTACTTTTTTCCTCCCGCTTCGAAAACGACCTTGTCTTTCCTGACTCTGCCGTTAATACTGACATACTTAAGAGCGGTTCTTGCCCCGTTTGCGCAAAGCATGCCGCCGGAGCCGTCGGCATTGTAATAACTCATTTCGAAATCAGCGCTGTCAGAACTTTTAATAAGAATAATACCGTCCGCTCCAACGCCAAGTCTGCGATCGCATATTTTCCGTATAAAATCTTCTGTAAGATTTAGATTCGGCGCAATTTCAGTGTCAAAAAGGACAAAATCGTTTCCTGCCGCAGAACATTTATAAAAATAAATTCGATTCATAGCGATTTCAAATTTAATTCAAAATTGAAATGGAAGCAATCAAAAAAGATGTTTTTAAGAAGGCATAAAATTAGACCAATATTGAACTTCAAAAAAATTGAGGTCAAGAAAAATAATATCTGTTATAAAATTTACGATTATATGTTATTCATATCTGAGAGCTTCAATCGGATCCAGATTAGCCGCTTTGTAAGCCGGATAAGTACCAAATACAACCCCGATTATCACACACAAAAAGACACCTATTAATACCCAATCTACTGGAATAACCGCTGTTGCATTCAGAAAAGAACCTGCAAAATTGCCGGCTACAATACCGAGAATAATTCCAATAATTCCTCCCAATAAAGAGAGTGTAATCGCTTCAAAAATAAATTGAGTAAGAATATTAATTTTTTTCGCACCGATAGCTTTCCTGATACCAATTTCACGTGTACGCTCTGTTACAGAAACCAGCATAATATTCATAATACCTACCCCAGCTGCTAGTAACGCAATTGCAGCTACTACGATAGATCCGATTCTTACTCCAGAAGTTATATCATTAATTTGCGATAACACCTGTTCGTTCGACCATATTTCAAAATCGTTTTCTTCGCCTGGCGGGACTTTTCTAATCATTCGGAAATAACCTTCAGCCAGTTCGATTAGATTGTTATATGATTCTTTATCGTGGGACATAACTGTTATGTTAACGCTGCGGGAACGTTTTCCGTAAAATGATTGGAAAGTAGTTATTGGCATAATGGCAAAGTTGTCCTGACTCTGTCCAAAAAAGTCGCCCTGCGATTCCAGTACACCAATAACACGCAATTTATGACCGTCGACCTTAACTTCTTGATCTATTGGGTCGGAATTTGGGAAAAGACGTTTGGCTACGTCGGATCCAAGTATAATATAACGTTCGTATCTTTGAACGTCTCGGTCATTAAGTGCACGACCGGTTCCAATTTCCCATTTATTATTAGGAAACGCTTCTGTAGTTACTCCGGCAAGTGGCACATTAGGATTTGTTTCGAGATTACCAGCCTTCAATTGTTTTCCGGATTGCCACTGCTCAGCACCTACATATTTAGCTTCCTTTAGTTTCTCTTTAAGACGATAATACTCTTCGAGTGTTATATCCGGTCGATTCCGATACTTCATTCTCTCGCCTGGTCCACCGGTTTGTACTGCAGGCCACTTTTGAATCTGGAACGTATTCTGTCCCAACTGAGAAACTCCTTTTTCGATGCTCGTTTGCAACATTTCGATTATTGTGCTGATTGCAATAATTGAAAATATGCCTACTATAATACCAACTACCGTAAGTATTGAACGAAGTCGATTCGCTCTTAAGGAGTTTAATGCCACTTTAATAATTTCGATTAATTCCATTATTCATACCTCAATGCTTCTACTGGATCTAATTTTGCCGCTGTATATGCTGGCGCAAAACCCGACACAACACCTGTTGCTATCGATATAACTATTGCAAGTATAATTGTATCAATCTGAACTGACGTAGGAAGAAATTGATTGACTACCAGACTCAAGATCAATGCAATGATAAGTCCTATTGTACCTCCAATCATACAAATAATAGCAGCTTCGGTTATAAATTGACTTAAAATTGTTCTTCTTTTTGCCCCGATAGCCTTTCTAATTCCGATTTCTTTTGTTCTCTCTTTAACCGATACAAACATAATATTCATAATTCCAATTGCACCGACAAATAGCGCCAAACCCGTGATGAATAATCCTGCAATTTGTATTACACCAACAGTTTGATTAATTGTATTGAGAAGACCTTCCTGTTGATTTATTGAAAAATCGTCTGGCTCATTATATTTCAAGCCTCTCACGCGTCTCATAATTCCAATTGCTTCTTCTTTTGTGGCTTCCACCATCAAGCTATTCTTAGCTCTGACATTGATTGTAATGCTTCTGAAATCAGCCGATTGAAAATACTTGTAAATATTTTGCAATGGCAGAAATACTTGTTTATCGGGATTAAAGTTCCCCATCACCCAGCTCCCCTGTTCATCGAGTATGCCGACCACTTTGAATTTATGTCCTTTTATTCTAACATACTCGCCAACAGCGTAACCATTTGGGAAAAGATTTTTAGCAATTTCAGAACCCAGCACAACTACATTTCTACCACTATTACTTTCAAGTTCGTTAAAAAATCTGCCTTCTTTGAATGTAAGATTTGTTGTTTTTATGTATTCGTGATTGGTTCCTTGAATAATGATAGATTCTACAATTCTATTTTTATATCTGATATTCTGAAAAGACCAGATGGTGGGGGCAACAGCTAATGGTATCTTTGCCAGTTCTTTATATCTTTCATAATCCTCAACAGTAAGATTTCTACGGTTTCTAAGTTCCCACCATGGAGTATCGTTATTAAACCACTCCCATTTATCAATATAAAGGTTATCCGAACCGAGCGAAGCAACGCCATTCTGAAATGCGTTATCAATTCCATTGATAGCAGTCGACATCAAAACGACAGAAGTAACACCGATTATAATGCCTAAAGTTGTCAATACTGAACGGGCTTTATTGGCGCCTATTGCTCTCAATGAAATTAACAAACCTTCTTTCAATTCATATAAAAACTCTTTCATCTCAACTCCGTTATAATTTTGAGGCGCCGTTTTTTTGAGGGATGTATCTATTAACAACTTTCTCGTCTCTTTCAATTAATCCATCACGAATTCTGATAATCCTTTCTGCATGTTCAGCAATATATTCTTCGTGAGTTACAAGAATAATTGTATTTCCCTGCTCATAAATTTCATTAAAAAGCGCCATAATATCTTCGCCCGTTTTAGTGTCGAGATTACCAGTCGGTTCATCGGCAAGAATTATAGCCGGCTCGGTTACAAGCGCTCTTGCAATTGCAACGCGCTGACGCTGACCGCCCGAAAGCTCATTTGGTTTATGATGAATTCTGTCTGCAAGACCCACATGTTCGAGTGCCATACGAGCTTTTTCTTTTCTTTCATGAGCAGGAACACCTGCATAAATCAATGGAAGTTCAACATTATGTAATGCATCCGAACGTGGCAACAAATTAAAAGTCTGAAATACAAAACCAATTTCACGATTTCTAATTGCAGCCAGTTCATTATCGCTCATTTCACTTACGTTTACGCCTTTGAATTCATACAAACCTCTTGTAGGAGTGTCAAGGCAACCGAGTATATTCATTAAAGTCGATTTTCCTGAGCCCGACGGTCCCATTATAGCTACATATTCACCTTTTTCAATTCGTAATGATACATCTCTAAGAGCATGAACTTCCTCACTGCCGACCTGATATATTTTTGCAATATGTTCGATATTGATTATGTTCATAGCATTACCGCCTTATTTTTCGTTTTGTGCCAATTTTGTTTTGCCGGATGTAACTGTAACAGTTTCCCCGTCTTCGAGTTCTTTCGAAATAGCACGATAAGGACCGCTGATAACTTCTTCATTACCTTTAAGTCCTTCTATAATTTCAATATAATTATCGTCGCTTATACCCGTTTTGACTTTAACCATTTTTGCTTTTCCGTTTTCAACAATAAATACAACTTCCTGCAGTTTATTGTTTTTCTTATTGTTTTCTTTTACAATGCCTTGCTCGCCTTCTTCATGTTTCTCGGGTTTCGGCGCTCTGGCAGTTACACTTTGAATAGGTACTGCAATAACATTTTCTTTAGTTTCGGTTTCGATATCGGCATCGCACGACATTCCCGGTCGGATTTTATCATCTTTATCTGTCAAACGAATTTTTACTTCGAAATTAACAACTTCTTCCTGTGTACCTAAACCTGAAGTTATAGCGCTATTGCCAATTTGAGTTACAATGCCTTTAAATATTTTATCTCCGAAAGCGTCAATATTAATTTTTGCTGTATCACCTATTGAAACAAGGACTACATCATTTTCGTCGACTTCAACTGTAGCTTCCATATTATTCAAGTCAGCAACCGTAAGAAGTTCTGTACCTGTAAAGCCGCTGCCAATTACTCTTTCGCCCAGTTCGACACTCAATTTACTTATGGTGCCATCCATTGGAGAATAGACATATGTTTTATTCAAAGTTTCGGTTGCTTCTTTTAGAGCGGCTTCTGACTGTGATACCAATGATTTTTGCGATTCGTAGTTGCCGAGTGTTTGCAAATAATTTGAACGGGCAGCTTCAAGGTCGGCATCGCTTGCCAGCCCTTTTTGAGCCAATTCCTGAACTCTTTTATAATCAGATTCTACTTTTTCGAGCAAAGCTTTTGTAGAATTCAACGAAGCTCGAGCTTGTTGCAATCTGGCTACGGCACTGTTTTTTTGAGCTTCATAAATATCGGGTTTAATACGCAACAGCAATTGTCCTTTTTTAACATTGTCGCCTTCTTTAACTAATAGACTAACAATTTCGCCTGTAGCTTCAGCTGCAATTTTAACCTGAAATTCGGGATTAATTTTTCCCGTTGCAGTTACCACCTGTGTAATCGTCCTTCGGGAGACTTTTTCGGTTTGGACAGATATAATTTCTTCTTTACTTCCTGCGAATGCTACAAGTAGAATTACGACAATAAGCAACAGTCCAAGTCCGCCAAAGACAAATAATTTTTTTCTGGATTTCTTGTTTCCATTAGCCATTTTAATTTACTCCTTTTATTCAAATTTTTTGTAATCTAATTTACCAAGAGAATTTTGCAATCTGTCGTACTTTGTGTAGAAGTCATACAATGCATTAATTTTGTTTCTAACAGCATCGATGTAATCCCTGTCAGCCTGGAGAACTTCGAGAATAGTGCCGGCACCCAGATTGTAACGTTCCTGATTCAACTTGCGATTTTCTTCCGCAGCTATGACGTTTTTAGTAGCCACGTCAAGACTCTTTTTTGCGGCTGTAAGATCGAGATAACCTTGTTTAATTTCGATTTTTATCTGTCTTTCGAGGGCATTCAAATCCTCGTTAATGTTTTTAAGATTTACTTCAGCTAACTGAATTTGATTTTCTGTCGACCAATTGGAAAATATTGGAATGCTCAACGTAGCACCAATATAGAATACTTTTCTATCGAATAATTTATTTACATCGACCGAAGAAGTCGACCATGAATAATTTGCCGAAAGTGTGGGAAATAAGCCTGTACGGGCAATATGGAGTCCTTTTTGCGCCGAACTAAGATTAAATTCCATGCTTTTATAGTCGTTTCTGTTTTCCATTGCATAATTAACCATCGTTTGAATGTCTTCGAAATCCTTCATATAAAAATCGGTATCGACACTTTTCTTTCCTTCGAATGGATCGACAAGTTCATAATCTTCAAGTACGTCCAATCCCAGGTAATTAAGTAAATTGCTCAAAGCTGTTTCGTATGTATTTTGCGCTTGAATTAATTGGAGCTCGGCATTACCGAGTTGAACCTGAGCCGTATAGACGTCGGCTTTTGCAACTGAACCCAATTTATTTTTTTCATAAATCGTTTCATATAATTTTTGATAATACTTAACGTTTTCTTCGCGAACCTTCATCAATTCACGCGCATTTAAAACCTGATAAAAATAATCTGTCGTTTCATAAACCACATTTTGTTTTACTTTTTCGAGATTATACTCGGCTGCTTTCAAATTATATTTTTTCTGATAGATATTGGAAATATTTGCAAGACCGTCAAACAAGACCAGGTTCCCCCCCATTCCTAAAGAATAATAACGGCTATCGGTTTGAGATGGAGGGATTTCAACAACATTGCCGAAGAAATCTCTTTGGGTTCCACCAACGTCGTTAACTCGCTGCCAGTTCCATTGAGCCTGAAGACCGAAAGAAGGTAGAAGTTCACCGTATGCATTTTTGAGTTGTGAATGGTTCGATTCGAGATTATTCTGCGTTTTAATCAGCGTCGTATTGCGATCTAACGCAATCGAAACTGCCTTATCGAGCTTTAATTTTTTCTGAGCCGTTAAAGGGATGGCAGTCAGAATAATTAATAATGGCAGAATTATTTTTTTCATTATCACTCCTTTTTGTGCTCTTGATTTCCACCGAATTTACATTGATTACGACGTAATATTAAGAGGAAAGTTTCAATATCGTAAAAATTATTTTTCTTTCTTTAAATATTCGTCTTTTATTTGCAAAAAATAATTATATGCATCTTCATAAGTGTTCTGAATTTTGCCGTCGAGAATAGCCTCTTCGATAGCTTTTTTTATTTCACCTACTGTTCTTGATGGCGGTATGCCACATACTCTCATAATTTCGTCTCCACGCACAGGCGACTGGAATGCTTTCAAGCGATCTTTTTCCTGTACTTCTTTTACCTTTTCCATCACGCGGTCATAATTCGATAGATACCTGTTTACCTTTTCGGGATTTTTGCTTGTGACGTCGGCACGGCACAAAGTAATTAAATCGTCGAGGTCTTCAGCAGCAGCAACAGCCAGCCTTCTAATTGCTGAATCGGTGACATTTTCTTCCACCAATGCAATGGGACGCAAATGAAGTCGAACGAGCTTTTCGATATAATGAAGTTTATTCATCGGCAATTTCATCTGCATAAATAAACTTTTCATCATTCTTGCGCCCAATTCTTCGTGACCGTGGAATGTCCATCCTATTCCTTCGATAAATTTTTTTGTTTTCGGCTTTGCAATATCGTGAACTAATCCGGCAAATCTCAACCAGATATTATCAGTTACTTTTGCAAGGTTGTCAACAACTATACATGTATGATAAAAAACATCTTTGTGATGGTAATCCTTGCGTTGTTCCACACCACCCAATTCGTCTATCTCAGGAAAAACAACTTTCATTATTCCATTTTCATACAATAATTTCAGTCCAATCGATGGCACTGGTGCCGACAGAATTTTAAAGAACTCCTCAGTAATTCTCTCCTGCGACACAATTTTAAGGCGTTCTGCCATACTCGATGCGGCTTGCAGAGTTGTTTCCTCTATATTGAAACCTAATTGTGCGGCGAATCTAATGGCTCTCATTATTCTGAGCGGGTCGTCACTGAAAGTAGTTACAGGGTTCAAAGGCGTTTTTATAACCCTGTTTTCAATATCAGATAACCCGCCGAATTTATCAATCAATTCACCGAATGAGTCGCTATTTAATGAAATAGCCAATGTATTAATCGTAAAATCCCTGCGATTCAAATCATCTTCCAAAGTGCCGGGTGTAACCTGAGGATTTCTGCTATATCGGTTATACGATTCCTTTCTTGCACCGACAAACTCGAAAGAAATTCCGTTGTAATTGAAATGAGCCGTACCGAAATTCTTATATATCGTAACTTTATCTATATTAAATTCTTTCGCTAATTCTTGAGCAAATTCGGGTCCGTCGCCTACAACCAAAAAATCCATTTCCTCTCTGCTTCTTTTCAAAATGACATCCCTTACAAATCCTCCAACGAGGTACACCTTCTCATTTCTTTTATAAGCCACTTCAGTAAATTTTTTCAGGAAGTCGTATCTGGATAGTATAGTTTTGAAATCAATCATAAGCCCGAGTTGTTATTTTGTATTCAGTAACCTCTGAGAAATTAACGAACCAATTAACCATTCTGAGATTCTCGGCGGTTATATCCTCCAAATAGATATCTCTAATATCTTCCGCAGCTTTCACTGCAATTTTTTTTGCAATCTGATGATATCCCCTTTTTAAGGCACATTGCGATAACTTAATTAGCAGGTGCAAATTATTGACGTTATTCTTATCTATATTCAAGTAATTATCAAATACACGTAAATAATCATCTTCTGCATCCATCAAATCGCATAACTGATACAAAGCTTCATAACTGCCGTGTTGTAAAGCATCGTACAATATTTTTTTTCTTATAGTACTATCTCCCGTCAGAAATTCTTTGATACGATTTTGTTCAATTAAATCTATTTTTAATGAAGCACTGAAATAGTATTCAGGATTAAGATTCACACTTCTAATTTCGTTGTACAAACCGAGGGCACCCTCATAATCGTCACTTAGTGCAGAAACGTCTCCATAAAATAATTTTAATGAGTAAATATAAGGAGTTTCTTTAAAGTATTTAATTTCTTTTGAAAGAATTTTCCTGGCTTCCGTAAATTTCTTTTGTGCAATGTAAGATTTTATCAATCCCAGTAGTGATGAATACGATTTCGTTTTCGAATAAATATTTTCGAATATTTGAGCCGATTTCAAATAATCGCCCTGATTATAGTACTCATATCCTCTCTTTGTTTCACGTGCTGCGAAACGCACACAAGTTTTTTTAAAGATCGACTTACCACCGAAATAAAGTTGAGCAGCTTCTTTATTCATTGTTTCAGGAAGACTTTTAAGAAAATTGTAATATTCTTCGACGACTTCCTGGAGCGATATATTAAATGATTTTACAAAATCGTTCGAGCGATAAAACTCAATTGCACTCTTTATACCGTATTTATCAATTATGTATTTAACGAACGAACCAGCATAGACATACGATAATCCAGCATAATTTGAATAAAAAGAATAATCCGAAAATAATTTATTAATATCCATGCGATAACCATTACCGTATGCAGTCCTTGCCATAAAATGCAAGGGGCAACCGTAATAGTTGTTATCCAACGCAGATGCAACACCTTCCAGAAGAGCAGGATTTAAAGGGATATAAAATGGCGGAGCAGAATATTTTGCCATTAACACGTGAACCATCTCATGTTTCAACGTGGATTCAAGGCTGCCAATATCAGTAAAAATCTGTTTTTTCCACGGTTTTGCTACATCCGCACTACCGCTGCCGAACAGCTCATTTTTCTGCTGGCTATCTTTAAATATAAATACTTCCATCTGTTCCCCGTTCGATTTGAATAGTTCTCCAAGTCTTTCGTAATAATATTCGTAGAGCAGAGCGGCATACTTTCCGTTTTCGTAATCTAAAGGAGTATATATTTTCGAATGCCGAGTTTGAATTTCCTGTCCAAGTTTATTTTTAAGTAAATCGACATTTGTAGCAAATCCGAACGCAGGTTTGAGGCTCCAGACGCCGAAAGAAAACGCAATAAGTATTATTATAATTAAGACGTCTTTAATAATTTTCTTTCTTTTCACTTCAATTACTGACCACAGGATTCCCACACCTATCAATAAATTGAACATTCTGTAGAGGATAAGTTTATTTGTTATTACAATACTCTCGTCGTATAATGTACCTGAGAAGTATCCAAAGAGAGGATTATAAAAGTAAAGTTGGGGAAATAAATAAAATTCGATCAACGATAAAGAGAATAAAATAATTGAGGATAGAATAAAGATTAGAGAATTATATCTTCTAAAAATTAGTTTGATGATATAAGCTGTTACAGTGCCATTGAAAAGAGATGGCAGAGTAATAACAAAATAAAAAGCAAAGCCATATTGAATAGGACAGCGATTAATAAGCAGGTAAAAAGATATTCCGGCTACCAGGACCAAGCCAGCTGCGATTAATAATTTCAGCGCAATTTTTCTATATGCTGAAATGACAGAATTTAGATCTGCTGAATATTTCAAGAATATCACTCCACCGGTAAGAAATAACGCTATGCCATTCAAAGCAGAAAATTCGTAGTCGAAAGTGTTGAGCAGTGGAAATCTGGAAATCAGCAGTTCAAAGAGAGCCAGTAGAAAAAACAATGCATAGAAATATCTATCACCGCTGGAGCGCTTTTTAATACTCATCGGTTGTTACTCTTTCGATATCGGCGCCAAGAGCTTTTAATTTTTCTTCGATTCGCTGATATCCTCTGTCGATATGATAGATACGCAGTATTTCCGTAGTACCTTCTGCTGCCAGTCCAGCAATTACTAAAGAGGCACTGGCTCTCAAATCTGTCGACATCACTTTTGCTCCGGTCAATTTATCGACCCCTTTAACCACAGCGCTGTTATTGACAACTTCGATATCTGCCCCCAGTCTTATCAATTCAGGTACGTGATTAAATCTATCGGGATAGATAGTGTCTGTAATTGTAGAGGTCCCTTTTGCCAGCGACATCAAAGCAATCCATTGAGCCTGCATGTCGGTAGGAAATCCAGGATAAACATCGGTGGTCACGTCCACATTTGAAATTAAACCACTAGAGTTGAGTGTAATTTCTCTTTCATTATCTTGAATATAAAAACCAGCTTCTTCCAATTTAATCAAAATAGTATCGAGGTGTTTCGAAATCACGTTGCTCAGAGTAATACTACCTCCTGTAACTCCTGCTGCAACTAATAAAGTGCCCGCCTCAATTCGATCCGGGATGTTTGAATATCTGGCTGGCGACAGAGAATCTACGCCTTCAATTTCGATTATCTTGGTACCGATTCCGTTAATTTTTGCGCCCATTAGAGTAAGATATTCCTCGAGGGCTACAATTTCGGGCTCGGTTGCAGCATTGGAAATCAAGGTTGTCCCTTTTGCAAGTGAGGCAGCCATAAGCGTATTTCCAGTTGCGCCTACTGAAGGAATATCGAAATGAATTTTTGCGCCGTGGAGACGTTTCGATTTAGCAATAATATAACCGAGTTCAAGTTCGATTTCTGCTCCCAATTTTTTCATCGATTCAAGATGAAGATTAATTGGGCGCGGGCCCCAGGCGCACCCCCCGGGCATTGAAACTTTCGCATAGCCGAAGCGCGTTAGTAAAGGACCGAGCACATATATTGAAGCCCTCATCTTTTTTACCAATTCATATGGCGCTACTTGATTATTAGTTGTCGAATTGTCGATCGCAAGCGTATAATTCTCGAACTTAATATTAGAGCCCAGTTCTGTCATTAACTTCATCATCGTATAGATGTCGTTCACTTCTGGTGCGTTTTCGATAATATTAATCCCTTCGTTTAAAAAAGTAGCTGGCATGAGTGCCAAGGCTGAATTTTTAGCTCCGCTCACATCGACTTTGCCCTCAAGTTTTTTGCCGCCTTTTATTATGAACTTTTCCACAGAACCTCTAAAATATTTTAATAATTAAACCATTTACACCAACTATAAAAAGTTCTCGTTCCGGGTTCAATTCCAGGTCGTTCATATTTGAATAAATTCTACTATCGATCGAATTCCAAGTTTTGCCCTTGTCTTTCGAGAACATAATCATACCTTTGCTCCCTGTTGCCACGGCGTAATTCTCGGAAATGAAAAGAACTTTTTGCAAGCCTCCTAATTCAGCTACTTTTTCCATTTCCCAATCTTTGCCGTAATTGGAAGACCGCAAAATAGTTGCGTCGCCTCCAGCTGCCAGACAAAAGCCTTGTTTCGTAACGTCGACCGATTTAATATAATTGTCGAATTTTATGTTTTCAACCGGCTTCCAGCTTTCTCCGCTATTTTCGGTTACAAGCATAAGTCCGTTCCAGCCGACGGCTATTCCATTTTTTTCATTTACAAAATCGATATCGAATATCAAATCTTTTGCGTTAGTAACTACTTTATACCAGCTTATTCCTCCATTGACTGTTTTCAGAATTAGACCGTCATTGCCCGTTATAAATCCAGTTTGTTCATCAATAAACTTGATTCTGAAAAAAGTGTATCCGCCTTTGACTTGAACAGTGCTTATCGAATCGAGAAAATTTGTGCTGTACAAAATCGTCGATGAATCACCAATGATAATTGTTTTTCCGAGCGGTGAACAATAAACGTCGCTCAGATTTACTTTTTTATCGTAATTAACCAGCTTCCAGTTTTTACCGTTGTCATTTGAAGTTAGTATAACACCAGAATCCCCTACAGCCACTGCAAAAGTATTCCCCGAAAAGGAAATGCCATTAAGGTTTACATTAACAGGTGAATTTATTTTGACTATTTCTTTGAAATTAAATTCGTCGCCGGGCGAAGAAAAGAGAGCTTCTATACTGTACTTTTTCAATTCTTCCAATGCATTACTCTTTAACAATTCGTCCACCTGAGTATAAACGAAATACGAAATTCCGATAAGCAGAATAAAAAAGAGAGCGAAAGCTGAGGCGGACATAAATTTATACGTGGCAGAGCGAGCTTCTGTTTTTCTAAAATAATTTGTATAAAGTTTTGCTACCTGCTGGTCGACGCGTTGGACCTCGTTGTACATTTCTTCGCAGGTCGAATACCTATCGTTCGGATTTTTAGCCATTGCCCTCAAAATTAATTCGTCGACCATATCTGGAATCCCTGCAACTGCCGATGAAACTTTTGGAGGCGCTTTTTTAAGGTGGCTATCCATAATTTCATATTCGCTCTCGTAATCATAAGGCGGTCTTCCAACAATCATTTCATAAGCAGTACAACCTAAAGAATAAATATCGCTCCTGTTGGTAACGTCGTAACCTTTTATTTGTTCGGGACTCATATAATAGACAGTTCCAACTTTTGCGCCTGTCTTCGTAACTGCAGTATCATCAAACAACGATTTCGATATACCAAAATCCATCACTTTGGCGACGCCTTCTTTATTCAGTACAATGTTGGATGGTTTTATATCCCTGTGTACAAAACCTTTGGAATGGGCATAACCGAGTCCCAGTAAAATTTGCTTAAGTATATAAAACACGTCGTAAAGATTAAATCTGCCCTGTCTTTTAATAATTTTTTCGAGACTTTCGCCTTCGACGTATTCCATTACAATACCAAGCAGGTTATCGTATTCGATAAAGCCATAAACAGTAACTATGTTGGGATGGGACAATTTTGCCTGGTTTTTCGCTTCTCTTTTGAATCGTTCGATAAATTTGAGACGGTCGTACATGTCGGAATTCAACATTTTAATTGCTACAAAGCGGTCAAGTTTTGTATCATAAGCCTTGTAAACAATGCCCATCCCGCCCTTGCCCAGAACGGAAACAATTCTGTAATTATCAATCTGAATTCCGATAAGATTTTGCATAAACCCATTAAAATTGACTAATCAATATAAAAAATTATTGGTATAACATGCTTTGTAAGAAGTGGTTAAAATAGCATTTTCGGTGGGATTTATAGAATTTCAAAAAGGCACGGATTCTACCCTCTTTTATTTTTGAGTTTATTTGCATATTTTTGCAAGTCATTGCGAGAGTGGCGGAATTGGTAGACGCGCTAGACTTAGGATCTAGTGTCGCTTAGACGTGGGGGTTCGAGTCCCCCCTCTCGCACAATTTTATCACTAAAGATCAAGAGGTATATTTGGAATTCAAGGTAAATCAATTATCCGATTCATTACAGGAACTCGAAGTAAAATTATCTTACGATGAAATCAAACCAGAAATTGAAAAAGCCTATGAAGAAGAAAGAAAAAATATTTCAATTGACGGTTTCAGAAAAGGGAAAGCCCCCCTTTCAATTATAAAAAAACTTTACGGCGAAGCTATCGAATATAAAGCTTCCGAAAAAATAGCCACTAAAAAATTCTGGGATATTGTCGACCAGGAAAATCTTCAACCAATCAGTACTCCTCAATTGACAGATATCGACTTTAACATTGGCGAAAAACTTAACTTCAAAATTCAGTACGAAATAATGCCGAAAGTAGATGTAAAAGATTATAAAGGAATAGAAGTAGAAAAGCCAATCTTTAAGGTAATAGATGAGGAAATCGAAAAAGAAATCGAATATCTGCTGAAACCACATTTTAAGTACGAAGAAGCAGATACGGTAGAGTCGAAAGAATACAGGATAACTGTCGATCTTCAGCAACTCGACGAATCAAAGAACCCCGTTCCCAACCAGAAAAGCGAAAACGTAACTATCGATCTGAACGACGAAAAAGTTAATCCTCAGATTTTCGAAAACGCCAATGGCAAAAAAGTTGGCGATAAATTCAATTTCAGTTTCATAGACGAACATTATCACGGAGAAGAACTTCATCGTCAGGAATATAACTACGAAGTCGAAATTAAAAAAATAGAAAAATTGGTTAAACCAGAATTGAACGAGGAATTAATCAAGAAAATCTCCAACGACAAGGCTTCGACAATCGACGAATTGCGGGATTTATTGTATAACAACTTCAGGAAATATTATGATAGGCAATCAGATGAAATCTTTACCAATTCGTTATTGAATAAAGTAGTGAAGAACAACGATTTTACACCTCCGACAGGGTTGGTCGAATCGCTCCATAAACGATTCATCGAATTGGAAAAAGAAAATGCACGCCGATACGGACAGAAGAATGTTGACGAGAAACAACTTTCAGATTACCTCAAACCCAGAGCCGAGTGGACAGCAAAATGGCAAATTATTTTTACCAACATTGCCGAAAAAGAAAATATAAAAGTAGAAGATTCTGAACTGCAAAATCTGGCTCAGGAAGAGTCCGAAAAAACAGGCATAAGCGTCGATAAACTTGTTAAATATTACAAAGACACAAATAGAACGGACCATCTGCTCGAGGATAAGGTAATTGCATTCCTGAAAGAAAATGCTGCAGTTAAGGAAGTTGACCCCGAAGCAATGCAAAAGCAAAAAGAAGGGAATAAAGAAAATGAAGAATGATTTTTTTACCGACATTGAAGCAATAAAAAAACATGAAATATTCAATCAGCTGGTTCCTTATGTAATTGAACAGACCGGACGCGGCGAAAGAGGAATGGACATCTTTTCTCGCCTCTTACGCGAACGCATTGTATTTTTGGGTACTGCCATTGACGACCATATTGCTAGTCTTATTATCGCACAGTTATTATTCCTCGAAGCTGAAGATCCTGACAAAGATATTTATCTCTACATAAATTCTCCTGGCGGCAGCGTTTCGGCCGGACTGGCTATTTATGATACAATGAAATATATCCGCTCGAAAGTATCGACAATTTGTGTCGGTCTTGCTGCCAGTATGGGAGCAGTTCTGCTGGCAGGTGGCGAAGCGGGAAAACGTTCGGCACTGCCCCATTCGAAAATTATGATCCATCAACCGTGGGTTGGAGGTCTACAGGGACAAACTACAGACATCGAAATCCATGCTAAAGAAATGATTAAAACACGCGATACTATTTATAAAATACTTGCCGAACACACCGGCAAGCCATACGAGCAGATTGCAAAAGATTGCGACAGGGACTATTTTATGACAGCCGACGAGGCTAAAGAATATAACCTGATTGACAATATCCTGACTCATCGTGTTAATCCTTCAGACAATAAATCGAAAAAATAAAATGAGGGGTTTTATAACCCCTTTTTTATTACCCAAAACTTGTTAGAGGTATTTATGTCCCGCATTAAATTATCCATCGTATTTTTATTATTTATCTCATCTTTTAGTTATCCACAAAAGAAAAACTTTACAATCGAAGATGTAATCACTAATGCTTATACCAAACTAATGCCAGAAAACCTGAGTCAACTAAAATGGATACCAGGTAGCCATGAATTCTCGTTCGTCAAAGATAATTTTATTATAAAAGGTTCGGCTGAATCGGAAAAGTATGATACCGTTATATCTTTAGAAAAAATCAATGCGCTCCTATCTCAAAATGGAGAGATGAAGATTAATTATCTTACTTCGATTTCCTGGATAAATACAAATGAATTTAATTTCATTTACAAGAATAAATTAATACGAGTAGACGTAGCTGCAAAGAGGGCGGATATTATTAACTGTGCACCTGACGAAGCAGAAAATTTAACAGTAGCTCCAAACAACAGGTATCTGGCATTTACAATTAAAAATAATTTATATGTGAGTCTTGACGGCAAAGAATACAGAACTATTACAAATGAAACTGACAGTAATATCATTTCTGGGCAGGCGGTACACAGAAATGAATTCGGAATTAATGGCGGCATTTTCTGGTCGCCCAATTCGAACTTTATAGCATTTTATCGTATGGACCAGAGAATGGTTACTGATTATCCTTTGCTCGATATTTCATTTAACCCAGCTCGTATAAAGAATATAAAATATCCAATGGCTGGTCAAACAAGTCACCAGGTAACGGTTGGAATCTATAATTTAAAGGATGGAACGACAACGTGGCTAAAAACAGGTGAACCGAAAGACCAATATCTTACCTCGCTTACATGGTCGCCCGACGAAAATAAATTTTACATAGCTCATCTTAACAGAGACCAGAATCACCTAAAATCAATCAAATACGACGTCGGGACCGGCGAACCGATAAAAATTCTTTTTGAAGAAAAAGACAACGAATACGTCGAGCCGGAAACTCCTATTTATTTCCTCCCCGGTTCGTCAAACAAATTCGTCTGGTTATCGGAACGCGATGGTTATAAACATGCTTATCTCTACGATACGGAAGGAAATCTAATCAAACAACTGACAAAAGGTAATTGGGTAATTACGGAACTTAACGGCTTCGATATGAACGGAGAATATTTATTCTTCACCGCTACGAAAGAATCCCCTCTCGAACAACATTTTTATCGACTTGATTTAAGGAATAATCAACTCGAGAAAATTACAAAAGAAGAGGGCACACACTTTGTACAAAAGAGCGACGATGGCGCTTATTTTATCGACAATTTTTCAAACTACGACACGCCAAGAAAAATAACGCTGCTGAATTCAAACGAGCAATTAAGAAATTTTCTTACGGCTGCAAATCCATTTGAGGAATACAATCTCGGTAAAACGGAAGTTTTTTCGATAAAAAATAAAGAAGGGATCGATTTGTACTGCCGAATGATTCTTCCTCCCGATTTCGACCCGACCAAGAAGTATCCGGTAATTTTTTACGTTTACGGAGGACCACATGCTCAGTTGGTTACAAACTCTTTCGGTTATGGCAGGTATTTTCTGTGGTTCTATATAATGGCTCAAAAAGGTTATATTATTTTTACGCTCGACAATCGTGGCTCGGACAACCGTGGACTGGAATTCGAACAGGCAACCTTTAGAAAATTAGGTACTGTTGAAATTGAAGATCAGTTGTGTGGCGTTGATTACCTGAAAAAATTATCTTACGTCGACGCTTCCAGATTTGGTGTATTCGGCTGGAGTTACGGTGGATTTATGACTACATCTCTTATGCTACGTACCGGCAATCAATTTAAAGTGGGAGTGGGCGGCGGAGCAGTTATCGATTGGAGCCTTTACGAAGTAATGTATACGGAAAGATATATGGATACACCCGAATCGAATCCAGACGGATATAAAGAGTCTTCACTTCTAAATTACGTCGAAAATCTGAAAGGTAAATTACTCCTTGTCCACGGCACATTCGATCCCGTGGTTGTATGGCAGCATACTTTGCTTTTTGCAGAAAAAGCCATGCATATGAACAAGCCTTTAGATTACTTCCCCTATATAAAACACGAGCACGGAATTAGCGGAGGCGATGCTCTTCATCTTTATACTAAAATTACCAATTATTTCATCGATAATTTATAGAGGAACTCTCTCTAAGATGTTCTTAAAATATAATTTTATTATTTTTATTAAAACATTTCGGATTGTTTAGATGAATCAGATTATTAATGGTATTAACGAATTGTTTGGGTTTGCAATTTCGGGCGATGAGTCTTTTTACAACGAAATATGTCGATTCTTTGTGCGTAATTTAAATCTCCATTCGGCATCTCTGTTTAGTATTTCAGACAAAAATAATCTCAAGCTAATCGGTAAATCCGACAATGTAACACTGGAAAGCAGCGAAAATTATTCTTGTACTAATTGCCGGGTAATAAACAACAAACTCATAAATACGCTCAATTTCGACAGCAACTGCGGCATTCCTACGGACTCGTCGAAATTTAACGCTTGTTTGATGATGGAGGATAATTCGGGAAATCGCTTTATATTATCGATTTCGAAGAAATCCCCTATCGATAAAAACGATAAGCTGAACATCGAATCGGTATCGGCTTTAATAAGTCGTATTCTATCTCTCCGTACTCCCTCGCACAATTTCAAACCGACAGGTGCGGAGATATATGAACTGATTAACAATTTTTCGGACGACATAAGAAATATTACCAACACAATTATTGGCGGCATTACTCTATTATCCGAGAAAGCGGAGGCCGGATTGAAACCCGAAAATTTTTCTCCGATACGTCGTTCGGCTCAAAGCATTCTTCTATACTTAAACGACCTGAAAGAATCGACAAGAATTTTGGCGGGTGATTTTACTGTTAATAAAAAAGAGGTCAACTTAACCTCGGTGTTGGAAGATTTAATTAAATTATTCCGCCACCGTTCGAACAATAAATTCAAATTTGATACAAACCTGAAAATCGACGGAATTATAAAATCCGACGAATTCAAGTTAAGATATATATTCAGCAATCTCATCTATACGGCATCGCTCCTATCGACATCTGGAAATTTTGTCCTAAAGGGATTCAATAGGCAAACGGGAGGAATCGAAATTACATTAACTACAAACGATACGATCAATATTCCTGTCGAACTAATTAAAAACTTTTTCAAACCTTTCGTAATTAAAAAAATCAACGAAATTAAGAATTCCAACTTAACGGGATTAAGCTTATATTTAACAAAAAAATATCTAAATCTTTTGAACGGAGATATAAGTGTTGAACAATTTAACAACCAACTTATATTCAAAATAACAATCGATGGAGCAATAATGTCTGAAATTGACAAATCATTAAACAATATTCCAAAACCTGATACGGAAAATAAAGTTTTGGTAATCGAAGACGATTATGCCACTTCTAAATTGTTGAGCAATTATTTGAATAAATGGGGGTACAAACCGATAATCGTCTCAACAGAAAAGGAAGCTTTTGATATCATTAATTCAGAATCGCTTCTGGCAGTTATTTTGGATATTGAGCTACCAGAGACAAACGGTCTCGAGCTACTAAGAAAAATCCACGAGCACGAAAGAACTAAAAATCTACCCGTGATTGTCTGCTCCATCGAACACGAACAACAGAAAGCCTTTATGATGGGCGCTGTTGAATATTTCGTCAAACCAATAAATTATAACTATCTCGTTGAAGTTCTTACTAGCTATAAACTGAGAAAAGATTCGAATATTTTGTGTGTGGACGACGACGTGCCTACTCTCAATCTCATAAAACAAGCAATTGAATCGGCCGGATTCAGACCGGTAGCGGAAAATATTTCAGCCGATGTAATGGATTTAATAAAGGAGAAGGATATCGATCTGGCAATAATCGACCTCGATATGCCCCATCCGAACGGATTCGAATTAATTAAAATGATTAAATCCGAACCTAAATTCGCTCATCTCCCGATTATCATTTATACAGGTAAAGAAAACTATCAGGAAGACCTCAAAAATATTGAAGGACTTTTCGACGACTTACTGGAAAAGAGATCGACTAACATCGAAGACCTGGCGGATACAATTCGAAAGATGATCAACCAATACGAAGTTCCTCCCCCGGAAGAAGAAGTTTTGACCAAAAAGGGAGTAAAGAAAATATTACTGGCAGAAGACTACAAACATTCGCAGATAATCGTAACGCGTTTACTCAAGAAAAATAACTTCGAAGATATAGTCGTTGTCGAAAACGGCGAAGATGCACTCAATATGGCAAAAAAAGAAAAATTCGATTTGATTTTGATGGATATGCAAATGCCGATCATGAACGGATTCGAAGCTACAGAAAAAATACGACAAATGCCTGAATATAAAAATGTGCCCATAATAGCACTTACTGCTTTTGCAATGAAAGGCGATAAAGAGAAATGCCTCGAAGCCGGAGCGACCGATTATATCCCAAAACCAATTGACAGCAAAGAATTTATCGACAAAATTAAATACTACACGAATAGTTAATCTAATCAACATTTTTATTTAGAGGTATGACATGAGTATCAGGGTACGATTTGCACCGAGCCCTACAGGATATTTACACGTGGGTGGATTGAGAACTGCATTATACAATTATTTATTTGCCCGAAAAAATAATGGAAAATTTATTTTACGAATCGAAGATACCGACAGAAATAGATACGTCGAAGGCGCAGTCGAAAATTTAATTAATTCACTCAAATGGTGCGGACTTAACTACGACGAAGGTCCTGATGTTGGAGGCGACTTCGGTCCATACATGCAATCGCAACGGCTCGATATTTATAAAACGTACGCCGATAAATTGATTTCCGAAGGTCATGCATATTACTGCTTTTGTACACCCGAGCGTCTCGAAGAACTTCGTAAAGAACAGATGGCTAAAAAATTGCCTCAGGCAAAATACGATAAGCACTGTCTTCATCTGTCCAGAGATGAAGTTCAAAAGAAACTAAGCAAAAATATTCCCCATGTAGTACGACTCAACGTGGAGCCCGGCAAAAAAATCATCTTCGAAGATGTTATAAGAGGCACGGTAGAATTCGATTCGGACAATATTGACGACCAGGTTTTAATTAAAAGCGACGGCTATCCAACATATCACATGGCTAATGTAGTAGACGACCATTTAATGCAGATAAGCCACGTTATTAGAGGTGAAGAATGGCTTTCGTCCACACCAAAACACGTTTTACTCTATAATTACTTTGGATGGGAACTCCCGACTTTTGCACACCTTCCCCTTTTGCTCAATCCCGACCGTTCAAAACTGAGCAAACGTCAGGGCGACGTGGCAGTAGAAGATTACAGAGCCAAAGGTTATTTGAAAGAAGCATTGATCAACTTCGTTGCTCTCCTGGGCTGGAACGCAGGAGACGATAAAGAATTTTATTACATCGAAGAATTAATTGAAAAATTTTCGCTGGAACGTGTCAACAAATCGGGCGCTGTTTTCGACATCGAAAAATTGAACTGGCTAAATGCTGAACACCTGAGAGCTAAATCCGATACTGATTTATTAACAATGTTAAAAGAGGAATTGAGCAAAAGTAAATATGCCGATTTAACTTTATCTGACGATTATCTTCTCCACGTAATTCACGCGATGAAAGAACGAGTTTCGTTTGTTAACGAGTTTATCACTAAATCTCCTTATTTTTTTGAGATGCCCTCGTCTTACGAAGAAAAAACCATCGAGAAGAACTGGGAGCCCGATACTCCTGAACAATTGAAGAAATTAAGAGATAAATTTGCCTTACTTGAGAATCCATCAAGAAAAGATTACGAAAAAGCTCTAAAAGAAACCGCCAACGAATTAGGAATCGGAGCCGGCAAATTAATCCATCCACTTCGTCTGGCTTTATCGGGAATGAGTACTGGAGCAGGTATTTACGACATTTTGTTTATCATTGGAAAAGACGAAACAATTAAAAGGATCAATCAGGCTATCAATACTCTTAAATAAAATGAACCAAGCAATCTTCAACTTCGGATTGCTCGGTTCTTTCTTCAATAAATCACTCCCCTTTTTTCTTAGCCCAGCCGTCTTTTAACGTAACTGTTCTGTTGAATACAAGTTTTTGCGGAGTCGAATATTTGGAGTCGACGCAGAAATATCCCTGACGTTCAAATTGGAAAATATCTCCCGGTTTCGAATCTTTCAAAGAAGGTTCGATGTAAGCATTTTCTATTATATTGAGCGACTGAGGATTTATGTAATCGAGCCAGTTTTCTTTCGAGGCGGGATCTTCAACGGTAAATAGTCTGTCGTACAATCTAACCTCAGCATTGAAAGCATACTTAGCGGAGACCCAATGGATAGTTCCTTTAACTTTTTTATTACTTTTGCCCGAGCCACTTTTCGTATCCGGGTCGTATGAGCATCTCAGCTCAACAATGTTTCCATTTCCGTCTTTAACCACTTCATCGCACTTAATTATATAGGCATATCGCAATCTTACTTCGCCGCCAGGAATTAATCTTTTGAATCCTTTAGGAGGTTCTTCCATAAAGTCTGCTCTTTCAATAAATAGTTCTTTGGTAAATTTAATTTTTCGAGTTCCTGCAGAAGAATCTTCAGGATTATTAATTGCTTCGAGTTCCTCTTCGCCTTCATAATTTGTGATGACAACTTTAATCGGGTCGAGGACAGCCATTACACGTCTTGCACGTTTATTCAAATCGTCGCGAATTGCAAATTCGAGTAGAGCAATGTCGGTCATAGCATCGCGTTTTGCGACGCCTACGAGTTCGGCAAAATTCCAGAGGGATTCGGGGGTAAAGCCGTGTCTTCTCAAACCGGAAATTGTAGGCATACGCGGATCGTCCCACCCGTCTACGTATCCATCCTTTACTAATTGAAGCAGACGCCTTTTGCTCATTACAGTATAGCTCAAATTCAAACGCGCAAATTCGATTTGCTGTGGATGATAAATACCCAATTCATCCAGAAACCAGTCGTAAAGAGGTCTGTGGTTTTCAAATTCCAACGTACAGATTGAATGAGTAATTCCTTCGATTGAATCTTCCAGTCCGTGCGCCCAATCGTAAGTGGGATAAATACACCATTTATTGCCCTGCCTGTGATGCTCGGCGTGAAGTATTCGGTACATTACCGGATCGCGTAAATTAAGATTCGGCGATGCCATATCAATTTTGGCTCTCAAAGTTTTGGAGCCCGTTGGGAATTCCCCTTTCCTCATTCTTTCGAACAAATCGAGATTTTCTTCCACAGTACGGTTGCGATATGGACTTTCGATACCCGGTTCGGTTAAAGTGCCTCTTGTTTTACGAATTTCTTCGGCGGATAAATCGCAAACATACGCCTTCCCTTTTTTAATTAACTCTACTGCGTATTTATACATCTGTTCGAAATAGTCCGATGCATAAAAAATCCTGTCTTCGAAATCGGCGCCGAGCCATTTAACGTCTTCAATAATCGATTCTACATATTCTGTTTCTTCTTTTTCAGGATTGGTATCGTCGAAACGGAGATTGAATTTACCGTTATAATCGCGTGCAATTCCGTAATTCAAACAGATCGATTTCGCATGACCAATATGGAGATAGCCGTTGGGTTCGGGAGGAAAACGGGTATGTACTCGACCTCCCCATTTATTTGTACGAATATCTTCGTCAATAATTTCATAAATAAAATTTTTCGGTTTTTCTTTTTCCATAACGTCCCCAGATTTAATCAAAATATGGTCTGTAAAATGACTTCAGTTCAGGATTGGCTTCATTTAACAAGATTAAAATCGACTTTAATATACTGATAAGATTACCAATTTCTTCTGCATTCGTTTCCTTAAAAATAATATACCAGGCAGAAATCGAACGTGATATGGCTACTTCAGCAAGTTTAAGCTGGATTAACTTTTCATCGTATTGACATTGGTAAGAATTTTTCAACTTCAGAAAGATGAAATACTGATAATAATGAATTACTTCCAGAGCATCTAAAATATCGGCACTATTATTTTGCTTGCGCAACAATTCATTTCTTCCCAGCCAATTGTTACTTTCCTTAGCGTAAAGTTCTGAAAGTTCCATTAAGTTTCGACTGGAATGGTCAATGGCATCGAAAGAATTGTAAGCCTGAGCAAATGTATTCCGAAGTACATTAAAAAATCCTTCGGGATTAAAAACAGCTTTTCTCTTTTCATTCTTATAAATTGTTTCGAGAAAAAGCTCGCACCTGGTTGAATAAATGCATCTGTCACACCAGTTATCGCAATATTTGTGTATATCTGTAATTAGGTCGAGTTCCATAATAACCGTAAAATTTTATGTACAAATATAGAAATTAATGCGGTATTCTTCCTCAATAATTAAGTCGTACCAGATCGATGTTTAAATTATGGAAGTACAATTCGTACATCTCGCTGTTTTGACAGGAGTCCTAGTAAAAGATTTGAAGCATATATTTGTAGAATCTGCGTGGCTTTCGCTTCTTCACTTGCTCGTCCCTGACGGGAGCTTGTCCGACTCCGACGGATGCGATTAATCCCGCCGCTGG
>DYLP01000031.1 GCA_020722005.1 Melioribacter roseus
ATGTATATTTTTCATTTGGATATTATTCTTTTCATCAAAGAGGGGAGAGGTTTATTGATCCCGCTAAGCACTCAAGATCTTGCTGAATTTATTGATTGTGATAGTACATATCTCAATAACGAAAGAAAATTAAAATCATTCCTGAAAAAATGTATTGAAGAATCTGGACATCATTCTGTAGGAATAGTAAGCTATAAGTTCGAGCCCCTCGGAGTTACGGTAATTGCAATTATTAGTGAATCCCATATCGGCACGAATACATATCCGGAAGCGAATCATGTATCCCTCGATGTGTTTGCGAGTTTGGACCCGAATAAACACATGAAGTTGATTAATTACTTACGAAAGGCTCTCAAACCGAAAAAAGTTCGACTCGGGTATCTTAAACGGGGAAATTTGATAGAATTTCATGAACCTGACTGGATTCCGTTGGTTTCAGGATATGGATTCGAAGTAAGCTACCATGCCGAAAAAGTGCTCTACTCTAAAAAGTCGAAATATCAGATGATTGAAATAATTGAGAACGAGCATTTCGGAAGAATGCTTTTTCTCGACAATGGACTGCAAATTTCCGAATACGACGCAGATATCTACAACTCTGCTTTGGTCAGTCCGATTAGAAAATCAAAGATTAAAATTAACAATGCAGTAATTTTGGGCGAAGGCGACGGCGGCGTCCTCCACGAATTGCTGAAGCTTAAACCGCGTAAAATTGTTAATCAGGATGCATTGCGTTATATTAAAAACAACGGCGAGTTCGACGCCGTTATATACGACCTGACAATGCATCCCGAAGCCTTATCGAAAGTTTCGCGTGAGGAGTTTCTAAATAACTTTTTCAGCGATATCGATAAGAGCATGAATCCTGGGGGGAGTAATTACTCTTCAATGCTACTCGCAGTTCGACACCGAAATACACGAGCTTGTAGATTCGATTCTAAAGAAATATTATAAAAATGTTAAGTACTATTCGATTAATGTTCACTCTTTCAGCGAAGAATGGATTTTCGCTTAAGCGCGTAAATAAATGTACAATACGACTGGCGTTTTATATTTCCTAATTAAGAATAGAAGGAGTAACTATGTCTCTGAAAAAGTACTTCAACTTCGAACAGCTCCACACGAATTTTCGTAATGAAATTATCGGAGGGCTTACCACTTTTGTAACGATGGCATACATTGTCATCGTAAATCCCAAAATTCTCGAAGCTGCAGGTATACCGTTCGGACCTTCGATGGTTGCAACAGTATTAACTTCATTTTTCGGCACTTTTATTATGGGTGTCTATGCCAAACGTCCTTTTGCAATTGCTCCTTATATGGGTGAAAATGCTTTCATTGCTTATACAGTTGTAAAAGTACTCGGTTACAGTTGGCAGACCGCATTAGGGGCAATTTTTATAAGCGGTGTTTTGTTTACAATTCTGACATTAACAAAGATAAGAAGCTGGGTGGCAAACGAGATTCCTGAGTCGCTTAAAATTTCCTTTGCCGTGGGCATTGGTCTTTTTTTGACTTTTATCGGCTTGAACGATACAGGTATTGTTAGTCTGGGTGTGCCGGGCGCTCCGGTAAAAGTGGGAAATTTATCGGATACCTCTATTTTGCTGGCTGTTTTTGGATTTCTTATCATTGCTGCTTTGATGATCAAAAGAGTACACGGTTCAATCATAATCGGAATTTTGACCGTCACCGTGTTGGGATTTATATTAGGCGAGGCTCCGTTTCCTCACGAAATAGTTGCTATGCCTCCCTCGATTAAACCGATATTTATGAAAATCGATTGGATGGGCGCGTTGACGTGGGGATTTATTGCAGTTATACTTGTAATATTTATTACGGATTTAATCGATACACTTGGCACTTTGCTTGGACTGGCATATAAAGCCGAAATGCTGGACGAGAACGGTAATTTACCCGATATCGAAAAACCGATGCTATGCGACGCCTTATCGACTGTTATAGCTTCTTTGCTTGGAACTACTACAGCCGGAGTTTATATCGAATCGGCAGCGGGAATTGAAGCGGGAGGACGTTCCGGTTTTTCAGCCGTAGTTACCGCGCTCCTTTTTTTACTAACCCTATTTCTTTCTCCATTCTTTACATCTGTGCCTCCGTTTGCATACGGTGCCGCTTTAATAATTGTAGGTTTTCTAATGATGTCCGCCGTTAAGAATATCGATTTCGGTAATCAGCCGGTTGCAATACCGGCCTTTGTAACTATCATCATGATGTGTTTTACATATAATCTCGGCGTGGGTATGACCGCCGGTTTTGCGGTTTATCCGATTACTATGACGCTCGGCGGTAAATTCAAACAAATATCGGCAGGTATGTGGATATTGTTTGCGTTCTCTCTATTGTTCTATGTTTTTTATCCGTATTAAGGGATGAGCGAATTATTACCGGAAAGAGACAATATATATCGTAAAGTAAGAGATTTCCTCGAAGACTGGAAATCTTGAAACGGGGTATTAGTCTATCCGTAATGATTGCTCATCATATACATCATCTTGAGCAATTGACGGTAATAATGAAACTTGCGTGATTGAAAGTGCCGGGTGTATACAGCGCCGCAAGCAAAGAATGGACTGATTACAGACTGGAGCTGCAGGAGTAATCAAATAGCTTAGAGCAATTGCAGCTGATTACTTCCAGGGCCAATTTACGCATGTGTCAATTTCCGGAAAGATAACGTAATCGGCTTTCCCTTTCAGTACGAGCGTGTCGGCTTCCGGTAGATTCAAATACGACTTGGCTGTTTGCAACGTTTTGCCTGTGACCGACACGTCGTCGACAATTAAAATCTTTTTTCCCTCTAGATTTTTATTTATCTCCGATAAAATTTTCGGAGATTCATAAATCGGTTGATTGTCTTGGTTTCTGTAGTTGATTTTAAATGTAATCAATTCCGCATTTAACTTATAAGCAATAATAGAAGCCGGAACAATTCCTCCTTCGCGAATTCCGATGACAATATCGTACTCCGGAAGTTCGTATGATTTTATTCTTTCCGAGATTTCACTGAATCTGAGTTCTCTCTTCAAGATTTTCTTAACCTTACTTTCTTTTAATCAGAATAACGTTCAACAAAGTTAAGATAAAAATTCCCGGAAGTGCCGTTGTAACGGAATTTATTAAGTAATTGCCTTTTATTTGCAAGCCGATTAATCCGGTAGAAGTAAGTAGATAAACAGCAATTATCGAAAGAAGATAACTAAGAGGAGCTATAGCGTATTTTATATGGCTCAAGTGTTTGAGCAAATATGCAATCGTTACAAATAATGTCAGTTCTACTGTAATCAATTGAACAATCTCAAAAGCCGGATTGCCTGTGATAAGATAATTTGCGACGGGAGCCAAAAGGGAAGCGATAAGAGCCGTGTGAAATCTGAAAAATAATACTGCGATAAACGGCGCATAAAAAATCGGTAATACGTATTTCCCAATCGGCGTTCCGTTTATATCAGGTAGTAAGTGGAAAATAATCGGTAGGGTCACAGCCGCACCTAATACGGCTATTGTTTCTTTAACTTGTAATTTCTCTGCTAATCTTGCAGCTAATAATGTACTTGAATTTCCCATGAGTGTTCCCCCTTTTAAAAATTAACGCAGATATAAGCGATTTTAATAAATATGCCAAAAAGTGATTTGTTTTTATTCGTTAATAAATAATCGTAAAAAAGTACATGAGTTATTAATTTCGATTTTTTTTATATTAAATAAAAAAAATATAAGAACACTGTAATAATGCATTTGTGGGATAAAAACTGCGAAAGAATGTTCTTTGAAAAATTTCTTCTTGAGCATTCTCCTGACGAACTTTTTTATTATACAAAAGATAATGAATACTATGCTTATTGGACTAAATCATATAAAGGTAGAAAATATACACTGCAATCAAGAAATGCTTTCATAGGTGACTATACAGAGGAATTTGTTCAGAACTTATTGAATGATTATGCCAGAAATATTGATTGCTATGCAGTAAGGAAGGTCATATGTAAAGAGATTGAACTTAGCAAGGATTCTCCTGCAGATGTTGCAATTTGTAAAGAAAATAAACAAGAACAGAAGCCTGAAAACATTAAGTTAATTATAGAAGTAAAGATGTCTCTGGTTTGGAACTGGCAATTGATTACATCCGAAAATGGTGTAAGAATTAGATACGTAGGCGATTATAATACACATAAAGGTAAGCCGGGATTCTTAAGGTCGGATACAATGCTCAAAGCGATCGGGGAAGCAATTAATATTAGAATTTCTTCGAATAAAGCAAATAATATTCCCATAATCATAATTGGTAATACACCGATAACCGAATCGTACAGGACTAAGGTTGATAATCTTCGTGAATACGGAATAGTGCAGTGTTTCTGGTCTATTAACCCATCTCCTTTGGACTACAACGGAGGAAATATTAAAATGACCAGGAAAAGAGGATTTATTAGAATGGATAAATATGACGAATTAATTGAGAATATTAATAGTTTATTAAACGAAGATAGGAAATATTTCTCCGGTATGAAATCAAAAAAAGAATTAGGAAGCTTAATTGAAAAAGCAAATTTGGAAATTGATATCGAGAAAAAAGCCGAACGATTTTTAAGATTACTAAGGGAAAATCATGAGTCCTTATAAAAGAAACGGTACTAAAACAAGTTCTTGCGGTACTCCAGGTAGGGTCAATCATGATTCCTCGCAATTTTACAGTTCCAAGCTATATGATGGCGTTAATAAAGAACAAAAAGTAAAATATATTGAGAATATTATTCCAGAAAATGTTTTAGACAAACATTTTTGCCATACCAGCGAGGAAATGAAGGAATTACCTGACAATTCCATCCATTTAATGATAACATCGCCTCCATATAACGCAACAAAAGAGTATGATGAAAACTTAAGTTTAGATGAATATCTGTCCTTATTAAAAAGAGTATGGAAAGAAACGTACAGGGTTCTTGTTCCAGGCGGTAGAGCCTGTATTAATATTGCAAATCTTGGTAGAAAACCATATATACCATTACATAGCTTCATAATTAAAGACATGCTTGAGATTGGGTACTTGATGCGTGGAGAAATTATCTGGAATAAAGGTTCAAGCGCCAGTCCTTCTACAGCCTGGGGCAGCTGGTTATCTGCTGCTAATCCGGTGTTGCGAGATATTCATGAATATATATTAGTATTTAGTAAAGGTACTTTTTCTTTGAAAAGCAGCGGCAAAGAAAGTACAATTACAAAAGAAGAATTTTTGGAGTGGACAAAAAGTGTTTGGACGTTTCCTGCTGTCTCAGCCCGGATAATTGGTCATCCAGCTCCTTTCCCCGAAGAACTACCTGCAAGATTGATAAAAATGTATTCATTCAAGAATGACGTTATTCTAGACCCATTTTTAGGAAGTGGCACTACAAGCCTCGCAGCTATCAAAAACAATCGTCATTATATCGGTTACGATACCGACAGAAATTATATTGAACTGGCAAATCGAAGAATCAGCAAATATAAAAATCAAATGAAATTATTCGAGTAATTTTTAATAAAACACCACAGAATAATCAACAAGTTTTTTCTCTTTATAGATAAATTTTGCACTGAAGAATTTTTCCTGAAATAGCCACGGAATGAAAATCTTATCGCCTTCCCATAAGTTCAATTGTCCGAATTCTTTATAAGGAATCCATTCCAAATGACCTTCCGATGAAGTAATCAAATTGCCTTTAAATTTATTAACGGTATAAACGAACACGTACCAATCTTTTATTCCGTCGAATAATGGGAATGTTATAAAACCTCTTAATCTGGGAGAAGTAATGATTAATCCCGACTCTTCTCTAACTTCTCTGATAACACACTCTTCGGGCGTTTCTCCAGCTTCGAATTTACCGCCGAGTCCGTTCCATTTTCCTTCGTGGATGTCATTTTTCTTTTTAATGCGGTGCATCATTAATATTTTATCGTCCTCAATAACGTAACAAAGAGTTGCTAACTGCATCAGTTATTCCTTCTGTTATTTTTTTATCGAATCTGCTAAAATTTTAGAAATATCGTCGAGTTCATCGAGGAACCATTTTACTTTTTCGGGTTTAGCTCGTTTACTGTCCCTAACGAGTGCCAACCACAATTTACATTCATTGGCATATTTAAGAGATGCAATTGTATGGATGTTAATCTCTTTTGTAGTGGTTGCCGCACTGGCTTCGATATAACTGCTTATTACACTCGTACCGCTACCAAAGAGTTCGTCTCCTATTCGTTGGGAAACGTTATCTTTCGGCAGTTGGTCGATGAATTCAATCAGTTTCAATGTAAAAAAGTAGAGTCGTTTTCTAAATTCGCCTCTCGATGGATCTTTTGCCAATTTTTACTCCGTTGAATTATAAAGCGAGATATTCTTTTTTCATTAAATAATTTTGCACGTAATCCTTCACACCTTCTTCAACGTTCATAATTTCATTTTCATAACCTGCGGAGCGTATTTTTTTTAGATTTGCCTGCGTAAAATACTGGTATTTGTCCCGTATATTTCCTGGCATATCAATAAATTCAATGTTAACTGGTTTGTCGAGGGCTTTGAATATTGCCGTTACAAGTTCAATCCAGGTTTGCGCTTTCCCTGTGCCCACGTTGTAAATTCCGTTTTTATCGCGACGTTCCAGAAAAAAGAGTGTCATGTCTACGGCATCTTTGACATATACAAAGTCTCTCTTTTGTTCGCCGTCTTTATATTCGGGATGATACGATTTGAATAATTTTACTTTGCCTTCCGATGTGATTTGCTGATATGCTTTATGAACGACGCTTCTCATATCGCCTTTATGATATTCGTTCGGACCGTAGACATTGAAGTACTTCAATCCGACTACTTTTTCGAGCAGACCGTTTCTTTTCACCCAGAGATCGAACAAATGCTTTGAGTAGCCGTACATGTTTAAAGGTCTTAATTCTTCCAGACGGGATTCATCGTCGTTGTAACCTTTAGTACCGTCGCCATACGTGGCTGCCGATGAAGCGTAGATAAATCGGGCGTTGTTTTTAAGAGCATATTTTGCCAATTTCTGAGAGTAATGCACATTGTTGTCCATCAGATAATCGGCGTCTTTTTCTGTTGTTGAAGAACAAGCCCCGAGATGAATGATTGCTTCCGTATCGAAGGGGACACTGTCGCTTATGATATAATTAATAAAATCTTCTTTATGATAAAAATCCTCAAACGAAAGTCCGTTTAAATTTTTCCATTTGCTTTCGGTGCCGAGTTCGTCGACGATTATAATATCGTCTCTTCCCGTTTGATTTAATTTCCAAACAACAGCGCTGCCTATAAAGCCTGCGCCACCGGTTACAACTATCATAATCTTCCCATTTATTATTATATTTGAAAGAAAATTAATTATACTAAACAATAAATAAAAGTTTATATCAAAACTAATAATTTTCCTGTTAATGAAAGGATAATTGTATGAATAAATTCAGTTTATTGAGAGATATATTAACACAACGCATAATGATACTCGACGGCGCTATGGGCACGATGATTCAACGCCATAAATTGAGTGAAGAGGATTTTAGAGGCGATAAATTACGATATCATAAATCCCAGTTGAAAGGTAATAACGATATTCTTGTTATCACTCAACCTGAAATCATAAAATCGATTCACCGTCAGTATCTCGAAGCGGGTGCGGACATTATCGAAACCAACACGTTTAATTCCACTTCGATTTCACAAGCAGATTACGGAACGGAAGCTTACGTATACGAATTGAATTATCGCGCAGCTTTGATTGCCAGGGAAGTAGCCGATGAGTTTACAGCCCAAACGCCTTCTAAGCCGAGATTCGTCGCAGGTGCCATGGGACCGACAAACAAAACACTTTCTATCTCTCCGGATGTAAACGATCCAGGTTACCGAGCTATTACATTCGACGAAATGAAAGAGGCGTACAAAGAACAGGCTAAGGGTTTAATGGAAGGCGGCGCGGATATTTTACTTCTCGAGACCATATTCGATACGCTTAACGCAAAGGCAGCATTGTTCGGGATTATGGAGCTCTTCGAAGAAACCGGCGCCGAATTGCCGATTATGATTTCCGGTACGGTTATCGACATGAGCGGAAGGACTTTATCCGGACAAACAACCGAGGCATTCTGGATTTCGATTTCGCATACAAAAAATTTACTGAGCGTTGGGTTAAACTGTTCGCTCGGTCCGGCGCAAATGCGTCCTTTCATTTCAGAATTATCCGAAATAGCCGACGTTTTTATAAGCATTTATCCGAATGCGGGATTGCCCAATGAATTCGGTCAATATGACGAATCGCCCGAAGCAATGTTGAAAGTTCTGGAAGAATATGCTGCTGAAAGTTTTTTCAATATAGTCGGTGGATGCTGCGGAACAACACCTGAGCATATAAAAGCATTTGCAAAAATAGCCGACAAATATCCTCCCAGAAAAATTCCGAATTTGGAACCGTATCTCAGACTGAGCGGATTGGAGCCGCTCGTATTCCGACCCGACACGAATTTTGTCAATATCGGTGAAAGAACAAACGTTGCTGGCTCCAGAAAATTTGCACGCTTGATAAGAGAAGGAAAATATGAAGAAGCTCTTTCGGTTGCCAGAGAACAGGTAGAAAACGGTGCGCAGATTATCGACGTTAATATGGACGAAGCAATGATCGATTCGGTTGAAGCAATGACAAAATTTTTGAATTTAATCTCTTCGGAACCGGATATAGCACGCGTTCCCGTTATGATCGATTCATCAAAATGGAGCGTTATTGAAGCTGGACTTAAATGCCTTCAGGGAAAAGGTATTGTTAATTCGATTTCACTCAAAGAAGGAGAGGAAGTATTCAAAGAGCATGCAAGAAAAATTTTGAAATATGGAGCTGCAGTTATTGTGATGGCTTTCGATGAAGAAGGTCAGGCAGATACATTTGAAAGGAAAATATCGATATGTAAAAGAGCTTATGATATCTTGAAAGATGAAGTCGGATTCCCACCGCAGGATATAATTTTCGACCCGAATATTTTTGCTATTGCCACGGGAATCGAAGAACATAATCAATACGCACTGGCTTACATTGAGGCAGTAAGGTGGATCAAGAATAATTTGTCACTGGCCAAAGTAAGCGGGGGCGTAAGCAATGTTTCGTTTGCATTCCGCGGTAACGATGTGGTTAGAGAAGCCATGCACTCGGCTTTTCTCTATCATGCCATCGAAGCGGGAATGGATATGGGTATAGTCAATGCAGGGCAGCTCGCCGTTTACGAAGAAATTGAACCGCAATTGCTAACACTCGTCGAAGATGTACTTTTGAACAGGAGACCGGATGCAACCGAACGATTGGTCGAATATGCCAACAGTATCGATAAAACAAAACAGAAAGAAGCTAAAGACGAACAATGGCGCAAAGAATCTGTAGAAGAAAGATTGAAGCACTCTTTGGTAAAAGGGATTGTCGATTTTCTTGAAGAGGATGTTAACGAAGCTCTGAAAAAATATAAAAATCCGCTCTCGATAATCGAAGGTCCCTTGATGGAAGGGATGAATGTGGTCGGCGACCTTTTCGGTGCAGGCAAAATGTTCCTCCCTCAGGTGGTTAAAAGTGCTAGAGTGATGAAAAAAGCTGTTGCGTTTTTAATTCCTTATATCGAAGCCGACAAAAAAAATACTGATTCAAGCAAATCTGGTACGATATTGCTCGCTACAGTAAAAGGCGACGTTCACGACATAGGTAAGAATATTGTCGGTGTTGTGCTCAGTTGTAATAATTATAAGATTATCGACCTCGGAGTGATGATCCCCGCAGATAAAATTATACAAACAGCAATCGATGAGAAGGTAGATATAATTGGACTGAGCGGATTGATTACACCTTCGCTCGACGAAATGGTTCACGTGGCAAAAGAGATGGAACGAAGAAAAATGAACTTGCCGCTTTTGATAGGTGGCGCCACTACTTCGAGAATTCATACAGCCGTTAAAATTGCCCCCGAATACAGCGCGTCGGTAATACATGTGCTCGATGCTTCTAAAAGCGTTAACGTGGTAAGCAACTTACTTACCGACAAAAATTACGGCTTCCAAATCAAAAAAGAATACGAAGAGTTAAGAAAAAATCACACAAGAAAAATTTCCGAGAAAAACTATGTTACTCTGGAAGAAGCCCGTAAAAATAAATTTCTAACGGATTGGGAAAATTATCAACCTGTAAAACCGAATAAATTGGGCTTGACGGTTTTTAACGATTATCCTCTCGAAGAAATTAGCCGCTTTATCGACTGGACACCGTTCTTTCAAGCATGGGAAATGAAAGGAAAATATCCTGATATTTTTAAGAATGAATCCTATGGCAAAGAAGCACGAAAATTATATGAAGATGCTCTGACAATATTACGGGAAATTATTAGCAACAAATTGTTAAAAGCTAATGCCGTCGTTGGTTTATTCCCGGCTAATTCTACAGGTGACGATATTGAACTTTATTGTGATGAGTCATGTACGGGATTGCTGGCTGTAATGCATACATTGAGACAGCAAATCAAAAAAGTTAAAGGACAGCCCAATTATGCATTGGCTGATTTTGTCCTGCCCAAAGAATACGGCAGGAACGACTATGCGGGTTTATTTGCCGTTACCGCCGGAATCGGTATCGACGAGGTTGTAAAGCATTACGAATCGAAACATGATGACTATAATGCGATTATGGTAAAAGCACTTGCTGATAGACTTGCCGAAGCTTTTACTGAATTACTTCATCTTAAAGTGCGAAAAGAATTGTGGGGCTATGCCTCCGATGAAAATCTTTCGAATGAAGAATTAATCTCTGAAAAATATAAAGGAATTCGACCAGCTCCGGGTTATCCCGCTTTGCCCGACCATACCGAAAAAATTACTATCTGGAACGTCTTGAAACCCGATGAAAATTCAGGCATAGCTTTGACGGAAAGTATGGCTATGATGCCTGCGGCATCAGTATCAGGCTGGTATATTGCGCATCCCGACGCTAAATATTTTAACGTCGGTAAAATAGGTATCGATCAGTTGGAAGATTATAGAAAAAGGAAGGGCATGAGCAAATTGGAAGCCGAAAAGTGGCTGCGTACCATTCTAAATTATGACTGAGGATTTTTATGAATGCAGAAAAAATATTGAAAGACTTATATCGAAAAAAATTCAATTACAACCGTATACAAATTACCCCTTTGCCTCTGTCCGGTTCAGCGAGAAAATATTACAGATTGCACGCAGGAAATAATACCGTAATTGGCGTCAATAACGAAGATGTTGACGAGAATAATGCTTTTTTTTATTTAACCGAAGAATTCAAAAAACTCGGCTTGAATGTTCCCGAAGTTTATTCCACCGACAAAAGAAATAAGTTTTATCTGCTTGAAGACCTCGGCGATATTACTTTGTATTCCTTACTGAATAAAAAAAGAAAAGGTAAAGTCATAACGCCGGATATAATCGATTTTTATAAAAGAGCCATCGATGAACTTGCAAGATTTCAGATACTGACCAAAGATAAAATTGATTTCACTAAATGTTATCCACGTAAATCGTTCGATGAATTATCGATGAAATGGGATCTGAATTATTTTAAATATTATTTTCTGAAGCCAAGCGGCATCCAGTTTGACGAAGATAAACTCGAAAGGGATTTCAATAATTTTATAGCTTATCTTTCCAATGCCAGCAGCAATTATTTCATGTATAGAGATTTTAATTCGCGTAATATTATGATAAAAAACGATGACCTTTTTTTTATCGATTATCAGGGAGGAAGAAAAGGACCGTTACAATATGATATCGCTTCTTTGTTATTCGATTCTAAAGCCGACCTGGACGATGATTTGAGAACTGTGTTATTAAACCATTATCTTAAATCTGTTAGAAAATTGGAGAATATACGGCGCTCTGATTTTATGAAATATTACTACGAGTTCGTCCTTTTGCGTCTCATCCAAATGTTTGGAGCTTATGGCAACCGCGGATTTTTTGAAGGTAAAGCCCACTTTCTGCAAAGCATTCCTTATGCTGTCAAAAATCTCGAATCGATTCTGAAGAAAATTAAAATCTCCCGAAAAATTCCAGAACTGTTCAGAGTACTGGATGAAATAACACGCAATAAAAAATTGCAGGAATATAAATGGAATGCAGAGCATAAAGAGTTGATTGTTCGCGTTTTCAGTTTTTCGTACAAAGATAAAATACCGTACGACATAAGTGGCAATGGAGGTGGATTTGTATTTGACTGCAGAGCAATACCGAATCCTGGCAAAATTGAAAAGTACAAGCACCTGACAGGTCGTAACAAAAAGGTTGCCGACTTTTTGAAGACTCAGCCAGCTGCAACTAAATTTCTCAACGAATCGATTAGTATGGTAGAGCAGGTTGTGGAGAGTTACATCGAACGTGGCTGGCGCGATTTAATGGTCTGTTACGGTTGTACTGGTGGTCAACACAGGTCTGTCTTTTGCGCCGAAAGCCTTGCCAGTCATCTGAAAAAAAATTATAAAGTAAAAGTTATTCTTAAACATACACGGTTGCATTTATAATGGAAGCATTTGTATTGGCTGCTGGGCTCGGTACAAGACTGCAGCCGCTTACGGATACTAAGCCTAAGGCGCTTGTTGAGATTAAAGGAATTCCTCTGCTCGATATTGTTATACGAAAATTAATCGGCGCTGGCTTTCGACGAATTGTTATTAATGTCCACCATTTCCCCGAACAAATAATAAACTTTCTCAATTCGAAAGGGAATTACGGAATAGAAATTATAATTTCCGACGAATCAAATAAATTGCTCGATACCGGCGGTGGTTTGAAAAAAGCTGCCCCACTTTTCACTGCTGAAAATCCGGTTCTGGTTCACAACGTTGATGTTCTTACAGAAATTAATCTTAAAACATTCTATCGACTTCATATCGAAAATGGTAATCTGGTCACTCTTGCTGTACAAAAAAGAAAATCGTCCAGGTATTTTCTTTTCGATGAAAAGAAAAATTTATGCGGTTGGATGAATGAAAAAACAGGCGAAACAAAAATAGTGCGTCATCCTGAGGGAAATATCGAGCGCCTTGCTTTCTGTGGTATACAAATTATCCAGCCAGAGGTTTTTGATTATTTTCCCGAAAAAGAGGTCTTCTCACTGGTTGAATTTTATCTTGAGCTGGCATCACAAAAAAATTTATCTGAAAAAAATAAAATTAGCTATATTGAATATACAGATTCTCTTTTCATGGATTTGGGTAAAATTGAGAATCTGAAAAAAGCAGAACAATATTTCTAGCATCAGGGTATTTTTATGAAGAAATTAACATTTGTTTTTTTGCTCGTTATATCCAGTTTCAACTTTATTACCGCTCAGGGTAAAGACTGGATTAGAGAACACTACACAAAAAAAGAATATCTAATACCGATGCGCGATGGTGTAAAATTGTTCACAGCAGTTTACACGCCCAAAGACACTTCGAAAAAATATCCTATTCTTATGGTTCGCACACCTTACAGGGCAGCACCTTATGGAGAGGATAACTATCCGAATTTGCTCGGACCCAACGAAGCATTTGCGAAAGATGGGTATATATTTGTTTTTCAAGATGTCCGTGGAAAATTTATGAGCGAGGGCGAATTTGTAAATATGCGCCCGTATATCCCACAAAAAAAAGGTAAAAATGATATTGATGAAACCACCGATACCTACGACACAATTGATTGGCTAATAAATAACATAAAGCATAATAACGGCAGGGTAGGAATATGGGGAATTTCATATCCGGGATTTTATGCTGCAATGAGCCTTATCGATTCGCATCCAGCTTTGAAAGCCGTGTCGCCTCAAGCTCCGATTGCAGACTGGTTCATCGGCGACGATATGCATCACAACGGTGCATTTTCACTCTCAATGTCGTTTAATTTCTTTAAATCATTTGACCAACCGAGAGATTCTCTTACTACTACATGGAAAACAATCGAGCCGTATGATTCGCCTGATATGTATACGTTTTTTCTCGACTTGGGTCCGCTGAAAAATATAAACGAAAAATTTTTCCACAACACATTACCTTTCTGGAATCAAATAATGGAACACGGCACATATGACGAATTTTGGAAAGAGCGTAATAATTTGCCTCATTTTAAGAATACTAAACCGGCGGTTTTAATTGTAGGAGGTTGGTACGACTCGGAAGATCTTTACGGACCTCTGAATATCTACAGGTCTATCGAAGAAAAGAATCCTTTAAATAATTGCCGGCTTATAATGGGTCCGTGGAGTCACGGCGGATGGGCACGCTCAGACGGAAATTCATTCGGTGATTACACCTTCCCGGATAGTACGAGTAAGTACTACAACGATTCGATAATATTTCCGTTCTTTAATTATTATTTAAAAGGTGAAGGTAAAATTGAATTACCCGAAGTGTTAACTTATGGAACTGGAAGCAACACGTGGGTCGAGTATGAAAGTTTTCCGCCGAAAAATTCAGAAATTACGAGTTTTTATTTAGGCAAAAACGGAAATCTTTTATGGGAAAAGCCTGCTTACTTAGATGTCCGCTTTGATGAATTTGTTAGTGATCCTGATAATCCCGTTCCTTATACGGCAAAATTTTACGATTCACGCATGATGTATAATAGAACTTATATGAGCGAAGACCAGCGTTTTGCAGACTCGCGCCCTGACGTACTCTCGTATTCAACTGCTCCACTTGAAGAAGACTATACAATTACAGGTCCGATTGACGTCGATATTTACGTTTCGACAAGCGGTACAGATGCTGACTGGGTCGTAAAAATAATCGATGTTTATCCATACGACGAAGAAGATATGAACGGTTCGGAGGTGGAATACGGAGGTTACCAGCGGCTTATTCGTTATGAAATAATGAGAGGGAAATTTAGAAATAGCTACGAGAAACCAGAACCCTTTGTACCCGATCAAGTAACAAATCTTAAATTCCGTTTGAATGATATTGACCATACGTTCTTAAAAGGTCACAGGATAATGATACAAATCCAGAGCAGCTTCTTCCCATTCTTCGACAGGAATCCACAGAAATTCGTAGATATCTATAATGCATCCGAAGACGATTTTCAAAAAACGGTCAACAGAGTATATTTCAATAGTCAATATCCGTCGCATATTAAGTTTCACACAATAAAATAGCGGAGGCACCATGTTTCGGAAATTAGTCGCAATATTTTTTATAATTATTATGACTTACGAAGTTAAGGCTCAGACAATTGCAATTGGACCGCAACTCGGTTATCACAAGTCGGAAGACGCAGAAGGAGCGGTTATGCTTGGGGCTGCTGGAAGATTTTATCTTGCACGCTCGCTTGCACTTGAGGCTTCTATTAATTACCGTACAGAAGAATACGATGGCGGGGCTCTTAAAACCACAATGTATCCTGTAATGGTTAGCGGTATGCTCTATTTCTTCCCTCTTTTATACGGTACAGTTGGGGCGGGCTGGTACAATACTAAAATCGATTATGCTGAGGAATTTAATTTATTGGGACTAAAGGACGAGACTAAGAGTGAATTCGGCTATCACATTGGTATAGGAGCAGAATTGGGACTTGGGAATTTGATCCTAACAGGCGACGTTAGATACGTCTTCCTCGATTTGAAACTCGACCGTCTGCCTGGCATAAAAGAATTTAAAAATAATTTTTATATTATTACAGCAGGAGTTCTTTTCGAACTCTAAGCCTGAAATACTAAAAGGGGAGAGATATGATACTCGATCAAATTAAACATGTAGAACTCTATTACCCGCTGGGAGAGAATTTTCGAAAAGCTTTCGAATTTTTAAAAAACAGCGATCTGGAAAATATCGGCGAAGGTAAATATGAAATCGATGGTGAAAATGTTTTTGCGATAGTTCAAAATTATGACACAAAGCCTCGAACAGCAGGTAAATGGGAAGCGCATAAAAAATACGCAGATATACAATATATTGTATCAGGAAAGGAAAAAATTGGATTTTCTTTTCCAGCCAAAATGATTGTCACCGAAGAATACAATTCAGATAAAGATATTATGTTTCTTAAAGGAGAGGGCGATTTTTTAATTCTGGGAAGTGGTTGCTTTGCTATCTTTTTCCCTACAGACATTCACATGCCGGGTATCGCGGTAGATCTTTCAACTGCGGTTAAAAAAGTTGTAATAAAAGTAAAGGTGAGCAATTAAAAAACGGGGCTATCAAAATATCTCTTTAAGAGAGAACGCAAATTTTACGAATTTTCATGAATAATTCGTCGAGCTTTTTGCTTTTAGATAGCCCCGCTTACAATTTATTTATTTAATCGATATGTTTTCTTTAAGGAATAATTTCTGCCATTCTTTTTTCCCTCTGTTTTTCCATACACCTTTATGGTAAGCATAGCCAGCAATTAGCGGCATGGCAATAGTGGCTTCCGAATAAACCATTTGTTCGTAAGTAGTTTCAACTTTACCCCACGAGCTTGCCTCTTTGAGGGTCGAACTCGAAAGAGCTCCGTCGCGCACATCGGCAACAGTAATTTGGATTGCATATTTATGCATCGGAGCATTTTCCTTAAGAATATCGGCTGCCACAACGATATCCTGCGTGAAGTTCTTGGGTACTCCACCGCCGACCATAAATATTCCCGTTTCCTTGCTATTTAATTTAATTTGAGTCAATTCATAAAAATCTTTCCCCGAATCGAAAGAAACGTGGTTTCCCGGGTTGTTATGTTGATGCATTATTATCCCAAAACCAGCCGAACAATCCGAAAATGCCGGTACAAAAATCGGCACGTTGTTTTTGTAAGCTGCATAGACCACGCTGTCGTCCACTTTAGGTCCACCAATTTCATCCAGATATTTTCCGAAATGCCACAATAATTCCCTCGACGAATAAGGACGCGGTTCAAGATTATCGAAAATTTTAGCCGTTGTTTCGTCGCATATCCTGAGTTCGTCTTCGTCGATGAATGTATCGTAGATTCTGTCGATATGGAGTTCGCGCAATTCATTGTCGTCGACGTAGGGAGAACCGATATAATGTTTGAATCCGAGCGCCTCGAAAAAGTCCTGGTCTACCATTATCGCTCCAGTCGAAACGATTACGTCAACCATGTTATTTGTGACAAGGTCGTGAACCACTTTCTTTAGACCGGCGCTGAATAAACTGCCTGCAAGTGTCAAGATTACAGTACAATCTTTATCTGAAAGCATCTTTTCATAAATTTTCGCTGCACGATTCAGGTCACGGGCGCTGAATGCCATCGATGACATTGAATCTACGAGAGGTACTACATTATGTTGTTTGATATCGATGTGTTTGATTATTTCCTTTAAATAATCTTTTTTCTGTCTCATTATTTTCCTTTCCTTTTTAAATTTGAAGCAGAAATATAATAAATAATTTTTTCGATTAAATATGAAAAAGTACCGAAACAAGATAAATTCTCTTCCTCTGTTATTCATAAAAGAGATGAATCAAGTCAAATGTTCAGGAAAACTTGCTAAAACTAAAAATTTCAACCAACTTTTCTTGACATTCTTAGAATATAGAAATATATTTGAAACCTTTGAAAAATAGCATTTTATGTTTGGAGGATATCTTGAAGCAGGAGAAAATTACAAAATTTATTAAATCTGAGGATGCGGATAGAAAATGGTACATAGTCGATGCCAAAGACCAGGTACTGGGTAGGTTGGCAGCCAGAGTTGCAAGTATTATTCGCGGTAAACACAAACCAATATTTACGCCGAATATGGACACTGGTGATTTTGTGATTGTTATTAATGCCGATAAGATCAAAATGACTGGTAAAAGAGAACAGCTCAAAACATATTTCCATCACTCGTTATATCCGGGCGGTGTAAAAATTACAAGCTTTTCCGATTTGCTTGCCAAAAAGCCGGAATATGTTATTGAATTAGCAGTTAAGGGAATGCTTCCTAAAAACCGTTTGGGCAGAAAACTATTTAGAAAGTTAAAAGTTTATGCCGGTGAAGAGCATCCTCACAAAGCACAAAAACCAGAAGTAATAAGTTTATAATGGAGAGATTTGATGGCAGATAAAATATTCGTTGGACGCAGAAAAAATTCAGTTGCCAGAGTATTTCTGAGAAGCGGTTCCGGTAAAGTAACGGTTAATGAAAGGGAATTTGAAAACTATTTCCCACAGAAAGTACACAGAGACAATATCCTTCTGCCGTTTGTTGTAACAGAAACGCTCGGTAAATATGACGTTTTTGTTAATACTAACGGAGGTGGCATTTCGGGACAATCCGAGGCAATTCGATTAGGGATTGCACGCGCTCTCGAAGTCATTAATCCCAATTTTAGGTCGTTACTAAAAACCGAAGGTCTTCTCAAAAGAGACCCCAGAATGGTCGAGCGCAAAAAATACGGTCAGAAGAAAGCTCGCAAAAGATTTCAATTTTCTAAGAGATAATTTATTAACATTCATACTCTCATTTTGCGTCCTGTGTCCCGCGCATTGGGATGAAGAGCAAACTTTCCACACGCAAAGGAAAGGAGAGAGTAGAAGAAAAACAGGAGAATCATTATGTCCAAGATAGGTCTTAACGATTTAATTGAAGCAGGAGCCCATTTCGGGCACTTAACCCGCCGCTGGAATCCCAAAATGAAACCCTACATCTTTATGGAAAAGAATGGGATTCACATCATCGACTTGAAAAAAACTCAGGAAGCAATTGAGCAAGCCAAACAAGCCATGCTCGAGCTCGTATCGCAAGGTAAAAAAGTTCTTTTTGTAGGGACAAAAAAACAAGCCAAAGGAATTATTGCCGAAGAAGCTAAAAGATGCGATTCAAACTGGGTCAGCGAAAGATGGTTGGGTGGTATGCTCACAAACTTTTCTACTATTCGCAAAAGCGTTAAACGCCTGCAAAACATCGATAAAATGGAAAGCGATGGCACATTTGACAAAATTACAAAAAAAGAGCGTCTGAAATTAACACGCGAGCGAGACAAGCTACGTAAAGTTCTTGACGGCGTTGAAACGATGACACGGCTGCCCGGCGCTCTCTTTATTGTTGATGTTAAAAAAGAAGAGATAGCAGTAAAAGAAGCAAACAGACTCAACATTCCTGTCTTTGCAATTGTCGATACAAATTGTGATCCTGACCCGATCGATTATGTAATTCCCGCAAACGACGACGCTTCTCGAGCCATCGAGATTATAACCAGGTCAATTGCCGACGCTGTAATTGAAGGCAATGCAAAAGCTAAAGAACTTAAAGCTCACGAAGTTGCCGAAAAAGAGAGAGAAAAGAAAGTAAACGAAACAGAAGAAGAAAAAGACGAGAAGCCGAAAAAACCACGTATCAGAAAAGTTAAATTCGACAATAAAAACGAGAAGAAATCCGATACAAGGAAAACATCTGATACTCAGAATGAGGAAAAACCTAGAGAAGAAAAAGCAGAAGAATCATCAAACGAAGAAGCCCAAAATTAATGCTCGACCTTTTTGGGGTCGATCTTTTGCGTAAAATGTAAATATGGAGGAATGTTTATAATGGCTATAAGTGCTGCACAAGTAAAAGAGTTGAGAGAAAAAACAGGCGCCGGTATGCTCGATTGCAAAAAGGCTCTTGAAGAATCCAACGGCGATTTTGAAAAAGCTATCGAAATATTGCGTAAAAAAGGAGCCGCCGTTGCCGCTAAACGAGCAGAAAGAACCGCAAGCGAAGGTTTGATTCTTACGAAAGTATTCGATAACGGTAATTCGGCAGCAATTCTTGAAGTAAATTGCGAAACAGATTTTGTTGCCAAAAGTGATGACTTTGTTAAATTCGCAGAAACTGCTCTTGAACTAATACTCAAACAAAAACCCGATAATGTAGAAATGCTTTTGAATCTGTCAATTGACGGCACCACTCTCAAAGACGCTCTCAACGATATTACCGGAAAAATCGGCGAGAAAATCGAAATTTCCAGGTTTGATATTGTTAATGTTGAAAACGGCTTGATTGTTGATTATGTCCATCACGGTTCTAAGCTGGGCGTATTGCTGGCTGCCGAAAATGCACCGCAAGACAAGAAAAAAGAACTTGCCGTAATTCTGAAAGATATTGCAATGCAGATTGCTGCAATGAAACCATTGACTATCTATCGCGATGAAGTAGACAAAGCCCTGATAGAAAAAGAACTTGAGATTTATAAAGAAGTTGCGCGTAAAGAAGGAAAACAAGAACAGGTGCTCGAAAAAATCGCTACCGGTAAACTGAATAAATTTTTCGAAGAAAATTGTCTTGTTGAACAGATCTTTGTTAAAGACAATACAAAAAAAGTAGGTGCTTTAATCGACGAATTCAACAAAGCCAATGGTGCGCAGGTAAAATTAAAAACCTTTAGAAGGTATCATACGAGCGACGAAAAAAAATAATCTTGTAAGAAAAGGTCTTATTTCCAAATAAGACCTTTTTTTTTATATTGACTTACCCCCTTAAAATTAATTCGAGTTTCCAATGGCGGAAGTAAAATACAAAAGAATTTTACTCAAACTCAGCGGCGAATCTCTAATGGGCGACCAGTCATACGGAATCGATCCACAGGTGCTTAATTATTTTGCTGACGAGATAATCAAAGTGCACAATCTGGGAGTTCAGGTTGGACTGGTAATCGGAGGTGGAAATATCTATAGAGGTTTGAATGCCTCTTCTCAGGGAATCGATCGTGTAACGGGCGACCAGATGGGTATGCTTGCAACTATAATAAACTCTCTGGCTCTTCAGAATACACTCGAAAAAAAGGGTGTTTTTACGCGTTTGATGAGTGCAATAAAAATGGAAGAAATTGCAGAACCATACATTAGAAGACGTGCAATCAGGCATCTTGAAAAAGGGAGGATCGTAATTTTTGGAGCAGGTACTGGACATCCTTATTTTAGTACAGATACAGCTGCAACGCTCCGTGCAGTAGAAATAGAAGCCGGCGCAATCTTTAAAGGCACGCGTGTCGACGGCGTTTTCGATTCCGATCCAGAAAAAAACCCAAATGCCAGCATGTTCGATAAAATCTCTTATATGGATGTTTTACAGAATAATCTCAGAGTAATGGACTTGACAGCCATCAGTTTGTGCAGGGAAAATAATTTACCCATCATTGTCTTTAATATGGACAAGTCTGATAATCTTTATAAGATTATTACAGGCGAACAAATAGGCACATCGGTAGGAAATTATTAATCTAAAATAAAAACGGGGCTATTATGACTACAAATACTGTTATTAAAGACGCCAAAAACAAAATGGATAAAAGCTTAGAAGCATTTAGAAACGAAATAGCAAAGATTCGAACCGGTAAAGCTACAACTGCACTCCTGGACGGTATTAAAATTGAATATTACGGTTCAATGTCGCCGTTAAATCAGGTGGCAAACGTTACTGTTTTAGATGCTCATACACTTTCGATTACGCCCTGGGATAAATCCGTTATTGGAGCAATTGAAAAGGCAATAATGATTGCCGACCTCGGTTTGAATCCCATAAATGACGGAACCAATATCAAGGTTCCTATTCCACCTTTAACTGAAGAAAGAAGAAAAGAATTGGTCAAACTCGTAAAAAAATTTGGTGAGGATGCTAAAATTGCTCTCCGCAATGTAAGGCGTGATGCAAACGACCATCTCAAAAAAATGGAAAAGAATAAAGAAATTACAGAAGACCAATTAAAAGACCTCGAAAAAGAAGTCCAGAAAGTTACAGACGAACATATTGCCCGAGTCGATGAAATGATTAAGCATAAAGAAGAAGAAATTATGAAGGTCTAATGAAATTACTGGTTGCCTCTAAATTTTATTATGGGGCAACCTTCCCCTCGATTTAAACATTTCTTCAATTAAACCGTCAAAAACTGCGAGCAGATTATAACTATAATCCATATTTTAGTATACAAATAAATAAATCAAACAAATTTTCGAGGCATTTATGTCAACCCTTAAAGAAGAAGCTCTTCGTTATCATAGCGAGGGCAGAAAAGGTAAGATTGAAGTTGTACCTACAAAACCGTGTTATACTGCACGTGAATTATCGCTTGCTTATACTCCTGGCGTTGCCGAGCCGTGCAGAGAAATAGCCCGCAACGACGACGACGTTTACAATTATACCGCGAAAGGTAACCTCGTGGCTGTTGTATCGAATGGCACTGCAGTACTGGGATTGGGAGATATTGGTCCGCATGCCGGTAAGCCAGTAATGGAAGGGAAAGGAGTGTTATTCAAAAGATTTGCTGATATCGACGTTTTCGATATCGAACTTAATACTAAAGATCCAAAAGAAATTATAAGAGCTGTACAATTGCTCGAACCAACATTTGGCGGAATTAACCTTGAAGACATTAAAGCACCTGAATGTTTCGAGATCGAAGAGGAATTGATTCGTACTATGAATATTCCGGTATTTCACGATGATCAACACGGCACGGCAATAATATCCTGTGCCGCATTAATCAATGCGGCTGAAATTGCCGGTAAAGAATTAAAGGATTTACGAATAGTGGTTTCGGGAGCAGGCGCTGCGGCTATCTCATGCTGCAAAATGTATATTGCTGCAGGAGCTACAAAAGAAAATATTTCGATGTTCGATTCCAAAGGTCACATTAATAAGAAAAGAAACGACCTGAATAAATACAAGGAGCATTTTGCACAGGATATTGTCTATAAAGATCTAGCCGACGCAATGAAAGGCGCAGATGTCTTTATCGGTCTATCGAAAGGGAATATTGTAAGCAAAGAGATGGTACGGTCAATGGCAAAGAATCCTATTGTGCTTGCTATGGCTAATCCCGACCCCGAGATTACTTATGAAGATGCAATTGATGCAAGAAGCGATATTATAATGGCAACTGGAAGGAGCGATTATCCAAATCAGGTTAATAATGTATTGGGATTTCCTTTTATTTTCAGAGGAGCTCTCGATGTTAGAGCGCGCAAAATTAATCAGGAAATGAAAATGGCTGCAGTTAAAGCACTCGCAAAACTGGCAAGAGAAAAAGTACCAGAAGTCGTACTGCACGCTTATGGCGGTAAGGAATTTTCATTCGGTCCCGAGTATATTATACCCAAGCCGTTTGATCAGCGCGTTTTATGGTATGTAGCTCCAGCGGTTGCCAAAGCAGCAATTGATACAGGAGTAGCTCGCACACCGATCAAAGATTTCGATGCCTACAAAGAACAACTCCAGGAAAGACTTGGCTTTTCGACAGAAATAGTAAGAGTGATGCTTCATAAAGCAAGGAAGAATCCCAAGAAAATTGTCTATGCCGAAGGTGAAGAAGAAAAAATTATCCGCGCTGCACATTCAATTTATGAAGAAAATATCGGATTGCCGGTTCTACTCGGGGATGATACGATTATAAAAAATAAAATCAATGAACTCGAATACGATGAGAAAATATTCGAAATAATTAATCCAGAAAAATCAGACAAACTCAATATATACGCTGAAGCTTTCTATCGAAAACGTCAGCGTAAAGGAATTACACCGAGAGACGCCAAACAAATGATGAAACAACCGAATTATTTTGGAGCAATGATGGTCGAGATGGGAGATGCCGACGCACTTCTGAGCGGATTAACTTCTCATTACCCACAAACTATTCGACCTGCTCTTCAGTGTATCGGTGTTAAAGAAGGATTTAAGATTGTTTCGGGAATGTATATCGTCATAATTAAAAGAAAAATCTATTTCTTCGCCGATACTACTGTCAATGTAGATCCTACTGCCGAGCAACTTGCAGAAATTGCGATCATTACCGCCGAAACCGTAAAGGTATTCGATATTGTGCCGAAAATTGCCATGCTATCTTTTAGTAATTTCGGGAGCGCTCCAAGTCCACAGTCAAGTAAAGTTGCAGATGCGGTTCGTATAGTTAAAGAGAAGAGACCGGATTTGGTAATCGACGGCGAAATGCAGGCAGATACGGCTGTTGTGCCCGAGCGCCTCGAATCTGAATTTCCTTTCAGCGCTTTGAAAGGAGGCGCAAATGTACTGATATTCCCGAATCTCGATGCGGGCAATATTTCTTATAAATTATTACAACGGCTTACAGACGCCACCGTAATAGGCCCGATTTTAATGGGTATGAAGAAACCCGTCCATGTGTTACAAAGAGGAGATACTGTCAGGGATATAATCAATATGACGGCTATTGCAGCAGTCGAAGCAGAAAATAAAAAATAAACAATATGAGGGTGACTGAAAAGTAATTATTCAACTACAAATTCGTAAAGTGGAATTAGCGGCTTATTTATTAAAAAACATTACTTTTTAGTCACCCTCTTTTATCACCTTATATTAACTGATGTTACGAAATATTTTTTATATATCAGCAAGTATAGTAGTATTTTTTTTGGGACTTGTGCTCTATGGGATGTTTTTGAATATGAAGCAAGAAAGTCTTGATAGCATTATGTCCCGAAAAGGATTAAAAAGTTTAGATAACATCTCGATATTAATAGACAGAAAAAATTATAAACTGGAGTTATATTCGGAAAACGAATTAATAAAAAATTATAAAGTGGTATTCGGACAGAATAATGGTAACATTAAAACATCTGCACGCGATCTAATTACGCCTACTGGAAAGTATTTTGTTTGTGGCATCGATACAGTGCACAAATATCATAAATTTATTCACATTAATTATCCCAACGCACACGATGCTACAGAAGCTCTTCGAAGAGGATACATCGGTGAGGCAGACTGTGCCAGAATTATAGAAGCTTCTGAGAAAGAAATTTGCCCGCCCGGCGATACTCCATTAGGTTCGAATATTGGTATACACGGAATCGGTAAATACGATTATATTTTCAGAAATCTCCCTTTTGCTTTTAATTGGACAAATGGCTCAGCCGCCGTGAGCAACAGAGACATCGACGAACTTTGTTCTGTAGTAAAATTCGGTACCCCGGTAACAATTATCCATTGACGGAAAAGTGAAAAGATTTTATCTCATATTTAATTTAATTTTTATCGTTTCTTTTACATTCGCTCAACAGGAGAAATACGAACTTGTCAAAATAAATTTTGAAGGCAATAATTCTATTTCCGACAGTGAATTGCGGAGAGTGATTATTTCGAGAGAAACGCCCGTCTGGTTTTCACAATTTTTGAATTCAATATCAGATTTTGGAAAATCGCCCATCTATTTCGATTCTTTGCTTATTGCTGCCGACCTTAAATCAATTAAGGACTATTACCATTCAAATGGTTTTTTCAAAGTAAGAGTGTCGTACGATTATCAACTTTATGATGGCGAGATTACGCTAAATTACTATATAAATGAATCTGAACCCGCGATTATAAAAAAACTTAATCTAAACGGACTGGAGTCCATACCAGAATCGTTCAGACAGATGTTATTAAACCGTGCATCCAAAGATACCGGCAGGGTCTATAAAGACGATTTAATCGAAAATAATAAAAATTATGTCATTGGCTTTTTGAGAGATAACGGTTATATGCTGGCTTCTATTGAGCCGCCAGAAATACTTGTTGATACTGTCAAAAACAGGGTCGTTGCAAATATTACTTTTTCACCTGGCGACAGATACCGTATAAGTGATGTGCGTACTTCGATAACTGGTGTTGGGAAGGATAACATAACCGACGAACTTTTAAGACAAATCGTTGGGATTAAACCGGGTGAATATTACAGCAACTATCAAATTCAAAGAGGACAGGTGCGACTTTACAGAACCGAACTTTTCACGTCCGCAATTATAAACAGTGTAATTTCGGATACGGTAAATAATTACGTGCCGCTCGTAATAAGCGCCGACGTAGGAAAATTAAATGAACTCTCACCCGAATTAATTATGAATAACGAGGATAATACATTTAATATGGGTTTGGGACTCAGTTTTACAAAGAAGAATTTCCTCGGCGATGCAAGAAAATTTACCGTATCTTCTTCTGCCGCAGCTCAGAATTTTACCGAATTTATTAAACATCCTTCATTCGTTGACTCTTCAATCTATGGTTATATCGATACGCGTATTGTAATCGAACAACCTTTTTTATTCGGTAAAGCGATTAATACCAAATACGAAACTTATTTTACGACTCAGAAAAGGAAAGAGGAATATAATTCGTTTATCTACGGTGCCAAGCTAAGCTTCGATTTTGAATTGCCGCAGTATACCTATTTCAATTCATTGAGCGCATATTTGAACATCGAAAGAGCAGAATATAAATACAAGGATTTGTATCTGATAAATTTACTGAGTCTCGATTACCAGCGTCTGAATTATACGGAACAGGAAGCCGATTCGCTATCGCGATACTATATCTATAATGTTCTTGGCGGAGAATTGGTACGTAGCGGCACCAACGCATTGCTTGGTGTCTCTCTCGGGACAAATCAAACTAACGATATTTTTTTCCCTACTAAAGGTTATTCTTTGAATCTTCTTCTTGAGGAGGGCAATTCGATACCATATTTAATTAGTCGCACTTTTGGGAACAGTTTCGAGAGGCCCCTTTTCTTGAAGGCATCATTAACTTCAACATTTTTTATACCTGTCTATAATTCTCCTGAAAATTCACTTGGAATTAAATTCAAAGCGGGTAACATTTTTAATTATTACGGAGATAAAACAGGCATTCCGATTAACCAGCGTTTTTACTCTGGTGGAAGTAATTCGATTAGAGGTTGGAGTGCGAGACAGCTTGTACCGCCCCAGATTTTATTGCCTTTTGAAAAATTGAGTCAGTTGACACTTGAAGATTTGGAAGCAATATTGGCAAAAGGAGCCCCAACGGGAGGATTTTTCCTGTTGGAAGGCTCGCTCGAAACGCGAAACAGAATAATCGGGAATTTCGGCGGCGTTGCATTTATTGATTTCGGAAATACATTAAACGCAGCAGCGGACTTTCGCTTCAATCGTCTTGCAGTAGCGGCTGGTTTTGGATTCCGCTACTATTCCGAATTTGCCCCTTTAAGAATCGACTTTGGCTTTAAAATTTACGACCCGAACGATAAACGCAATTTCTTACGTAAACAAGTATGGAATGAATTACTGCAATTTCATATTGGCATTGGTGAAGCTTTCTGATATTAATAATTTTTATTAAAATGATAATTTCCCTTGCACCACTCTCTTCTTTTTTTTCTAAAATATGTGGTTACTGCTTTGGCACTTTATATGTTATTAAATAAAATAAACTAAAAAGAGGAAATAGATGAAAATTTGGTCTACGGTCTTGTCGTTTTTAATTTATTTTCATGCAACAGTATTTCCGCAAGTAAACAGAATTCAATATAATAATCAAAGTTTGTTTTTAAATGGGACGAATTTAGCCTGGCTCAATTTTGCAAACGATATCGGTCCGGGCGAAACGGATTTCAAAACTTTCGGGGAAGTACTCCTTAAGCTTCACGATAACGGTGGAAATGCTCTTAGATGGTGGCTTCATACAAATGGAACGAACACTCCTGAATTTGATCAAAACGGATTTGTAGTCGGACCGGGAAAAGGAACTATAGAAGATTTAAAGAAGGCTCTGGATATTGCGTGGGAACGTGAAATCGGAGTAATTCTCTGTCTCTGGTCGTTTGATATGCTACGTATTAACAACGGCAGTACGGTCGTCAATAGAAATAAGTTGATGCTTACCGATACAATTTATACAAAAGCTTATATCGAAAATGCATTGATACCGATGGTCGATTCATTAAAGGGTCATCCGGCAATTATTGCCTGGGAAATCTTTAACGAGCCCGAAGGTATGAGCGACGAATTTGGATGGTCCGATATTGATCATATACCAATGTCGACGGTCCAGAGATTTGTTAATCTTTGCGCCGGTGCAATTCATCGTACAGATTCAACTGCGCAGGTTACTAACGGAACATGGGATATAAAAGCATTGACTGATCTACCGGCTGCAAAAATGGCTAAAATCGATTATAGACAATTGCCATCTAGTCAATTAAATGAAATAACAGGGGATTTCAATGCCTCTCATAATCTGTCGTTGACAAATGAAGAAATGGCTGACTACCTCAACCGAATTTCAAGTATAATGAATTATAATTATTATACAGACGAAAGATTGGTCGAAGCTGGAGGAGATCCAGACGGAACGCTCGATTTTTATACGGTTCATTATTACGATCATGGAGAAGGTACATCAGTATCGCCTTTTCATAATGATGTTTCAAAGTGGGGATTATCCAAACCACTGGTTGTTGCCGAATTCCATATGAAAAATACACTGAATGTGGCTACAAACGACCTCTATAAAACACTCTTTTTTAACGGCTATGCTGGTGCACTTGCCTGGTCGTGGACGGATAATCAGGTATCGAAAAAAGAGCAAATACTTGAAGGTATAAAATCGATTTGGGATTCATACAGAACCGAAGTGGATGTTAACGGTATAAGTGGAGATTGGCCCCTGGTATCGATAATTTCTCCAGAGGATAAATCTATTTTTGAAGAAGGTTCAGACGTGATAATCGAAGCCGACGCAAGCGACCTCGACGGCGAAGTGGTTAACGTAGAATTTTTTGCTAACGATACAATTAAAATAGGCGAAGTTAATCAAGCTCCTTACAAAATTGTATGGACGAACATCGAACCTGACCATTATAAATTAACAGCTGTTGCCACCGACAACAAAGGCTTGAAGAGAGAATCTGAGCCGATTTATATTACCGTTGGAGAACCGCCCTTTATTCGTCTCGAAGCCGAGAGAGCACAACGCTCCGGTCCCGGAATGAATATCGTCAGTGATCCGAACACCAGTGGCTTTGCTTATGTTGATATGAAAACAAATGATTCAAATGCAAAAATTATCTGGACATTTAATAATTATCTTCAGGAAGGTGACTACGAAATTCGTTTCGCGGCTCGCCTGGCTTACAATTCACCGAAGAGCCAGTTTATTTATGTGAATGACGAGCTAGTTACTCAATATGAATTTACAGGCGGTACTTCGGAATGGAAGGAATTTCCTCTTGTAGTACACCTAAGAGAAGGAGAAAATAAAGTGGAAATGAGGATGTCGTGGGGATGGATGCAGGTGGATTATCTTGCAGTGCCTCGCAACGTTGCAACAGATATCAATACGGCTATTGAAATTCCATCTGAGTTTGCTCTTCTTCAAAACTATCCAAATCCGTTTAATCCTTCGACAAAAATAAGTTACAAAATAACGAAAACTTCGAGAGTACAATTAACAGTATACGACCTACTCGGAAGGGAAATAAAAAAATTGGTAAATGAAATTAAAACTCCTGGCAGTTATACAATCGAATTTAATGGAGCTGGACTTACTAGCGGTCTCTATTTTTACAGATTAGAAACTGAGTACTGGAGTAATGTAAAAACTATGCTTTTGGTGAAGTAGAAAATAAATTTTATAATTTTTCGAAAAACCCTAAATCTGTTTCCTGACCTTATCTGAACAAATCAGGTTGGTACGGGGGAAATCGTTTAACTTTCTCTTAAATCAAAACTAATCCTGATAATTTAAGAGATAATTTTTCTGAATTTGCAACTCCGTCAATCGTAGCAATTGATTTTTGCGCAATAAGAATTATTTCCGATTAAATCTACTAATGATTGCCTCTAATCAAAAAGCTGTAATAAAACCTGTCTGATTTGAAATATTATTTACGAGTAATAAATAATTGGGACTGTCTTTAAGAACAGGCTCTGTTATTTTGTAAAGAGCCAATTTTTATCTAAATTTGAAGTCAACTTTTTCGGAGATTTTAAATGCTCGTAAGTATGACCGGATATGGGAAAAATGAAACCCATTTCGGTAATAACATAATTGAGACCGAGATAAAAAGTCTAAATAGTCGGTTCCTTGATTTATCGGTAAAGCTGCCCAAAGCACTATCGAGTAAAGAATTCGAAATACGTGAAAAGATTAAAAAAAGTATTAAACGAGGAAAAGTTTATTTGAGCATTTCTCTGAAAAAAGATGGTCTGGAAGATAAATACGGCGAATTAAATACAGAAGCAGTTAAGGATGCATATAAAGTATTACTAAAAATAAAAGATATATTAGGTCTTAGAGATGAAATCAAATTGACCGACCTGTTTGTTTTTCAGGATGCCTTTTTCGATGGAAGTAATGACCAAAGTGAAGAGGAAATGAAATTTGTGCTTGCTTCAATTGAAGCTGCAATCGAAGAAATGAATAAGATGAAAAGAGCTGAAGGCAAGGAATTAGAAAAGGACATTCTTGGTAGAATAAATAAGATTGATGAATCTTTAACGAAAATTGAAGAAAGAAAAGAATTCTATCTCAAAGAGTATTACGAAAAATTTAAGGGAAAAGCGTATCAACTGGCAGGTGAATTGATCGATGACCAGCAGAGATTAATAAATGAACTTGCGATATTATCCGAAAGGTACGATATTACAGAAGAGTGCATTCGACTCAGAAGTCATATTAAATTATTTCTCGATACGATGAAAAATTCCGACGATGCGGGAAGAAAGCTCAATTTTATTCTTCAAGAAATGAATCGTGAAGCTAATACAATAAACAGTAAATCGATTTCCGAGCATATATCGCACTTAGGGATCGAAATAAAAGAAGAAATTGAAAAGATAAGAGAACAAATTCAAAACATTGAGTGAGACAAGAGTGACGAAGCCCAAGCTTTTTGTGTTTTCTGCTCCGAGTGGTGCAGGGAAAACTACTATCCTTAAAGAATTACTGAAAACTTTTCCCGAACTCAAGTATTCAGTTTCTGCTACTACGCGTAAAAAACGCCCTGGCGAAATCGACGGTGTCGATTATCACTTCCTTACCGAAGAAGAATTTAAAAAGAAAATTGAAAATAATGAATTTATTGAATGGGAAAAATTCTATGACTACTATTACGGCACATTAAAAAATGCCGTTGAAGATAACCTGGCAAATGGGTATAATACAATATTCGAGGTGGATGTTAAAGGCGCATTAAATATTAAAAAGTTTTTTCCCGATGCAGTTTTGATTTTTATTGTGCCGCCAGATATCGAAGCTTTGAAACAAAGGTTGCTAAATCGCAAGACAGAAACAGAAGATGATATTAAAAAGAGAATCGAACGCGCTGAAATGGAACTCGGTTATAGAGATAAGTTCGATTATGTAGTTGAAAATAGCGATTTAGTACGAGCTATTGAAGAAGTAAAAAAAATAATGAGTTCACTCTAAAAAGGTAAAACAATATAAATAAAAAAACATAGTTAG
>DYLP01000032.1 GCA_020722005.1 Melioribacter roseus
CTTTTATCAATTTTTAATAAACTTAATCAATTTCTAATGACAATTTTGGGTTAATGTCGTTATTAAAATATACAAAGGTATGAAATTATGGAAGGTAAGATAGTCATTGCAGGTGGTACTGGATTAATAGGACAATCCTTAACGCTGTTTCTGAGAGGCAAAGGATATAAAGTAATCGTTTTAACAAGGAACATTCCAAAAGAAAAAGTTGAGGGTATTGAGTACGTTACGTGGAATTATTACGAACAAGGCGAATGGATAAAATCGCTCGATGGTGCGGAAGCCATAATAAATCTGGCTGGAAAGAATCTGGCTTCGGGCAGATGGAACTCTGTGATTAAAAAGGCAATCCAAGAAAGTCGTGTGAAACTTACACAAAATTTGGTAAAGTCATTTGGTTTGGTCACGAACAAACCCTCGTATTTTATATCGGCTTCTGCAGTAGGATATTACGGCAACACTACAAATCCTGTTGACGAAAATTCGCCACAAGGGAAAGGTTTTTTGGCTGAATTAACAGCTAAGTGGGAAAAGTCCGCCTTAGCAGCTGAACATTTGGAAGTACGAACTGCATGTTTGAGATTCGGTGCAGTATTAAGTGCTAAAGGCGGAGCTTTGCCTAAAATAATCAAGCCAATTAAATATTTTGCAGGTGCCGTACCCGGTTCGGGTAAACAGTTTTTCCCCTGGATTCATATTGAAGACACTATAAGAATGATTGATTTTCTTTTGGAAAAAAAATCGAGTGGCGTTTATAATGCAGTTAGCCCAGGCATAATCACGATGGAAAAACTAATTAAAACCGCTGGAAAGTTATTAAACAGACCCGTTCTTTTTAGAATTCCTGAATCATTAATTCGATTGGTGCTGGGGGAGGCTTCCGAAATTATATTAAGCGGTGCACCGATAAAGCCGGAAAGAATTACTTCTGAGGGATTTAGTTTTACATTTCAGAGTATAAGACAAGCTTTGGAAGATTTGATTCCCTGATTATTCGAACCAGGAAATAATCTCGAAACCGCCTGTGCCGGGGAAAGCAGGAGGACTGAGCAACATTAATCTATCGTCATATCTATATCTTTTATTATATCCATGAATGATATATGTATTGCCCCACCAGTCTGTAGTAAATTGTCCGACCGGTCCTCTGGTATATTGAGTAATACCTCCAAAAAGTCTTATTGTACCTCTTGGAGAACCGTGCTGATAATCTTCCACAGTGAACGAACCTCTTTCTGAATAAATTGCAGCCTGTATTATGATGTCGTTACTATTTGGGGTATTGTTTACAATGGCCACATCACGTTTTGCAACCAATCCAATTATATCAGTCGAGTTCGGATTGGTTTCAGGATTATCATAACAAATTATATCGTTTTCGAGAAAGATTTTGCCTCGATTGCTCCCTGTACCTGATACACCAACTGTATATTGTCCTTTGACAGTACCACTAACATGAAGTTCAGCGTTTTCCACATAAATAACCCCGTTTGGTGCAAATGTAGAAGCGAGTTCATAATTCCACGGAGAGCCTGTATTATAACGATATCTCACACTATCGCCTCTAAATTCGAGATAAACTTTGTTCTGTCCGCTTATAATTCTTCCGCCCGAGGCAGCGGCTGTTCCCACTCTTGCAACGCCGTCTTCAGGAATATCTTTATGTACACCTGTTTCAAGACCACCGTAGAAATGCGGATTTGCACTATTCGAATATTTTACTACCTTGCCATCAATTGTTACTTTTCCGTAAAATACCGGTTCGTCGGCTACTCTCAACTGTCCGTTAGTGTGGAAAGGTCCCCACACTGTATCTTTTGTAGTCCACCATATATTCGCACCTTCGGTGTCGGAAAAATAGGCATATTTTGAAAAGCTGCTCGGTTTTAACAAAATTTTGACGGTTGAAGTAATTCCCTTATAGTTTGCAATTGATGTAATCTCTCGTAGGTCCTGCGATGGATTGATTGTAACAAGACTTATATTAATAGTGCCACCGTCAAAATTATAATTATAATTGCCATCCGGCAGATCATTATTTAAGAAAACTTTATTTGCAACTAAGTTTACTCCTGCAGTAGCAATGTGATGAGCTTTTGTCTCGTAGAAATAAGCAGCCATATTATCGACAGTATCAGTCGACATACGATTAAAATTCATGCCTGCAACCATAAAGACAAGGCTGAATCCGAGTACTAACAGTATTGCTGCTTTACCGCCCATTATTACCTTATTATCTGTTACCCAAATTTCTTGCGGCTAATCTGATTTGACGCCAAATAACTCGTTTGTCAAATGAATAATCATTGCCGTATGCATACGGATTTTCTACGGCGATATCAATTTGTATAGTCGCAATACCCAGAGGAGGTGCAGAAGGGAAATTCGTAATTTTATTTCCAAGTGCATCATAATATGTAAGCTTGAATTTTGTAATACCGAGGTTAGCTCCTTTGGGAGTTTCATTGTTAACCACTCTGTAAAGTATTACGTCATTCGGATTGGGTGTCTGAGACGTAAGTGTATCATTCGGGTCAACATAATAATAAATTTCGTCGGGAACTCCATCCCCAACAGGATCGGCAGTTGTGACTATATCCGTTAAGAATCTGATCCCATTTGAATCGGCATATAAAATTGCCTTTGTAGGATCGGGAATTTTTGACCAATCTTTACAATAACCGATCTTACGAAAATCGTATTCGAGCAATCTAACCACTTCGGTTAAATTTTGCTGAACAATTTTTTCACCGCTGAAATTATAATTATTTTCCACGGCTGCGTCGTTCATCCTGAACAGAATTAATAGGAGCATTCCACCGACTATTGTTGAACCCAATATGTCCAATAATGTACTAAATCCCATTTTATCACCTGAAATACCAGTAGCTAAAAACAGTAGACATCGACACGGTATCGGACATGCTGTTGCTGAATACTTTTACAACGATTCTCTTATGCCATGTTCTATTGGACGCTACCTGTTCCGGATTATCAGGCTCCACATAGTCGACCTGGCAGAGGGTATTGTACACCAAAAGACTGTCAGTCCCTTCCAATCTTATTGTGTCAGCTTTGGGAACATAACGGTAACAATTATAATCATCAAAATCATTAAATGCTTCTGGATTGTCTGACGATTCCCCGTTTTCAATGCCAAGATTCCCTGGTAAAGTTAACTGCGCTAACGAAGTTATGTCCGTCGTATCGCTCTCGTTGTCAAAAGCCAGTCCGGTCGCTCTTTCAATAGTTGATGTGGCTAAAGAAATGCCCATAATATGATAACGACTGTCGTACATTGTAGTTGTTGTGGTCATCAAACCTCTATTGACATTCAATATAACCGTAGTCAGCAGAAAGATAGCTCCGATTGTTATTAACATCTGTCCTGTATTCATCTTCAACCCTTCTGAAGAGCTGATATTCTATTTGTTTACTTCAAATTGCGTGCTATTTATTAAATTATCGAAAATAGGCAACATTTTATTTAATGGTTCTACTCGAGTGTAAATTTAACATGTAAAATTTGCAGAGGCAACTAATATTAGAGATTTATATCACAAAGTTATTATATTACAAATAAACTATTATTTGGATTTCATAATGGATGCTATCTCAATACTGGTACTAATTAATTTAATAGTATCAAGCAGCGCAAATTGGAGCGGCGCACGCAAAGGGCTAAAAACATCGATTACCAAAGTAGTAGAACGACCGGTTACTTATCTGCAAAAAATTCCGCCAAATATATCGGCTTTGATATTGGTACTTATTATTCTCTCATTCTTCGGTGTCGGTACTTTGAATAACTCTCACGATGAAAAACTTCTCTATCCTAGAACAATCGGGTTATTGCTTTATATTATTTTTTCATGGCTGCAAATTAAATCTTATAAGACACTTGGGAATTATTATACGCAAGATGTAGCTATATTGAAAAATCATAAATTGATTACTAACGGTCCTTATAAATTCATTCGTCATCCACAATATCTGAGTCAGGTGCTGAGCGATTTGGGCGCAGGTCTGGCTTTTGCAAGTTACTTAATCATACCTATTGTTTTGATGGTTGAACTGCCCCTTTTCGTACTTAGAGCAATCCTGGAAGATAAATTGCTCGAAAAGCATTTAGGTGAAGAATATACTAATTATAAAAAATCAACTCCTTTTATGATACCTTTTATCGGGTAACCTGTCATGAAATATATTCATCTCCTTTCATTAATATTATTATTAACAATTTCGGTTTCGGCTCAACGTCTTTACCAACTTTCGGTTGAATTACCTGATACTTCAGCTCATCTTTCTTTTGTAACAAAAAAAGGAAACGTTTACGTATCTGCCACCGAATTTGCCTCGCTGACTTCGGCAGGGATTTATTACGCCGACAAAACTCAAAAAATCGAATTAAAATACAAATTATATAATATCAAGTTTACAGCTAAGAGCCAATTTATAGTTTTAACCGACAAAAATTCGGGTAAACAGGAAATTTATCAATTACCCTTATCCACGCTTTTTATTAAAAACGACGTCTTTTTTCCATTGTCGTATACGCTCGACTATCTCGAAAAAACTTCGGGCTACAGCATTAAATTCATTCCATCCAGAAAACATTTAATTTTATCGAAGAAAGCTCTATCAGAAGAAAGTCTGCCTGCAGATATGAATATTTATGACATTCAAAATATCAGCATCGAAGAGAAAGCAAATGGTTCATTAATAAGATTAAAAATTTCCGAAAGCGTAATTACACCGCGAATTTCGATAAAAGACAACAAACTGTTTCTCTTTTTTTCTTCTGAAAAAATCAATCCAGAATTAACCAGTCAATTTAGTCCCAAAGGATTTATCAAATCAATTAGACTTATAAATATCTCTCAGAATAGCAAACAGATAGAATTCGGTTTATCAGGCGATTATTCCAACGCCGAAATAATACGCAATCCATCAAAAGGGGAATTGATTATAACAGTTCACAACAAATTGTTTACTGCTGATAATAATCCTACTCTGGAGAAATGGATTTTCGATACAATTGTAATCGATGCAGGGCACGGCGGCAAAGACCCTGGCGCCATTGGGACTACAGGCGTTAAAGAAAAAGATATCAATCTCAAAATTGCTCTCGAACTCGGAGAACTGATTGAAAAGTCAATGCCAGATGTCAAAGTGGTTTATACTCGCACCGACGACAGTTTTATTGAACTATATAGAAGAGGAAAAATTGCCAACGAAGCAAACGGTAAATTGTTCATATCGATCCATTGTAATTCAATGCCCAAGGGAAAAAACACACAAAGAGGTTTCGAAGTTTATCTTTTGAGACCCGGCAAAACTCAAGAAGCCATTGCTATTGCAGAATTTGAAAACAGTGTGATTGCATACGAAGATAATCCAGACAGATACAAGGAATTGACGGACGAAAACTTTATACTCGTAAGCATGGCTCATTCACAATATATGCGCTATTCAGAAAAGTTTGCTGAAATTCTTAACGATGAATGGAAGAGAAAGGTTAAAATCCCGGCTAATGGCGTTAAACAAGCTGGATTTTATGTACTGGTCGGAGCTTCTATGCCGTCAGTATTAATTGAAACAGGATATATTTCAAATCGCCGCGACGAGGAGTATCTTAAAAGTAGCAAAGGACAAAAAGAAATAGCAGAATCGATTTTCAACGCAATCATTAAATACAAAGAATATTATCACAAAGAAATAATCTCAAATTAATTTGTTTAATAATCGGGGTAATAATAACTTTACATTTAAAATTCATGAAAGGAATCTAAAATGACAAATGCACAGAAATGGCTTGCTGCTTTTTTGGGAATTTTCTTGTTGCTCTTCATTCTAGGTAGAATTCTTCAGAAGGAAGAGACGTTCTCGAATTCTGAAAATTATTCTGAGAAAACAATGCAATCGAATCAGGAATTGGACGCCATGACATTAATCCAGCAAACGGGGTGCGTCTCGTGTCATGGTCAAAACCTCGAAGGCAGCAATATTGCTCCTGCACTGGTAAATATTAAGGAACACTGGACACGGGATGGATTAATCAACTACTTGCGTAATCCATCGTCATACGGCAGCGGCGAACGTTTTAAGGAATACAAATTAAAATATAGAAATATAGTAATGCCCGCCTACAATAATCTGGATGTAAAAGACCTCGGAAGAATTGCGGACTTTTTGCTGGAAAAATAGATTTAGAAATTGACGTAGAATTTTAAAGGAAGGCTGTCGATATGACAGCCTCTTTTTTATATAGATAATTAAGCTTTGTCGTTACTGCCGAGTACGTTAACGATTTTGTGTTTGTAGAGTTCTTTCAACGATTCGCGAGCAGGACCGAGATATTTACGCGGGTCGAATTCTTCTGGATGTTCGTTCAAATATTTTCTGATTGCGGCAGTCATTGCAAGTCTTCCGTCGGAATCGATATTGATTTTGCAAACAGCCGAGCGGGCAGCTCTTCTAAGTTGTTCTTCTGGAATTCCTACTGCATCCTTCAGGCGACCACCGTTGCTGTTGATGATTTTTACAAGTTCAGGCGGCACAGAAGAAGCACCGTGAAGCACAATCGGGAAGCCGGGTATCCTCTTTTCTATTTCTTCAAGAATGTCGAACCTCAACGGCGGAGGAATTAAAATCCCGTCCTCATTACGTGTACACTGCTCTGGTCTGAATTTATTTGCTCCGTGCGACGTACCGATTGATATTGCAAGTGAATCGACACCTGTCTTTTTAACAAAGTCTTCAACTTCTTCGGGTCTTGTATAATGAGTAACTTCACTTTGTACTTCATCTTCAATACCTGCTAAAACACCGAGTTCACCTTCTACAGTAACATCGTATTTATGAGCGTACTCAACCACCTGAGCGGTCAATTCCACATTTTTTTCATAGGGATGATGCGAGCCATCAATCATTACCGAAGAAAAACCCATTTCGATGCACGATTTGCACAGTTCAAAAGTATCGCCGTGATCAAGATGCAAAACGATCGGAATTTTATATCCAAGTTCTTCAGCATATTCTACGGCACCCTTTGCAAGATTTTTCAGTAAAGTTTGATTTGCATATTTACGCGCTCCGCTGGAAACCTGAAGTATGACAGGCGATTTCGTTTCCACGCATGCGCTTACGATTGCCTGCAGTTGTTCGAGATTATTAAAATTGAATGCAGGTATTGCGTAACCACCATCGACAGCTTTTTTGAAAAGTTCTCTGGAATTAACCAGGCCCAATTCTTTGTAAGATACCATAATTCCACCTTTTTATATTAGTTTGTAAATATTAACTGAACAATTATATAAAAATCTAAGCACTAAATAAAGAAACGGCTAAAAATTTACGACGATGCCGATTCCGAATGTCAGCAAGTCAGTTCTTGAGCGTCTTATATTGTAACGTACTTGCGTTGCAGAAATAATTTCGATGTCTTCTTCGGTAAGATATTCGGCTTCGGTGCCGTATAAATATCTTAATTTAACATCAAGATAGAGCGACTTTATTCCTGGCAAATTGTCGGTCAGCAAAAACTGGCTTCCAAGTCCACCACCATAACTCCAGTTGAAATCGTCAAAATTCGTATCTTCTGCAAAAGGTTCATCCGAATGCTGGCTTTTGACCTTCGATGTTGTGAAAAGATATGACCCTCCGAACAAGCCTTCAAGATATGGTTTAAATACGCCTTCGAATGGCGATAGATAAAAAAGGAGATGCGCATTAGCCATATTATTCATTCTTTCTACATCAAGATATACCTCTGGAAAGCCGGGGAATGGTCTTGATTCCGAGACCTCACCATAGACCAAATAACTAAAACTGAGTCCGAATGTATAAGGCATTTCATGCGTAGTTTCCCATAATTGTCCCTGAAACTGGATACCATAGCCAAGACGGTCTACATTATTTTTAAATTCACCCTGTGGAATCCCAAGCATGAAAGCGCCTCCGACACTCTGCCCGTCAACAATAAAATTCACAAACAGAACAAGAATAATTATTCTTTTAACCATAGTAATCTTGTTTTTGAAGTTCAATATAAGCAATTAGAATACAACATTTTTCTTGTATGCGCGAATAAGAAGATTGTGATACTCTTCATAATTAATTTGTACTGTCCCAAACATTTTTAGATGTTCGTTCTCGTATTGAACATCGAGCAATACAAAGCCGCGATCATTCAGGCGTTCGATTAATTTTATCAGAGCGCATTTCGAAGCCTGAGATACGGCGGAGAACATCGACTCGCCAAAGAATGCACCTTTGTAAGTTACTCCGTAAAGTCCACCTACTAATTTATTTTTCTGCCATACTTCGACGGAATGAAGATAGCCCAAATTATAGAGTTCTTTGTAAGCTTCGATTAATCTTTCTGATATCCAGGTAGAAGGTCGATTAGCGCACTGACGTACGACGTCCATTACAGCTGTATCGTAACGGTATTCGAAGTCGATCGATTCCATAAATTTTCTGAGGGAGCGCGGTACATTATAGCCGTCCAGTGGAATGATAGTGCGGATTTCAGGAAGGTACCAATTGATTTCACCTGTAGGTTCAGCCATCGGGAAGGCGCCCCTTGCATAAAGTTGAATCATGTTGGTGGGAAGTAGCAGGTCGTCAGAAAAATTTTGATTATCAGTCATCTACATCGACTTCGAATTTAATAATATCGTATCCTTTTTTTGATTCAAAGCCGGCAAAAAATGCTCCTGCAAGCACCAGAATCATACCTATCAAAAATGCAATGACAATCGGAAAGTTCAGGTAATAGAGTGAAAACAGATAGCCTATCCCCAGGAGCATCGACGTTAAAACAAAAAGAGCTACGGCTGCAACATAACAGAGCACGGAATTCCTAATCAAGCGTATGCGATAAATTAATAGTTCTATCTGCCTGGCTATACTTGCAAGGCGTAAATTTTCCGTTGTTGAAAGAGGGTTGCCGCCTACTTTGATAAACAGTTTTCTTTTTTCTTCGTTGAGAAGGCGGATACGATTCACTACAAGCGAATATCTGTTGTTTATTCCTAATAAAAGCAAACCGCAGGCGCTTATCATCACAGCAGGCGCCAGCATAAATTGTATCAGATTCTGCGCATTAATATCGAATAAAAAATTATTTTGCATAAATATAATTATGTAGTACTTCTATAGTTTCCTTTTGAACAGTAAGGTCGAATTCGAGCAGGTCTCTCATAGCCAGGATTCCCGCCAGTTTACCCTCTTCAATTACAAGAATATGACGCGTGCCTTTGTCCTTCATCTTTTTAAGACATTCCTGATGAGATTCATTTATATCGGCAAGAATCAATCCCCTCGTCATTACATCGTCAATTTTTGTTGTCTTTATATCAAGCCCTTTTGCAATTACTCTTTTCACAAGGTCCCTTTCCGAAAATACACCCACGAGTTTACCTTCGTCGTCTAGAACCGGTACAAGCCCTATATTATGCTCTCCCATAAATTTTACAGCATCTATAACCGATGTTCCGGTTTTTACTGTAAAGATATTTCTATTCTGAAGTAATTCTTTGATTGTTTTCATAACTTCTCCTATTAAGCCTTAACGCCCTATTTAAAGTACGGAATGAAGCTCGATAAATGCAAGAGAAAAAATTTAAGCTGACGCCAGGTCTTCCAATTCTTCGACAGATTTGGGAATTTTTCTGCCGAGAACTCGCGCACCGTTATTCATTACTAATATATCGTCTTCTATTCTAATACCTCCAAAGTCTTTATATTTTTCCACTTTTTCATAATTAATAAATTCGGTGAATTTCTTTTCCGATTTCCACTTGTCTATCAATTGAGGGATGAAATAGATTCCAGGTTCAACTGTAATTACAATTCCGGGCACAAGTGCTTTGGCATATCGGAGAGATTTCAGACCGAATTGAGAGCTTCGTTTTATTTTGTCGTCGTAACCAAAATTGCCTTCTCCAAAATTTTCAAGGTCATGAACGTCCAGTCCGAGTAGATGTCCCAAGCCGTGTGGGAAAAAGAGCGCGTGGGCTCCTTTCACAACAGCCTCTTTAATATCTCCTTTCATCAATCCGATGGTTTTTAATCCTTCAGCAATTACAGATGCAGCTTTCAAATGGACCTGCTTATAACTTCTTCCTGGTTTAATAAAATTAATTGCTGCAAGCTGAGCCGACAGCACGATATTATAAATTTCCTTTTGTCTTTCAGAAAATTTTCCGCCGACAGGGAATGTTCTTGTGATATCACTGGCGTAATGTTCCATACTTTCGGCGCCACTATCGTGAACCACCAGGTCGCCTTTCTTCAAAATATTATTATGCGAATGGTTGTGGAGAGTTTCGCCGTGTTTCGACAGAATCACCGGGAAGGACAATCCCAGTCCCATTGAATAAGCAAGTCCTTCTACATAGCCTGCAATTTCTTTTTCGACAATGCCTGGATGAGCCATTTTAATTGCGCTTGTATGCATTTCGTACGAAATATCAAGAGCTTTTTCAATTTGTTCGATTTCTTCTTTAGATTTAACCGCCCGTTGTTCAGCAACCGCACGTATCAAGCTTTGCGATGCATATTCATTAACTCGAAGAGCGTCGATGCCGAGTAAAATCTGAAGTTTAAGCATATTCTCATGACGGTATTGAGGAATAAAATGGATTCTTCTACCTTTCTTAATATTGTCCGTCAGGTATTGATGCAAATTTGAAAGCGGCTCCGATTTTGCAACTCCGGCGAGGTGCGCTTTTTTTTCGACAGATTTTTGCGGTCCCATCCATACAATGTCATCGATATCAAAATCATTACCAAAAAGAATTTCTTTATTTTCGTCGATATCGATCACACCTGCAAAATTTGGTTCGTCAATACCAAAATAGTAAAGGAATGTGCTATCCTGCCTGAAGCGGTACGTATTGTCCGTATAGTTCATTGGTGCTTCGCCGTTTCCGAGAAATAATATTATCCCCTCTTTAATCTTCTTTTTAATCAAATTTCTTCTTTTGATATAAATTTCTTTTTTAAACATACATTCACCTTTATGTTTTCGATCCAGACTTTAAGATAATCGACATTTTTTTCATTACAAACTAAAAAAAATAAAATAAGTTTTTCTATTTTCAGAACAATAAAATAAAACAAATTGAGAAATGAGTAAGAGCGGTATAAAATATGCTTTGAGTGCTGTATTTTTATGGTCTACAGTTGCAACTGCATTCAAGTTAACTCTTGCCGGAATGAATTATGCCCAACTCCTATTTTACTCATCGTTAACCAGCACATTGATTTTTGCATTTCTTATCATTCACAGAAAGAAGCACATCGGCGAAATTCTTCTTTCGAAAAATCATGTCAAAAACAATATATTGCTTGGACTGCTCAATCCTTTTCTTTATTACCTCGTATTGTTCAAGGCATATTCGCTATTGCCCGCGCAGGAAGCTCAACCACTCAACTATACCTGGCCAATTATAATTTCAATCTTTGCGGCAATTTTTTTGAAGAACAAAATAAATTTTAGAATTGTTGCAGGATTAATTTTAGCCTTTTTGGGAGTGCTCGTAATTGCCACACGCGGAAATTTTTTTTCACTTCACTTTCATAACATACCTGGTGTAAGCCTTGCATTGGGCAGTTCATTGCTATGGGGACTCTTCTGGACTTTTAATTTGCTCGATAGCCGAAAGGAAGACGAAAAATTATTCGGGTCGTTTTTCTTCGGCACGATTTATACATTCATCTACATTTTGATATTCGATTCATTTTCAATTATATCTTACAGGTATCTAATAGGTGCGATTTATATTGGATTTTTCGAGATGGGCATAACTTTTGTTTTGTGGCTTAGAGCTCTACGTCTTAGTGAAAATAAAGCTCGCACGGCAACTCTGGCATACCTTTCGCCTTTCATCTCTCTCTTGTTTATCTGGTTAATATTGGGTGAGGAGATGATGCTTTCGTCTATTGCGGGCTTAGTTCTGATTGTAAGCGGGATAATAATACAGCGTCTTAACGATTCACTCCCAAATTAATCTCTTGAAGAGAAAAAGTCTGTCCAATTTCGTTGAGTGCTACTTTAATTGGATATTTTGATGCAGATTTTCTTAGCCATGCGATTGGCTCATCGACTGGTTCGTTTCCCTGTCTGAATGTTTTGGTATGTATGGGCACAAAATATTTTGCATTCATTCGAGCAGCCATTTGCAAAGCTTCTTCAGGGTTGCAATGACTTCTGCGCCAGGGATTATAAGCTCCAATAGGCATAATTGCAATATCGATATTTTCATCCTTCAGAATTTCGAATTCATCTGTCATCGCAGTATCGCCACCAAAAACTATTTTTTTATTTTGATGTGCAATCAGATATGCATTATAACTTCTTCCATCTTTGAAGAAACCCCGGGAACGGTCTTTTTCCCACGGGAAACGCCATCCAAAATGTTTTACTTTCAGGGCTCTGAAATTTATTCCGGCAATACTAAGTTCATCGCCCCAATCCATAATGTTGAGAGATTTCCAGGGTAAATCTTCAATTACATCGCCTGTCAAATAAGATGTAATTACGTCAATCCTGCCGGGATATTTTTCGGCAAAAAATTTAAGCGTTGGATAGTCCATGTGGTCCATATGTGCGTGCGAAAGGAGGATAATGTCCGGTCGAGGTATTTCATTTCTATTGAGCGCCGGTGGAGAAATTCTCGAGGGTCCGAAACTCGTTCCGAAAAGATACACACCGACTCTTTCGAATAGAACCGGATCGGTTAATATCCATTTCCCCATAAAGTTGATTAAAACAGTAGAATGCCCAATCCAGGAAAGTGTAACACCGTCGTTGCTCCAGTTAGCTGGTTCCGGACTGTATTTTATTTCAATACGTCGTTCGGCTTTAGTATTACTGCTACCGAAGAAAAATGAAAAAACGAACCGACTGTTAACAACGAAATTTTATTTAAAAAATTTCTTCTGTTTAGTGGCATGATACTCTTATTATATTACACATATACGAAAAACAACGACACATAATAAAAAATTCACTTAATCACGTAATGATCTGATTCGACAGTTCGTTTGTATCGTCCTTTTTAATCGGAAAATTTTCGGAAAGAACTTTGCCAACCAGTTCGATTCCCTTTAGAATACCGTCTGTATATTTTCCATTCATAAACTCGGACTGCATAATATCCCTTATTTCGTCCCATGTAGATTGACTTACTTTCGAATTAATTCCTTCATCGGCAAGAATATAGAACATTCTTCTGGATAAAAGAAGATAGATTAATATTCCCGTTCTGTCCCTCGTATTTTGCATATTAAGTTTTCTAAATTCTTCTTCTGCCAATTGCCGAACCGTTTTACGAGAGGCTAAAAAAGGGAGTTCTCCTTTTATGGCTAACCGGATTTCACCGGAAGTAGATTTTTCCGCTTCTTCGATTGCCCTTGAAAAGCGGAGGAAATCGTCGTCTGTGAAATAATGATATATTAGTTTTCTTTTCATATTCACTCGAAGTTTAGGACAAAGATAAATGTTATGCTTATTAAAATAAACCCGTAATTCCGAAAATTATTATATTTGCATCTGATTTTTTTAACAAATCGAGGTAATTATGTATAAGGTAGTTTTATTACGACATGGAGAAAGCGAGTGGAACAAATTAAATCTGTTCACGGGCTGGACTGATGTCGATTTATCCGAAAAAGGAATCGAAGAAGCGCACCAGGCAGGCAAAATAATGAAAGAAGAAGGTTATACGTTCGATATCGCATTTACATCTGTACTTAAAAGAGCAATCAAAACTCTCTACATAGCGCAGGAAGAAATGGATTTATTGTGGATTCCAGTAATAAAGTCATGGCGTTTGAATGAACGTCATTACGGAGCTCTACAGGGTTTGAACAAAGCTGAGACTGCAGAAAAGTACGGGGACGAGCAGGTTAAACTGTGGCGCAGAAGTTACGACGTTCCGCCTCCGGCATTGGACGAAAACGATCCACGTTATCCGGGTAAAGACCCCCGTTACAAAGACCTCGACAAGAAAGAGATCCCTTTGACTGAAAGTCTGAAACTGACAGTCGAACGTTTCCTGCCATACTGGCATGAAACGATCGCTCCAACCATTAAAAGTGGGAAAAAAGTAATAATCGCAGCACACGGCAATAGCTTACGCGCATTAGTTAAATATCTCGATAATATTTCCGAACAAGAAATTGTTAATCTAAATATACCGACCGGAGTTCCTCTGGTTTATGAACTCGACGGGGATTTGAAACCGATCAAACATTATTATCTCGGCGACCAGGAAGCAATCAATGCAGCAATCAATGCAGTTGCAAAACAAACCGAGAAGAAATAACAAAGTTGCATTCTTATAAGATAAATTTTATTATTGTCTGAAAAATTCGGGTCTGTTTTTAAGACCCGAATTTTTATATGAAAATTAAGGAGAAGATCGACTTTCCACTTGCTACGATAAAAACACCAAGGAGAATAATATGAAAAAAGTATTAATCGTTTCGATCTTACTCCTGATTACTACATCCCAGCTTATATCCCAAACAGTAATTGGAAAATACGGCGGAGAATTTCTAGCAATTGGAGTTGGCGGCAGAGCTTCAGGGATGGGAGGGGCTCAAACGAGCCTCGTAAACGATGTCACTGCCGGTTACTGGAATCCAGCCGCTCTGGCACATATCAACTATCCTCAGATAGCATTGATGCACGAAGAACATTTTGGAAGCCTCGTAAACTATAATTATGCTGCTGTTGCTATACCATACGATAAAGATATGAGTTTAGGACTCAGTGTTATAAGATTAAGTATCGATGGCATTCCCGATACAAGAAACGCTCTGTACGATTCAAACGGAGATGGTATTATCGACATCCATACAGACCGTTTCGATTACTCGAAGATAACGGAGTTCAACAACACGGACTTGGCATTTTTTCTTACGTTTGCCAAAAGACAATTAGATAATTTTTATTGGGGAGCCAATATTAAAATTATCCGTAGAGACATTGCAGAATACAGCGCCACCGGAATTGGTTTCGATATCGGTGCATTTTATCAGCCGTTTAATTCCTTGCTTTTGGGACTCAACTTTCAGGATATTACCACCACACTCGTTGCATGGGACACCGGAAGAAATGAATTAATTACTCCAACATTAAAGTTGGGCGCTGCATATCTAATCAATTTACTGGGAGGTGTTCTTTCACCCGCCCTTGATATCGACACCCGATTCGAAAATAGAAAATTTGCTTCGAATCTGAATCTCGGTCCAGTAAGTTTTGACTTTCACACAGGAGTCGAATATAACTACAAAAATATAGCTGCATTACGCATCGGGTATTCAGACGTTAAACAATTGACAATCGGTGCAGGCATTAAATTGCCTAAAATGGCTATTGATTATTCATACTCCCGTGTTAACGGCAATCAAGACGAAACTCTACCCGCCTCACACAGAATTTCACTGCTTCTTACACTTGAAGATGTTCAATTCAAGCGTAAAGAATAGTCTCGTTTAATTTTGCTTTTATGTTAATCTTCGACACGTGTTCGAATGATAGTTTAATTACAATAATTTTATTTCTGTCTCTCGACAGATGTACCATTCAGTAGATATCGGTAAAGTCGATTGAATTTGCACATGATTATTATTCGTTTATGCTGCCTGAAGGCTGGCAGATTTCAGACGCAGCATTTGAGCAAAATAAATTTGTATAATGGCAGATAAATATTGGAATGAATACATCGAAATAAACAAGATTAACCCAAAATTGTCATTAGAAATTTGTTAAGGTTACTTAAAATATTGATAAAAGGTAGATTAGAAAAAACAACCTCTCTTATTTGAATTTATTTAATTTTCATGATGATACACTTGAAAACAAGAAAATATTCGGTATTTAACTCATTTATTTATCGTGATAGGTAAAATTTATTATTTAATAGCCACACCCTTTAGGGCGTGGATCAAAAGTAGCAAAAAAATTGGCTTCAGCCACATAGTAGAATAAACCAATTTTGGCTAAAGCCTAAAGATTGGAGTCCTATTTATCCTACGAGCTAAAGCTCGTAGCAATAAAGAACCATATAGAAAGTGCAAGGTAAATCAGATATTATTTCTAATGTTTGTCAAAACAGATTCTTCTCTAATGACAAATCTGGGATTAATTTAATAGCCGACCTATCACATTACTTAGTTGTTTACCTTTCCAAATATTTTTTAAAACTCAAATTCTGGGAAAATTTTTACGGTTTTTCGGAAATCGAAATTCGGGGAGAAAAAATGTAGACTTCCGCTCGTTATAGATTCAGAACGCCTCGGGGTATTGATCCAATGGTAATTATCAAAAAGTGAATTCGACTTATTATGAGATTACCGGATATGCACTAACTCAAGACAGAATTAATTCATTTAGCGAGGTTCAGGGAAAAATTGCGCGGTTGTTTAATTAGACTGTTCATTTTGATTTTCATAACTACGAAGAGTAAAAATAAATTTGCTGCCTTTGTCGGGCTCACTTTCGACCCAAATTCTCCCTTCGAGTTTTTCGATAAAATCTTTGCATAGCAAAAGCCCCAATCCACTTCCTTTTTCACCCGATGTACCGGTTTTGCTGATTCTTGTATTGCGGACGAAAAGTTTTTCCATAGTTTCTTTATCCATACCGATACCGTTATCTGCCACAGTAATTTTCACCATTTTATCTTCTTTGACAGCATCGATAAAAATTTTTCCGCCTTTATCTGAAAATTTGATCCCATTGGATATCAGATTTCTAAAAATTGTGTTGAGAATGTTTTCGTCGGCCAGCACTTCGATACCAGGTTCAATTGAAGTTTCGAGCGAAATCTCTTTACTTCTTGCCACTTCTTCGAGCAGGAAAAAGTTTGTTTTTACCACTTCGTAGAGGTCAATATTTATTATCTGCATATCGAGTTTCCCCATTTGAGCTTGCGACCACATCAGTAAGTTTTCGAGTAGTTGATAGTTGCTCTTAGCTGCTCTCTCTATACTTTCTATAAACTGCTTTCTTTCGTCGTCATCTATTTCGTCATAGTGACTGATTAAAAAATTTGTATAAACAAAAATGGTATTGAAGGGAGATTTAAGATCGTGAGCGAGGATTCTGAAAAAGGTATCCTTCATATTATTCAGTTCGGCTAATTCATCGGCGACAACCTTTTTTGCTCTGTATCTGTTGTAGATTACAACTGCAGTTAACAATATGAGCAGAGTAATAATTATAAGCAATTTACGTTGTCTATCTGCAAATTCGATATCTTTAATTAATAGTTCGTTTTCTTTTTTTTGTTTTTCATTTTCATAAATCGATTCGAGAGCGTTAACGACCGCAAGACTTTTTCGATTTATAATAGAATCCTTAGCATTTGTCAGTTTTTTGTGATATTTCAATGCGGTTCTAAAATCTCCTTTCATTTCGGAAAGTTTCGTTGCGTTCTCGTAACATTCGAGTGTTATGTAGGCAATATTATATTTTTCAACCAGTTTTATCGCTTCATTCATTGCTTCATCTGCTCTGGCTTCATAGCCCAGCTTGTAATAGATGAGCGATATATTGCTCAGGTTGTTAACAATTCCCTCGATGGAATTTACGTTGCGCGATAAAACCAGCGCTTTCTCCCTCAACTCTAATGCACTTTTATATTGTCCTTTCTCAAAATAAATATCGCCGATACCTCCCCAAACGGAAGCAAGCCCTGTTTTATTGCCGATCGATTTATAGGTTCGTTCTATCTTTCTGTAGTATTCAAGTGCTTCATCCAGTCTGTTTTGCTCTTTATAAATTTCTGCAATTAAATTCATTGCAAGTGCTTTACCTTCTTCGTCTTTAATTTCTTCCCTTAACTCGATTGTTTTATTTAGATATTCAAGAGCTTTTTCGTAATTTTTCTGATTTTTGTAGATCAACCCGATATTGATGTTACCGAACGCCATTCCCCTTTTATCGTCCAATTGCTCGAATATTTTCAGGCTCTTGAGAACATATTCGAGAGCAAGCGGACCATTTCCCTGTATTCTATAAATCCCACCTATATTATTATACGAATAGCCAATTTGAATTGAATCTTTTGCCTGTTCGGCAAGAATTAAAGCTTTTTTATAATAATCGATTGCTCTGCCATAATTTCCTTTATTTCTGTAGACAACTCCGAGGAGATTCAGTGCACGAGCCTGTAAAGACTTGTTATTAATTTTTTCTGCAATTTGAATCGCCTCTTCGCCTGCATCAATTGCCACTTGTGGATTGGTTGTCCTCTCCTTCCAGCAAATATCCGTTAAGATTATGATTTTCAAAGAATCTGGTAGAGCGGATATACTTCTGCGAAGGCTATCTAAATTCGGCTGTGCCCACCCGATTGTGGTGTGAATTAGTAAGATTAATAGTATCATAATCGAAAACGCACCCTCTGTAACAGAATTTCCCCTCATTTTTTTAAGGCATGGAAATATAAGAAGATTTCCTTTCTATTTAAATTTTTTGTTTATAAAGTCAATGCTGCTTTAACGCTGTGCTTTCAAAGTAATCCTGTATAATTTTAATACTTTCCCTGGCAGCGCTGCTAATATAAACGGAAGTTTCTCCGATCGACTTTCTGTTTGTTGAATCCATTTCCATTAATCTCAAACCCACCTGTGTCTGGTAACCGTTTAACGCAATTACAATCTGGCTCATATCGCCCATCAATTTGTGAATTCTTTCAATTGGTTTGAATAAAAAGAGAGCGGTTAAATCAACCAGTCCCAATCCTCCCGAAATCAGAGATTTAATTTCATCAACGTTTCCCTTCAGCGGCACACTCAACAAAAGGGTTCCCAGGATAAACATGATAATAGAGAGAATTACAATTACCCAGTAGGTTGTGCTTAATTTGAATCTGAGATTGTTAATTTCCGTTTTCCCCTCGAGCATTGAATTTTGTAGATGCTTTACGATAAATTCGTTTGCCTTTTTTCGTTGTTCAGCATCTAACAGCAAGACCTCGTTATCCTGTACGTTCATACTACCCCCTCTTTTATAAAAACAATTTTGCTAGCGAAGGAATTTTTTTAGAGAGCTCTACGGCAGCCTTACCAAGTTCTTCTATGTTCTTTTTAAGTTCTGCCTGGTTTAAATTAATTCTGGATGCTTCCCGTACAACAGCTATTAACTGTTCATAAATTTGCATGTCGGCGGTATCTGGTAGAATTTGCTTAATTTCACTCTTAGACAATCCCAGTAATTCTTCGAGTTCTTCTTTATATTTTCCTTCGAATGCTTCTCTGCTTTCGCGTATTTTTCTTCTCACCCTTTTGCGAAAATCATCCAATTTTTTGCTCATTTATACCTCACTTTAAATCCATTAATTCGTCGAATTCTTTTATTATGTTCTCTATGTTTTCTTCCTTGGATATAATTTTCTTCTTCAATTCTTTAATTCGTTCGGAGAGATCGGATATTTTTTTACCTGCATCTGTACCCACGTCGCCCAGTCCTGCCACAGCAATTAATTCATTCTGTAAATCTTTTACTTTTACAATCGACCGGAGGTAACCCGTAACAACAGAATTTGCATAGATTATCTTTTGATATGCACTGTCGAGCTGGCTCAAAACGCTGTCTCTTTGAGCTCGTATCGGTTTTAATTTGGAACGTCTGTAGCTTTCGATTTCTCTGGAAATTTCTTCAATCAAAACTTTTGTAAGTTCATAATTCAACAGAGGCTTGCCTGTTATTGAATCATTTTCTATAATTTCCGAGCCGAATTGATTTATCAAATTATTGACCGTATAGGGCAAATAAACCTCGTCAATAAATTCGTTTATTTCGTCTTCAATACGGTTGTAATAAAGTTTGACGGTTTCGCGGTGTGCAGACCGTATTGCACTAACGTCTCTTCCAATGGTTGAATTGAGTTCAACTGTTTCTTTAGGAACCGAGCTGCACGCAATCAATAAAATTGCTATTAGTACTAAAAAAGACGGTTTAATGATTCTCGCCGTTTTCATCTGTACTCTATATTTTTGAACGAAGAAAATAAAGGAGGAAATTGCCCGAGAGTATAATGTTTATGTGTTAACTTATAAACATAAGAAGAATTAATCAAGATAAATATACTTGCTTTGATAACTCTTAAATTTAACAGTAATTTTATTTTATAGTTTGTCTTAAAACCAATAACTTTGTTTTTTGAATAACGTAATTTAAGGAGAGCTATGTCGTACAGAATTATCAAGAAAGAGGAATTCGACAAAGTAAGAACTCGAGAAGGCAATTGGGAAATTAGAATGCAACTTTATGCGGACATGTGCAGATACAACGCTCTGGTAGCAGTTAAAAAAGCGGGTTCAGGACATCTCGGTTCTTCCTTCAGCGCTGTGGACATTGTTACGTATCTTTATTTAAATGAACTGAACGTGCTGAATGTGGGTTGGAACAACGATAATCGAGACATCTATTTTTCTTCAAAGGGGCACGATGTACCAGGACTTTATTCATTTTTATATTCTATTGGAATCATATCGGAAGAAAAGCTATTAATGTTACGACGTCTCAACGGACTCGACGGTCATCCTGAGGTACGTATTCCCGGCATTGAAGCAAGTACTGGCTCACTCGGTATGGGCATTTCCAAAGGCAAGGGAATGGCATGGGCAAAAAAATACAAGAAATGCGGTGGCAATGTTTATGTATTAACAGGCGACGGTGAATTTCAGGAAGGACAGGTGTGGGAAGCGCTTCAGGCTACTGCGCATCAGCGTATCGACAATCTTATTGCAATTATGGACCACAATAAATATCAAACCGATATGCTCGTATCGGAAGTCAACAATATCGAAGATATAACAGAAAAAGTTAAATCTTTTGGATGGCATGTTGTGAGAATTAACGGACACAACTTTAATGAATTAAAAAAGACATTTGAAGATTTAAAAGAGGTAAAAGGCAAACCCAAGATGGTAATTGCAGATACGATTAAAGGTAAAGGCGTATCTTTTATGGAAAAACCTGTTACAGAAACGATATCGGGTAAAACATATTACAAATGGCACAGCGGAGCACCTGATAATGATAGTTACTTAAAAGGATTAAAAGAGTTAAGCGACTCGATAAGAAGATTATCTACATCATTGAATATTGAAATCGAAATTCCGGAAAACACTCCCGAGGAAAAAGTTTCGTTTAAGGCATCAAAAGAATTTGTTACAGACGCTTTCGGGGATGCTCTGGTAGATCTGGCAAAAGAGAATCCTGACATTATTGTACTCGACGGCGATTTAGCAGCAGACTGCAAACTCAGAAAATTCGAATATACTTTTCCGGAACGATTCATCGAAAACGGAATTGCTGAACAGGATATGGTTTCGACTGCAGGCGGACTGGCAAGGATGGGGCTAATACCCATAGTTAATTCATTTGCAAGTTTTCTGGCGGCAAGAGCAAACGAACAAATATATAATAACGCTGGTGAGAAAACAAAAATTATTTATGTTTGTCACTTTGCCGGTTTGATTCCCGCCGGACCTGGCAAGTCGCATCAAAGCATACGCGATATAGCACTACTCGGAAATCTCCCAAATATTACAATTATTCAGCCGTGCAATTCACTCGAAACCCGAAAAGCTGTTGAATATTGCATTAACGAAGCAAAAGAAAATTGCGTACTTCGACTTGTAATTGGTCCATCGCCGAGGAAAATTGAATTGCCCGAAAATTATCAGTTTCAAATTGGAATCGGCACTGAATTAACCGAAGGCAACGACGCAATCATATTTGCTTACGGACCGGTAATGCTACACGAAGCATTAACGGCTTACGAAATACTAAAAAAATCCGGGTTCGGTCTTAAAGTTGTTAATATGCCGTGGCTCAATAAAATTGACCTCGACTGGCTTGCAGAGGTTACAGACAAATTTAAAAAAATCTATATTCTTGAAGACCATTCCACTACAGGCGGATTGGGCGATAGAATACTCGATGCACTTGCTTCTGTGCATCATTTTAAAGGAAAATTGTTCGAAAAAATCGGACTGAATGATTATCCAGAATGTGGTACTCCCGAAGAGGTATTAAAATATCACGGGCTGGACGGCATGTCGCTTGCAGAAAGAATTTCCGGTTACGGAAATCTCGTCGAGAATTCGGGCAAAAATTTTTATAGCACCGACGCTCCGCAGTGATTTGAATTTCTTATATAACTTGAATAAGTTTAAACTGAACTAAATCCCTACAACTAATTTCCGTCATTATTATGCCATTAAGAAATCTCTTTCTGGATTTCAATTCATTTTTTGCCTCGTGCGAGCAGCAGCAATATCCACATTTAAGAGGGAAGCCGGTAGCAGTTGTCCCTGTTAAAGCCGACACAACATGTTGTATCGCCGCAAGCTACGAAGCAAAAAAATATGGGATTAAAACCGGAACACCTGTTTACGAAGCAAAAAAAGTATGTCCCGACCTGCAGATTGTCCCGGCGCGTCATCGGATTTACATCGAATATCACAACCGACTTATCGAGGCTATCGAATCGTGTATTCCAATTGACAAAGTATATTCGATAGACGAGGTTTCGTGCAATTTGACCGGAAATCAGCAGGAGCCGGAAAATGCAATTGCCCTGGCAAAAGAAATCAAAGAAACCATATATAAAAATGTCGGCAAATTTCTCAGATGTTCTATTGGATTGGCGCCGAATCAATATCTTGCCAAAACTGCAACCGACATGCAGAAACCGGACGGCTTGGTTGTCATTCAAGAGAAAGACCTGCCGGATATTTTATTCTCTCTCAAGTTAAACGACCTGGTAGGTATCGGCAGAAGGATGGAACCTCGCCTCAGAAAATTCGGTATCGATTCGGTCGAAAAATTATGCAAAGCCAGCAAATCAACTTTAAGAAAAGTATGGGGCGGCATCGAGGGAGAAAGAATGTATATGCAGCTCAGAGGTGAAGTAGTCGAACGCCCTCCAACACACCGCACTACAGTGGGACATTCGCACGTAATGTCTCCAGAATTCAGAAATAAAAACGGCGCTTATGCCGTATTGCATCGTCTGCTGCAAAAAGCCGCCATCCGTTTACGCTATATGCACTATGTGGCAGGGACGATGTCGATTAAAGTGAAGTTTCTTAACGGTAAAAAATGGCGAAATGAAATTTCATTTTCTCATACTCAAAATACTTTGTCTTTTATAGAAGCATTCGAAAAGATGTGGAGTTTTTATCCCGAGACGAGTGAGAAACCAATTGCTGTAGCCGTGACACTCTACAATTTACTGCCCGAGAATCAATTTACACTTTCATTTTTCGAAAATTACGAAAAGACCAAGTCGTTACACAACGCTCTCGATTTTCTAAATAAGAAATACGGTTATGGAGCTGCATACTTTGCTGGTTCACATAATGCGCTCAATTCTGCGCCAATGAGAATTGCATTTACCCAAATTCCAGACGTAGAACTGGAAGACGACGATATCGAATCGTATCAATAAACAATTGCCGAAAGATATCCTACAACTTCGTTTGAATCACCTGTAACATCGCCCGAATCGGTACGAGCCAGAACCATAGCATTTTTTCGATTGAGCAGGTCGGCACATTTCATTAAACTGACAATTGCACCTCCACCGCAGGCTTCACATCGGTTCTCTTCGAGGTCGTTCTGAAGTCCATTGTAATCGAAATTATTAATATGATTGACAATTATCGAGTCAAGTTGTTCGGCAACATTCTTAGAATAATAATGAGATAAATCCGAACTCGAAACAACGAGAGTATGTTCATCAACAACATTACTCAATTTTTCCGAAAGTTCATCTACGAACAACCGATTCTGGTCGCCCATTACTATCGGCAACAATTTAAAATCTCCGAGAACTACCTGAAGGAACGGTAATTGAACTTCGATAGCATGTTCACTTCGATGTCCGTTGATCCCTTCAAAAATAATTTTACTTCTTTCGGTAATTCTTTCTCTCATTTCCCGATCGATTTCAATTTCACCCAGTGGAGTAAGATATGCGTCGCCGTCAAAGATAGAGACGCCGGGGAAATATTCGCGGTGACTCGGAGAAATGACAACAACTGTTTTGTATTTTTTGTCTTTCAGTAATTTGTATGCTTTTGCTGCCGTTTGACCGGAATAAATATAACCTGCATGTGGTGCCACAATGCCGAATAAATCATCGGGCGTTTCTTTTGTGTCGGCTTTTTCGAGCATTTCATTGATTTCGTTTGTAAGTCTCTCAGGTGACGATGGATAAAACATCCCGGACACAGCGGGTTGTCTTACATTTTTCATATTGCCTCCAACTCTGCTTCGCTAAACACATTAGCTGTAAATGCATAGAGTTTTAGCTGCTTTACTTTCCAGTAATCGGCTGGAAGACCAGCCTTCTGACAAAGAGCCTCGAGATATTGTTCTTTACTCAAATTATACTCGAGGGGTACTTGCGGGAGCAATAAACCTCGACTTCCTTTCTCTTCTACAATCAAACCGTGTTTGCCAATTACAATCTCGTCATAATTTTCAATTGGAAAAGGTTCTGAGAGTACAGAGATTTCAATATTAATCAATGGCAATTCAGAACGCCGTAGTGGTTCGAATCGTGGGTCGTTCTGAGCTGCATGAATTGCGGCTTCGCAGACAGTTTCGTAGAGTGGCTTGTTGGAAGTAACGTATCCGATACAACCGCGCAACATGCCATTTTCGGTTAAAGTTACGAAAGCACCTGCCTCTTTTTTCAGGGATGGATATTTTTCATAATCGCACAAGGGCAGCTCTTCGTCGGTAAAAATCGTTTCGACCGACTGCCTTGCTGCGTGCAACAAGACCCTTTTTTCATCTTTGCTAAGTTCCATTTACATCTCCAGCTTGTAAATATTTAAACTGTCTTTTTCTTTCAATAAAATCAGGTAATCCTTGTAAATAAAGAAAGAGTCCGTAAAAAGTGAACTGGCTTTATTGTTTAGTACTTCTTCAATAAGCAGATTATAGTTTTCCAGGTTGATTACTCTGAAATAATTTGTATACAAATCCTTGCCTTCCTGTAGATGGTAGTTAAACATCAATAAATTATTGTATGTAGCATATTCGATGTTGCCGTAAACTTCTAAGTTTCCAAGATTTTCTAAGACCAACGGTTTAATTTCGGAATCATCGAAGTCGAGTTTGGGAAAAGTATAGTCATCAAATTTGCTTTGTTGTTCAGCCACCATACGGAGAGAATTTACTTTTCTGTAGTCATTACCCATATCTTCCAGTATTTTACCTGTTTTATAGTCGACGGTATAAAAATATCTTTCGTCAAAACCCTGTTTGAAACAGTAGAGTTTTTCGTCGTGCGCAAAAAGGAATGAATATTCATCGTTGTCCCATAGCATTTCGGAAGAGCCAATATCGAATGCTGTGATTCCTTTATGATTTGGAAGATCCGGTTTGGGATATTTATGAAAATAGAGGATATCTTTATAAACCGTTTCGATGCCGACGTAATATTTTTCGTTCAGCTGAAAATTTTCAAAGATCGTGTTGCCAGTTTTCAATTCATACGAATGAAAAGATACTTCTTTTGTGTCTTTATTTCTCGATTCGACGATAAGGTAGTCGCTTTCGGAAATAAGTATTCGCCACACCTGCCAATTCGATTTGACCGTAAAATGTTTTTTGATATTCATAATTTTCTCGCATTAAATAATTGGTTCGAATCGTGCGGTAAAATGTCTCAGTATTGGTGCTTCGTAAATAATTTTATAGCCTTTTAGTTTATCGCGTTTACTAAAAGTCTCAATAACAACTTCAGCGACATAATCGATATGACTTTGAGTATAGACTCGTCTGGGAATTGCGAGTCGTACCAGTTCCATCATGGCAGGAATAAACTGACCTGTTTTCCTGTCGTATTTGCCAAACATTACCGACCCTATTTCCACGCTTCTAATGCCGCCTTCGAGATAGAGTTCGCAAACGATCGATTGACCGGGGAATTGTTCTGGTGGTATAGATGGCAGGAATCTTTTAGCATCGATATAAATTGCGTGTCCACCAGGCGGTTCAATAATTGGTACGCCTGCAGCCATTAATTTTTCCCCAAGATATTCCGTGCTACGAATGCGGTATCTAAGATAATTTTCGTCCAGCACTTCCTCAAGACCCTGGGCAATAGCTTCGAGGTCTCTGCCGGCAAGTCCACCGTATGTCGGGAATCCTTCAGTTACAATAAGAAGATTTCTGCATTGCATAGCCAGATTTTCGTCGTTCATCGAAAGCCATCCTCCGATATTAACCAGGGCATCTTTCTTTGCGCTCATTGTAGTGCCGTCTGCATAAGAGAAAACTTCTTTAACGATTTCTCGAACAGATTTTTCTGAATATCCTTCTTCTCTTTTTTTAATGAAGTAAGCATTCTCTGCAAACCTGCAGGCATCAAAAAAGAGCGGGATACCGTAACGGTCGCAAACTTTCCTGACTTGTTTAATATTTTCGAGCGATACCGGTTGACCTCCACCGGAATTATTTGTAATGGTTATCATTACAAGTGGAATGTTTTCCTTCCCTTTTCCCTCGATAAAAGCAGTTAATTTTTCTACATCTAAATTGCCTTTAAAAGGAGCTGCCACTTCGGGTTTTTTCCCTTCCGGGCATAACAAATCGACTGCTTCGGCACCTGTAAATTCGATATTGGCACGCGTAGTGTCGAAGAACGTATTGCTGATAAAATATTTCCCTTCGCCGCCCAGAATTGAGAACAATATTTTTTCAGCAGCTCTCCCCTGATGTGTGGGAATTACGTATTTGTTGCCTGTAATTTCTTTTACAGCCGATTCAAACCGGAAAAAACTTCTGGCACCGGCATACGATTCGTCGCCTTTCATTATACCACTCCATTGCTCGGAACTCATAGCTGAAGTGCCGCTGTCGGTCAATAGATCAATTATAACATCTTCGGCTTTAATTAAGAATGGATTGTAACCTGCCTTCCTCAATATTTCTTCTCGCTCCTCCTTCAAAGTAAATTTTATCGGTTCCACCGCCTTGATTTTGAATGGTTCGATTATTGTTTTCATAATGTAAAAATCCTTCTGAATTTTTGCTTGTACTGTTTATTACTAAATTACGAAGATTCCTTATTTAAAAAACAAACGAATTAAAAAATATTCCTTGCTAATACTATGATAAACCCTTATTTTTTTCGACAAAGAATACAGGGCTTACAGTTCTAAAATCCCTTTTGGAAAATAAGTAACTTTAATCGATAAATTAACAACCAGAAGGAGCATCAAATGGATGAAAAACAAGACAATCAAATTCCCAAAATGAGTTCTGTACCAGAAGAAGAGGAAATGGAATTCAATCACACAGACAAACTTGTAGGCGTATTTTCGGAACCAGCAGTTACATTCGAAAAATTAAAAAAAATTGGTCCAAAGACAAGCGATTGGTTGATTCCTATTTTCATCGTTATCGTAGCAGCCATTTTTTCGAATGTAATTATGATGAGCAACCCGGCAATAAAACTTTCGATTGTCGAAAAGCAAATGGCGCAAATCGAAAAAAATTTTAACCAAGCAGTTCAAAGTGGGCGAATGACTGAAGTACAAAAAGAGGAACAACTAGAACAGATACGTGAAAGGATGGAAAAAGGTGGTTCGATGGCAATTGTATTTACCGCTATAAGCATTCTATTCATAACGTTTATTACTTTTTTCATAGTTGCGGGAGTTTATTTCCTTGTGTCCAAATTACTGCTCAAAGGCGATGGCACGTTCAAGGATACAATGTCAGCATACGGACTCCCGTATTATATATTAGTGATTCAAATTATTGTGATGGTAATCATTGCACTGGTAACAAACAAGTTTATTACCTCCACAAGTCTTGCAGCAATTCTAAATATCGAGAAGTCAAAATTTCTTTATTTCCTTTTATCGAGAGTTGACATCTTTTCAATCTGGTTTTATTCAGTAGTCAGCATAGCGTTAGCAAAGATGTTCAATTCGGAAAAGGCCGGGAAATATTTTGCAACGATATTCGGTTTGTGGATTGGTGTAGGTTTTATAATCTGGTGGCTGGCAGCTAACATCCCATTCCTCTCATTTCTGCAGCAATAATTTTTTTCCGAGGCTGTATTAACAAGTACAGCCTCACTTTTTACAATATACTCTGAGGGTCGATATCAACTAATAAAGTAACATTTTTATGGTGGGATAAGCGGTTGAACTCGATAAGCGAGTCGAATAAAGCTGCTCTAATTTTCTTGCCTGCCGGGTCCAGATTTCTGAAACTTCTGACCAAAATTTGATAACGGTAGAAACCCTTTATCTTAAAAATAATCGCTTCGTTTGGTGGAGAAATCCTGATAATTTTTTTGTATTTCATCAAATATTTATGAAAGTCGTTTGCTGCTGCATGCGCTCTCTTTTCGTTTTTATCCTTAATCTCCACAAGGGCTATTCTTGTAAACGGAGGATATTCGCCTTTGCTCCGAAGTTTAAGTTCTTCATTAAAAAATCCGTAATAATCATTTTCGATTACCTTCCGGAAAATAAAATTTTTCGAATTTTGTGTTTGAATTATAACTTCCCCTTTTTTATCGCTTCTGCCAGCTCTGCCGGAAACCTGTGTCAAAAGTTGAAATGTTCTTTCGTCTGCACGAAAATCGGGTATCCATAAAGACGTTTCAGCCGATACAACTCCAACAAGCGTAACATTTGAAAAGTCGAGTCCCTTTGAAACCATTTGGGTTCCAACCAAGATATCGATTCTGCCATTGCGAAAATCATTCAAGATTTCGGAGAGGGCTCCTTTTTTCGAAATTGAATCGGAATCGACCCTTTCAATTTTTGCATTCGGGAAATAAAAAGCCAGCTCGTCTTCCACTCGCTGAGTGCCCGTACCAAAAAACTTCAACGCCACAGAACCGCAAACGGGACAAGACTTCGGCACGGGCATTGTGTTGCCACAATAATGACATTGCAAAATATTTTTGCTAATATGGTGCACCATTGAAACCGAACAATCGGTACACGTAATCACATTCCCGCAATCCTCGCAATAAACCTGAGTGGCAAATCCCCGTCGGTTTTGAAGGATTATTACATTTTCCTTCTTTTCAAGTCGCTTCCCAATTTCTTCTAGTAATATTTCCGAGAATATTCCTTCCAGTTTTTTCCTTTTCTTTTCGATTGCTATATCTACTAACTTTATGTCGGGCAATTTTGCATTGTCAATTCTTTCTGGTAGTTCAATTAATCTATATTTGCCGGTTCGGGCATTGTACATACTTTCGATTGAAGGAGTAGCCGAACCGAGCACTACAGGGGAATCGATAAATTTACCATACATCACCGCTGCGTCCCGTGCATTATATTTAGGAACCATGTCCGATTGTTTGTAACTCTGGTCGTGTTCTTCGTCGACGACAATTAAACCGATATTTTTCAATGGAACAAAGAGAGCCGAACGCGGACCAATAACAATATTATATTTCCCCGCAAGAATTCCTCGCCAGGTGTCATATCTTTCGCCGAGCGACATTCTGCTATGAAAAACGGCAATTTTATCTTTGAATTTATTGTAGAAACGCGTGGTTATCTGAGGCGTCAATGATATTTCCGGTACAAGAATAATTACGTTTTTTCCGCTTTTGACAACATCTTCAGCTGCTTCGATATAAACCTGAGTTTTGCCGCTGCCGGTAACTCCGTAAAGTAAAAACACTTCGAATTTGCCGTTAGAATTCTTAATTGTCTCTATAGCCTTCTGTTGGTCAACACTCAATACTATTTGTTTCGTCTCTTCGGCATAATTTTCTTTAAATGTTCTCTCTACTTCCTTTTCATAGATTTCTAGAATTCCTTTGGATGCAAGACTATTCAGTGCAGAAGAAGATGAACCTGTTTTTTTTAGAATTTCTGCCGCAGGCTTATCTTTTAGAGAAGAAAGAAGTTCGAGAAGAATTACCATTTGTTTCGGCGCTGTCCTTTCGATTTCTGGCATCAAATCGTAAACAGTATCTCTCGGCATAGCAAGTTTAACATACCTTACTTTTTTTACTCTAACTTTTGCGTCCTCAATTTCATTTAAGATTGTAATTGCGCCTGAGTTTTCGAGTTCTCTCAAAACTGAATAGACATTTTTATTCTTTACAATTTTTTGAAGATATGAAATATTAATCAATTCCTTCTCGGCTAGAATGGCAAGGATTTTTGCCCGGAGAGAGTTTTTATTTTTTTCTTCTGATAAGAGAGAGCCGCAAATTTCTACGTCGGATACAATTTTTCGTTTTGATTCAACATCAGTACCGTAGGGCACTATTGTTTTCAGAGCTTCGCCGAGCGAGCAAAGATAGTAATCCGACATCCAGGCATAAAATTCGAGCATTCGGGAATCGAAAATCGGCTGGTTGTCGAGTATATCTCTAACGGCTTTTATATTCGACCTGTCGGTTATTCCCATAGAATTTTCATCGAGTGAATCGTTCAGTGCTATTACAAAACCCGTTAATACTCTTCTGCCAAAAGGCACAACGACTCTCGTTCCGACTTTTATATCCTTTTTCAGATGAGCGGGGACTGAATAAGTAAAACTGTTTCTAAACGGTAAAGGAAAAACTATTTGTGCGTACATCGAACCAAAGTTTATTATGATAATACAAAATAAAAAAAAGACGGATTAAAAAGGATAAACCAGCGGAAATAAAAGTCACATGTTGAATGGCAGCATTGACCAAAAGTCATTTTCTCAATTTTTACTCTTGATTTTATAGTTTTTATCAATAGTAATAAAATCAGGCTATAAAATGAATTGTAAGATTCAAAAAATAAATGGCAAGATTTTTGACAGTTTTCAACGTCTATTTTTCAATAAAGGAGAAATTATTATGGTAATTACAGACGAATGTATCAATTGCTCAGCCTGTATTGATGAATGCGAATACAATGCGATTTACAATGCAGGTGAAGAATATACAGTTAACGGAGAGACTAAAGCTCCTCTTTCCGAAGAACATACATTTATTGCACCGGAATTGTGCACTAATTGCAAATCGTGTGTTGAAGTTTGCGCAGTAGACGCTATCGTTGAATCTTAATAGACATCAATACTACCTCCTGAACAAAAAAAACCCGATTTTTCAATCGGGTTTTTTTATCCCAAAATTGTCATTAGAAATTGATTAAGTTTATTAAAAATTGATAAA
>DYLP01000077.1 GCA_020722005.1 Melioribacter roseus
TTTTTAATTAAATTAACTATGTTTTTTTATTTATATTGTTTTACCTTTTTAGAGTGAATTCATAAATGAATTTAGTAAATTAAACCAGTAATAATTATTTATCTTACCGAGGGAAAAATGCAAAAATCATTTTTTATTTTAATTGTAATTTTATTGGTGTTTTCCTCATGTAAATTAAAAGAAACAAGCGACATTACAGGACCCGGTGGAGGCACTGTTTCAGAAAATTTGAAAATCATTGCCCCAAACGGAGGGGAAGTTATTGTAGAGGGTACATCGTATGAAATAAAATGGAGCGGAACCACTTCTTCATTGATTAGCCTCTATTATTCGATAGATAACGGCAACAAATGGACTATGATTGCCGACAGTATTCAGAATACAGGTATCTACATCTGGTTTCCCGTACCAGGTCTGGTATCAAGCCAATGTAAAGTACGCGTTACAAATATTGAAGAAACGGCTTTCGATGAAAGCGATACTACTTTTAGTATCATAAGAAGCAGCAACGAAAGTCTTAAACTTATTAGCCCTGTGGGCGGTGAAGAATGGGAGGCTGGCACTTCGAAGGAAATTAAATGGTACAGCACAGGAATCGATTCTGTAATTATCGAATATACTACAGATAATGGTAATCACTGGAATTACATTTCTACAGATAGGAAAAATACTGGAATTTATTATTGGGAGCCCGTACCAAATACACCGTCGACCTTAGCAAGAATACGTATTAAAGATGCCGAAGATGGAACCCCTTACGTCGAAAGCGATAATGTATTTTCAATTTTACCTGAACCTCAAATTAAAGTACTCGAGCCTAACGGTGGTGAAATATGGCTTGCCGGTTCTACACAAAAAATCGAATGGCTCTCTGAAAACATTAAGGATGTAAAGATTGCCTATACAGTTAATAATGGCTACGAATGGATTACTATTGAGGATTCACTCCCCAGTACAGGATTTTATGAATGGAAGAATATTCCTGACCTGAATTCAAAATTATGTAAAATTAGAATTTATGATGCTCTCGATGGAGAACCGTGGGATGTATCCGACAGTACATTTCAAATTACAAATCAAGTCAGTCAGGCAATCGAAATTATAAGTCCCAACGGTGGCGAAAGCTGGCAGGCGGGAACGGCTCAGAACATTACGTGGTCTTCTGTTGGAATTAAAAAAGTAAATCTTGAATTTACGGCAAATAATGGACTCACGTGGGATGTAATTGCGGAGAACGTACCAAATTCAGGGGCATATGAATGGAATGTTCCCGATAAACTTTCCACTCAATGCCTTGTAAGAATTAAAGACGCTGAAGACGGCACCCCTGTTGACCAGAGTAATAAAGTATTTAAAATTGTTCCCAAGCCAAAGATCGAAGTTGTTTATCCAAACGGTGGCGAAACGTGGACTGCCGGTGTACTCGATACAATTCGCTGGAATTCAATCGGTGTTGAAAATGTAACGATTATGTATAGCTCCAATAACGGGATTAGCTGGGATCAACTTGTCGAAAAAACACCTTCGAGCGGTAAATATCCGGCAAGTTTCACTGTTCCGTCGAATCAGTATAAAATCAGAATATTCGATTATGACAGAGGTTCACCTATTGACGAAAGCGATGGTACTTTTATTGTGTTGACCGAACCAAGCATCACTGTTCTAACTCCAAACGGCGGGGAACAATGGTATTCCGGTTCAAGCGATAATATTTTATGGAAATCAACCAATATCGAAAATGTGAAAATCGAGTATTCGATAAACAACGGGGCATCATGGAATACGATAGTCGAAAGCGCTCCGAGTACGGGATTCTATGCATGGAAAAATATTCCAGACGTTAACTCATTGTTGTGCAAAATCAGAATAAGCGATGCTAAGGATGAGATTCCGTCTGATGTCTCGGATGATGTATTTTCAATAACGAATAAAGGAAATCAGTTAATCAAGGTTACAAGTCCAAATGGCGGCGAATCGTTAACTGCGGGTGGCAGTTACAATATCCATTGGAGTGCCGCTGGAATTGAAAACGTGAAAATTGAATATACGTTTAATAACGGAATAAGCTGGAATACAATTGTGGAAAGCACACCAAGTACTGGATTCTATAACTGGAGTAAAATACCTAACACAGCATCCACAAATTGTAAAATAAGAATAAGTGATGCATCCGACGGAAGCCCGAGCGATGAAAGCGACGCCTTCTTTAATATTGAACCGGAGCCGTATATAAAAGTACTTGAACCCAACGGTGGTGAGAGTCTTTTCTACGGAACGCCAGTAGAAATAAGATGGTCATCCGAAAATGTAAAATATGTTAAGATTCAGTATACGCTAAATGGTGGCGCAGATTGGATAACGATAGCCAATTCGGTAGAAAGTATTGGTACTTATGTATGGAACAGCATTCCTAATGCGAATTCATTGCTGTGCAGAATTAAAATAAGCGACGCATCGGATGGAGTACCATTTGATATCTCGGACAATAATTTCCAAATTTCAAATCAAGTTGAGCAAACGATGCGTGTGATTTCGCCAAATGGCGGAGAAAAATGGCAGGCTGGAACTTCTCAAAATATACAATGGGACTCGAAAGCCGTAAATAATGTAGACATTGAATATACAATAAATAATGGACTAACCTGGCATACTATTGTAAGTAATTATCCTAGTTCTGGTTCGTATGAATGGAACCCAGTAGTCAATGTGAATTCTACTCAGTGTAAGGTAAGAATAAAGGATAGTCAGGATGGAATTCCTGCCGATGAAAGCAATGGTACATTTTCGATTCAACCGAGTCAAAGTATTGAAGTGATTTATCCTACGTCAGGAGTCGAAATATTATCGGGACAGAAATTTAAAATACAATGGAAGTCGCAAGGAATAGAATATGTGAGAATAGAATTTAATCCTTATAACACAACCAACGAACTCGACTGGAAAGTTCTGGTTGACAGTGTCTCGGGATATGACGAAGGCGGAGGCATTCGTTCTTATGATGCAAGTTTTTCGATAGTTTCTGATAATTACGTTATAAGAATTAGCGATGCCACAGATGGCTCTCCGCTCGATTACAGCGATGGCATTTTCAAGGTGAAAGAACCTCCAACCATTAAAATTCTTGTGCCTAACGGCGGCGAACAGTGGCTTACGAGTAAATATAATGTAAGCACTACGGATTATCAGAACTATCATCCTTATGAAATAAGATGGAATGCAAATAATATCAATAAAGTTAAAATCGAATGGTCCACCAACGGAGGCGGTACATGGCATACAGTTCCTGGAGCGGGAAGCACTGAAAATGACGGTAGTTTTATCTGGGCACCGGGCAGACTCGATTCTCCTCGACCCGACAGTTCGGATAACTGCAAAATCAGAATTTCATCTGCAGACCCAGGCATAACAGCAAGCGACATTACCGACGGTTATTTCTCGATTAGAGAAAATAAAATGATAAGACTCGAATTCCCAAGCGATGAAACCGAATACTTTACAACAGACAATCCTGACCGTTACCCGATGGATATAAGATGGACATCTTATGCCGTAAAGTCTGTTGATATTTATTACAGTCTCGATAACGGTGTCTCCTGGACCAGGCTCGTATCAGGTTATCAGTCAACCGGAGCTTACGAATGGTTCTACCCCTATGATTCTGTTAATGGACCGTTCTCAACCTTGGGTCGAATCAAGATAGCAGATCACGAAAATTCGAATATTTGGGATGTGAATGATGTTCCGTTCTGGCTGAATAAGCGAGAGGGACAGGGAAATTAAAATAAAGAGGTTTTGTCTAAAAAGTAATCTTTTTTAAGAAATGAGGCACGAATTTTGCAAATTATTTAATTGAATAATTACTTTTTAGATAGCCTCTTTTATTTGGATAGAAGATTCCGAATTTATAAATTTGGCAAGCTAATTTTGCCCCGTGGTGTAATGGGAACACGCTTGACTCTGGATCAAGAATTCAAGGTTCGAATCCTTGCGGGGCAGCAAATCCTAATCAATAATTAATCACTCCTTAATTATGCTTTGAGGTTCTTTCGATTGTTTATTAACTGGAAATATAAGTTTTGTAAACCAGGATACTCAGGATTAATTCTAAGAAGCATCTCTGCATATTTAATTGCCTTATCATATTCCTTATTTAAGGCATAAGCACCAGATAGATTATAAATTACCTGTTGATCATTGGCATCGTACGAAAACGATTCTTCGAGATATTTAATAGACTCTTTTATATCTCCTTTACTTAATTTTATTTGCCCAATCCATTTAGTGCAAAACGCATTTGGTCTTAGATTATAGTGAAGAGTCAATATTTTTAAGGCATCGTCAAACTTATTCGTTTTAAGAAAATCGATTGTTAGTGCCTCAAGTAATTTATAATTATCGTTTATGTATGAGTATTGATAAATTAAAGAGCCAATATGATTAACAAATTTTTTTATATCACCAGCACTTAAAAAATGTCTGGCGGTTATGTCCTGCGCTTCAGCCCATGAAAGATTGTTAGCAACTACCCGATATGCCATCGAATCAATAAATGTAAGTGGTCTTAAGATCTCTTTATAGTCCAATTTCTTTTTCGTCTTTTTATATGGCCAGTCGTTTTTGAGTATTTTGATTCTGTAATTTGCGATTAATGAATCGAGCTCTGAAAAAAAGAAATTAGAGCGTGTAATACTATCCTGCTTTTCAAAAGGATATTGGGGAGTAATTTGAGGCAGTAGTTTTAAGTTAGCTATCTGTTCATAAAATAATTTACCGATTAATAGTTGTCCTTCAAGCGTAGGATGAAGATGGTCAGTCATTAAATTATTGCCAATTATTTTCCCGGGCGATAGGGACGCAAATAATGAATCTGAACGATACAGGGAATATTATTTTGTTTCGCAAGGTTTTTAATTATTTTAGGTAATTATGTAAAAACCGGACTAACTATAAAAACAAGCTCTTAAATTG
>DYLP01000033.1 GCA_020722005.1 Melioribacter roseus
CAATTGTAGAAGGCTCAAAAGTATTACTTGGAATTACAATTCAGGATTATACAGTATTTACACCATTTTTAATCTATAATGTCATAATGGGAATTGTCGGACTTTCTGTTGGTGGTGCAATATGGTTTAATCACAAAAAAGCTTTTACTTATATAAAAATTGTGTTAATAACACACGCGATAGTTCTTGTTATTGTAATTACACTTCACCTTTTAAGTAATGTTGTTGCAATGCACAGTGTGCAAGCGATGATTATTCGTGTAATTGTATGGAGTATAATTTTACTCTTGGTCTGGAAAAGCGAGCAATCAGGTGGATGAAAATACTCAGAAATAAAATATCAGTTAAGATCATAAGCTTTGGTTTGCTATTATTCTTCCTTGCACCACTAAAAAGTGAAGCACAATTATTTCACAATTGCAACTGGAATGAGAAAAAGAATATTAAAACAACTAAAGAGCTTTCTGGAAATGATTCTAATAAAATTACAATTTCAGCACTGCCCTTCGCACTTTACAGTGAAATATTTGGTTGGGCTGTCGGCGGGTTTGTTGGAGTTCAGGGATTATCACAAGAAAATATGTCCCTTTATATGGGTGGATTAATTAGCACTAATGGGACCAAATATGGATTTATTCAATTCAGAGAATTTTATTTACCGTTTTATCCGCGTGTATATATTGCGCCGGATATTTTAGGCGGTTACTTTGGTGTGCTTAAGGTTTACAAAGATCCGCCCGGTTCAACGCCGCCAGCAAATTCAAAAGAAAGAGCAGGAAGCAATGATTCCGATGAAAATGATTATGTGGAAGTCAGCGGTTCTGATCAATGGTACGAAATGAAAGTGAGATTTTTACTTCCGATTGGTCACGGAAAGGATAAAGTCTATTTCGCTCCGAAATTTAAAAACGGAATATTAGTCTCGGGAGAAATGGGCGGGACTCATTGGAATCCTTTTCTAAGTGGAAGGACATTTATCGATGTAAAACCATTTTATCGAAAACGAGTTGCCTTCGCTACAAACGGGATTGAATTTGCGCTTACAAGAGAGAATACAGATTATTATGTAAATCCTACACGAGGGAGCTTCCAGAAATTTGCATTTCGAAGAGACTTTGGATGGTTTGATACTATGGCACCCTGGAGTGTTGTTGAGGCAGATCTAAGATGGTATTTACCGCTTCACGAAATTTTTTCAGATGAAAATTCTTTACCAAAAATATTAGCTATTGATTTCTGGACTGTTAACACACTTACTTGGAATAGTTATGATATTGTCGGAATAGATCAGTATGGAAACAATATTAAAAAATATCATCGTCCACCACCATATACCGGAGCTTATCTCGGCGGAAGATATCATTTGCGGGCATATTACGAAGGCAGATTCAACGATCGCGCTGCAATTTTTTATGGTGCAGAATATAGACAAATAATTTCCTGGAATCCTTTCAACGAGTGGCGGTTAACAAGAAATCTTAATATTCATTGGCTGCAATTTGCTTTATTTGGAGAAATCGGCAGAGTTGCCTCCGAGTGGAAATTATCAACATTGCATACTGATATGAAATGGAGTGTCGGCGCCGGTATTCGAATATTTATGAATAATTTAATATTAAGATTAGATAATTCTTTCGGCAAAGAGGGAATGTATATTCAAATGTTTGTTGATCATGCTTTTTGATATTTACTGAAAATCGGCTCCGTATCAAGCAATTTGAAAGATAAAGTAAGAATACTTAAACGGAATATTTAAAATCCTTTGATGTACATTGGAGAAATATCTGATAATCTTTTAAATATCCTGCAAGCCGCACATTAAATGAATGAGTCACAGGATTTATTAAGCTTAGTTTTTTCCGCATTTTAAGAGTAAATGAATTGAATACTTATTTATTATACAAACTAAATTATTCTGACTTAAGTCAATGAATTTAATCTGTAATGAATTTAGTTTTAGGCTGCCGTAATAAAAGGAAAATAATACGAATATTAGCATTTCATCGTCGTTAAAAATTAAAGCAAGTTGAACTCCAAAATCGACTTGCCGATGCAAGCAAATTGGTGTCGTAGAACAAAGACTATTGTAACAGCTCTTAATAAATTGATTGAAGTAGCAAAGGAAGAAAATAAAACTGCTATCGTTGATTTTGCCTAAAAGTTGAAATTGCATGCAAGAACAGAAGCGGAAATTACCTATCCAACGGCATTATTGATTGGAGAGTATTTGAAATTAACTAATTAACGAGAGTAATGTTATGAAATTTAAAGTGCAAGAACATTTGAAGCAAAAGGATTGGCTGATAAATATTTCTATGAAACTGTTGTCAGGCTTCATAAAATGGGTGAAGGTGTTGGCTATACCGGATTAAAACCAGCAGGCTATAAACCTGAGGAAGGAATTGAAGCTGCAGACATCGCAATTGAAAAAGGTTCAATTGAAGAAATTCTTCAACATACAGATAAATCCAAACATTCGGATGTAATAAAGTATTTTAATGACGTTCAACTAAAGAAAAATTATAAAGTAAATGATGTAAAAGCCGGAAGAAAATTTGTTGAGGCTTATGTTCATTTTATCCATTATGTTGAAAAGCTATTTAATACAGACAAAAACGATCATTAACATAACACGCACAATCAAAATCATTTTTAACAAAATGAGGATATTATGAAAAAATATTGGATCAGCTTTTTAAGTGTGATTATTGTATCCTTTACTGTACTTAGTATAATCGGTATAAAAATTTACCAGCAAAAACCTCCCATACCGGAAAGAATTGTAACGAAAAACGGAGAAATAGTCTTTACGAAGTCTGATATTCAGGAGGGACAAAATATATGGCAGGCAATGGGTGGAATGGAATCCGGTTCCGTTTGGGGACACGGAAGTTATGTTGCACCTGATTGGACTGCTGATTGGCTCCATCGTGAGTTAGTAACTGTCCTTAATATTTGGTCGGCACAAAATTATGGGACAGAATTCAGCAAGCTAACGGCAGAGCAACAATCATCTCTTAAGGCAAAATTAATAGAGATGTATAAAACAAACACGTATAATGATCAAACAGGTAAAATTCAAATAGCTAACGAAAGATATGATGCAATTAAAGAAAACATTAAGCACTTTAATAACGTCTTTACAAATGGGAATGATGATTATGCAATTCCCAAAAACACTTTAAGTGATCCTGAAAAGCTAAGAAAGCTTAATGCATTCTTTTTCTGGAGCGCATAGGCTGCATCTACTAACAGACCTAATGAAAATTTTACCTACACAAATAATTGGCCTCACGAAGAATTAATTCAGAATATTCCTACTCCCGATACAATTGTTTGGACCGGAGTAAGTATCATACTGTTGTTACTTGGCATTGGTGGAATGGCGTGGTATTACGCCGCAAACAAAGGCACGGTAGAGCATAAAGATTTTCCAAAAGAAGATCCACTTTTGGGAGCTATAGTAACACCTTCTCAAAAAGCTGTTATTAAATATTTCTGGATTGTTTCAGTGCTTTTTCTTCTGCAAATAATTTTAGGAGTGGTTACTGCACATTATGGAGTAGAAGGCGGAGCTTTTTATGGAATACCTATAGCCGAGATTTTCCCATATGTAATTACACGAACCTGGCATACTCAGCTAGGGATTTTCTGGATTGCAACCGCCTGGCTCGCCTCTGGTCTTTACATCGCTCCTGCTGTTAGTGGTGTTGAACTCAATGGACAAAAATTAGGCGTTAATATTCTTTTTATCGCTTTACTGGTAGTTGTTCTTGGTTCAATGGCAGGTGAATGGCTTAGTATAAAACATTTATTACCTGAAAATTTCTGGTTTTACTTCGGACACAGTGGTTATGAATATATTGATCTTGGCAGATTTTTTCAGATTGCACTTTTAATTGGATTATTTTTGTGGTTATTCCTGATGTGGCGTGCAATCAGACCTGCTCTCAAAAAAAATAACGAACAAAAACCTATTCTTACTCTATTTTTAATTTCTACAATTGCTATTGCCTTATTTTACGGAGCTGCATTGATGTACGGAAAGCATACAAATCTCGCAATCGCTGAATATTGGCGCTGGTGGGTAGTTCATCTTTGGGTGGAAGGATTTTTTGAGGTTTTTGCTACAGTTGTAATTGCATTCTTATTTGCCAGATTAAATTTGATATCTATCAAAACAGCAGGACAGGCTACTGTACTTTCAGCAACTATTTTTCTTTCTGGCGGAATTATTGGCACACTTCACCACCTTTATTTTTCCGGAACTTCAATAATTGTGCTGGCATTAGGGTCTGTATTCAGCGCTCTTGAGGTTGTACCACTTATGTTTGTTGGTTATGAAGCGTGGGAAAATATTAAACTTTCAAGATCGACTGAATGGGTGAAAAAATATAAATGGGCAATCTACTTTTTTGTCTCGGTTGCTTTTTGGAATATGCCGGGGGCAGGACTTTTCGGGTTTATGATTAATCCCCCAATTGCCCTTTATTATATGCAAGGACTAAATACTACTCCTGTTCACGGACACGCTGCATTGTTTGGAGTTTATGGAATGCTCGGAATTGGATTAATGCTGTTTTCACTGCGCGGAATTAGACCGGATATCGAATGGAATGAAAAACCAATTAAATGGTCTTTTTGGCTGATAAATTTTGGATTATTTGCCATGGTTACATTTAGTTTACTCCCTGTCGGTTTAATGCAAACCTAGGCTTCAGTTGAACACGGTTACTGGTACGCAAGGAGCGCCGAGTTTTTGCAAACCAGTACAATGCAAACATTAAGATGGATGAGAGCATTTGGCGATTCAATTTTTGCAATTGGTGCAATCATCCTCGTCTATTTTGTTTTCCATTTGTCTATTAAGTTCTTAAAAAATAAATAAAACAATTCGTGAGTAATATAATGAACGATCAAATTAATAAAGTGTCACTCGTCGATTCAATTGCTTATCAAAATGGCTCAATCGTCAGTAAACAGATTCTTAAAAAAACGAGCGGAAACATAACACTTTTTGCTTTCGATAAAGAAGAATCGTTAACAGAGCATACTTCACCTTACGAGGCTGTTGCTTACGTTGTCGAAGGTGAAATGGAAATAACAATAGGCGGAAAGGCTAATAATGTTAAAACTGGAGAACTAATTATAATGCCGCCAAATATTCCTCATGGATTAAAAGCGATAGAAAGATCTAAACTGCTTTTGATTATGATAAAATAATTTGTTGTATATCATTGGGCGGAATTTCTTATTTATAAGTCCTGGATTCTTAATTCGGAATTTTTAATACAATCTCCTACTGAGATTCCGCCCCGATAATTACCGCTCAAAACGATACCTTTATTCTTTTTTTCAAATTGTTCAATATAATTTTCGTGCTCGATGTAACCGAGATTATACTGAGGAATTGCTTTTTCCCACATTTTAGATTCAATAATAATCGGCTCACCTTCAATTTTCATTATCTCATGAAACTCTGAAAGCACAATTTTTATTAGCTTGGATTTTTCCATATTAAAAATTTGAGGCGAACGAGCCCCACCGATAAACAACGTAAAGGCTGCTTTGTCGTCGGGGCATCTATTTGGAAAGATCGACGAACTCCATATTGCGCCGAGGAAATGCTTTTTTCCTTTCGACGGTATCAGGAATCCGAATCCGTCGAGTTCCCGTTGTATATCCGATTTTTTATAACCCAGATAAAGCACCATGACCGGCGGATAATAAATTGAATTTAAATGCTCTACCAGCTTATCGTCGAGTTCGCTAAATATTTTTGAAGCAATATATGCCGGCAATGTAGAGATTACTGAATCTGCTATTACACTCTCCTGCTTACCATCCAATTCAAATATAACCTTCCACTGATGATCGTTAGTACCCAATACATTCAATACTTTTGCATTAAAGATGATATTATCTTTCAAATTTGCCGCAATTGCGTTGGGCAGCGATTGCATTCCCTCAATAAACGAAAACATTTTTGCACTCTGTTTCGATTCTTCGTTGCGTTGTTTTCTTTCTTTGGCACCTTTAATCATACCCTTGATTAATCCGCCGTAGACTTCTTCGAGTCTATATAATTTTGGGAAAGCCGATTTCACACTCAATTTTTCTGGGTCGCCGGCAAATACTCCACTCACAAAAGGATCAATTGCATAATCGAGGAATTCGTTACCGAGCCGCCTCATGACAAATTGAGCAATGCTCTGATAATATCCGTCGTCGGATTTTGGAATAAACGGTTCTGCCATCAATCTGAATTTTGCAGACGTAGAGAACAAATTTGTTTTAATAAACGAGAACGGATTCATTGGCAGTGGAATTAATGCACCGTTTTTCAAAATGTATCGTTTAGATGCTGAACTGTTAGCATAAATCATTTCGTTGCTAAGTTGTACTTCATCAACTAACTTTCTAATCAATGGAGTCGTTTCCAATCCACTGTTTGGTCCATAGTCAACCAGAAAGTTATTAATCCTTCTTGAAATCATCGACCCGCCCGGCTCGTTTTTTTCCTCTATAATTGTAATGTCGTAACCTTTTTTAACAAGCCAGTAAGCAGTCGATAGCCCTGATATACCCGCTCCGAGAACAATTATTTTTTTCGACATGTAGAATATCCGTTTATTACTTGCACTTCTAAACTACGGAAACTATGACAAAAGAATAATTCAATTGATGCCTCTTCTTTTCAGCAGAGCGTCAACTTTCGGTTCCCTGCCTCTGAATTCGATATAAAGCTGCATCGGATCTTTTGTGCCTCCTTTTGCCAATAATTTTCTGAATGCATTTGCCGTTTCTTTGTCGAACAAATCACCTTTTTCTTTGAAAGCTTCAAATGCATCTGCATCCAAAACGGCAGACCAGATATAACTATAATAGCCGGCTGAGTAACCACCTACAATATGTGCAAAATTTGTCGTTTGATAACGGGATTCGATTTCAGGGATTTTACCGAGTTTATCGAAACAATGTTTTTCGAACTCTTCAACGTCTTGCAACGAAGTATCCGTTAAAGTGTGCCAGTCCATGTCGAGGAATGCGGCTGCCAAATATTCGACTGTTTCAAATCCCTGATTAAACAACTTGGAGTTTTCAATTTTAGCGATTAATTCGTCCGGCATCGGTTCGTCTGTTTCATAATGTTTTGCATAATGTTTTAATACTTCCGGCTCCAGCGCCCAGTTTTCCATAATCTGCGAGGGCAATTCAACAAAATCGCGTGGCACCCATTTTGTTCTGTGATAAGTAGTATTCGACAAGAGCGAATGCAACGCATGACCAAGTTCATGAAATAAAGTGTTAACTTCGTCAACACTCATCAATGCGGGCTTATCCGCAGTTGGTTTCGAGAAATTTCCAACGTTGTAAACCAGTGGCGTTACAAAATTGCCGTCAATATTCGTCTGAACTCTAAAACTGCTCGACCAGGCTCCGCTTCTTTTACCGTCGCGTGGGAAATAATCGGTATAAAAGAGACCGATATGTTTACCATTCTCGTCAACTACTTCAAAAACTTTTACATCGAGGTCGTACGTCTGAATATCTTTTCTTTCGACGAATTTTATGCCATACAATTTAGAGGCAACATCAAAAGCGCCTTTGAGCACATTTTCCATCTTGAAATAAGGACGGAGCATTTCCTCATCGAGATTGTACTTTTCTCTTTTCAATTTTTCAGCGTAGTACCACCAATCCCACGCTTGCAGCTTGAAATTGTTGCCTTCGGATTCGATTATCTTTTGCATTTGTTCAACTTCCGATTTTGCGCGTTTCAATGCAGGAGTCCATAATTCATGCAAGAATTTATAAACCTTGTCGGGAGTTTTTGCCATATTCACTTCGAGCACATAATCGGCATGTGTTTTATAACCCAACAATTTTGCTCTTTTGACCCTCAAAGAGACAATGCGGGCAATAATTTCTTTATTATCATACTCATTATTGTTGTTGCCTCGTCTTATATACGCTTTGAATAATTTTTCGCGTAATTCTCTTTTGGGTGAATATTGCAGGAACGGAATCCAACTCGGTTTTTGAAGTGTAAAGACCCATTTGCCTTCGTATCCTTTTGCCGAAGTGTTTTCCGCAGCCAGTTGAATAACGCTTTCGGGCAATCCTATCAGGTCTTCTTTGTTATCGATTACAAGCGCGATGGCATTCGTTTCCTTCAATAAATTTTCGCTGAACTTAAGTGCGAGAGATGATATTTCTTCGTTGATTTTCCGCAATTCTTCTTTTTTATCCGGCGGAAGCTCAGCTCCGCTACGTACGAAGTCTTTATAGTAAAATTCGAGGAGCCGCATTTGCTCGGGATTAAGCCCAAGCGATTCTTTTTTTTCGTAGAGAGCTTTGACGCGCTTATATAACTTTTCGTTAAGGTAAATATCGTCTTCATGGCGTGTAAGCAGTGGAGTAATTTCACGCGCAGCCTGCTGCAATTTTTCATTTGTGTTTGCTTCGTTCAAAGCATCGAACAATCGGGATACACGATCCAGCAAACCACCGCTTTTTTCCATAGCTTCGATGGTATTTTCGAATGTCGGTTCTTCACTGTTGCTGGCAATTGCTTCAATTTCTTTCTTCTGCAATTCGACTGCATATTTGATAGCCGGCAGGAAATGCTCGTCTTTAATTTCATCAAACGGAGGATTTCCAAAGGGGGTATTCCATTCTTTTAATAAAGGATTATCCATAATTTTCTCTTGTGGAATTATTGTTGATAAAGTTATAACAAACAAAAAAATAAAGGACTTCATAACAGCTCCGATTTATCTAATTATAATTTTATTTCGGAGGTAGATAATTAATAACAAGCTCGAATAGAGCGTCTACAAACAAAGACGAATCGTTTAATCCCGCCATAACAAAATAATTTTCAATTCCGCATTCATCTGCTACATGTCGATACTCGATATCAAGTTCAAATAAAGTTTCAATATGATCCGAGACAAAACTTATTGGAATTACCAATAAATTTTTATCTCCTTCAGCAGCAAGTTTTTTAATCATTTCATCAGTTGCAGGTTCAAGCCATTTTTGAGGTCCTACTTTACTTTGAAAACAGAGATGATAGGGATGTGAATAATTTCGGGCTTTCATTACGGCTTCCACTGTCTCTTTTATCTGATGACTGTAAGGATCTCCTTTTTTAACAAGATTAACCGGAGTACCGTGAGCACTGAAGACCAGTACTATTTTGTCGCGCACATTTTCGGGAAAACGTTCTATCGTTTCATCGATCCTTTGATTTAATGCCGCAATATATTTATCGTGAGTGTGATAATGGTCAATATAAATCAACTTGTCTTCAGAGCCGCGGTATTTTCTTTTCCACTCGTTGAAAGACGAACCTGTGGTAGTAATCGAGTAATGTGGATACAGAGGAAGTAAAAGAACATGATTGTAATTATCAGATTCTACTTTACGTGCAACTTCCTCAGTAAAAGGTTTCCAGTATCTCATTGCAACGAAAACGTCGTACTTAGAATCTGTTCGTTTCAATTTTTCTTCTAACATACTCCTTTGTTTTTCAGTCCATTCGTTAATGGGCGATTTCCCGCCGATCAATTTATATTCTTCTACAACTTTTGGAGCTCTTCTGCTTGAAATGACTTTTGCAAATAATTTTTGACCAATTGGAATTTTGAATATATCCGGGTCCTGAAATAAATTAAAAAGGAACGGTTCTACACTTTCAAGTGAATCCGGACCTCCCAAATTAAAAAGTACAACTGCATTTTTTCCCATCATTTCTCATCTTTCTGATTGTTGTTTTGCAATTCTAAACACTCAAAACAATTATATGGTTCGCGAATACTTTGTATTTTCCTTTTCAAGATATTTATCGAAATTCATAGCGATATTTCTTATCAGTAACCTGCCCATTGGAGTAACCGTAATTTTACGATTATCAATTACCACAAGGTTATCTTCGGCAAATTCTTTTAATCCTTCGAGCGCATTTGCAAAATAGTTTTCAAATTCAATATTGAATTTATTTTCGATTGACTCATAATCGAATTCGAAGTCGCACATTATTTTGGTAATAACTTCACGCCGCAACAAATCGTCGTCGCTAAGATAATATCCTCTCTCGGTTGGGAAGATTTCGTTGTCCAAAGCTTCGAAGTATTCTTTCTCCTTTTTGTAATTCTGAGCATAAATTCTTCCGATCTGACTTATTGAAGTAATACCCATAGCATACAGGTCTGCGCCGGCGTGTGTACTGTAGCCCTGGAAATTTCTGTACAATTTCTTCTCTCTCAAAGCCACAGCCAGTTCATCTTCTGGCTTGGCAAAATGGTCCATACCGATAAAGGCATAACCGGAGGACATCAGTTTCTCGATTGTCATTTTAAGAATCTGCAATTTTATTTCCGGCTTGGGTAAATCTTCAGGATTAATAAGTCCCATATGTTTTTTTAGCCATGGAACGTGAGCATAGTTAAAAACCGCTATTCTGTCGGGCGAAATGTCAATTATTTTATCTACAGTGGTTTCAAATGTTTCGAGGGTCTGAAAAGGGAGACCATAAATTAAGTCGAGATTTATGCTTTGAAAGCCGAGCTCACGCACCCAGTTTACTACCTGCCTTGTCATATCTTCGGGTTGAATTCTGTTGACGGCTTTTTGAACCCTCTCGTTGAAATCCTGCACACCCATACTTATTCTATTGAATCCGCCATATCGCAGTGCTTCAAGATGTTCTTTAGTTAATCCGCGCGGATCAATCTCGCATCCTTTCTCGGCTTCGGGCAGCATTTCGAAATTGGAATTGATATAACCGATAAGGTCTTCAATCTCATCAGGATTCAAATGTGTAGGAGTACCTCCGCCCCAATGTAGCTGGATAACCTTTCTGTCGGGCTTTAAATAAGTTCTCAGTAGGTCAATTTCATTTTTGACGTAACTGATATATTTTTTTATTCTGTCGCGGTTCCTCGTTATAATCATATTACAGCCGCAGAAATAACAAAGCGTATCGCAAAAAGGGATATGATAATAGAGCGAAAGATAAGGTGGATTATCCTGATTATTCGTTCTGATTAATTCGTCGATAAAATTTTCCGCTTTAAACGATTCATTAAAATGCGGCGCCGTTGGATAACTTGTATATCTTGGACCGGGTCTGTCGTATTTCTTAATCAAATCGAGATTTATGTCGAACATTTCTTACCCATTGTTTTTATTAAAAATATTTTTGCTTTCTTCTTTTATAGTAGATACAAGAAATTTTACATTTTCCGGGTCGATATCGGGCAAAATCCCATGACCGAGATTAAATATATGTCCTGAACCTTTTCCATAAGAATTAAGGACTCTTACAGTTTCTTCAAAAATTTTATCTTTACCTGCATAGAGTACAGTTGGGTCGAGATTTCCCTGTAATGCTACTTTAGTACCGACTTTATTTCTGACTTCACCCAGATTCATAGTCCAATCGAGTCCGAGCACATCAGCTCCGCTGTCAGCCAATTTTTCAATCGAATAATGTACACCTTTTGCAAATACAATAATCGGTTGATCCTTGCGATTAATTTTTGAAATTACTTCTTTAATATATCTGAGAGAAAATTCCTCAAAGTCGTGTGGAGATAGAATACCGCCCCATGTATCGAAAATCTGAACGGCATCTGCGCCAGCTTCCAATTTAGCCGATAAATATTCAGCTACCGCGTCAGCAATCATTCCAAGCAAACGGTGAGCCGCTTCGGGTTGATTATAAATAAATTTTTTGACTTCCGAAAAATTTTTTGAGCCTCTCCCTTCAACCATGTATGTCATTAAAGTCCAGGGCGAACCGGAAAACCCAATCAATGGAACACGTTCGTTCAATTCTTTTTTTGTTAGAGAGATCGCATCGAGGACATATTTTAAGTCTTTAACAGGGTCGACCTTTTTGAGTCTGTTAATATCGTTTACATTTCTGACCGGTTCGTAAAGTCTTGGTCCTTTACTTTCTACCATTTCGAGTTTCATACCCATTGCTTCGGGTATAACGAGTATATCAGAAAAAATGATTGCGGCATCAACGCCGATAATATCAACCGGCTGAATAGTTACCTCGGCTGCCAGTTCCGGCGTCTTGCACATCGTAAGAAAATCGTATTTTTCTCTTACTTTTCTATATTCGGGCAAATACCTTCCTGCCTGTCTCATTATCCAAACCGGGGTTCTTTCTGTATTTTCTTTTTTACAAGCTTTCAGAAATAAGTCGTTTTTTAAATTCAATTTTCCTCCTTATGCCATATTACCGGTAGATTTATAAAACGTTATGATGGCATCTGAAATTCCATTGAGCGTAAATTCCGCCGGGACGATATTTACATTCACTCCCGATTTTCTTATTTCTTCTTCGGTAGTGGTTCCGATTGCGCAAATATAACTATCGCCAAAATATTCGGCTGGATTGTCAATGTTCATAATACCGATAAAATTCTTATAGTTTGACGGACTCGTAAAGACGAACAGATCGGGTTTATCTTCTTTAATCGATTCGATTTTATCGGCGAGAGTATCTGCATCGTTTTGGACTGTGTCGTAAATTTTAATTACTTTAACGGAGGCACGAAGGTCAATCAGTCCTTTATGCAATTCATCCCGAGCAATTGACGAACAGGGTATCAGAATTTTTTTATTTTCTACGCCGATATTTTTAAATCTTTCGAGTAATCCGGCTGCGCTGAACTGTTTCGGAATTATATGAATGTAATAGCCTTTTTCGACGCACATATCCGCAGTAGCTCTGCCTGTTACGGCAATTTTTGTTTTAGAAAGGTCCAGTCCAAATTTCTCTGCTATATCATGAAAAATCGAAACTGCATTTTGCGAAGTAAATATCAAATAGTCATAATTTCTAATTTCCGTCGAAAGGTCGATAATTTCCTTTTCGCTAAAAGCAGGAACTATTTTAATAGCCGGAAAGAAAATCAATTCGGCTCCCTCGTCAGCAAGTGGTTGTAACGAAGTATAAATTCCTTCCTCTTTCGTTATTAATATTTTTGTGTTTTCGAGTATCAATTTATCCGTTTGATTTAATGTCGGATAAAATTTTTCGTGCTCCGGCACGCAACAAATCCTTCGCCAGTTTTTTGCCAAGGGCTTCCGGTTTAGCGGACGAACCTCTCATTTTTTTTCTAAAAGTAATAGTACCGTCGAGACTGGCAACAACCGCGTCGAGATACAAACCGTTCGATTCTTTTTTAGCATAAGCTCCGATGGGCACCTGACAGCCGCCTTCGAGCGACTTCAGCATTGACCTTTCGGCGGCAGTTTCAACGTAGGTGTCAAAATCGTGAATCGATTGCAAAATTTTGATGACTTCTTTATTATTTTCTTTAACTTCAATTCCAAGCGCTCCCTGCCCCACAGCAGGTAATATTTTTTCAGTCGGTATAAAAGAAGAAATATATTTTTTGAGATTAAGTCTTTCAACTCCCGCTCTTGCAAGTATAATTGCATCCCAGTCCGACTCCAGAAATTTATTTATGCGCGTGGGCACATTTCCTCTCAAATCGACAATCTTAATATCGGGTCGTAAGTGGAGTAATTGTGCTTTCCTTCTGAGTGATCCGGTAGCTACGACAGCCCCTTCGCGCAAAGATTCGATAGTAGTTCTTTTTTTTCGAGCAATTAGAACATCTTCAACCGGATATCTTTTTGTTACTGCGGCAAGCATCAAACCGTCGGGCAATTCAGTTTGCAGGTCTTTCAAACTGTGGACGGCTAAGTCAATCGTCCCTTTTATTAACTCATTTTCGATTTCTTTGGTAAACAATCCTTTGTCGCCAATTCTCGAAAGCGATTTGTTTAATATCCTGTCGCCTTTTGTACGAATAATTTTAATTTCGATTTCGAGATTTTTATCTACCTTTTCGAGTTGTTTTTTAATAAAATTAGCCTGCCAGAGAGCCAGCTCGCTTCCGCGGCTACCAATAATAAGTTTACGTTTATTCAATTTTTTTCCTTTTTATTTCCTTCCGTGCCGTTTGTTTTATTATCGAGCGAAAAAAGTTCTTTAATCAGAAACGAATGATTTGCTATATCGTCGGGATTGATACCTTGTTCGGCAAGTTGCCTCAATTTAATTGTAGGATTATGCAATAATCTACCTATCATCCGGCGAGTCATATCTTCAATTTTATTAAAATCTTCCGGAGTAACCTTATGTTTAATTTTTTCGAGTTCGTCTTCGCGAATCGAATCGAAGAAATTCCTGAGAGATTTAATAACCGGTACAATTTCGAGAGTGTTATACCATGCAAAGAAATTCTGCATTTCTTCCATAATAATCGATTCAATTTTAGGAATTTCATTTTTTCTTTTCTGAATATTCTGGTCGACAATAACTTTTAACGATTCCATATCGTGATAAAAAACGCTATCAATTTCTTTTACTTTCGGGTCGACGTCTCTCGGAATTGCAATATCCATAATTACAATTGGTTGTCCTTTTCTTTTTTTAACAGCTGCTGCTAAATCCTCATAATGAATAATAAGATTTTCGGCACTGGTAGCACTAATTATAATATCATAATTATGCAAATGCTCTTTGAGCGATGGGAATGGAATTATCCCGCCTTTAACTTTTTCTGCTAATTTTTCGGCGCGTTCAATTGTACGGTTGGAAATACTGATTTTGCCGATTCCCTTGTCTCTCAAATGAACTGCAGCCAGTTCGCCAGTCTCACCCGCCCCAATAATCAACGCTGATTTTTTATCGAGATTAGAATAAATTTTTTCAACCACCTGAACTGCTGCATAGCTAACTGTTACAGCGCCTTCTCCAATAGCCGTTTCCTTGATGGCTCTTTTCCCTACCTTCAAAGCAGCTTCGAATACACGTTTAATTACCGAGCCGGAAAAATTAAGATCTTCAGAAATTTCATAAGCTTCTTTAACCTGTCCCAGGATCTGGCTGTCGCCAATTACCAGCGAGTCGATTCCTGCAGCTACTGAAAAGAGGTGTTTAACAGCTCCACACGAAAAGTATTTCCTGAAATGTTCGTTGTTCAGATTTTCCACTTTTTTAAACTCGAGCAAACTTGTAATTATCTTGTTCGAATCCAGATTATAGTTTGGCATCAGAGAATAAATTTCAGTTCTGTTGCACGTCGACAGAATCACCCCTTCCTTAAAATTCATTTTCAAATGTGATATAAATTCAATAATCTCTTCACGGCTAAGGTGGAGCAATTCAAGTATTTCAATTGGTGCGGTTTTATGATTTATTGTAATTCCAACAAAGTCCATCTATAAAAATCTATTATTAATAAAATGAATGAAAAGTATTTTGCAGAGTGCTAGTCAATATCAATGAGACCATCGTCAGTACAAAACCGGAGAGCGAAAATATTATAACTTTTCTGCCGTACCACTTTCCTATTAATTTACTTGCAATACCCAGTGAATAAATAAACCAGACGAAAAACGTTCCAACAAGCTTTGGGTCGCTATATCTAAAATTCGGGAAGGCGCTCGGCAGCCATATTATTCCAATAATCATGGCAATGCTCAAGAGAATAAATCCAATTAATACAGAATAAAAACTAAGCTTTTCAAGAATTTCGAGACTCGGCAGTCTGTTGAAAATCAGTCCGAATTTATTTGTTTTGAGATTTTTGTAAAGTATAAGGAATAAAATTCCGTAAACTGCTGAAATTGTAAAACCCGAATAACCGAGCAGCGCACTAATTACATGAATACCAAGCATTCTGTTCCTGAGTACTTCGGGTACCTGATAATTGTGTTCTATAAAGAGTGAAGAGATAACTTGAAATACAACCGAGAAAAAAAGTATGAACGTTCCAGTACCTCTTATATCCGTCAGCAGTTCAAGTAAAAAGTAGGAAAAAGCAATCGAACAGGCTAATAATGAAAATATCTCGAATTTACTCGTAATCGGAGTATGATCGAATTCAACCGTTCTGAAAATGATATAGAGAATGTGTGCAATTAATGTGACAAAAAGGAATATTCTCTTTGAATGCGTGAACTTACTTTTCTCCGAGAAAAAGTCGAAGGCATAAACCGAAAACACAATTATATATAAGAACGGTAGCAATATATTGAAAAACGAAATTGTAGATAACATACTCTATTAATTTTATTTGTTGATTAAAAATTAACAAATTATTAGTAAAAAAGCCGTTAATCTTTCATGTCATGGAAGGCAATATTTCACGACAAAAAGGCAATCAAATTTCTTCATTGCGCCGAATTTTGATATTTTTACGTCAGTAATTGAGGATTAAACCGTAAAGGAAATTTATGAAAATAGAAAAAAGTGAAAAATTGTTCGAACGAGCGCAGAAATTAATTCCAGGTGGAGTGAATTCACCTGTCAGAGCATTCAAATCCGTCGGAGGAACGCCTCTTTTTATAACTCGAGGCGAAGGTTCTAAAATTTACGATGTCGACGACAATGAGCTGATTGACTACATTGGAAGCTGGGGTCCGCATTTATTCGGGCATAATCCACCGTTCATAAAAGAAGCGCTTTTAAGAGCAATGGAAAGCGGTACGAGTTTCGGAGCTCCCACAGAAATTGAAGTTAAAATGGCAGAATTGATTTGCGAACTGGTCCCATCGGTTGAAATGGTACGCATGGTAAACAGCGGCACCGAAGCTACAATGAGCGCAATTAGAGTAGCACGCGGTTATACGGGCAAGGATAAAATAATAAAATTCGAAGGTTGCTATCATGGACACGGCGACTTCTTTCTTATTAAAGCCGGAAGCGGCGCTCTGACATTTGGAGTTCCGACAAGTCCCGGTGTCACAAAAGGAAATGCAGCCGATACACTTCTGGCAGAATTCAACAATATCGAGTCTGTTAAAAAAATAGTTTCACAAAACAAAGGCGAAATTGCAGCTTTAATTCTCGAACCAATTGTCGGGAATATGGGAACAGTTAAAGCCAACGAGGACTTCATTAAAGAATTACGCAATTTATGCTCCGAAGAAAAAATCGTACTGATATTTGACGAAGTAATGACGGGATTTAGAGTAGCACAAGGCGGAGCTCAGGAGATTTTTGGAATTAAGCCGGATATGACTACATTCGGAAAAATTATCGGTGGCGGACTGCCCGTAGGTGCATACGGAGGTAAAAAGGAAATCATGGAAATGGTTTCGCCTGTTGGACCTGTTTATCAGGCTGGAACTTTAAGTGGGAATCCGCTGGCAATGAATGCCGGATTTGCAGCTCTTTCTTATATAAAGAACAATCCGTCTATTTATGACGAACTCGAAAGAAAATCCGCTCGCCTGGCAAATGGGATAATTAATGCCTGTAAGTACGTGGGTAAAAATTTCCAGTTAAATCGAGTCGGCTCGATGATGACTCTCTTCTTTACAGAAGAACCGGTTTACGATTTTAAGACTGCTATTAAATCCGATACGAACTTGTTCGGAAAATTTTTCCATTCAATGCTAAGTCGAGGTATTTATCTACCTCCTGCTCAGTTCGAAGCACTTTTCGTTTCTACAGCACATACCAATGACGATATTGATACAACTATAAAAGCGGCTGAAGAATCGATGCGTGAAATATTATGATTTTTTTCGTCGGATTAAATTCCGGCGGATTTTTTTCAATAAACTCCTTTAGAATTCAAATGCGACGTATATTTTTTATCGCTACCCTGTATATGCCCGATAAGCCAATCCTGGAGAAAATTCATTACATTAATACTCAAAGCAGTATTCCCTTTATTGTAACTTTCTATAAAATTGTTCAGTTGTTTGATTAAATTCTGGTGTGTCTGTTTATGCAGTGATAGTTCGTTGTATGCGTGCTTTTCCATCAATTTTTCTTCAAAAGTAAAATGAGTATGCGTATAATCTACAAGTTCATCGAATATTTTGCTGAGTGCCTGCTTACCCTTACCAGTTTTCATTGCATCGTGAAGCTCGTTAATAATAACCACTAGCTTTCTATGCTGCTCGTCTATACTTTTAATATTTACAGAATACGAATCGTTCCAATTAATTAAAGCCATATTACCTCCAGTTTTTAATATATTATCGGTAAATAAAATTTTAATTTTAGCATGAAATTCACTCCATCGTACATAAGACTTCTCGAGTCGGATGAACTTAAGATTCGCGCCGAGCTGGCATTTGAAAAAATGAATGAATGTACCGTCTGTCCGAGAGACTGTAGGACCGACCGCATAAAATATAAATATGGATTTTGTATGAGCGGACCTCTTCCCATTGTTTCTTCCTATACTCCTCACTTCGGCGAAGAACCTGTTCTTTCCGGCACTAAAGGAGCAGGTAACATTTTTTTTGGAAATTGCAATTTGAGATGCATCTATTGCCAGAATTACCAGATTAGTCAAAATTGGGAATCTGAGAAATTCAATGAAGTTTCTCACGAACGACTGGCAGAGATAATGCTCGAATTGCAGGAGATGGGCTGTCACAATATCGGACTCGTATCGCCCACTCATTTTAGCGGTACAATACTCAAGTCAATTTACATTGCGGCGAAAAAAGGATTACGGCTTCCAATTATTTATAACTCGAACGGATATGATTCGGTAGAGATGCTGAAATTTTACGACGGCGTAATCGATATATATTTACCCGACTTCAAATACGGCGAAAGTAAATACGGCAAATTTTATTCAAATGCAGATGATTACTTTGAAATTGCAGGAAAAGCAATAAAGGAAATGTACCGACAGGTAGGCTCAGAACTGATATTCGAAGGGAATATCGTAGTAAGAGGACTGATAATCCGGCATCTGGTTTTACCCAATGACCTTTCAGAATCAGAAAAAGTTTTCAAATTTATTGCGGAGGAACTCGATAGGAATGTCCATATTTCATTAATGTCGCAATATTATCCGACACACAAAGCAATGAAAGAACCTTTACTGAGCAGATCATTGCGACCTTTAGAATATCATAAAGCAATCGAATTGATGGATAAATACGGACTCAAAAACGGATGGATACAGGAATTGGAAAGTTATAATTACTACCGCCCCGATTTCGATTACGATCGAAAAAATCCTTTCGAGAATTAATTAAACATACAAATGCTCGTATCTATGGAATATTCGATCAAGTCTTTCTGTTAGTTGCGAAAGAACATCTGTTTTTAAAAGACAGCCTTCAATCCTGTAAGAAATTAATTTTTCGATATGTTCCCTTTCACTATTAGCCGTTAAAGCTATCACAGGCACTTCAAATGTCTTCAAAGTTTCCAGGAATCCGAGACCACTTTCAAGGTCGGTGTCAGTGTCGACAAATACCATTCTTGGTTTTCTTCTGTCGATTTTATTGAGTGCCTCTTTTTCAGTACTTGCTTCAACTACAGTCGTAATGAATTTCTTTTCGATGAACTTCTTTAGTAATCCCCGAAATTTGAGGTCTTTATCAATAAGTAAGATATAACTCATTTTATAATCCCTCTTCTATCTACCAGTATTATCGTAAAATAAGGGATTAAATTTATAGCTCAATAGTAAAAATTTTTATAAAATAGATTATATAAAAACTATTGAAACATCCTTTCAACAATTTTCTTGTTCTGGTGGTTATAAATATTTTTCCCGTCCGTAGTATAAAGGTAATCGATTCTCTGTTTATAGAAGTCGGTTATTTTATTGCGTACCATTTTAAGTGTACTGTTCAGGAAATGATTTTGTTCTGTAAAGGCTTCGCCCAGAAGTACAAAGGCAGTTGGTAGCCATCTTTCGGGGAATTCACCGGCAAATTGACCTCCCTGTTTGAATTTCGATATCTCATCGTCAATTAATTTTATGACAGCATTCTGCCCCTCATCGGTTTTATGAGATAAGTTTTTCTCTTCGAGGTATAGTTTAATCTGCTCTTTATTTGGAACAATAAGGGCAATGGTGTAAGGCGATTGATTATTATAGAGCATAATCTGTTCGATGTATCTGGAATTTTCTGTTAGAGCTTCTTCAATTCCTTCGGGTGAATATTTCTCGCCGTCGCTAGCGATTAAAAGCGATTTGAACCTGCCCAACACATAGAGGAAACCGTCCTCGTCGAGATATCCCAGGTCGCCTGTATAAAGCCATCCATCTTTGATAGTTTCGGCGGTGGCTTTTTCGTTCTTCCAGTAACCGACCATTACATTTTCTCCTTTAACCACAATTTCGCCTTTTTGACCGACGGGTAATTCATTTCCATCTATGTCACAGATTTTAACTTCAAGGTTATCAACAATTCTGCCCGAAGAGCCGAGTTTGTGTTTAGCCGGCACGTTAGCCGATATAATCGGTGCAGCTTCGGTTAAACCGTAGCCTTGAAACATTGGAATCCCGATTGCATAAAAGAATCGTTGCAATTCAATATCGAGCAATGCTCCGCCACCGATAAAAAATTCAAGCTTACCACCGAAATTATCTCGTATTCTGGTAAAAAGGATTTTATCATAAAGTTTATATAATGGCTTTAAAAATTTTCTTTTTCCTTTACCTCTGTTCCATCCTTCGGCATTGTATTTATAAGCCACTTTAAGAGCCAGGTTAAATATCTTTTCAATTCGTTCCCCTTTTTCACGAATTCCTTTTTCGATATTCTTTCTAAAGTTCTTTGCCAGTGCTGGTACACTCAAAAGAAAAGTGGGCTTTATTTCTTTGATATTCTTAGGTATGTTTTTCAGAGTTTCCATCGGAGTACGTCCTAATTCAACAGCTGCCATCGAAGCTCCGTTATACATTAAAGTGTAAATTCCGGCAGTATGAGCAAAAGCATGGTCCCACGGCAAAATCAACAATGTTGTGTACCATTCGGGAATCGGCAGAAGACTCGAAGCCTGTTCTACATTTGTAGTATAATTTCTGTGCGATAAAACTATTCCTTTCGGGTCGGCTGTTGTACCCGAAGTATAACAAATATTTGCATAATCGTTTTCCTTAACTGATTCCATTCTTTCATTCAAGATATGTCTATTTGATTTTATGAACTCCTCTCCCAATTCAAATAAATCCTCAATGTATAATTCATCATCCTGTGAATCATCAATTTTATCGAGTACGATTGTTTTTTCGAGTTCAGGTAGGTCCTTCTTTATTCCTCTAATTTTATGTAGCTGAGATGCCGATACAATAGCAATTCTTGAACCCGAATGGTCGAGTCTGAATTTCAAGTCATTGAGTTCATCAATTTTAACAGAAATAGGGACGTTTACTGCACCGGCATATAATATTCCTAACTCACTAACGACCCAGTAATTTCTCCCCTCAGATATTAAAGCCAGACGGTCACCTTTGTTGATACCCAACGAAATCAAACCTGCGGCAAAATTGTAGACAAGTCTTTTCGCTTCTGAATATGTCAGCTCTTGATATATTCCGTTTCTCTTTTCTTTAAGAAAAACATTCGAAGAATATTTCGAAACGCTCGTTTCGAACATATTGATAATGGTTCGTTCCATAATTGCACCAGCAGTTATTAATTATAAATGCTAAGATAAGAAGAAAAGGTAAACAGGAAAATTTAAAATAAAAAAAGCCCGGACTTAGCCGGGCTCATTTTGAAAAATATTTTATGCCAGTGATTCTTTAGACCGTCTTGAAGCCGATATTACAAATCCGATTATCATCACAACCACTCCGAGCCATACAAGACTGATAAACGGTTTTATACTGACGTCAACTGTTAACACTTCTTTAGGGGGTTGAATGGGAATATTTTCCGAAGAAGGCGATTGTAGTACGATTGTAATTTCACCACCGGTAGCGTTCATATTAGCCAGATCAATTTTAAGGTCGGCTTCTTGGAGTTCAGCAGTATGAAACTCCTGTTGACCTCCGCTGTTTTCCATAAACGGTTCCAGATTATATGTTTTGCCGTTGTATGTCACTTTAAGATTAGCACCGATTTTGAATTTTCCACCGCTCATCATTGCAGTCATATCTTCAGGCAATACGAAATCTGTGAATTCAATCTTCATCCCTCGATAATCGATAACATCGCCTTTTTTCATGTTAACCGTCTGTCCGCCGTTTGATGGATTTACTTCATCGTAACTCACAGGTGCAACGTACAAATCTTTTGTTAAACCCACTAAAATATCGGGTTCTCGCATTAAACTATTATTGAATTCGGCAATATACATAACGGGAGCTGCTACTTTAATGTCGTCTCCGTCTTTGATTTCGACATTGAAGACATATTTCTTACCTCCTTCGATAGGTTGATAGCCGGCAAAGTTCATTTGATAGCCCCATAATTCCACTTTTTCTCCTTTAACCAGGTCGATTTGCTCGTTTTTAGTATAACCTGCGGTTGCAGCTACACCCACCATAAAAACAGCTATTCCGATGTGGGCAATATAAGCTCCAGCGTGATTTTTTTTGCGACGCAGTATTTTCAATACTATCTCGGCATTAACTACGAGCGCAAAGATCGAAGAAAACGTAAGTATTACGAGCATGAAATTTTCGAAGCTGCTGATAATGAATATTATTGCCGTCAATAATAATGAGATAATCATCGGTACTTTTATTCCATTTAGCAATTCTTTTTTGCCAGTTGTTTTCCATTTCAAAATTATGCTGAGTCCATTCAAAGTTCCGATGATAATTGCAATCGGAAGGTTAAGTTCGTTATAGAATTTCAATTCGACGGTTTGTCCGAAAATTGGAGCGCTCGTTCCCACCAGTATAATAATTGCTGATGCAATCAAGGCAAAGGAACCGGTAAAGAGTGCAAGTTCACGGGATAAAATATTTTCTTCGTATGAAAAATTCTCGGTCAGATATTTCCATCGATAAAATACGAGTCCGAGTCCCAGCAAACCGAAGAAGAGAAGAAATATAAGGAGTAATAAATACACCATCATACCGGGATCGACGAAAGAATGGACAGAAGCATCACCGAGAATACCGCTTCGAGTTAAAAACGTGGAATAAAGAACGAGAATATATACAAAGATGCTCAGAATTAAATTTGTCTTTACAAATCTGCCTGCGTTGAGTTTATCGTTGTTAGATTTATCTTGAGTTTTTTTCTGAATAAGCATCGTATGGATCGAAGCAACGGCAATCAGCCAGGGAACCAGAGATGAATTTTCCACAGGGTCCCAACCCCAATAGCCACCCCATCCAAGAACGCCGTAAGCCCAGTAACCACCGAGCATAATTGCGAATCCCAACACCATCGTACCAATAAGCAGCCACGGCAGAGACTGTTTTACCCATTCATTATATTCATCTTTAATCAATGCAGCCATAGCAAATGAATAGGGAACGGCAGCCATTGAGAAACCGACAAAAAGCATCGGGGGATGAATTTGCATCCAGAAATTCTGCAGCAATGGATTTAATCCCCTGCCTTCGATTATAAACTTATCGAGGGGGACATTGTTCGTTTTTAATATTGCAAGCAAATCCGGTCCTACCTGAATAAATTGTTTTCCAGATTGAGGATCGCTAAATAAAAAATTTTGTAGTGCAGGCAAGGTTAAATAAGCACTATTTATATGTTTCAGGTCGATGAAGTCAGGCTGACTCCAGATATAAATAAAAGGAGATTTCAGCAAAGGATTTACCATAACGAGAAGGTATATAAGGCAGATGCCATAGACCATCATAACTCGTTGTTCGAGGTCGCCTCTTTTTGAGGTATAGTCGAGCAATACTAAACCAACTATCGACGAAAAGAGCGTCCATAGCATAAAACTGCCTTCCTGCCCTGCATAAAATGTGGACATTAACAATCCCAGAGGCAATCCACTACCGCTGTAATTATAAACGTAACGATATTGATATTGATGAGTCATTATCGCCTGCAATAAAAGTGCGCTCGCAGCGAGCACCATAATTGCACTTATATGGAAACTAATTCTAGCGGGAGCTAATGTATTTTTATATCCTCTATAATTTAGAAAATACATAATTACTGAAAAGACAGCCGACAATAATGCGAGTGTCAAAGCTACGTTACCAATCATATTAATATTCCTTAAAAGTTATTTTAATTAAGCACCGGCTTGTTGAACCGATTGTTCCTGGTATTTGGAAGGACATTTTGTCAATATGTCTGTTGCATAAAAAATCCCGTCAGAATATTTTCCGGTAACAACTACACTTGTAGACGACTCGAAGTTGTTCGGCATTGCGCCTTTATAGACCACCTTCATCAAGTTGCCGTTTTCATCCTGGATGTAAAAACTGAATGTTTTATTTCGTTTATCTAACTGATAGCCTTTTTCTTTGACCCAGCTTCCGGTGGCTTTTACCGTTTTTCCGGATGCCATAACTTTTACAAAACTACTTTCGTACTGGACGTTTGTTTGAGTAAATAGATAGATCATTAATCCGAGGAACACAATTATTATGGTTCCGCCAAAAATATATTTATTTTTCATCGTTTTTCTTCTCCTTGAGTTCTTTTTCTAAAACTTTTAGCTTTTTATCCGTATTATTCAGGAACAAAAAAATCCCAAGCCATATAACAAGCACTATAAACATAACAATATAAATTGAGTTCGATTCGAAGAAGTTTAACACTCCGTTTTCCACATCAACCTCTCTCTAATTTATTATTTTCAGCAAGAATTAATATTTTATAGCGTAATTTCCACATCCAGACATACAAGATTGTAAAAGCCGACAGCGACAGATAAAAAACAATTTGCATATTAGCATTCATCTTAAAATCGACAATTGGGCCAGAAGTGTCGTCGTTTGCCGAGCCTGGATGGAGACCTACCATTATTCTGGGCATAATAAAAATGAAAAACGGCACTGTCAAAAAGGCAATAATCGAATAGACTGCCGAGAGGCGTGCTCTTTTTTCCTCGTTTTCGATTGCCGAACGGAGCGCCAGAAGCGAGCCATAAATTAGAAGAAGAATAAAAATACTCGTCTCACGTGGATCCCAATGCCAAAAAGCTCCCCACGTAAATTTTGCCCAGATCGAACCGGTTATAGTCGCAAGTATCGTGAATAGCATCCCCAATTGAAGCGCGGCGTTTGATCTTGCATCGTCGTCCAGATTTTTGTTCTTGAGATAACGAATTCCGTATAACATCGCCATTAAAAAAGCTATGACCGACAGCCACGCCGTAGGAACATGGAAAAAAATTATCTTTGCTTTCTCTTCCAATCCAGGAATATTCGGGAACTCATACCAGAGCGAAGGTTGCGCAACAATCGGGAATGTAATACCAACAATTAGCACGTATGTCATCAACACAAACAATATTATTTTCCAATAAGTTTTCATGACGCAATTATTTTCAATTTTAGTACCAAAAAATATATATGGATATGATATAGTATTAAGCGTTTTATTAGCCTAAAATATAAAAGTACCCCCTCAATTCCAAAGGATTTTGGAAGGATAACCCAAGAAGCTATTCCGATTTATAATAAATAATTTCTCATTATATATTAATCTTAAGAATCACATAAATAATTTGTTACATTTCAGGTGTGAATACGTCTAACCATACAAAAAAGAGAGTCGATAAGTTGTCGCATCAAAATCCAATAAAACGAATCTTCGATTTGTATACGAGCGACCTCAGCTACCAGGAAATCGAAAAATTGATAAAACGAGAGGCAAACGAGGTATATGAATTCTTCAAAAGCGACATCCCAAAACCGGACAAATCAAAAAACAAATTCATCCGGGGATTGATATTTATACGCAGTCTTTTTAATGCTTTTATTATGAAATTAACGCCAGCCCGACGAATCTTTTATTTGATTTCGATTTTCTTTTTTGGGATTGGATACCTTGAATATAATACGATATACATCTGGAGCGGATTTATAATATTAAATTTGCTTCTCGCTTTTGAGCTTGCGGATAAATTGCTGGCAAAAAATGAACTCGATATCGCAAAGAAAATTCAGCTTGACTTGATACCAAAGCACGAAGCAACTATTGGCGTATACGAGGTGGCTTCGCACTATGAACCTGCAAGAGAAGTAGGCGGCGACTATTTCGATATTATCGAGGCACACGACAAAACGTATATTGTAATTGGCGACATTTCCGGGAAAGGGATGGCAGCAGCGCTTTACATGACACGTGTACAGGCAATAATCTATTTCCTGCTCGATAATTATTCCGACGTTAAAGAAATTCTTATCAAATTAAAAAAATATTTTTCTCATAAACTTCGAAAAGAATTCTTTCTTACAATAACAATTGCATCGATCGAAAAAGACGGAACGATTAATCTTGTCAGAGCCGGTCATCCGCCCCCGATTCATTACGACTTTTTGAACAAGGAATTCAAAGAAATAAATACATGCGGTATTGGTATCGGATTCAATGACTACGGAGTTTTCGAAAAAACTCTCGAGCTCTATACTTTTACTCCTCGCGAAGGCGATACAATTGTTTTTCACACCGACGGATTAACCGAAACGATGAATAAATACAAAATAATGCTAGGTGAAAAGCGTATTAAAAAAGCAATTGAAAGAAATTCAGACAAAAGTGCAGCGGAGATTAAAAACTCGTTAGTAAGCCTAATAAATAACCACTGCGCAGAAGCCGCTCAAAATGATGATGTGACTTTTGTAGTTTTGAAGAGAATCAGTTCTCCGAGTAAATAACGAAAGTTTCGTCCGAAGGTCTTAATTCGTCATACATTCTTTTAAGCGAGTTATACGCTGTTTCATTACCGCGCCGGGCTGCTATTCGATACAATTTTACAGCCGTAGCTTTGTCCTCTTTTACCGGAATACCTTTCTCATAACAGAATGCAAGGTAAGTTTGCGCCAATACGGAACCTTCGTCGGAGTATTTCTTAAGAACTTCGATTGCATTATCGTCGTAAATAGTTACTGCCGAATCGACGAGTGTTGTAAAAGCAATACGTATTTCTGCTTCGATACTTCCCAGTTTTTGTGCTTTTTCCCAGTACGATATTGCTTTGTTAATATCTTTTTTTACTACATTGCCAGAACTATATAAAAGTCCAAGTTCTATTAAAGCCGGTATATAATTTTTTTCCGCTGCTATTTTAAGATACTCAATTGCTTCTTTAGTAGAAATAATATTTGTCATTTCCAGCGCTCTTATTCCAGCCAGGAAATAATAAGCCTGACTGTCACCTGATTTTATTTTATTCTTTAACTCCTCAAGCAAATTTTCTGATTGTATCAATCTGAAGAGACGTTCGCCTGCTTTATACGATCCGAACCTGTAGGCGGTAAAATAATGAATACATGCCTGAAGCAGATCCTTTTTGTGCCATAGTCCACGCTCATAACTGACTGCAATCAACGACAAGGCTTCAGGACTTCCATTTTCTGCGGCATATTTTATCAAGCCAACTGAAGATGTGTCTTCCAGAGATTCATTTGAGACATTAATTCCCAAATAATCTTTTAATTCGTATTTATTCTTCTTCAGTAGATTTGAAATCCGTTCTTCTTCAGTTATACTGGAATCGCTTTCCAGGGAGAAATAATCCACGTCCCAATTGGTATTGATAACTGGCAAGAGTTCGGTAGTTTGATTTTGTTCAACAGCAATCGAACTATCGGATACCTGTGCAAGACCTTTTTTCAGAAATTCTTCTTTCAATTCCTTTGCGGGTTCATATCCGGCCTTTGCCGCTTTAGTGATGTAAGCATAAGCTTTGTTGTAATCCCTCGATACCACCAGATTATCTGTATAAATAACTCCGAGAGCAAATTGAGCTTCGGGCATTCCAAGTTCGGCTGCCGATTTGAAATTATAAAACGATTCAAAGGGATTCCACGGTACTCCAATGCCATTATAAAGCAAAATACCATAGTTGTATTTTGCAGCGGCGAGATTCTGGTCAGCTGCTTTTCTAATCCAATAAATTGCTTTAACTGTATCAGGTTCGAATCCTTTACCCATAAGATATCTAATTCCTAATTCATGTTGAGCAAAAGGGTCGCCTCTGTTTGCCTCGTTTACCAGAATGTAACCTGCCAGAAGTGAGTAAGAAGGATATTTTGCTTTAAAGTAAGATATTCTACCTGGCTTAGAATTTCTAAATGCCTCGCTTTTTAAGGTGTCTTTTTGCGCCAGCGATAAAATCGAAAAGGAAAGAATTATAAGGAAAGTATTTTTTATCATGATTTAAGAGATCGATTTCTTCAAAATAAAATAGTTCTTACCGTTAATCGAAAAATAATTTACGTCGTCCATTAATTGTTTGATTATATAGAGACCCATTCCGCTTTCAGGAAGATTATCAATGTCCTGGGGATCAAAATCGAGGTCGGGAATGTCGAGGTTAGAACGCGTAATTCCTTCATCCACAATTTCGAGCACAAGATAATCAGCTTCTTTACGGAGTTTAATTGAAATATTTTTACCCGCTTCTTCTTTATAACTGTGTTTAATTACATTATTTGCAGCTTCTGTCAAACAAATATTAAAAGCGTTTTTTATATGTTCTTCTATTTTGTAATGTTCCATTACAGCGAGTAATTTTTCGGCAGCTTCAAGGACACATTCATAGCGACTGTCGATATTTAAGCAGAATTCATCCATTCCTTTCCAGATTAAATCCCGCTCAAATATATGAAAAGCCAGTAAAAATAGAAACGAAATAAAACGATTGTGACCGTTACCAATAAGATAGAGCCTGATTGAATCTCTAAGAAATCATCAATTAAACAACATCTAATCTTAATGCATAAACTTTACTATACAGAGTTTCTGAAAAATCAATTAAGTTTCATAATATTTCTTAAGAACATTTGTTGGGAAAATAATAAATAGGGACTAACAAATAATTAAAGAAATAAAACAATAATGAGTTCACTCTAAAAAGGTAAAACAATATAAATAAAAAAACATA
>DYLP01000005.1 GCA_020722005.1 Melioribacter roseus
AATAAATCTAAAAACCACTGGTTTTAATAATTAGCTTTTTAGAGCAGACTCATAACTGATATAGAACTCAAAAAGTATTTAATTATTCAGAATTATTAAATAATAACTTCGGAATATTTATCATGATTAAACCATTAATTTTCTTCCTTAGCTTTTTTATATTATTGTATAATATATTTCCTCAATCAATATCAGAGAATTATAAAGTTGCTGACTGGTTCAATTTTAAAGATGCGGCAATAACATACACATTCGACGACAATTGTACCAACCAACTCAAAAAAGTTGTCCCGATATTTGACGAATACAATTACAAGTTAACTCTTTTTACTGTCACAAATTGGAATCCTGACTGGGAAGGATTAAGAAAAGCCGCTGGAAACGATCATGAGATCGCCAGTCATACTGTAAGCCATCCTTTTCTCGACAAGCTAACAGAAAATGAACTCGAAAGCGAATTGAAAAATTCTGCTGAATTAATTCATGCCAATATCGGAAAAGAAGAGCCTCTTACAATTGCATATCCCTATTGCCGTCCGGGGAAATTATCTTTAATTAAAAAATATTATATAGCGGCAAGAGGTTGCCAGGGTTATATCGAAAAAAAGACACCATCGGATTTCTATAACATAAGTTCTATAATTTGCGGCTCGGAAGGTCCGGTTAAAACTGTTAACGATTTTAATGCAAGAGCTGAAGAAGCGGCAAGACTAAAGGGGTGGTGTGTCTATCTTTTGCACGGAATTGATGACGACGGCGGATATTCTCCTCTGTCATCGGATACTTTACGAAAAAGTCTCGATTATCTGAAAAATAATGAAGACAGATTCTGGGTTGATAATTTTATTAATGTGGTTAAATATATCAGAGAACGAAATAGCCTGATTATTAATGAAACTTATCAAAGTAACGATACGATAATCTTTACTGTCAACGATACTCTGGATGACAATGTTTACGATTTCCCAGTAACTCTGCGTCGTAAAATTCCAGCTGGATATCAGTCATTTTTACTTTTACAAAAAAATAAAGAACTCACTTCAAAGGTAATTCAGGAAAACGAGCAAAATTATGTAGTCTTCAATGTAATACCTGACAGCTCTGAAATCATATTCATTAAAAATGAAACTGTGAAAATAAAAGACGAATTAAAAGACCGTGATTTTAAGTCAGGCAGACTGAATAATTATCCGAATCCGTTCAACAATTCAACCAACATTACTTTTTCTTTGAACGAGCCGGATGTTGTAAAGCTTACAATCTATGATATATTGGGCAGACAGGTAGACTCGATATCAAAAATTTATGCTTCGGGGCTTCACCGTTTAGTCTATTATGCCGATAAATTAACAGGTGGTATCTACTTCTACACACTGGATACAAGCAGAGGCAGACTTGGCGTTAGCAAGATGTCGCTACTGAAATAGAATCTGCCAATTAATCCGGAGATTGCATGTCTCGGAAATTATTATTGAATGCTTTATCAACAGCAAACTCGGAACAAAGACGGCTTGTTATGCCGTTGCTCGGTTTCCCGGGAATAAATTTAGTTAGATCAACAATCAAAGTAGCTCAGCAAAATTACATCGAGCATTTCAAAGTGTTGAATGCTTTATATAACGAATTTCATCCTGATGCAATGTTTCCGTTGATGGACCTGTCGGTAGAAGCAAACGCATTGGGCTGTTATACGCTCTTCCCTTTAAAAGAATCCGCTACTGTCTTACATTCGGAATTCGATGGAAGCAAACTGGAATTTATGAATAAAATTGAGATTGAAGGAGATTCCAGAGCTTTAAGCTATTGCGCAACGGTTAATAAAATGTCGGTGAGTTTTGATAATACAATAACCTGTGCTTATGTTACCGGTCCTTATACATTGACAGGTCTGATTTTAGGAGCAAATAAAGCAGCCGAAATGACATTAATAAATCCAGGTCTGTTGGATAGTTTTTGTCAGACCGCTTATGAAAAAATTAAAGTTTATGCCAGAATGTTAACTGATTCGGGTGCAAGAGTGGTATGTGTTCTCGAGCCGAGCGCCGTTATGCTGGGTCCGAATCACTTTATTCGCTTTTCCGCCGAATATGTTAAAAGAATAACGAAGATTTATGAGGAATCGGACATCGCTGTTATATACCATATCTGCGGAAATTCGATGCACTTGATTGAAGCAATGTGCAATGCAGGTGTAAATGGATTAAGTATTGATTCATCGGAATCGGGTATGAAAATTAAAGAAGTATGCAAACTGGCAGGAGAAAATATAATTGTAATCGGCAATATTAATCCCGCAGGTAAGATATTAAACGGAACGTACGAAGAAGTATACAAGGAAACAGAAACACTTTTAAAAGAAACTGAAGAATTCCCGAACTTTATATTGAGTACAGGTTGCGATTTACCACAGGCAATTCCTTTCGAAAATATCAGAGCTTTTATGGACGCGGGAAGGAAATATAAATTGCCTTGAAAAGTTGCAAAACTGCGCATTTGTAGGAAAGTGGCTACGGAAATATAGTGAATCTATATACGGTACAAGAAAAGGACCTATTGAACTTCACGCATGGGGTGTTCATACTCAAAATGGAATAAGATTTATATCCATATATTCGCTCCTTAGAATGAAGTTCTCTTTCTGCCTTATCGTACGAAAGATATCAAGAATATTAAATTATTCGAGTCGAACAAGCAGGTCAATTACATTCTGAATGAATTTGGTATTTTAATAAAAATAGACAAAGAAGATTTCCACCTTCTGGATACAATTGTTGTGATTGAAAGGAAACGATAAGATTAATTTTTGTTTCTGAAGATAATAGTAAAGGTAGTTCCAACACCTTTTTCGCTTTCGACAAAAATATCTGCGCTATTTAACTCGCAATATTTTTTTACCAGTGCAAGACCTAATCCATTACCTTCAAATTGTCTTGTATAGCCTCTTTGCTCTTGAGTAAAAGGTGAGAAAAGATTGGGTAAATATTCTTTTGATATACCAATGCCCGTATCAGTAATTTTAATTATTATTTCTTCTTGATTGTCTCGATACGCGGAAAGTTCTACTTTGCCCTGGAACGTATACTTAATAGCATTATCAACAAGATTAACAATAATTTGCGTTAACGAAAATTCGTCAGCATAAATAATTATTTCAGAACGAGGAATATTTAAAATAAAGTCGAGATTTTTCTTACTGGCTTTATGCCTAAATTCTATTGTTAATTCATCCAATAATTTATTGAGATTTATCTGCTGAAAGTGGGGTTCGTATGTACCGGTTTGTAATTCAGACATATTTAGAATTAGGTCGATGGTTCTTACAATTCTATCGCCGGCTTTATCAATCGACTCGAAGCTTTCTCTAAGTATCTCATCCTTCTTCGTGTCGATTGATTCCCGGATTAAATCGACAAAATTCAAAATTGTATTTATTGGCGAGCGAATTTCGTGCGACATTTGTGCCAGGAATTCGCTTTTTAGCTTTTCTGAGCTTTCCGCTTTTTCTTTTGCTTTTAGTAATTCTTTTTCTATCTCCTTTCGTTCATTAATTTCGCGGATTAACTTTTCATTCAATGTAGTTTTTTCTTTGATGAGAGATTCAAGTTCGTTTTGCCTTTTCCGTACGGAATTTATTTTAAACCTGTAACTTGTAAAAATCGCAAGCAAAAGCACAAACGCTGCAAGTAACTTGAACCACAAGGTCTGATAAAATGGTGGATGTATGATAATATTAATCTTGACTCCCTTCTCGTTCCAGTATCCAAAAGAATTAGCGGCTTTTATATGAAGAGTATATTTACCCGGCGGTATTTTCGAAAAAACGGCATAGTTCCGATTACCGATATAATACCAGTCATTATCCAGACCTTCCATTTTATATGCATAAGAATTTTTATCGGGAGCCGAGAAATTCATCGCTGCAAATTTGATTGTAAATACGTTTTGCTTGGATGTAAGGTGTATCTCATTCAGATACGAAATGTGTTGTGGTAAGATAATGTTACCGTCTATTTCCTCTCCAATCTTAATAGGTGAGTAAAACAATTCAAAATCGGTCAATACAACTTTCGGAGGAATCGTATCGATTATTATTTCGTCAGGTTTAAACATAACCATTCCCTTATTGCCGCCGAAAATAAACTCGCCAGTAGTTTTAAGTTTAATGGCTGAGCGGACGTAGTATTCATTACTCGGAAGTCCGTTGCTTTTGTCGAAATTGACAAATGAATTTTTTGATGGATTGAATTTGGAAATACCTTTATTTGTACTTATCCATAAATTTCCTTCGCTATCTTCGAGAATGCTCTGAATATTGTTGTCGGGCAGTCCATCGTTCTTTGTATAACTTTTGAACGAAATATTTCCTTTGCCATCTGTAATAACTCTGTTAATTCCCTGTACTGTTGCAGCCCATAGGTTACCCTTACTGTCCTCAAATAAACTCAGCACTTTATTGTCGCTTATGCTGCTTGAATTATGAGGAATATGCTTAAAATGTTTGAAAGTTTTCCTTTTGTAATCGAACAGGTCGAGTCCGCTTTCGTCTGTACCGATCCATATTCTTCCTTTGCTATCCTGGAATGCAATCCATAAATTGTCGCTTGCAATGCTATTAGTATTTCCGGGATTATGTTTTAAGTATGTGAATGATTTCATCCGTTTATCATAGATATTCAAACCGCCACCGTATGAAGCAAAGAGAATTTCGCCAGTATTTATTTGAGTTATAGAAAACATAAGATAGCTGCTTAATTGTGGAGTAGTGTAATTAATGAAGTTGTTTTTTAAGGGATTGTATCTCGATACTCCCTGGTCTGTTGATATCCATATATCCCCATCTCGATCCTGATAAATAGTCCTTATTCTGTTATCGATTAACGAGTGCGGGTCGTCCGCATTGTTTGTGAACTTAACAAATCGATTGCGCGAAGGATTAAATCTGTAAACACCGTTACCGTAAGTTCCAATCCATAAATATCCCTTCTTGTCTTCGAGGATGGAATAAATCATTACAGGATTGCCATCTGAGTTGTTGTCTGGCAAAGTAATGAAACGAAAACGGGATTTTTTAAAGTCAAGTTTATTCACCCCTCCGCCGTTTGTTCCAATCCAAATTATTCCAGCATTGTCCTTGTAAAGTGAGTATACATTATTGCTGTTAAGACTGTAAGGATTATTATGCTGATAATGAAAAGCGGTAAATTTTTCTGTCGATTTATCGAATTTGTACAATCCGTTTATATTTGTGGCAATCCACAAATTTCCCTCGCTATCTTCAATAATCGACCTTATAGTTTTATCCGGGCTTTTCACAGTAAAAGGATTATTATAACGAACGAAGTTATTGTTTATGGGGGAATACCGATTTAGTCCTTCACTTGTACCAAGCCAGAGTTTGCCTGTTTTATCGACGAAGAGTGCATTAACAAAATTTGCCTCGAGACTGTTATTATCTCCGGGAATGTTAAAATAAAAATCCGAACTGTTATTTTCTGGGTTAAACTTGATCAATCCGTTCCAGGCGCCCAACCAGATCATCCCTGTACTGTCTTCGGCAAGCGAGGTGATATAATCCGAACTTTCGTATTTATGAAAAGGAATTATTTGTGTGTAATCAATGAAGCGGTCGGTTTTAAAGTCGTATCTGCATAAGCCTTTTTCTGTGCCAATCCATAGCCTCCCTTTTGAATCGTATAATAAAGCTCTAATACGATTGGATATTAAGGAATTATTACTTCTATCTTCTCTTCGATATCTTAAAAATTTATCCTGAGAACGAATAAATCGATTCAAACCTTCGCCTAAAGACGCTATCCAGATGTCCTTGTTTTTGTCCTCAACTATAGAATAAAATCCCTGCCCTAAAATGCTGGTAGAATCATTCGGATCTGTTTTGTAGACCTTAAACCCAAAGCCGTCGTATCTGTTGAGACCATCGAAAGTACCAAACCATAAAAATCCTTCAGAATCCTGCAAGATACATAATACTGTATTCTGAGAAAGACCATTCTCCGAGGTCAGATGTTCAAAACGATACTCTTGAGCAGTTGTTATTCCGTAGTTAAAATAGAATGTTAAAAAAAATAATAGATAATCAATGAATATACTAGAAACAGAAAACCATCGTATCATGTTAGCTGGAAAATTGTACATACTGTAAAATAGTTAAATCTTTATTTATTATCGAGTAATATAACAATTTATTTAAATGAACTGGATGACCAATTTAAATGTTACAAATTCAACAATGGGAGGAATTATGTTAAGAAAAGTAGTTTTTTTATTTTTTTCGTTCACTCTGGTTTTTGCACAAACAAAAAGCAATATTTATGATTTCAATGTTAAAGATATCGATGGGAATGAAGTCTCACTAAGTAAGTACAAGGAGAAGGTTCTGTTGATAGTAAACGTAGCAAGTAAATGCGGTTTTACACCTCAGTATGAAGGGCTTCAAAAAATATATGAAAAGTATAAAGAGAGAGGATTTGAGATACTGGCATTTCCATGCAACGATTTCAAAGGACAGGAACCGGGAACCAACGAAGAGATAAAAGAATTTTGCTCTACCAATTATAATGTTACATTCCCCTTATTCGATAAAATTCATGTATTGGGGAAGAATAAAGCGCTACTTTATGAGTTTCTGACTAATTATGATGGGATTGAAACCGGCGACGTAAAATGGAATTTCGAAAAATTTATTGTTGATAGAAACGGGAAAGTTGTCGCCCGATTTCGCAGCGCTGTAAAACCAGATAGCAGGGAAGTTATCGGACAAATTGAAAAATTACTCAAATGAAAATCAATTAAGTTCCAGTTCATTTTTGACTTCCTGTTTAGCTGCAATCATCTCCCTGTGGCTCAATTTCAGATTGTTTGTTACTATTCTGACAAGGTGATCTTCGTAACGATTTAATTCTTTGTCAGCAAATATCAAGTGCCATATTTGTTTGACCAACGTGTATTTTTCATCATCGTTGAGATATTGATTAATAACATTGGTGAACTCATAAATACTTATGCTTTGTAATACTGCATCTTCGGCAATATCGAGAAGTTCATGAATCTCTTCGTCGTTTAATTTGAATAATTTCTTTATTGATTTAATTAGGGTTTGTCTTTCATCGTTTGTAAATTGATTATCCGCTTTTGCAATTTCAAGTAAGATAGAAGCGGCTGCTAATTGTAGTTTTTTGTTAGATTTTTGATTCTTCAAGATGGAATCGAGATTCGACATTTAATTTACTCCAATATTCATTAAAAAAATCGCCAGGCAATATAAAAAAGATAATTGATAGAATTTTGATTATTTGCAATCTGAGAGAAAAAATTTTCCCTTACATGTTAAAAATAGCCGAAAAACGAAGGGAGTAAATAAATCAATTGAGTAATTTTATTTTTTTTGTTTTAGGCAATTGCTAAAAAAAATTTTTTTAATTAAGTTGCCATTCCCACAAGAGAGACAAGAAGCTCTTAATGTAATAAACAAGTTTCGTTCACCAATTAATTGGAGAACATATGAAGATTAATCGTATCTTTACAGTCGAGGGTAAAGACCCTTTTGAATCAATAGAGTTTGTAAAACGGACATCCGAAATTAAAAATCCGGATGGTTCGATTGTCTTCCGCATGGAAGAAGTTACAGTACCTAAAGAATGGTCGCAGGTAGCCACAGATATTATTGCGCAAAAATATTTCAGAAAAGCAGGAATACCTAAGCTACTAAAGAAAGTAAAAGAAGAAGGGGTGCCGAAGTGGTTACAGCCGTCTGTGCCCGACCCAAAATTAAGTGAATTGCCTGAAAAAGACAGATTTACATCCGAAACCGACGCACGACAGGTATTTCATCGTCTGGCTGGCACATGGACTTACTGGGGCTGGAAAGCTAAATATTTCGATTCCGAACAGGATGCAAGGGCATTTTATGACGAGCTGGCATATATGCTGGTAAAACAGTATGCAGCTCCAAATTCGCCACAATGGTTTAACACTGGTTTAAACTGGGCATACGGTATTAACGGACCCGCACAAGGTCATTATTATGTCGATTTCCAAACCGGCGAATTAAAGCAATCTGAAGATGCGTATACACACCCACAGCCGCACGCATGCTTTATTCAATCGATTAAAGACGACCTTGTCAACGAAGGCGGTATTATGGATCTCTGGGTGCGCGAAGCTCGCCTTTTCAAATATGGTTCTGGTACGGGCACAAACTTTTCTGATATCAGGGGAGTAAATGAACCTCTGAGCGGTGGTGGTAAATCATCCGGTTTAATGTCCTTCCTGAAAATCGGCGACCGCTCAGCCGGAGCTATTAAATCAGGCGGGACTACGCGTCGCGCCGCTAAAATGGTAACTCTCGATATCGACCATCCCGATATTGAGGAATATATAAACTGGAAAGTTGTAGAAGAACAAAAAGTTGCAGCGCTTGTGGCAGGTTCAAAAATTTGCAATTTTCACTTAAATAACATAATGAAGGCTTGCTACGAAGAACATCCTGAAAACGACCGTTTTAACAAAAGAACAAACTTAAAACTGAGAAAAGCTGTCATCGAAGCACGCAAAGCAAAAGTTCCCGAAAATTATATTGATCGCGTTATAAAATTAGCCAAGATGGGCTTTCGCTCTATCGAATTTCCAATTTATGATACCGACTGGAATTCGGAAGCATACGCAACAGTTTCAGGGCAGAATTCGAATAATTCTGTACGCGTATCAAATGATTTTATGAAAGCTGTTCTGAACGACGACGAATGGAACCTTTACTGGCGTACCGAAAAAAAGAAAGCTGCGAAAGAAGGGAGAAGACCAGTACCTTGCAAAACATTGAAAGCAAGAGATTTGTGGGATCAAATTGCATACGCCGCCTGGTCGTGTGCCGATCCTGGGTTGCAATTCGATACTACAATTAATGAATGGCATACATGTCCTCAAAGCGGAAGGATCAGAGCATCGAATCCGTGCAGCGAATATATGTTCCTCGATGATACGGCTTGTAATCTGGCGTCTTTGAACCTTGTCCGTTTTTACGACGAAAAAGAACACAAATTTAACATCGAAGCCTATCGGCACGCTGTAAGACTCTGGACAATTGTGCTGGAAATCAGCGTACTCATGGCTCAATATCCCAGCAAAGAGGTAGCTATAAACAGTTATGAATTCAGAACACTTGGACTGGGTTATGCAAATCTTGGATCGTTATTAATGCAGCAGGGAATTCCGTACGACAGTAAAGAAGCCACAGCAATTACAGGCGCATTGACAGCAATTATGCATATGCATGCTTACGCTACTTCGGCTGAAATGGCAAAAGAATTAGGTACATTCAAGCGTTATTCAGAAAACAAAGAGGATATGCTGAGGGTAATTCGAAATCATCACCGAGCTGCCTATAATGTGCCCGCAAAGGAATATGAAGGACTTTCGATAATTCCAATGGGAATTGATCCTGAATATTGTCCTTCCGATTTATTGAAAGCCGCACGTCAGGATGCCGACCTTGCTCTGAATATGGGCGAGAAATATGGTTTCAGAAATGCTCAGGTCACCGTTATTGCTCCCACTGGCACAATTGGTCTGGTAATGGACTGCGATACAACGGGAATCGAACCCGATTATGCGCTCGTTAAATTCAAAAAACTTGCAGGCGGAGGTTATTTCAAAATTATTAATCAATCGATTCCTCCTGCGCTCAGAAAACTCGGTTATAACGAAGACCAGATAAAAGAAATTGTAAAATATGCAAAAGGATCTGGCACACTTGAAGGATGCCCGTTTATCAATCATGAATCCTTGAAAGCCAAAGGATTTACTGAAGAAATTCTGAACAAAATTGAAAATATTCTTCCGTCGGTATTTGAACTTGGCTTTGCATTCAATAAATATACCTTAGGCGAGAAATTCTTAAAAGAACAGCTCGGTTTTACCGACGAACAAATTAATGACATTGAATTCGATTTGTTGACTGAACTTGGATTTACACGGGAAGAAATTTCGGCAGCCAATGATTACGTATGCGGTACAATGACTATCGAAGGTGCACCTTTTCTTAAATACGAGCACTATCCCGTTTTCGACTGCGCCAATAAATGTGGCAAGAGGGGAACACGTTTTATAAAACCGGAGGCTCACATTCGAATGATGGCTGCAGCTCAGCCTTTTATTTCCGGTGCAATTTCCAAAACTATAAATCTGCCAAACTCGGCTGAAATTGAAGATGTCAAAAATGCTTACATGATGTCGTGGAAGCTCGGATGTAAAGCCAATGCGCTCTATCGCGACGGCTCAAAGCTTTCACAACCTCTTAATACTATGACCGAAGAGGAAATTGAGGAAATTCTCGAAAAGAAAGAAGAAAACGATATTGTAAAAATTGCAGAAAAAATTATTCACCGATATATTGCCAAAAGAAGAAGACTCCCCGACAGAAGAACCGGTTATACTCAAAAAGTAAAAATTAACGGACAATCGGTTTATCTTCGTACGGGAGAATATGAAAATGGACAACTCGGCGAAATTTTTATCGATATGCACAAAGAAGGAGCTGCATTCCGAAGTCTTTTGAATTGCTTTGCCATTTCAATATCGCTCGGTTTGCAGCACGGCGTTCCTCTCGAAGAATTTGTTGACGCATTTGTATTTACTCGTTTCGAACCGAGCGGTGTTGTAACTGGTCACCGCAGAATTAAAATGGCGACCTCTGTAATCGATTATATTTTCAGAGAACTTGCTGTAACTTACCTCGGAAGAAACGACCTCGCACATGTCGACGAAGAAGAAGTACCGGGTAATCGGAAACAAACCGCAGCTTCCTGCCGTACTATTGTCGAAACCGATTATGTCGACGAGGAAGTGGTAAGCGAAAGAATGGTCGAACTCGATAAAAATTCAGAAAAAGACAATGGCAGATGGACCTCCACTCCTAATGTGGAAGACAAAATTAAAATGATTTCGCGTAATGATCCTGTAGCTAAAGCACGCCAACAGGGATACACCGGCGATATTTGCCCCGAATGCCAGAGTATGACTATGGTACGTAACGGAACTTGTTTGAAATGCACTACTTGCGGTGCTACTACCGGCTGCAGTTGATTTTTTTACGAGGGGGCATGTGCCCCCTTTTTATTTTTATAAAGGATTACGAGATTTTTTATATTTACCCAGTTCATTCTGATTATGTCATTTTAATTGACTTTTTACCCTAAAAGGGATAGTTTTTCAGTCTTAATTTAGAATTATGATTGCCGAAAATCTTAAAAATATACTTGATCGAATTGACAGAGTATGCAATCGTTGCGGGCGCAGTTCAACGGAAATTAAATTAATCGGCGTTTCCAAAACTGTTTCTGAAGAAAGTATTATCGAAGCATATAATGCCGGGCTCAAAGTATTCGGCGAAAATAAAGCTCAGGAATTAAAAGACAAAGCTGATAATCTTGCCGATTACAACGATATCGAATGGCATTTTATCGGTCATCTGCAGACGAACAAGGTTAAGTACATTATTGATAAAGCCGAATATATACATTCGGTCGATTCGTTAAAACTTGCTGAAGAAATTGAAAAAAGAGCGCAGAAAATTTCGAAAATCCAGAACGTTCTACTTGAAATCAAAACCTCTGAGGAAGTTTCAAAATTCGGATTGACAGATACGGATGAAATCTATCAATTAGCAGAATTTTGTAAAAAATCCGCCAACTTAAAACTAACGGGTCTAATGACCATTGCTCCTTTTACAGATGACAAAAACATTGTTAGAAATGCATTTATAAATTTGAAAAAGTTAAAAGAAAAATTGACTCATGACGGTTTTGAGATGACTGAACTATCGATGGGTATGACGAACGATTTTGAAATTGCAATTGAAGAAGGTGCAACGATGGTACGTATTGGAACGGCAATTTTTGGAGAAAGGAGTAAATAAAATGAAGTTTACTCCCTACGGCATTAAGAATCAGGAATTTAATAAATCCGTCAGAGGTTACGACCGGGACGAAGTCAAGGCTTTTTTGGAAAGACTGGCGGATGAATTTGAAAAAATATCAAGTGAAAACGAAAAATTGCAAAAAGAACTCGTGTTGAAGGAGAAACAATTAACTGAATACAAAAAACTCGAGAAAAATTTGCAGGCAGCGCTGCTGAGTGCCACCGAAACAACATCGAAGGCGGTCGATTCTACCAAAAAGCAAACCGCATTAATGATTAAAGAAGCGGAAATTAAAGCTGCACAAATGATCGAAAAAGCAAAAGCAAGCGCCGATGCCTTGAGAGAAGCTATAGTTAAACTGAGAGAAGAAAAAAAGTTATTGATTTCAAAATTAAAAGCAATGGTCGATACACAATCCAGTCTAATGGAGATGATAGTTAATAAAAATAAAACAATGCCGGATGTTAAATTAAAGAGAGAAATAAAAGACGATTCGCAAAAAGAAGAACAAACCGATATTAACATAGACGATATACTGGAGAAGTTGCTATGAGTAAACTTATCGAAAATATTAATGAAACTTTGAATGTTATTAAAAAATACACGGATAAGAAATACGAAGTTGGCATTATCTTAGGAACTGGATTGGGCGGTCTGGTGAAAGAAATTGAAGTGGAGCATACGATCGACTATGGTGAACTACCTCACTTTCCACTTTCAACGGTAGAGTCGCATCAGGGTAAATTAATCTTCGGCAAAATCGGTAACAAAAACGTCGTCGCAATGCAGGGAAGATTTCATTATTACGAAGGATACTCCATGAAACAAATTACTTATCCTGTTCGTGTAATGAAATTCCTCGGAGTTAAATATTTAATGGTCTCAAATGCATGCGGAGGCATGAATCCTCTTTTCAAAAGAGGAGATATAATGTTGATTGTCGACCATATAAATCTGTTGGGAGACAATCCTCTAATCGGTCCAAATGAAGACGAGTTGGGACCGAGATTCCCCGACATGAGCGAACCTTACAGCAGGGAATTAATAAAACTGGCGGAAGAAGCGGCGCTCAGGAATAAAATACGCATTCAAAAAGGAGTTTATGTGGCTGTGCCCGGACCTAATCTGGAAACGAGAGCCGAATATAGATTTTTGCGAACGATTGGAGCTGACGTTGTGGGTATGTCTACCATTCCTGAAAATATTGTGGCTAATCACATGGGAATGAAGGTACTGGGTATTAGTATTATCACAGACGAATGTTTTCCCGAAGCGCTCAAACCTGTATCGTTGAATGAAATACTGGAAGCTGCAAACGAAGCTGAACCAAAAATGACATTGATTATGAAGGAAGTAATTGAAGCAATATGACAGAAAGAAAAAATATCTATTATGCAACGCCGGGCTTATTGGCTGTAATTATTTTTGCGTCGGATTTCCTGAGTACTGAAATATTCAAGTCGGGTTATCAGGATTTTTCGGTGTGGTTTCTTCTCTCGCTCTTTGCATTTGTGTGCGGATGGCTTATTAATAAGACGCTCGGTTATAATCATGGTGGCAAAGTTATTTTTGCAGTGATAATCTCCGTTTCATTCATAAGCGTGGTTATGATAACGATGTTCAGGGAATATTTCGGCTTGAACGATCTGTTGGTGGAAAACATGATTCTTTATTTGTTGCGAAACGTTATGCTCGGCTCGATGGCATTATTCGGGATGGTGACGTGTGAACTTTTGATTATGCAGCGCGAAAAAATTGCTTCTTCAAAAAGCAGGAATGAAATTAAAAATATTCTTGAATCTGCCAAAAGAGAGGCTGATGTTATTATCGACGAAGCAAAAATTGGTGCCGACAAAATTATTTACGAAGCTCAAAAAACAGCCGACGAAATTATCAGTCGAAAAAATCAGCTCGAAATGCAATTGAAAGAATTAATTACAGCAGAAAAAGAATTAATCAAAAAATACGAAGCAGAAGAATAGTTACTCATAAATATAGAGATAAAAGATGTTCAAACAATTTGATGAAAAAATAAGTTACCCTAAAATCGAAGAAAAAATTCTCAAGTACTGGAAGGAGAATAAAATATTCGAGAAAAGTATCGAAACAAGAGATAAATATTTTCATTTTACATTTTACGAAGGTCCTCCAACTGTAAACGGAAAGCCGGGCATTCATCACGTGATGGCACGTACGCTGAAAGACCTCGTCTGTCGTTATAAAACGATGAAAGGATTTCGAATACAACGTAAAGCCGGCTGGGATACTCATGGTCTGCCTATCGAAATAGCACTTGAAAAAGACCTCGGATTTACTCAAAAGTCGGATATCGAGAAATACGGCGTAGGCAAATTCAACAAAAAGGCAAAAGAACTCGTTTACCATCATATCGAAATGAAAGAAGGATGGCGAACACTTACTGAAAGAATGGGCTACTGGATTAATCTCGACGACCCGTATATTACATGTACAAATGAATATATCGAATCGGTATGGTGGGCGTTAGCAGAATATTTTAAAAAGGGATTGATTTACAGGGGCTTCAAGATCGTTCCACAATGTCCACATTGCGAAACTCCGCTATCGTCGCACGAACTTGCGCTTGGTTATAAAGATGTACGTGACCCGAATGTTTATGTAAAGTTCAAACTGAAAGACGAGGATGCATCAGTACTTGTATGGACAACTACACCGTGGACGCTTATTTCGAACGTAGCTTTAGCAGTTGGAGAAGAGATCGATTATGTCAAAATTAAAACAGAAAACCACGGTGTACTCTACCTGGCAAAAGCTCGTCTCTCGGTTATAACCGAAAATTATGAAATACTGGAAGAGCTGAAGGGTAAAGACTTGCTCAACAGAGAATATATTCCGTTATTCAATTACATAAAGGTTAATAAAAGAGCGTGGTATATTATAGCAGGAGATTTTGTGAGTACAGAAGACGGTTCTGGAGTGGTGCATATAGCTCCTGCTTTCGGCGCTGACGACTATGAAGTTTCTATTAAATACGACCTTCCATTTATTCAACCTGTTACTAAAAACGGTCGTTTTACTGACGAGGTAACAGATTTTGCAGGTAGACTGATTAAGTCAATTAAATTTGAAACGCACGAAGAAAGAGGAGTCGATCCGGATATTATAAAAAATCTTAAAGAAAGAGGATTAATCTACAGAGCGACAACGGATTATCTTCACTCTTATCCTCATTGCTGGCGGTGCGACAATCCTTTAATTTATTATGCCCGAGACAGCTGGTATATCAGGACTACTCAGGTGGCTCAAAGAATGATAGAACTCAACAAAACAATTAACTGGCATCCACCAGAAGTAGGCGCCGGTCGATTTGGAAATTGGCTGGAAGAAAATAAAGACTGGTCGCTATCGAGAGATAGATATTGGGGAACTCCGCTTCCAATCTGGATTAACGAAGATGGAGATATGTTTGCCGTTGGCTCAATTGCTGAATTGAAGGAAGGCTTTGTAATCAGGGACGGCAAGAAGATAGCTGTCAAAGATTTACCAGCCGAAGAAATCGACCTGCATAAACCGTTTGTGGACGAAATCAAGTTCGAAAAAGAAGGGAAAATTTATTCCAGAACTCCGGAATTGATCGACGTCTGGTTCGATAGCGGTTCTATGCCCTTTGCACAATTTCATTATCCCTTCGAAAATAAAGAATGGTTCGAACAAAATTACCCTGCAGATTTTATTTGCGAAGGCATCGATCAAACCCGTGGCTGGTTCTATACTTTGCACGCAATCGGTACAATGTTATTCGATAGTATTACTTTTAAGAATGTTATTGTAAATGAACTTGTACTCGATAAAAATGGACTTAAAATGTCCAAATCGAGAGGCAATACAGTCGATCCATTTGCTTTATTCGAAAAATACGGAGCCGATTCAACCCGATGGTATCTGGTGACCACAAGTCCACCCTGGAAACCAACTTTGTTCGACGAAGATGGAATTGTAGAAGTACAGAGAAAGTTTTTCGGAACGCTTGTCAATACATATTCGTTCTTTGCTCTCTATGCGAACATCGACAAATTTACTCATCAAGAAGACACAATTCCTTACGAAGAACGACCCGAAATCGATAGATGGATTATATCCAAATTGAATGCGCTCGTGGAGGACTACGAAAAATATATGGAAGATTACGAGGTTACCAAAGCTGCAAGAGCCTTATCGAATTTTACAATCGACCAATTATCCAACTGGTATGTACGGAGGAACAGACGCAGATTCTGGAAATCGGAAATCAATAAAAATAAATTGTCGGCTTATCAAACGCTTTATGAATGTTTACTTACCGTTTCGAAATTAACAGCTCCATTTGCTCCCTTTATAGCCGAAGAAATATATCTAAATTTGAATTCAGTAACGAAGAAAGAAGAGTTTGAATCGGTACATCTGGCATATTATCCAAAATCGGGTTACAGAGACAAAACGCTCGAAATAAAAATGGACGTAGCTCAGAGAGTTGTTTATCTGGCGCGTTCAATCAGAGCAAAAAATAATCTTAAAGTACGTCAACCGCTACAGAAGATGATGGTCTATGTCGATAGAGATTTACGTGATGCACTCGCTAAAATGAAAGATGTTGTTCTTGAAGAGGTTAATATCAAGGAAATGGTAATTCTCGAAGACGACGCCGGCATAGTAAACAAAAGCGCCAAACCGAATTTCAAAACCATCGGTCCAAAATTTGGAAAACTCGTAAAGAAATTGGCTGAAAAAATTAAAGAACTCGATAAAGAGTCGATTACACTCATTGAAAAAGGAAAAACAGTTGAGATTGACGTCGATGGTGAACACGTTTCGGTTGGTAAGGAAGACGTGGAAATTGTAAGCAGCGAGATTGAAGGCTGGCTCGTGGAGTCGGAAGAAGGAGTAACCGTTGCAATTGATACTGAACTGACAGAGGAACTTATTGCAGAAGGGTATGTAAGAGAATTCGTCAATAGAGTTCAGAACATGAGAAAAGATCTCGACTTCGAGGTAACCGACAGAATCGATCTTTATGTTGACGGCGACGAAAAGTTAATTAAATATTTGAGCGATTTTAACGATTATATTTCAAATGAAGTTCTTGCAAGAACAATTAAATTTAATTCTGAAGGCGGTAGTGTTCAGGAATGGGAATTGGGTGATTACAAGTGCAAGATCGGTATTGAAAAAGCAATAACTTAGTAACGGAGGAAACATGGCAAAGAAACAGACTCAAAAGAAGAGTTCTGCCAATTCAAAAAAAACGTCAAGCAGGAGCGCTAAAACGAAAAAAACTGTCTCGGCTGCTTCAAAAAAGAAGACGCTCGATAAAAAGGCGGCAACTAAAACTTCGAAAAAAGCAACAATCAAGAGAAACGTTGCTTCGAAGAAAGCTAATGTTGAAACAAAGACAAAGAAGAAAGTCCCGAAAACTACGGAGCAAGAAAAAATGAGATCTGAAAATAAAGTTGAAATAATGTCCCCAACCAAAAGAATAAGAAAAATTCAAGGATATTCGAAAGCTGAACTCGAAGAATTCAAACAAATTATTCTTCAAAAAAGAAATGAAATAATCGAACAGCTTCAGACTCTTAAAGAACAAATGATGGATCCAACTACGGGTCAATACGTAAATGAAAATTCGCCTTATTCGCTTCACATGGCAGAGCAGGGAACCGACGCCATGGAACGAGAAAAACTCTATCTCTGGGCTCAGCGCGAAAACAAATTTTTGGGCTACCTCGACGAAGCTTTACAAAGAATCGAAGATGGAACTTACGGCATCTGCATCGAGTGCATTGACGAGCCGAAGCATCTTTGCCCAACATGTCCATTGATTCCTAAAGAAAGACTAAAAGCTGTGCCACATACCCAGCATTGCTTACAGGTAAAACAAAAAATGCAATCCAAATAATTTACGGAATATTAAGTGAAAGCACTTTATGTAACTTTGTCGGTAATAGTAATTGACCAGATAACTAAATTAATCGTAAAGGGAATGTCGATCCCCTTTTTGAATCTACATTTCCAAGGCATGTCGTATGGCGAAAGTATCAACGTAATTGGTGATTTTTTTAAGATAACTTTTGTTGAAAATCCCGGTCTGGCATTTGGAATCGACGTAAATAGTAGTGCTAAACTATTTCTTTCGATCTTTTCTTTAATTGCCAGTGTTGGAATCTTCTATTATTTGTATAAATCGAAACACCAGAAACTAGTTGTACGTGCTGCTCTTGCTTTGATACTTGGTGGTGCTATCGGTAATTTAATAGACCGCACGTTTTACGGTGTTATTTATGGGTACGCACCAATATTTTACGGCAGAGTAGTCGACTTTTTCAACGTCGATTTCTTTGACTTTACAATTTTGGGAAGGACGTATGATCGCTGGCCTATTTTTAATATTGCGGATGCATCTGTTACGATAGGTGTAATTTTGCTGGTAATCTTTCATAGTAATGTAAAAGAGGACGTTCAGATAAAGCAAGCAACCGATTCAGATGAGAGAGTAAAAAAATATGATGAACTATCGACAATAAACCTGTCTGTGGCTGATGTCAAGGATAGTAACAGAAAAGAAAATTAGGTTTGAAATACCTCCGGGCAAAAAAAAAGAAAGAATAGACGTATTTCTATCAAATTCAGTCGAACATTCCACTCGATCCAAAATTCAGAAATTAATTAAAGCTGAACTCGTCTTGGTAAACGCTAGAATTGTTAAAGCCAATTATCTTGTTAACCCTGGAGATATTATTGACATAACAATTCCGATTTCTCCTCGCCCTGAAGAAACAATTCCGGAGGAAATTCCGCTGGATATTGTCTACGAAGATGAATATTTATTGATTGTAAATAAGCCGGCTGGAATGGTAACGCATCCTGCATTTGGCAATTACACGGGTACGCTTGTAAATGCTTTGCTTGCTTATACGAATAAATTAAGTCAGTTGAACGACAAAGGAAGGCCGGGAATAGTTCATCGGCTTGATAAAAACACAAGCGGACTTCTCCTGATTGCCAAAGACGAATGGACACATGCCCAACTGGCAAAGCAATTTTCCTCGCATACCATCGATAGGGAATACTGGGCGGTATGTTGGGGATTATTTAAAGAAAAAAAAGGTGAAGTAATCGGAAATATCGCGCGGTCAACGAAGGACAGAAAAAAATTTGCCGTAACTGAAAATCAAGGGAAATATGCCCATACTTTTTATGAAGTCATTGAAGAATATGATTTTGCATCGCTTGTAAAATTAAGATTGAAAACTGGCAGAACGCACCAAATTAGAGTGCATATGTCGTATATAAACCATCCCATCTTTGGCGATCCTACATATGGCGGTAGAAAAATTGTATATGGTGCAGAACTTCCAAAAATGAAAAGCAGGGTGGAAAATCTCTTGAATATTATGGAGCGCCAGGCACTTCACGCTAAAACGCTTGGATTTATTCATCCACATACTAAAGAAAAAATGTTTTTCACCTCCGAGTTAACGGAAGATTTTCAATTGCTTTTGCAAAAACTTAAAAATGAATCCTAAACTTTGTTCATTTTTTTACGATAATAAATTGCCCTAAGGAACCATACCTACCAATCTTTTGAAAGGGGTTGTCTAAAAAGTAATTGTTCAATTTAGACAACCTCCCATCTTTAAATTTATTTTTTAATCACATTATGGATAATTTCCAGAAGGTCATCCTGTTCATAAGGTTTAGCAATATAATAGTCGAAACCTTCCTTAAGGAGTTTTTTCTCGTCACGAAGAAGTGCGTACCCGGTTATTGCAATAAGTGGCAGATTTTTGTATGCTGGATTTTTCCTTACTTTTCTTGCAAAATCGATTCCCGAAGGTCCGCTTCCAAGGTTGATGTCGACAAGAATGGCAGTATAAGTGCCATGCTTTAATTTTTCAATAGCTTCATAATAATCGAATGCGGTATCGACTTCACAAGTTTCTTTTAGATAGAGGCTTACAAGTTCGGCATTGAGAATATTGTCTTCAATACTGAGAATTTTGGGTTTGCTTTCTTCAGGTGAGATAATTTTATTTTTGTCTGCCTGTCGTGATCTTTTTTCGGTAGGAGCATGATCTTTATTGTTAAATGTGCCAGGCAGTGTGATTGTAAAAATCGAGCCTTTGCCTAACTCACTTTCGACGTTAATGTCGCCGTTCATCAAATTTGCCATTTTTTTTGCAACTGCAAGCCCGAGTCCACTGCCTTCGAAATTTCTTCTAATGCCTTCACTTATCTGGCGGAATTCTCTGAATATTTTTTCCTGATCCCTTTTAGCTATGCCAATTCCGGTATCAATTACTCTTATGATTGCCAGTGTCTGGTTATCCTTACTAATTTTTGAATCGACGTCTACTGTCACTCCGCCTTTTTGAGTAAATTTAATTGCATTGTCGACTATGTGCATTAAAATTTGTTTAAATAAATTTTCGTCTGCTACAGCATTAATTTCGTTGTTAAGTACTTTTATATCGAACGAAAGAGATTTCTCAGCTGCGGTTTTGTTATAATTAGTAAGAAAATATTTTGTATACGAGCCGAGATTGAATTCTGTTATATTGATTGGTATTGTACCGGATTCAATTTCCGATAAATTCAGGATTGAATTGAGGGTAATCAGTAATCGCTTGCCGGATTTCAAAATTTTATCGACCATTTCCACCTGGTCGGTATTTTTGAGGTCGTCTCTCAATAAACTGGCAAAACCGATTATTCCAGTCAATGGAGTTCTCAATTCGTGACTCATATTAGAAAGCAAAGTGGATTTAAGTCGATTGGCTTCTTCCGAACTGTCAAGGGCTCTCTTGAGCTCAAATTCCATCTCTTTCTTTTCGGTTATATCTTCTTTGATGGCGAGGAAATTCGTAATTTCGCCGTCTTCATTACGGATAGGAGAGATGCTAACTGATTCCCAATATAATTCGCCGTTTTTCTTTTTGTTCTTAAATTCGCCTCGCCATTCTTTCCCCGATAATATATTTTCCCACAGGTCTTTATAAATGTGGTCGGCAGTATATCCCGATTTTAAAATGCTCGTCTTTTTACCATAAACCTCTTCGAAAAAATAACCCGTTACTTCGGTGAATTTGGGGTTCGTGTATTCAATTTTCCCTTCGAGGTCGGTTATAATGATAATTGAAGAACTCTGGTCAACAATACGGGAAAGTTTATTTATTTGTTCGGAAATTTTCTTCTTTTCAGTAATGTCTCTAATAAATATTAAATCATAGACTTCGTTGTCTGACGTAATAGTTTTAAGATTAATTTCTATGTCGAACTCTGTCATATCTTTTTTAATTCCGTGAAGATGAAAATTCTTCAGTTCGGTCGAATTGGTTCTACATTCTTCTACTTTGTCCTTGAAGCGCTTTATAGATTTCTCGTGAAGGAATTCTGTGAATTGCCGGTTAATAAACTGGTCTCTATCGATGTAACCGAATGTATGACGAAATACTTTGTTGTGATAAATAATCGAGTAATCTTTTAAGATAACAATGGCATCGAATGAGTGATCGAAGGCATTGAGCAGGAGAGAATCAATATTTGTAGATTTCATGCTGTTGAATGATTCCAAAATTTTTGAGAAGTTATTATTCATCTACGTATTCCTGTTTATTCTGCTTTGGGAAATAAAACAAAGAATGTAGTTCCTTTATCGATTTCGCTTTCAAACCAAATTTTACCGTTATTTAACTCTACCATCTCTTTTGATAACAATAATCCGAGTCCTGAACCGGGCTCATTTTCGGTACCAAGCATATTTACCTGCTCACCCAATTTGAATAATTTTTCTTGCGTTTCTTTATCCATGCCGATACCCTGATCACTTATGGAAATTTCAATGTTGCCGTTAGTTCTTTTGCCATTGATAATAATTGTACCGCCTCGATGAGAAAATTTAATTGCATTCGAAAGAAGATTGCGAAATACAGTATGCACCATATTTTCATCTGCATAGGCAATAAGATTTTCGCTCAGATAATTAATTACAGTCAGCTTTTTGTTATTGAGAGCGTATTTGTTTAGTTCAATTATATTGTTGTAAATATCTGTCAGATTTATTTTGGTTGGATTTACTTTCACCTGTCCGAGCAATAGCCTCGACCAGTTAAGAAGTTCGTCGACAAGATTGTAGAGATTTTTTACGGACGATTTAGCATATCCAAGATAACGTCTGAGTTCCTCAGGATTTAATTCGTCGAATGTCTCTGAAATAATATCAAAAATTCCGAGCAATCCCTGAAATGGGCTTTTTAAATCGTGTGCAATTACAGAAATAAATTTATCCTTTGCGTTTAGTTCTTCTCTTAGTTCCTTGTTTTCTTCTTCGAGTTTATTGAGGCTATCTTTGTCTTCAATTTTTTCTAATCGGTCTTCGACATCAACGGAAAGTAAATTTACCGGTAAAGTTAAGCCTCCTCTTAATTTTTCGGAAATATCAAAAAAAGTCCATAATCTCATTTCTTGTGATAAACCAATGAAAGGATACGTTACCAATTTGATAAAACTATTGCCTCTTGCGGGTAATATCGTACTGAAATTCTGAGTGAAATCATATTTGAATTTTTCGACAGGTTCAATATTGAATAAATTACTGATAAAGTTCTCTTTTATATATTCGAAAAATTTATCTGTTTCCGACGTTACGTACGAATCGAATCCGATATTAAATAAATTATAAAGCGAGCTGTTTGCATTGATTATTTTACCGCTTTTGTCAGACACAAAATAAGCCACATCAAAATGGTTAAGCAGTGAAAATAAAGTTTGAATGTAGCTGTTATCGATATTTCTTGAATTAAATGTCATTATAGTAATTCTAATATAAAAAAGTTATCTCATTTTTCCGCAAATATGCCCAGATTTTTGCCATCTTAAAAGATAATCGATTACATCATATGAACATTTCTATAAACACTATTATTATCGGAAAAAATTTTTAATTATTTAATTTTATTCGAAAAAAGTTTTTGAAGAATAACAGACAAAATATATTCAATTTTCCCTAAAACTTTTGATAAATAGTTCGATAATAAAATGAAGAATTTTTGACAGCTGGCTAATATTCAACATACATAAAAGAAAAATCGATTAAATAGAGATAAAAAAGGTGCTGCAAAAAGAGGCATATTTTTTGTCTCAATTAAGCAAACAAAATATAAAACAATATGGCAAAAGACATTTATAATCAAACTGCACATCCAGAAAATAAGTCTGCTGACGACATTATACAGGAACTCTATTCTCTTGTAGATAAAGAAAATTTGGAGAATGACCTTGAATTTATATGCGGGCTGATTTCTCATGAAGATAAAGGAGTCCGTAATGCGGCGAGTATGCTTCTTTTGAGCAGAAAACCAGAGAAAGCGCCAAAATGTATAGTGCCTTTTATTTCCTCTGAAGATATAGCCGTACGCAATCTTGCTGGCGAAATTCTGGTAAAATTTGGAAGTCTAGCCGTAGAATCGCTAATCGAGTACAATAACGATAAAAGCGACGACGACCAGAAATTTATTATCGATTTGCTTGGATTGATAGGCGACCCAGCTGCGGGAAATCATATTATGGAAGTGTTAAGCGCAACAGATAACGATAATGTTATTCTTGCATGCATCGAGGCGCTTGGAAACATCAAGTTCGAAGAATCAATCGATATTTTACTTCTCTTATATGAAAGAAATGAATTGTATAAACCTACGATTGTCGAAGCGCTTGGTAAAATTGGCTCGCAAAAAGCTCTCGATTTCCTCCTCTCGAAATTCAACAAAGAAGACGACCTGACAAAATATTCAATTATCGAAAGTCTCGGCACGATAGGGGATATAAACACATATTTCTTTTTATTAGAACAAATTCCTGATGTACATGGACCGCTCGTATGTCCATTAATTACATCGATTTACCAGTTAAAAGAAAAGTTTAGTCTCGATATTCCATACGAAGACAAAATGAAAAGCCTTCTTTTATACACGCTTAATGAAGGCAGTGCTGACCACAAAAAAATTGCCTTGAAAATGGTTAAGATTTTTAACGATAAAGATATCCTTATGGCGAGTCTAAAATTCCTGGGCGATGATTACGAACTGGATGATATGGTGCGTGAAAAAATTTACAACAATACTGGATATTTTCTCGAAGAAATTCCGCATTTACTCGACTCGAAACCCGAAAATATAAAACATATATTAAACCTTTTAATGAGCATTATTTCATCACTTAGTGAAGAACAAAAAGAAGCGATACCACTGCTTTTGATTCGCAATATACTGCACTCGGTAAGCAATTATCTGAATCATCCGGATGAAGAAGTAAGACGTACAAGTATGGAAATCCTTTTCTATCTCGATGTAGAAACTGCTTTTCTTTTTGTAGATACGATGGTGGCAGACGAGAATATCTGGAATAAAATGAGACTGATTGAAATTCTCGAATTACTCGAAATTGATGCATCGACCGAGACACTTGCTAGGTTGAGCAATGACGAGGATGAGATGGTACGTGAACGTGCCGCTGAAATTGTTAATTACAGAAAATCCACTATTTAATTGAAAAGATTATGAATCAGCCATCAGATTTGAAATTATCGGACTTCAGAAAAAACTTGGGCAGTGTACTTCCCAAGCCAACGACAATATCCCTCCCGTTATTTCAGGAAATACGGAAATATATATATGAAAATACGGGAATTTATTTCCAGGATAATAAAAAATATCTTCTCGAAAGCAGACTTCAGAGACGCATAAATTATCTCGGGCTAAAGAGTTTCGATGAATATTTTTTGCTTCTTAAGCGGAATTCCAACCCAGAAGAAAAACGATATTTTTACGAAGCAATTACGATCAACGAAACTTTCTTTTTTAGAAATCAACCTCAGCTCGATGCGATGGCATCGAAAATATTCCAGGAAATTATCAACAATAAAAAATTTCAGCCTGGCTTACTGCCTGCTCAGAAAAATAAGATTCGAATATGGAGTGCAGCAAGCTCCTCTGGTGAAGAAGCTTATTCGGTTGCAATGGTTTTCCATGATTTAATTAAACCGAAATTTCCCGATGTTAATCTGGAAATTGTGGGTACGGATATTAACGCAAGTGTCGTTGAAACTGCCAAAGAAGGAGTTTACAAAGAATACTCAATTCGGAACATTCCACCTTATTATCTCAAAAAGTATTTCAAAATAAATGGAAATTCGTATGAAGTGATACCTGAAATTAAGCAGATTGTCTCATTTAAAGTAATGAATCTTTATGACGATATAATGATGCGTACAATGACTGGTTACGATGTTATTTTTTGTGCGAACGTCTTAATTTATTTCGACACTGCTTCGAAAATAAAGGTGGTCTCACATTTATATAATTCTCTCAATCGCGGAGGTTATCTCTTTATTGGATATTCTGAAACATTGCAGGGAATTTCGAAAGCTTTTAATGTGGTTAGTTTTCCCAAAACCGTTGGATATAAAAAGGAGTAGTTTTATAAATGAGACGAGTAATATTGATAGCAGACGATTCTCCCACTATTAGAAAGTTTGTTAGCGTAGCATTAAGTACGAAGGGATACGAAATCATTGCCTGTGCCGATGGTATGGAAGCTCTTGAAAAATTACCCGGTAATAAAATCGATCTGCTGATAACAGACCTTAATATGCCTAATGTTGACGGCTTTCAGCTGATTAAATCGATAAGGGAAAACGAGGAATATAAAGAACTTCCTATCATTGTGCTTTCTTCACTAGGCAGCAGCGAAGACATCCATCGCGGACTTGAATACGGAGCAAATTCATATTTAATTAAACCGTTTGACCCCAAAAGAGTACTATACGAAGTTTCAAAATATTTGAATTAGGAGTAATAAAATGGCATTAAAATTCTTAGTTGTGGACGACTCTGTTACAATGAGGAGAATTGTTGCAAATTCCCTCAAATCGATAGGGTATGATAATTTCGTCGAAGCCAGCGACGGCAAAGAAGCTTTGACGAAATTGAATTCCGATGACTCAATCAATTTTGTAATTACCGACTGGAATATGCCCGAAGTCTCGGGGCTCGAACTGGTTAGAGCAATTCGTTCGGACGAAAAGAGACAAGCGATCCCCATTTTAATGGTTACTACAAGGGGATTAAAAGAAGATATTCTCGAAGCTTTGCAGGCAAAAGTGAACAATTATATTGTAAAACCTTTTACTCCTCAAATTCTACGTGAAAAAATAGAACAAATTTTAGCAAGCGCATAATCAGAGGTACATAATGGAAAATAAACTCAGCATGGAACAGGTATTTGAAAAATTAGGGGACTTAAAACAGTTTTTTATATTCGGTCAAAAAATTGTTCCCCTCTTCAAAAAAATAATCGATTTTATGACCGACATAGTTCCACTACTTGAAAATGTAAACAATTCAATACAGGATACCACAAGTAAAATTCCAAAAGCTGCTCATCAAATTAACAGCGTTACAAGTGCAACTGAAATTGCTACCAGTGAAATACTCGATATTGTGGATTCAATGTCGAATGATATGACAAAAATAAAAAATGAATTGAGCGATTTAAAAAATGGATTCCTCAATCAAAGAGTAGCCCTCGATGCGTTTGCACAAAAAGTTCCTGCTTCGAGCGAAACGCTGGAAGAGTTGAAATCTAATTTAAGTATCGACGAGCTGGAAAGTAAAGTTATTTCGCTCGAGGAAGTTATTAATAAAATCGAATTGGATGCTACAAACATTACGATTTCCTTGCAGGTACAGGATATAACGGCTCAGCAACTTGCTTCTGTTAATCATCTTATCCATTCTGTACAGGAAAAATTATCTTCGTTGATGGTCGATTTTAATAAACAGGAAGGATTTGTTTTGCTCGATACAGAAACTCCAAAAGTTGACCCCAAAGTATTTAATCCCAATGCTAAGTACGACAGAAGCGAAGCTCATCAATCTGTTGCCGACCAACTAATTGAGCAGGCAAAAAGAAATAATAACGACAATGGAAATAAAACGTCGCAGGAAGAAATAGACAAACTTTTTCGGAACAATGGCTGATATAACACAAAATCCAATGCTCGTAGATCCGGAGATGAAAGAAATTGTCGACAGCTTTTTGCTGGAGACAAAAGAAATTCTTGAAAATCTCGATGTCGACTTGATGGAACTCGAAAAGTCTCCCGAGGAGCTTGACCTCCTGAACAAAATTTTCAGATCTTTTCATACCATCAAAGGAACCTCCGGCTTTTTAGGACTCGAAAAATTACCGGAAGTCACGCATAAATGCGAAGATATCTTAAATAAGTTAAGAAAAGGGGAAGCTAAACTTACCACCGAATTGATGGACGGTATCCTCCTTGGATTCGATACGATCAAAGAATTGCTCGTGAAAATTGAGAATGATAAAAACGAAGACGTAGATATAACTAATGTAATCAATGTTTTGCAAGGCCTTCTTGCTGTCTTAAATTCGGATGGTACTCCGAACGAAACCTCCAGCCCTTCCGAAACAAAGGGAAAAAATTCAAGTATTCCTACGGAACAGACAGCCACAGAGGAGGAAAACAACGCTACTTCTGCAGATGGTAATAATCAAAAAACTGACGAAACGGTAGAGACTGCCCAACAGAAAAAAGTTGCAATACCGAAAGCAACTCCAAAATCGGAGTCCAAGAAAACAGACAATACAATTCGTGTCGAAGTTGAACGCCTGGATGCACTCTTAAATATAGCGTCGGAGCTGGTATTGGGACGGAACAGACTGACGCAGGTCAACAATCAATTCGCTTTGGAGTATGAAGGCACTAACTACGCAAAAGACCTTGCCGACGCCACCAAGCAAATCGACCTTATGACTACAGAGTTGCAGCTTGTGGTAATGAAACTGAGAATGATTAAAATTGGTAAAGTCTTCAATCGATTTCCACGTTTGGTCAGGGATCTGTGCAAAGAATTAAATAAAGAAGTGGAATTGAAAATCTTTGGCGAGGATACCGAAGTAGATAAAAATCTGATCGAAGAAATTAACGACCCTCTTGTTCACCTGATTCGTAATGCCGTCGATCATGGAGTAGAAAAGCCAGAGGTTCGCAAAGCTGCTGGTAAGCCGCCTACGGGAACGGTTATCCTTTCGGCTGACCACGAAGGCAACAATATCGTAATTACAATCGAAGACGACGGGAAAGGAATCGATCCCGAAGTGATAAAAGATAAAGCAATTAAGAAAGGATTCCTTGCTCCCGAAAGAGCTAAAGAACTCTCCAAACAGGAAGCTTATAATTTGATTTTCCACCCCGGGTTTTCGACCGCTGAACAGGTCAGTAATGTCTCCGGTCGAGGAGTGGGAATGGATGTGGTTAAAACGAATGTAACAAAACTAAGAGGAACAATTGCTGTAGAATCTGAAGTCGGAAAAGGAACGAAAATCATATTACGTCTTCCCTTAACGCTTGCAATTATATCCGGCATGATTGTGGAAGCCTGTGGTCAAAAATTAGTAATCCCACTCCATTCCGTTATTGAAGTTATCAGGGTAAATAAAGAACAAATCGAAACCATAAGGGGCAAAGAGGTAATCAATCTGAGGGATACAGTTTTACCAATTATTGGCCTCGACGAATTAATCAATCATTCGAGCAACGGCAACGGCAAAGAGAAGCAATGGCAATATATCGTTGAAGTGGGAATTGCCGAAAAGAGATTTGGTATTAAAGTAGATAACCTCGTCGGTCAGCAGGAGGTGGTAATTAAATCGCTCGGAAATTATCTCGGTAAAATTGATGGCATTGCAGGTTCAACGATTATGGGGGACGGCACCGTTGTCATCATTCTTGATATTAACGAATTATTCAATAAAATGGAAAAACGGTTAGATGCATAATATTTCTGTTCTTGTGGTAGACGATTCGGCTTTCATGCGAAAATCAATATCTTTGATGCTTGAAAGCGACCCTTCAATTAAAGTTGTGGCTACTGCGCGTAACGGTCAGGAAAGTGTTGAATTGGCTCAGAAATTACGACCCGACTTGATAACGATGGATATTGAAATGCCGGTTATGGACGGGCTGACGGCTCTAAAAAAAATAATGGATACTGCTCCTACATCTGTAATAATGATTAGCTCGCTTACAACGGAAGGTGCCGAAGCCACTATCAAAGCAATGGAATTGGGCGCTGTCGATTTTATCCCTAAAGAACTTTCGTACGTAAATGTCAATATCGGAAAAATTAGAGAAGATCTTATTACGAAAGTTAAAGAGATTACGCGCCATAAACTAATTACGTCCCGGTTGGACCGTATCCGTAATTTAGAGAAAAAGAAAACTGTATATACTCCGGGAAAAGAACTGCCCAAATTAAATTACAATGCAGTTTCGATCGGTATTTCAACTGGCGGTCCACTTTCGCTGCAAAAAATAATACCCAATTTTTCTGGAGATATTAACATACCGATATTCGTCGTACAACACATGCCGCCTAAATTTACCAAATCACTGGCTGATAGGCTTAATACTCTTTCCCAGCTCGAAGTTAAAGAAGCTGAAGATGGAGAATTGGTCAGAGGAGGCGTTGTTTATATAGCACCAGGTGGTATGCATATGAAATTGGAAAATGAAAGCAATCTGAAATATGCCATAAAAATTACGCCGGAACCTGCCACTACTTTGCTTCGTCCTTCGGTCGACGTTACAATGACTTCCGTAATCGAACATTATGGAAAATTTACTCTCGCAGTTATAATGACCGGCATGGGCAAGGACGGACTCGAGGCTGTCAAATTATTAAAATCAAAAGGCGGCGTTGCAATTGCTCAGGACGAAGAAACCTGTGTGGTTTACGGAATGCCAAAAGCTATTGTAGAAGCGGGACTTGCTGACCTAATTTTACCACTCGAAAAAATACCAGCTACAATTAACGGAGCATTAGTAAATGGAAAAGAACCAGTTCCAAGATATAGTAATGAGAGACTTTAATATTACTTCTGCCAGATCGGGTAATTTAATTAAAGCCAGGGACGTCAAATTCAATGGCTATTCTAAAATTACCGTCGAAGACGACGAGAACGAAGACGTAAAAATTTATCTGAAAAAAGATGTTAACGACGTTGTCAAAGAAATCAAATTTGTCTGCTCATGCGGTCAGACCAAAACAGTTATACTCGATTATAATGAGTAATAATTGTCAACTGTCTAATTTTAGCCAGTCGCGAGCGTTCATATCACATAAAACGTTTGTTTTTTAAGCCTTTCGAAATGGCACTTGTTTTGGATAGTTTTATATAAGATTATCCAGGATAAGTGGAAATGGAAAATTCAATTAAGCTTCTCGAAAATTTATTAGACTATTGCGCTGTAAAGAATAAAGTAATTTCAAATAACATTGCAAATATTCAGACCGAGAATTACAAGCGAGAAGACGTTGAATTCAAAAACCTCCTTGAAGAAAATTCCAACACACTATTGAGAACAACCGAATCGAAGCATTTACGCTCGTTAAATGATCCTTTTGACAGACAAAATCGATTTAGAATTGTTACAGACGATACAACGGAAAGTCTATCGGGTATAAATAATGTAAATATTGAACAGGAAATGGCTGAGCTGGCGGAAAATACATTGCGTTTTAAGTTTGCTTCTAAAAAGGTGAGCGAATACTACAAAATGATTCAAAAAGTAATAAGCGGAGGAGGTAGAATTTGAAATTATCAGGTAGTATGTTCGGGCTCGGTATTAGTGCACGGGGAATGAGTATCCAGAGAAAAAAAATGGAACTCATATCGCAGAACATTGCAAATGCCGACACGGTGCGAACTATCGACGGGCAACCATATCAACGTCAATTTTTACAAGTAAGACAGGAACAAAATAGTTTTTCTTCCAGACTGAAATTAGAAGAAGGCGAATTGATCAGGTTGAATACTACCAATCCGAATCATTTAGTCAGGGAAGATGGTAATTCAGTTGGATTGCCACCTATAAATAACGATGTTGAAGTTAATGTCGCTACGGATTCCAAACCCGGCGATCTTGTTTATATGCCAGACAATCCCGACGCAGATGAAAACGGATATGTACGCCTGTCGAATGTAAATATTATTAACGAAATGGTAGATATGATTGCAGCCACTCGTGCTTACGAAGCCAATTTAACAGCTCTAAATTCATCGAAGCAAATGATTAAAGATTCTCTGGAGATATAACATGAAGATTACTACAAATTCATTTGGCAATTATTCTCTCAATCGTATTAATCAAAATCATCAAATTCAAAAAACACAAATAGATAAAAAAAACGAATTAACCAGTGCCGAAAAGCAATTCTTCGCCAATCTTTATCCGGAAAAAACGGATGAAATTCTCAAATACGAATTTTATAATGCCAAAGGGAAAGTTAGCGGAGTAGTTGTCGGTTCATTATTTGATAAAAGAGGTTAATCATGAAAATTGAAGGATTAAGCGGATTTATTGCCAATGCTATTAACCAGGAGCAGAAAAAGCAGGTCGATTCGGGGAATGTTTTTGCTGAACTGCTAAAAAGTGTAAATCAAGCGCAAGCCGAATCGGCAAAAGCTATTGAAGACTTTGTTGCAGGCAACGGCGTCGAACTCCACGAAGTTATGATTGCCGGCGAAAAAGCCAAAACAAGTCTCGAGTTGCTAATGGAAATCAGAAACAAAACAATTGATATGTACAAAGAATTAACTAAAATACCGATATAATTATGAATTCAAGTCCATTACAAGCTTTACTCGGAATAATTAACAAACTTAATCCAAAGCAGAAATTCATGTTAGCCGGTGGTGTGATTTCCACCGTGATTTTGCTCATCGTAATGATCTTTTTTCTTAACGAACCAAATTATACTACGCTTTATACAGGATTATCAGCCGAAGATGCCTCGAAAGTTGTCGAATACTTGAACAGCCAGAAAATTCAATATAAAATTGACGATAACGGACAGACAATTAAAATTGCCAGAGAAAAAGTTTATGAAACACGTCTGGCACTTGCCGGAAGAGGAATACCGAGTTCGGGTGTTATTGGATATGAAATATTCGATAAATCTACGATGGGTATGTCGGAGTTTATGCAAAAATTGAATTATAAAAGAGCTCTGGAAGGTGAACTAGCGAGAACAATTACTCAAATAGACGGTGTGGAAGGTGCGCGTGTTCATATTGTCATCCCGCAAAAAACAATTTTCAAAGAGGAAGAAAAATTACCTTCGGCGTCTGTCGTTCTTAAATTGCGTAACAATAATTTTATCGGTAAAGAAAATATTTCTTCCATTGTTAATCTGGTTTCGAGCAGTGTAGAGGGATTGCCACCCAGCAGAGTATCGATTATCGATACCAAAGGAAGAATTCTTTCCAACGACTCGGAAGAAGGACCACTTGCATTTGCTTCGACAAAACAATACGAAGTTAAGCAATCAGTCGAAAATTACCTTGCGAAAAAGGCTCAATCGTTGCTCGACAATATTCTGGGTTATGGAAATTCGGTAGTCAAGGTAAATGCAGATCTTAATTTTGATCAGGTTGAAAAAACGATGGAGCAATACGACCCTGAGTCGCAGGTTGCAATAAGCGAGCAAACAATCAAGTCGAATAATGCTGGCAGCTCGCTGAAGGACACAACCGTTCAATCGAGCGAAAACTCTCTTACTAATTATGAAATAAGCAAAACCATTCAAAAAGTTGTTGAAGGCAGTGGAAATATAATACGTCTGAGCGTTGCAGCTGTGGTCAATGATATTCCAAAAGAAGTAGAAAAAGAAGGTAAGAAAGAGATCGTTTACGAACCTCGCTCCCCGGAACAGTTAAAAAAACTGGAAGAACTCGTTAAAAATGCAGTTGGAATCGACCCTCAGCGCAACGATCAATTTTCTCTTGTTAGTATTCCGTTTGAAGTGAATCAAATTGAAGAAATGCAAGAAGAGAAAGGTGCGTTCGGTAGCATCCCGAATGCCGACGAATGGATGAATGTATTGATTATGCTCTTCGCTATTATCTCTGCAATCTTTGTACTTAAGAGTCTGATGAAGAAACTGAAAAACGAAAAAATAATAATAGGAACAATTAACACTGCAGCGGCAGCCGATTCACTTGCACTTAGCGGGGGCAGCAGCGCCGGCGCATTGACTCAAGCGCGTGCATCGTCCAATTTGATGAATCAATTAGCTCAACCGCGAAAGAGACCAATGCTTAAGATTAATGACATCGAAGATGAAATTTCAGATGAAGCCGTTGCTAAAAAAACACAGCAGGAAAAAATCATCAATTACGTCACTAAAAATCCGGGTGAAGCAGCTAAATTAATAAACGCATGGATGCACGAAGATGAAATCTGAGAAACAACAGGAAGCATTTCTCGAAGACGTCAGCGGAGTACAAAAAGCCGCAATGCTAATGGTGGCATTGAATGTCGAAGCCGCCTCGGCTGTACTGAAGTATCTCGATCCAAGCGACATAGAAGTTATTTCCGCTGAAATCACGAGAGTTAAAAATATACCTTCAAAGGTTGCCGATAAAGTTATTGAAGAATTTTATGGTATGGTTACAGCACGCGAATATGTGCTCGAAGGAGGTATCGATTATGCACAGGCAATACTTGAAAAAACTTTTGGACCACCAAAAGCAGCCGAGATTATTGATAAAGTTAAAAGGCTGACTACATTAAAAGGTTTCGATGTTCTTAAAAAAGCCGAACCGACACAGCTTATTAACTTCCTCAGTAAAGAACATCCACAAACAATGGCATTAATTCTTTCGCAGCTGAGTCCAGATCAAACTGCGGCTGCGTTGAAAGAATTACCTGAAGACCTCAGAATCGACGTTGCACACCGAATTGCCACATTGGGTAAAATTGCTCCTCAAACACTCAAACAAATTGAGCATGTAGTAGATGAAATTGCAGGGCTTTCGATGAGTCAATCGGTAGGCAAACTCGGAGGGGCAAAATGCCTGGCTGGCATTTTGAATCGATTGAATGTCACACTTACTAAAGATATACTCAATAAAATGGAAGAAATTGATCCGGAAACAGCTTACGAAGTTAAAAGATTGATGTTCATCTTCGACGAAATTATAAACATCTCAGATAAAGACCTTCAAAAAATATTGCGCGAGGTCGACCGTAAGGATCTTGCGTTATCACTAAAAATTGCCGACGAAAGATTAAAAGAAAAAATCTTTAGAAATATGTCCGAACGTGCTGCTGACCTTCTCAAAGAAGAACTTCAATATATGGGTAAAGTTAAATTGAAAGAAGTTGAAACTGCCCAGGGCAGAATAATCGACATAATTAAAAATCTTGAAGAAGCAGGTGAAATATCATTGAACATGAGGGGTGGTCCGGAGGAAGTTTATGTCTAACGTCCTTAAAATTAATGCTGGTAAAGCAATTCCGACTGTTAAAGTTTCTTCGAAAACCCAGGTGGTTGAAGAAGTTAATAATTATGATTCTGCCCAGCAACGTATTGAAGAAGCTTATAAGAAAGGCTTCGATGAAGGACGCAAAAAAGGACGCTTTGAAATCGAAAAGGACTATTCCGAAAAACTTTTTCAAAAGTACGAAGAAATTTATCATATACTTACTGCGTACGAACAAAAAATGGAAGAATATGAAACGGCTTTCGAATTATTGGTAGTAAACACCGCCGTTGAAATAGCTCGCAAAATAGTACGCCATGAAGTAGAAAAAGAAACTTTGATTAACGAAAATCTCAAAGATGCCATTTCAAAAATTATCGGTGCAAACGAAGTAATTATAAAACTTAATCCTTCAGACAAAGATGAGCTGAACGAATACAGTAGAAATCTATTGAACAACAGTTCATTCAATAAAATAAAATTTGAGTCAGACGAAAGAATTGAAAAAGGAGGTTGCCTCGTAGAAACTGAAATTGGTAACGTGGATGCGCGTATTTCGAGCCAGCTTGAGGAACTCCGATTAAAATTAGAAGAATCGATAAATAAGAAAAACCAATGATCGAACTGGAAAGCGTAGTCGAAAATTATCGTCGTGTTATTGAAATAACCGATCCATTGAAAGTTAACGGACGCGTGCTAGACGTGGTCGGTTTAATAATAGTTTCTGTTGGACCTAATGCAGTTATGGGCGAAGTGTGCAGTATTGTAGACAGGGACGGCAACGAAATATGCAAATCGGAAGTTGTCGGTTTCAAAGAAGGGAAAGTATTGTCGATAGCATTGGGAGAAGTACACTCAATTTCTCCGGCATGCGAAATTAAAGCTACAGGCAGAGGTTTTTATGTAGGCGTTGGGCATGAATTACTGGGCAGGGTTATAGATGGACTGGGCAATCCAATCGACGGTAAAGGAGAAATTAATTTTACTGCATACCGCGAAGCGCATCGAGAAGCTCCAAATCCACTAACAAGAAAAAGAATTACAACACCACTGCAAACAGGAATACGGGCTATCGACGGATTGTTAACAATTGGTAAAGGACAGAGAATTGGAATTTTTGCTGGTAGCGGTGTCGGTAAAAGCGTTACTCTCGGTATGATTGCAAGAAATACAAGCGCTGATATCAACGTTATTTCATTAATTGGCGAACGAGGAAGAGAAGTAAGAGAATTTATTGAACGTGACCTCGGTGAAGAGGGATTAAAACGTTCAGTAGTCGTAGTTGCCACCAGCGATAAATCACCATTGATTAGAATGAAAGGTGCCTATGTGGGCACCACTATTGCTGAATATTTCAGAGACCAGGGACTCAACGTACTGCTGATGATGGATTCCGTTACACGTTTTGCAATGGCTCAACGTGAAGTTGGTCTTACGATTGGCGAGCCGCCTACAACTAAAGGATATACTCCATCCGTCTTTGCATTATTACCAAAATTACTCGAAAGAGCCGGCAATTCCGACAAAGGATCAATTACCGGAATTTATACGGTACTTGTAGACGGAGACGATATGGTCGAACCGATTGCCGATGCTGTTCGGTCGATTCTCGATGGACATATAGTACTTTCCAGAAAACTTGCAAACAAAGGACATTATCCTGCAATTGATACTCTTCAAAGTGTAAGCAGAGTTATGCCCGATATTATCGATTCCGAACATTATAAAAAAGTCATGTCTTTTAACGAGCTACTGGCTACTTATCGCGAAGCCGAAGACCTGATTAATATTGGTGCTTATGCAAAAGGAAGCAATCCCAAAATTGACCTTGCAATTGGTAGAATTGAAGCTTTGAACGCTTTCCTTAAACAGGGAATATTCGAAAAAGCAAATTATCCGGATAGCATTGAAAAACTACGTCATTTGATCGATTATAATTAGGAAAAATGAATGTCTGAATTTAAATATAAATTCGAGTCGATTTTACGCATTAAAAATATACTTGAAAAAAAAGTATTGAAAGAAATAGCATCAATCGAACTAGAAATAAGCAAAGCTGAAGACTATAAAAAAAAACTGATACAAAAATTAAAAAATTTGAATGATTCCACATTGAAAGGGAAAATAAAAGCACTCGAATACCAGAGTCTAAAAGCTCATTGTAAACTTATTGAAAAAGAGATTGAGAGTGCAGAGCGTAGAATACTTGATCTAAACAATAAAAAAAAGTTGAAGTACGAGGAATTGAAAGAAAGAACCAAAGAAAGACGCATAATCGAGAAGTTAAAGGAAAAGAAGTATGAAGAATTTATGATGGAAAGTAATAGAAAAGAACTGAAGTATCTCGATGAAATCGCAATAAATAATTTTAACAGGAAATAAAAGTGAACGGCAAAGTAATAATATCATTTATTCTTGCATTTATAATAGTCACCGTTTTAATGATTTACGGCGCTACAAATTATCGAAATATATTCGCTTTCGACTTTACGCCTGTTTCAGAACTTAAAGCTGCACAAGCAAAAGTGGCAAAAAACGCCGTACCAAAGAAAAAAGAAAAATTCAACCCATTTAATAATAAAGAAGAAAAAAAAGCGTATGACTTCTCCGATAACGGAGCATATGATACTATGACAGTCAGTCTTAAAGATTCTTCTACGTTAATAGACAGTATCAACGTATTGCTTGCCGAAATACGCAAATTGAAAAATGAGAAAGAAAAACTTCTTGAAAATCAGAAAACTATAAAAGAAGACAAAAATTTGCAGGTTCCAAATGACCAGCAAAAGTACAAAGAATGGATAAAAAATACGGTAAAACTGTATGAGGCAATGGATACAAAAAAAGCAGCTAAAATAATTCAGAATTATTCCGATAATATAGCGAGAGACATAATATTTTCTATGAAAAAGAAAAAAGCAGCAGAAATTATTGCAGAACTTAAACCTGAAATCGCAAACAGAATCATAAGTTTACAATGATGAACTTCAATCCGTTATTTATTGATAATAATTTAAGCCATCTCGGACTCGGTGCTCTTCAGCAAAGCGGGAAAGTGTCTGTGGGTCAGGGAACTAAAAATTATCTGTTTGCGGATATCATTAAAGTTTATGGAGAGGAATTAAACGTAGAAAACTCTGTGCTGAACAATGATCTGCTGGTAAACCTCGAAGGTCTTAAAGATTTTATCGTTACTAAAACGGATACGAAAATTATTGAAGGATTCCAGAATAGTCTTAACAATCTCGAAGACATCTCTTTAGTGTCCAACTCAAATTCAGTTAATATTGACGACGCAAAAATTTCCTCGAAAGTATTTGTGCTAACCGCGGATAATTTGCTTGCTTTCCTCGGAAGTATAAATAACATCATTTCGGAATCTGAAACTGCACAGACAAATAACCCGTCCGGGAGTATTTTATTTTATCTGAATGACTTTAAAAATACCCCGACGGCAGGCATCGATTCGAACAAACAGCTACTCGATATCAAAAAATTGTTCTCCGTTATGTCGAATAAAGAACCCATTAAATTCAATTTTACTACAAACGGAGAAAAATTAACGGTTGTCATAAGTCAGTTATACGAAAAAGAAAATAAATCCGAACATAAGGAACACAATGTTAGTGGCGAAGACGATAGAGCAACAGATACTGAGAAATTGGCTCTGTCTCAAAATCTGTTGCTGAATATACCCGGATTCAGCGAGATTGAAAAAGCCGACACGGAATATTATAAAATAGAAATTGTGCATATTCATAAAGGCGAACAAAAGATCTTTGATATAAAGACCGGCGAAATGAGGCAACCGGAAATTGATAATTCTGAAATTATTCCTGATAAGAGTGAACAAAAAAATGGAAACGGGGCAAAACTCTATCCTTCAGAAAATAATAAAGAATTTAGTACGGATAAAATTGTCGGCGAGATAAAACCCGCTGTTAAAAGTGATAAAAGTCCAGAGCTGCAGGAAACGGGAGATACTGGGATTGACCTTACAAAACTCAATCTTGATGACCTGAATACAAAACTGACAAAAGAAGAATTTCGTAAGTTACAGGAAGCCCTTAATTCGAAAGAAAGGAAAGTCGATTCTTCAGGAAAAGTAAATTCAAAAATTGTTATAGTCGACAATAATAAGAGCATTACTGAATTTAATCCACCAGTAATTAAGAAAGAGATACCGACCAGGAATAAATTATCCAGCGATGATAAAGAAGGCTTACACTTAAAAGAAAATCTATATAATATAAATGACAATATTAATAACGTATCAACAGGGAAGAGCAATAAATTTAATGATGGTGTATTAATTGACATTGATAAAAAAGTAAGCGATACGACTTCGTTCGAAAAAATAACTCATACAGATAAACCTGAAACTGTAACGCAAGTAAAAATTAATCCTGAAATTAAGACAGAGAAAGTTGTTGAAACGAATTTGACATTGTCAACTAATGGCGAAGCGAACTACGTACGTAAACCAGAAATGAATCTGAATAAGGACGATAAGGACAACGACCAGCAAAAAGAACAATATGTCGAAGCAAAAGAAACTACGGTAAAAGAACAAAAAGAAACCGACAAAAAACATTTCCTGAACGAGCAATTCAACAAAGAATTTAGTAAACAACAGGAAAGTGTGTTTAATAAACCTGAAATTGAGTCCGGAAAAGTTATCTCTAACGACAGTCATGCAAAAGTTGAGTACAGTAGTTACAGAACTGAAAACATGGAAGAATTCTTCAAAACTATAAAAGCATCAGAAATAATATCTGAAATTGTAAAGAACGTTGACGGTTCGAAACAACATCTCAGCTTCAAACTTGAACCTGAGACTCTCGGGAAATTGACCGTATCCATCGACTACGTCAATAATAAATTACACGCAAACATAGAAGTTGAAAACGAGCAGATTAAACAATTTGTCCAATCCAATCTCGAGCAGCTTAAAAGTAATTTACAGAATAACGGCATCCAGGTAAGCAGTCTAAATGTGGGTCTTAATAACAGCGAACAAAAAAATACAAAGTATGTAAATCCCAAAAGAAAGTTTTATGGAAAAATTGCAGAAATTAAAACAGAAAATTCTTCTGAAGTGAAGAAAATGATGGGTTACAACACATACGACTTTTTAGTATAGGAGAAATAACATGGTATCGGATGTAAGTTCAAGTAGTGCGGTCAGTACGAGTTCAAATGTATCTGCCAATAAGAGTGTTTTGGGCAAGGATGATTTTTTGAAATTAATGATTGCGCAATTAAAAAATCAGGACCCGCTTAATCCAATGGATGGTACTGAGTATGCTTCGCAGCTGGCTCAATTCAGCTCGCTTGAACAACTTACTAATCTGAACGATTATCTGAAACAGAGTGTCGATGCGAATTATCTTCTTACACAATCGATCAACAATACAATGCTGGCAAATCTTATTGGTAAGGAAGTAAAAATTAGCGGGAATTCAATTAAAGTCGCAGGTCAGGATTCGATTACTTTAGGATACGATATTCCAGACGGTGTAAAATCAGTAAAAATTAATATTTATAACCAATACGGTACACTGGTTAAAACAATTGAGTCACCGAATAAAAAAGGAAGTAATTATGTCGACTGGGATTTAATCGACGGCAACGGCTATCGCGTTGCAGACGGAGATTATACTTTCGAAGTAAAGGCATACAATTACAATAATGAAGAAGTTGAAGTAACTCAGTATAAATCCGGTCCGATTGACGGAATAAAATATACCGAATCCGGCACATTATTGATTATAAACGGAGTAGAATATTCGGCTGGAGATATTCTTGAAATCATAAACAAAAAAGGAGGTGATAGTTAATGGCCGAAATTAATGGCATTTCGGTTCCTTTTGTTCCGATTGTTGGGAATAACACTGCGGTCAGGAATGCTCGTGATCCTGTTAAAGCCTCGTTCGATGCGATTTTTCAGCAGGAACTCGAAAAGGTTAAATTTTCCAATCATGCACTAAAGCGCCTGGAATCGAGAAACATTCAACTGGGCGAGGAAGATTTGACAAAGATTCAAAATGCTGTTGAAAAAGCCGAATCGAAAGGCGCACGTGACTCATTGATTCTGATGGACCTTTCGGCAAACGAACGCAAGGCAGCTTTTATTGTAAATATTCCGAACCGTACGGTTGTTACTGCAATCGAGGTCGAAAACGCTGAAGAAAATGTATTTACTAACATCGACAGCGTAGTTTTTGCTTAAACATAATAATTCGGAGCGGGACCTTCCAAGGACGCTCCGGACCTGGCGGACTGACTGAAGCCGGGTCAACTAAAATTAAAATAATAATTTAAGTCCAAGGAGGTTAAAATGGCACTTCTTAATTCTCTTTTTGCAGGCGTTTCCGGTCTGCGCAATCACCAATCGATGATGGATGTTATTGGTAACAATATCTCGAACGTAAACACCATTGGCTTTAAAGGCTCGCGCGTTACGTTCAGCGATACTTTTAATCAGTTCGTTAAATCGGGTACAAACCCGACAAGTACTTCCGGCGGTACTAACTCTTTTCAGGTTGGTCTTGGAATGAAGATTAACTCAATTGACCGAAATTGGAACCAGGGCACATTCGAAAGAACCGGAATTACTACAGATTTAGCATTGCAGGGTCAGGGTCTCTTTATATTAAAAAGTAACGGTCAACAATTCTACTCAAGAGCCGGTGCTTTTATTTTTGATGCCGATGGGAAATTAGTAAATCCTCAAAACGGAGCTGTAGTTCAGGGTAAAATTGCAAATGGTCTAGGAGAGATACCCGCTGGTACAACTTTGCAGGATATAGTGATTGACAAAAATCTTAGGCTCCCGGCTGTTAAAACAACTGAAGTTGCTTGGGGTGGTAATTTGCAAAGTAGTTCCACAACGATTAGAACAGATATTGTTGAACTTGTTGGAAATCTTAAAAAAGAAACTCCTACATCCACGCAATATTTCCCGGGTCCTGCGAATACCGATTGGAGTGTAAGTACGATATATAACAAAGATGGTAAGCAATACCAGCTTTGGAGCAGGTATGAAGAAGATACCAGCGGTGCCTGGACATATTACTATGAAATAAGGGACGATGCTGGTAATCCACTCGGAACTCCGATTACGGGAAGTCAAGCTCTTACGTTTGATTCTCTGACTGGAGCTTGCACTACAAATCAAATAGTTATACAGAATACGAACGAAAAAATCGAATATAAACTGAATTTTTCTTCTTTAAGTAACTTAATTGCAGACAGCAATGTAGTAACACGAGTCGATAAAGCTGAAGTTCCTGAACCTGTACTCGGCGCTGTTACTATATTTGATTCTTTGGGTAATCCGCATACATTGTCCGTTAAATTCGAGCACATTGATAATAACCGTTGGAGCTGGAGTGTCTCTATTCCGTCTACCAGCGGTTCTTTGAGTCCGAATTCCTATGGAGAGATTTATTTTGATCCTAATGGACAAATACAAAGCGTATGGCAAGCAGGCAGCCAGGTAACATCATCCCCGCCAATTCCCAAAGTTACTTTCACTCCGGCAAGCGGCGCTGAAGCCCAGATTATTGATATCGACTTCGGAAGTGGCACTGCAGGCGTTACACAAACCAATCTGACTTCACAAATTGCAGCTTTATCGCAAAACGGTTCTGCCTCGGCTGCATTGTCGAATCTTAATATTGACCAGTATGGAAACATTATCGGCATTTTCTCCAACGGGAATTCAAGAACATTGGCACAGATTATGGTAGCCACATTTAAGAATCTGAATGCTCTCGTAAGTGTAGGCGACAATATGTACAATGTGGCAGCCAATAGTGGTGACCCACGTATTGATACTCCTGGAGAAAATTCAGTTACAACAATTCAATCCGGTGCGCTCGAACAATCGAATGTCGACCTGTCGGAAGAATTTACCAAAATGATTATTTCTCAGAGAGGTTTCCAGGCTAATGCACGCGTTATTACAACCGCTGATAATCTTCTCCAGGAAATAACAAATCTAATCAGATAATTCTTGAAAAATTGAAGGGATTGCTCCTTTCTGGGCAGTCCCTTCCTCTTAGTTTAACGTCAATTTACCTGACTGCTGCAGTATGAACAGGTGACTAATATTAGCCAGACATTAAGCCTACTTTTATCACTATTTAGTGAATTTTAAGGCTTTAATGGATGGCATATTTATTGAAAAATATTAGTCACTATGGCACAGGAAAATGAAAATATCTTAGAACAGTCTGAAAATTCCGGAACCAAAAAGGGTTCCAGTTCAAAAATCCTCGTTATAGGATTGCCGCTTTTTGTTGTTCAACTTGTCGCGGTCTATTTTATAACCGCCAACATTTTGCTACCCAAAATTCAATCCCACTACGTAGCCACGCAGGAAGAACAAGCCCAAACAGGCGATTCTTCGGCTTCGGAGAGCGAAGGCGTGGAATTCGGAAAATTTATTTACGTAGTTGAAGACCTAATTATCAATCCTGCCGGAACAGACGGTAAACGTCTTTTGCTTGCTTCGATCGGGTTCGATATCGCCAGCGAACAAAATAAAAAGGAACTCGAGGAAAAGGAAGTGCTGGTAAAAGACGCAATTATTTCTGTGATGGGCAGTAAAGATATGACTCAGCTGAGTGACGCACTTTATCGGGACTCGCTTAAAATTCAGATTTCCGATCAAATTAAACAATTAATGCCAGATATAAAAATTAACAATATTTATTTCAGTAAATATATTCTTCAATAGTTATGGCGGAGATACTCTCACAACAAGAAATTGACCAACTGCTCGATAATATAAAGAGCGGCCAGAAGCAGAAACCTGAAGAGCAGAGCGATAAAGATAAGGAGGCGGTGCTTTTTGACTTCCGCCTTCCAAATCGTATTTCAAAACACCAACTTCGTATTATTCGGAGTATCTGCGATAACTTTGGCGAAAGTTTTACATCGTTTCTTGTAACCAAACTTCAAACTAATGTAAACATTAATGTTGCTTCAATCGATCAAATTTATTATTCGGAATACGTACTGTCGGTATCGAATCCAGCTTGCCTTTATACGTTTAATATCAAGAACACAGATATCAAAGGAATACTGGAATTAAACAACGACCTGGCATTCCTATTCGTCGATAAGTTGCTGGGTGGAAATGGATTAACAACAAAACAGATAAAAGTTATTACACTGATTGAACAAAAAGTGCTGCAGGTTATTGTCGACCGTATAATGTATGACTTAAAAAAATCGTGGCAAATTATTGACGACCTTGAATTCGAAGTCGAAAAATTCGAATCAGACATCGATTTTGCTCAAATTACGTCTCAAAGCGAATCTGTGCTCCTTATTTCTTTCGAATTAATTATCGGCGACCAGTCGTACATGATGAACATTTGCTTTGCTACTTTTGCGTTTGATGCAATTCTGGCTAAGATGACCACTCAAAAATTATCTTCGATTAGAGCCACAAAATATTATGGCGTTACATCCCGAGAAGTTCTCTCGAAACATCTTGCGCAAACAGCCGTTCCGATTACCGTGGAATTCGGCACGACAAAACTTACGGTAAAAGAAATTATGGAACTCGAAGTAGGGGATATTATCAAATTGAAAAATAAAGTTCATGAAGAACACAAAGTTAGAACCGGCAACAGATTGTTGTTCTTAGGCAGAGCCGGTGTGTTGAACAATCATAAAGCAATTAAAATAACCGAAAAAATATTCGAAAAAAAACTCTAAAGAGGGAATTATGAGTGAAAATATCAACAATCCCGATGCATTGGAAAATATGGGGAATCCGGAAGATGAATTTACTGCTTCTCTGGCTCAGTTCGACGAATTTGACGATTCTACACGTACCTTAGGTGGAGCCGAAGAAAAACTGAATCTCTTGAAAGATCTCCAGATGAATGTTTATATCGAATTGGGCAGAACCCAAATGCAAATAAAAGATATACTCGAACTCGAAAGAGGATACGTTATTGAACTGGAAAAACTTGCCAGTGAACCCGTTGACGTGTTCGTTAATAATAAAAAAATTGCCGAAGGTGAAGTGGTGGTTATCGATAAACATTTCGGCATCAGAATTACTTCATTGGTTGACCCGGCACAAAGAATTAAGGATATCTATTAATGTCCGCATTCGATATAACACAGGCTTTTTTGCCGCTAATACTAGTAATAATTATTCTGGGTATAACTCTCTACTTTGTAAAACGTTATACTTTTACGATGAAAGGTGGAAAGCGAATACCATTGAAGATAGAAGTACTGAGTAACCAGCTAATTATGCCGAAAAAATATCTTTCAATAGTACGCGTGGAAAATAAAATTATATTGCTTGGTGTTAGCGAAGCTGGGATTACTTTAATTAAAGAATTTGACAGTATCGACTTGCCGGAGGATACCCTCCCTCACAATAGCGCTCAGAAAAAATCTTTCTATGAATTACTCAAGCAGAACTTAGGAATGCGATGAAAAAGTGGATAATTATTGGCATTATATTGTTAAGCGGTTTTTCTTCTCTTTATGCACAATCTCAGTCGACTACAATCCCGATTCCCAAAATCGACCTCGGAATCGGAACTGCAACTTCGGGAAAAGATGTTTCGGTAACTCTCCAGATTTTATTGTTAATGACAATTCTGGCACTTGCGCCTTCAATTGTTATAATGACAACGGCGTATCTGCGTATTATAATAGTATTCCATTTTCTCAAAAGTGCGCTCGGCACCCAGCAAATGCCGCCGTCTCAACTTCTTGCAGGTATTGCGCTCTTTATAACATTTTTTATAATGGCACCCACCTGGTCTCGAGTTAACGATAGTGCAATTTCTCCTCTAATGGATAATAAAATAACCGTAGAAGAAGCTTACAACAAAGGAATCGAACCAATCAGAGAATTCATGTTCAAAAATACGAGAGAAGAAGACCTCGAGTTGTTTGTAGGACTTTCGAATTTGCCACGACCCGAAACCAGAAACGATGTACCGACTTATGTATTGATCCCAGCATTTGTATTGAGCGAGCTTAGAGTTGGCTTTATTATCGGATTTTTCCTCTTTATTCCATTCCTGATGGTCGACATGATTATTTCGAGTATCTTGATGTCGATGGGAATGATGATGATGCCGCCGATGATGATTTCTCTCCCATTTAAAATATTGTTATTCATACTCGTCGACGGGTGGAATTTAATAGTTGGTTCTCTTGTAAGGAGCTTTCATTAATGTCCGAAGAATTAATTATAGAAATATTAAAAGAAGCGTTCTATACGTCTTTTATAATTTTGCTGCCCATTCTGGGAGCCTCGTTAATAATCGGTATCTTAATATCGATATTTCAGGCTGCTACGTCGTTGCAGGAGATGACTCTTACGTTTGTGCCGAAATTAATTGTAACTGTGCTTGTTATTATTTTCCTGCTGCCATGGATTGCCGAAAAAATGATGTCGCTTACTCATAAAATGTTTACAATGTTCCTTAATGTGATATGATTGCCAATATTTTGGTCTCGGATTTTATATTGTTCATTTTTGTTTTTATGAGAATCGGTGGATTAATATTTACAGCACCGATTCTCTCATTTAGAGGTTTTCCAATACTTGCAAGGATATTTCTATCAATTGTAATTGCATATATTGTATTTTTTACGTTGAATAAGTCAAATATAAATATCAATCTCGATCTTACAAATCAATCGGGATTAATTACTCTGATTCTTTATTCGGTACGCGAACTTTTGATTGGTATAATACTCGGCTTTGTAATGAACTTCATTTTCTGGGCTGTTTCGTATGCCGGGCATTATATCGGATTCGATATGGGACTCATGCTGGCGGAAGCTCTGAATCCCGTACAGGAAATACAAACGAACATTGTGGGCGAATTTCTATATTATGCTGCGCTTATGATTTTTCTTATGATTAACGGGCATCATTATTTAATTAGTGGACTGGTGGCGTCGTTTAGCGTAGTACCGATTGGTAAATACGTAATTAACGAACCAGTTTACACTTTGTTGATTAAATATTCGTTTCTCGTTTTTACCATTGCAATTAAAATAGCGTCGCCTGTAATAGTATCGTTTTTCCTGGTCCATCTCGCAGAAAGCATTATTGCAAGAGTAATTCCCAACATGCAAATAATATATATAACGCAGCCGTTGAAATCGTTATTGGGACTTTTTATGATATTGTCTTTAATACCATTTTACGTCTATGTATTAAAAAATTTACTTGAAGGCTATGAATATCGATTACTTGATTTAATAAAAGCTATGGGGCAATAAAAAATGCCGAACTTGGAAGGACAGGAAAAGACTGAGCAACCAACTGGTAAGAAACTCGAAGATGCGCGTCAAAAAGGACAGGTTGCAAAAAGTAGTGAAATTAATTCGCTCGCAATTTTCGGCAGCGGTTTGATTATAGTATTTTTATTTAAGAGTTACATCGGTGGGCAATTCTATGAATTTTCGACAGATATATTCTCAAAGCTCAATCATGTAGAAATGAATAATACTGTGCTACAGACATACGCATTAAAATGGGGGATTTTTTATTTAATGCTATTGTTGCCAGTACTTTTAGCTGTTTTTATTGCTTCGATAGTCAGCAATGTATCGCAAGTAGGTTTCAAAATTACGCCCAAGGCAATTTCTTTGTCGCTCGATAAATTCAATCCTTTTAATGGTATTAAAAGAATTTTATTCTCAACGCGCTCATTCGTTGAATTGGGTAAGTCGCTTCTCAAACTGTTGGTTATAAGTATTTTTACTTACTTCATCATTTCTGAACTAATTAAAAAGAGTATTCAGTTAATTGATTTGAGTATTGAAGACACAGTCAACTTTATGCTCGATTCCTCTTTTTCGTTAATATGGAAAATAGTGCTCTTTTTTGTAGTTATTGCAGCTGTGGATTATATTTTTCAGCGTTTTAAATTTAGAAAAGATATGATGATGACTAAAGAAGAAGTTAAAGAAGAATTGAAGCAGACAGAAGGCGACCCGATAGTTAAAGGAAGGATAAAGAAAGAGATGATTTCGGCGGTGCGTCGCAGAATGATGCATGAAGTACCAAAAGCCGATGTGGTTATAACAAACCCGACACACGTGGCAGTGGCTCTAAAATACGAAATGGGCAAAGACAACGCTCCTAAGGTTATTGCCAAGGGCTTGGATTTAGTGGCTCAACAAATTAAAAAGATTGCACAAGAAAATAATGTGCCACTATACGAAGACGTTGAACTGGCACGCGCTCTATACAAAGCATGTGAAATCGGAGACGAAATTCCAACGAACCTGTTCAAAGCAGTTGCTCAAATTCTGGCTTACATTTATCAAATGAAAAAGCTCAAAAAACAAAAGAGCATAATCTGATATGAAACTCTTTGGCAAAAATAGCGATATTGTCCTTGCATTCGGTTTGATACTAATGCTCGGTTTAATGCTTATTCCTTTGCCAGCAGGGATCCTCGATTTTTTACTCTCCATGAATATAACACTTGCAGTCCTTGTTTTAATTGTATCGTTGTATATACAATCACCACTCGATATTTCAGTTTTCCCCGGACTTCTACTTGTCCTTACTCTATTTCGTTTGGCACTCAATATTTCTTCGACCCGTTTGATATTGATTGACGGTTATGCCGGTCAGGTGATCGAATCTTTCGGTTCCTTTGTTGTCGGCGGAAATTATGTAGTTGGTTTTATTGTCTTCATAATTCTTGTTGTTATTCAGTTCATAGTAATCGTAAAAGGTTCGGGTAGAATTTCGGAAGTTGCTGCCCGCTTTACACTCGATGCCATGCCGGGCAAGCAAATGGCTATCGATGCAGATTTGAATACAGGTTTGATAAACGAAGCCGAAGCAAGAAGAAGAAGAGCACAGATTGAAAGAGAAGCTGAATTCTATGGAGCTATGGATGGCGCCAGTAAATTTGTAAAAGGAGACGCTATTGCGGGACTAATAATTAATGCAATTAACATTGTGGGTGGATTTATAATAGGTGTAGCTCAAAAAGGAATGTCGTTCCAGGATGCCGTCCATACTTATACAATATTAACCATAGGTGACGGATTAGTATCGCAAGTACCTGCATTGCTTATTTCTACAGCCGCTGGTTTGGTCGTGACGCGTAGCGCAGCCGGCACAGCTCTCGACTACCAGATGAAAACTCAATTGTTTTCTAATCCGAGAGTACTGGCTACAGTTTCGGGTGCGGTCTTCTTATTTGCATTTATTCCCGGAATGCCTACAATACCTTTCTTAATTCTGAGTGGTGTGCTCGGAACTACTTCTTATATGAACAGAAAAGGGACAGCTTCCGATACTGTTATTGAAGAAGCAGAAGGCGAACAATTAAAAGAAGAATCGAAACCTGCAGAAGAAAAAGTAGAGCAATATTTACAAGTTGACCCAATAGAAGTTGAAATTGGATATGGACTAATCAGTCTTGTTGACGAAAAACAGGGTGGTAATTTGTTTCAGAAGATATCATCGACGCGAAAAGTTATTGCACTCGAATACGGGGTTTTAATTCCGCCAGTAAGAGTAAGAGACAATTTACAGCTTTCTCCAAATGAATATGTAATCAAGATTAAAGGAAATGTTGTCGCAACTTATGAATTGTATCCCGATCGATATCTGGCAATGAATCCAGGAGTTACTGAAGAAGAATTGTCGGGTATTCCCACGAACGACCCTGCTTTCGGGCTACCGAGCTACTGGATAACTCACGATGAAAAGGAAAAAGCCGAAATGCTCGGTTATACAGTTGTGGATGCTATTTCTGTTCTCGCAACGCATTTGCAGGAATCGCTTAAACGGAATTTCGACAAAATACTTTCACGGCAGGAAGTCAAACAATTGCTCGAAAATCTCAAAAAAGAATATCCCGCTGTTGTAGAAGATATTAATCCAGATATTCTCAACCTCGGTATGATTCAAAAAGTGCTTCAGAATCTTTTGAAAGAAGGGATCCCTATTAAAGATTTCGTGAGAATTCTCGAAGCATTGATCGATTATTCAAAAACAACGAAGAATATCGATGTGCTTACTGAATACGTAAGACATTCAATTGGTGACACTATTGCAAGTCTGTATAAAGATTCCAACGGTGTGATACACGCTGTTGCTTTGGGCGAAAATCTTGAGACGATGATAACCAAATCGCTCCAGGCTCAAAAAGACAGTATAATTACACTTGGACTTTCGACCGAAGTGTTGCGCGAGTTGAATATCAGGATTCAGCAGGAAATAGAAAAATTCAACAATATGGGATATCCTCCAATCATTATAACTTCGGCGGCAATAAGACCATATTTTTATCGCCTGGTCAATTCGAGTTTCCCCGACCTAGTTTTGCTTTCTTATAGTGAATTGCCGTCTAATATCGAAATCGAATTTATAGGAAAAGTAGAGGTGGGTAATGCAAATTAAAAAATTTATTGCACCTACATTACGAGAAGCCAAAGAACAAATGAAAAACGAACTAGGCGACGAAGCAATAATTCTGGGAACAAGGGTTATTGAAAACGACAGAAGATTTAACTTTAGAAAAATGTTCGAAATAACCGCTGGAGTGGATGAAGAAATTAAAAAAATTCCCTCGCTGGATAACGATTCCGACTCCGAAAAAATTGATATCGATGTTGAATTGTCCAAACTGACAAAAAAAATATTCGAGGCTAAGGAAAATAAAAAAGTTATTTCTGAAGAGGTGCTTACAAAAACCAGAAAATTGACCACATCGCAGTTAGACGAATATTTTGAAAAATTACTCGATCTGGAAATTAGCCGTCTGCTTGCAAAAGAACTTATAGAACAATTAAAGAATTACGACGGTCTGGTCGGCGAATCGAATTTGGAAAGTTATCTAATTGCAGGTATGGCTTCGATGATTCCTACAAAAGAATTCAAAGTCAAAAAAAATCGAAATACTAAAGTTGCGCTTGTAGGTCCTACTGGCGTCGGTAAAACTACCTGTATAGCTAAACTGGCAGTGATTTCGAAAATAATTCATAAACTTAAAGTCGGACTAATTTCGATTGATACGTACCGTTTGGGTGCTATCGATCAACTAAGAATATTTTCGGAAATCAGCGATATCGAAATGAGCGTTGCATATGAGCCTTCGGATATGCCCCGGCTAATTAAGAAATTCAAAGATAAAGACCTGATATTCATCGATACAGTTGGAAGAAGCCAGAAAAACAGAGAGAATTTGAATAAGATCAAAGAATATCTCGACTCCGCTGAAGTGGACGAAACTATATTGGTCGTAAGTGCAACGAGTTCTATGAAGACACTATTTGATGTGGCTGAGAAGTTCAAAGTGCTCAACTACGGCTCGGTTATTTTTTCAAAAGCCGACGAAGCAGTAACTTATGGAAATATTTTAAACCTGACGAATAAATTTAATTTACCAGTTATGTTTCTTACGAATGGTCAGGTAATACCCGATGATATTTTATCCGTCAATCCGGAATACCTTGCAAATGTAATTTATAAAGGAAAGCTCTACTGATGAACGATCAGATAAAGCGTTTGCTGGAATTGCGTCGTCTGCAAAATAAGAGGGAAACAAACTCTACACTTGTAGTTTCCGTGTGTTCAGGAAAAGGAGGTACCGGCAAATCGTTTGTGTCGTTAAATCTGGCATATAAACTATCGCGCCTGAACAAAAAAGTACTTGTGATCGATTTCGACTTCAACTTATCGAATTTGCATTTGCTATTAAATGAAACAGTAAAAGAACCGCTTTCCAATTTTTTCCATCAAAAAGTTACATTCGATGAGCTGATCTTTAGATATAACGAAAATATGCATCTGATATTTGGAGATTCTGGCAGTAATGATTTCCCGAAAATTACAAATGATCTGATCGAATATTTCTTTATCCATCTCGAAAAAGCGTCTCGGAATTACGATTTTATCTTTATCGATTCCTCTGCCGGCGCCGATTCGAATACAATGTATCAAATTAGTCGGTCGGATTTGAATTTAATTGTTGCTTCGCCAGAACCGACTGCAATTATGGATGCCTATGTATTGATTAAAATGATTACTGAACATGGTATCGAAAAGCGTTTCATGAATATGCCGCAAGATATAGTGATTATTAATAAAGCCGAAGACAAAGAAGAGGGCGAACAGGCATTTCAAAATCTAAGCACTGCTGTACGTCATTTTCTAAAGAAAGAAATAGTACTTCTCGGAGTTATCGGACACGACAGAACCGCATATAAATCAATTACAAACCAGGAATTACTGCTCGAACACTATCCAAATTCTATGGCTGCCCTCCAGATCGATGACCTGGCACATCGCTTCCTGAATATTGCACAGATGGCTAATAATAGCCAGCTTCTTAGTCAAAAACCCTCATTATAGCCTAAAAATAAAGCTTTTCGGATGGTATAGTCTTTGCATCTCTCTTAATCAAAATAATTGGAGAGATGATGAACAAAATAATAATACAGTTTGGGCTGCTCGTTTTCTTTTTCTCTGTGATTTATTTTGTTCAAAAGGGGCTCGATGTCACACGGGTAATACTAAATTCCCTTTCAATATTTCTCCTTTTGACGATAATGTTAAGTTTCGTTACAATCAGTCTAATCAAAGCCATCAATCGTAATTCTTTGGAAAAAATAAAAGAAGAATCATCAGGAAAAGATAATAATGAATAAAAACGAACAATTATGGGAAACCTTCAAGGCGCATCCTTCGCCTGAATTGAAGAAAAAGATAATACTCAACTACATCAATCTTGTCCATTATGTAATCCACAAAACAAATCTCAATCAAAGCGAATTATTCGACAGGAGAGATTTTTTTCAATTTGGTATCGAAGGTTTAAGCGAAGCAATCGACCGTTTTGACCCGGATTACGGGACAAAGTTCGAGACTTATGCAATTCAAAGAATTCGAGGGAAAATTTACGACGAAATTCGCAAGTACAGTCATAAATACGAAATGATTGGCGAACCTGAACCTGTTGCAACAATTAGCAGCGGAACGGTTTCGCTCAACAGCAATTATATCGAAGAAGAGGGAATGCAGGTCTATGAGATGATGGCAGACGATAGCGAGGAGCCTCTCCAGATACTTGAAAAAAATGAATTGAAAGAAAGACTCGTTAAGATAATCAAACAATTGAGTGACCGCGATAGAATGTTAATTACTCTTTATTATTATGAAGAACTCAACTATCAGGAGATCGCAAAAGTTTTAAATATTACCGTATCGCGCGTATCTCAATTGCATTCTAAGATAATGAAAATACTAAAACAAAAACTTACAGAATAAAATGGTTGAACAGGGAACAACAGATATCAAAGAAAAGATACGTAAGCAGCTTTCAGGGATTGGCAACATACCTGCTGTACCACAGGTAATAGCCGAAGTTTCTCATATGCTCGATAATGAAATGACCAGTGCTTCGGACCTTTGTAGAGTAATTTCCAGGGACCAGGCTCTGGCAGCCAAAATTCTTGCAGTTGCGAATTCTCCTCTCTACGGATTGCCCCGCAGAGTTTCTACAATAGAATTTGCTGTTGTAATTATTGGTTTTGACCACATCAAAAATATTCTTCTGGCGCTTTCCCTCCTCGATACCTTTAAAGTAAGAAATGCAAAAGATTGGAATCATCAGGATTACTGGCGCCATTCGATTCTAACGGCTACTGGCGCTAAACGAATTGCAGACGATTTGCGTTATCCAAAATCGGGCGAAGTTTTTACTGTCGGTCTGTTGCACGATCTGGGATTGGTTGTTCTTTATAAATACATGAATTACGATTACAAACAAATAATTGAAATGGTCGAAAATCAAGGATTGAGTTTTCTCGAAGCTGAAAATAAAATTCTTGGTTATACTCATAGTCAGATAGCCGAATTTTTACTGGAAAAATGGAATTTCCCGCGCAATATAATCGATGCGGTGGTTAATCATCATACACCATCTGAATCGGAATATAATCCCGTATTGACTTCGCTGGTTCATTTAACTGACTATATGACCCAAAAATTTGATATCGGGGCTTTTAGGTGCGACGATAATATGTCTCTGGACGAAAATATTCTCGATATACTTCAATTCGGAAATATGGAATATCTCGAACAATTTATTGAAAGTTATAGAACTTTATTTAATCAACATTTTGAATCACTAAACAGATAAGAGCAATGAATACAATAGTATTTGACCAGGCGCAAAAAAGGGAACGTACACAACTCGTATTGAAGCGCGTAACGACGCTCTCGCCGGTACCTAAAATACTTTCCGAAGTTCTGGAATTATTGAAAGACCTCAACACAAGTCCACAAAAACTGGCTAAAGCTATTTCAAAGGACCAGAGCATAGTGGTTAAAATTCTGACGATAGCCAATTCGCCTTTTTATGGACTTGCCAAAAGGGTATCGTCTATCGAATATGCCATTATGATTTTGGGTTTCAACGAAATCAGAAATATTGTTATGGCGCTTTCGTTGATGGAAACTATGAAAAATAAAAACGATGAGTATATGAACCAGAAAAACTTCTGGCTCCATTCATATATTACTGCAACAACGGCAAAAAAGATTGCCGACGATATGAATATTCGTGAAAGCAACGATGTATTTATTGGCGCGTTGCTTCATGACCTGGGCATATCGGTTATCCATCGATATATGCATTCAGACTTTGTAAAAATCAAAGAAAGCGTCGAAAAAGGCTCGAAATATTCTGAAGCCGAAAATCAACAACTCGGTATGGACCATCAGATGGTCGGCTATACTCTGTTACGCAACTGGAATATTCCAGAGCATATTTGCGAAATGGTAAAATATCATCACAATCCCAATCAATCGACCAATACAAAAATTTTATCCTCAATTATTCATCTGAGCGATTACATGACTCAAAAACTCGACATCGGAAAATTTGATTGGGATAACGACCTCGAATTAAATGCCGAAGCCGCTACTATTCTGCAGTTCAAGGATATCAGCGAAATTGAAGTATTTATTGAGAGTTACAGAGAGCCAATTTCATCACAAATAGAATCACTGAGGAATCTGCTTTGAGAGTAATTAAAGATAATACCGCGCGATTCGAATCGTTTTCGAAATCGCTTCAGTACTATACGAAAGGAAATTCCTCAGGGGATTTCCAGCTGATTAATATTGAAACCCATCGTTCGAAAAACAATCTGTTCGAAAAGTACAACTATATTGTTCAATCACTTTTTACTTTTCAGAAAAAATTTGCAGGTCTGAAGAATATCGATGAGATCCATTATTTGTTCAGTCACCATGTTAAAATGATCATTTCTTCCAAAGAAGTCGATTTATTCATGTTTGACGATTCGCGTACAATCTTAAACTCTGTAAGTACAAACTCGTCGATGCTCCAGAATAAGTTGGTAAATAAAGCCTTCAAAAACGGAATACTGGACTGGATTTTCGAAACACAAAAGCCGACGCTGATTCCAGATTTAAGTTCAATTACAGGTGAAGGCTCGAAATTATATCAAACAATCTTTCCGGTTTATTTTCAGAAAAATCCAATTGGAGTGGTATCGCTTTTAGGACCGGCTTACAAGATATCCGAGGACTCGCTCGAAAATCAGGCTATCTATATTTTGCTGAGCGCTGTTGTCCCACAAATTATATCAATACAGCAGAAAAATAAAATAAACAAACTGTACGACGATTTACACACTTACGAATCTAAATTAAATAATGATTTCAGACTTTATGCCGTCGGAGAATTTGCCGAAGGCATTATCCACGATATGCTTAACTCTCTGCAGGTTATTCTGAGTAATGTTGATTATATCGAAAGTTTGAATACAGGAGTTGATGCCGAGATTTTCGAAAAAATAAGAGAACGAGTAGAACGACTCAGCGGACTTTCTCAAAAGCTGTTCAAATTCAACGAAATTAATCAAAATGGTGAAAAGCAAAATTTGCCGTGCGACCTCAATACTCTGGTAAAAGATTTCTATGGTGTTGTTGTGGCAACTCTCAAAAGTCTCGAACTTGAATGCGAACTCGACCTGGAAGACAATATCCCACCAGTGCTTGGAAACTCTAAGGAGATTAAACAAATTCTGACGAATATCTTTTCAATGATTAAAAAGAAATCAAGACGCGGCAGTGGTATTGTAATCCAGACCAAATATATAAATGAAGTCATTGTCCTCTCTGTTTTTGTTACTGATTACTGGGAAGATTTCGGAAATTCGACAGACTACATATCCAATCTGACTATAAAGATTGTCGGTGAATTAATGAAAAAATGTGACGGTAAAATTGAATACGACTCGATGCCTCTGAAAGGTACTTCTATTCATTTGTTATTCCCATTAAAAAGGAAGTTAACAAAATGAAAATTCTGGTTGCAATATTGGTACTCTTAACTGGCTTCTCTACTCAGGCACAGGACGATACCCTCTCGTTGCAAGCAGTTTATGAAGGCGACATTCAGGATACGATTGACGTAAGAGAACTTGTCGCTCAGCAAATTTTGATGGCAAAAATAAAAAACGAGAAAAATGAAGTTAAACAACCCGATATCATTCAGGCAGCTCCTCAATATAAAACCGATGTGCCTGTAGTGATTAAAAAGAAAAAGTCGTTGTATCAATTGTTCGTGGACTTGCCATTCAATATAAAACTATTGATTTCCTTCTCGGCGTTTTTGTTCGTTCTAATCATCATTCGAAGAGCCGTGCTTAAAGCACAGCAAAAGTCGAAGAAGAAACTGAAAATTAATATCGGCAAGATGCGGGAAGAAAAATTGCAGCCCGTTACCGATTACAGGAGAAGTAAATTCAGAAAAGAATTATTGAGCAATCCTGTAATAAATAAATTGAACGATAAAAATATTACCAAGAAAGCGAAGGAACTTAAAGTGGCACAGGGTGAGTTGATGCTGGCAGCCAGGCTAAAATATTACGAGTTTCATAATTGAGGAGTTTATATGATTAAAGGAATTTATACAGTCGCAAGGGGAATGGTACAGAGAGCGCAGAATATCGACATTATTGCCAATAATATTGCCAATATCAACACAACTGCATATAAAAGAGAAATACCATTCTCCGAGTATATCGACGAAGCAGGCGAAGCTCAGTTCAAAAAATTAACCAGCATGCAGCAAGGCGAAGCAGTACTTACTTCAAATCCACTCGACGTTGCTATTTATGGAAAAGGTTTTTTCATGATAAAAAACAATTACGGCGGATATGAATTGACACGTGACGGTCGATTTCGAATTTCAGACGATGGATATCTTGTGGACGAACAGGGAAATAAAGTACAGGGCAAGAGTGGCGAAATTTACATGGGTGAATTAATCAGGAATAAAGACTCGGAAATTAAAATCTCCAACAACGGAGAAATCAGAGTGGGCAACCAGTACATCGATACAATCCTCGTTGTAGACGTAGAATTTCCTGAAAGTTTAAATCGGATTGGTGCTTCGAACTTTTTGTTGGGAAGCCAGCCCTTTAAGGAATTGAATGAAAATGATTTCAAACTGGCACAGGGGTATCTGGAAGAATCGAATACAAATCCGATTCTCGAAATGGAAGCGATGATTTCATTGAACAAATCGTATGAAACGTCGCAAAAAATAATAAATGTGCTTGATCAGTCACTCGACCAAGCAAATCAAATTGGTAAAATATAAACGAGGTAGATTATGCCGACGAGAGCTTTGAGAACGGCTGCATCTGGAATGTATGCGCAACAGATTAATATCGAAGTTATATCGAACAATATAGCAAACATCAACACTACCGGTTTCAAGAAAAACCGAGCCGACTTCCAGGACTTAATGTATCAGGAGGTCAACATTAATCCTTTGACAAGTTCTACACCGGGTATTTACGAAACGACCAATAATAAGGTTCAGGTAGGAAATGGTGTCAAACCGGCTTCGACTCAAAAAATTTTCAAACAGGGGGACCTGATAGCCACAAACAATCAGATGGACCTGGCAATCTACGGCGACGGATTTTTTCAGGTACGCAAAAGCGACGGAACTTTTGCTTATACTCGTGACGGATCATTCAAGCTGAATGCCGACGGCAGAATTGTAACTTCAAGCGGATACGAGCTCGACCCGGGTTTTGTTATCAATAATGACGTGGTGAATTTAATGATTGCCAAAGATGGTACTGTCGAAGCTGAATTGGTGGACGGTTCACGAGTTACACTTGGCAGCATAGAAATAGCCCGATTTATGAATAACGGTGGTTTGGTAGCGCTCGGTGACAATTTGTATGGCGAAACCCCCGCTTCCGGGCAGCCTATTCTCGGCACACCAGGGAAAGACGGCTATGGCGAAATTCATCAGGGTTATCTCGAAACTTCCAATGTCGATATAGTTGAAGAAATGATTGCGATGATTGCCGCCCAACGTGCTTACGAAATCAATTCCAAAACCGTTAAAACAGTCGAAGATATGATGACTATGGCAAATAATCTTAAGAGGGGATAATGTTAGCAATATTCTTAATCATATTGCTTCAATTATTTCCGGAGGATTCGTTCAAATCGAAATTGCAAAATTATTTATCAGAAAAATTGTCCGGGTATTCCAGATTTTCTTTCAAAGTTAACGATCTTCCTGTAAACAATAGTAGAATTGAAATTGACAATAGCCGGCAAATGAGGATTAGTAATAGATATGCTTTTTTACCAGTCCAGGTATACGACGCATATGACAATGTCAGCAATTCATTTATAACCATTGAAATCGAACTTTATAAAACAGTGCTTATTGCAAGCAGAAAAATTAAAAGAGGAGAGATACTGAGCGCCGATATGTTCGATTCTTCAGAAGTCGAAATAACGTCAATTAAAGGAACTCCTCTCTTTGAAATTGATGAAATTGAAGGCAAAAGAAGCAGAATAGAAATTAATAAAGGTGCAGTTGTGACGGAAGAAATTATTGAACCTGTCCCCGACATTTACCCTGATAGTAAAGTTACGCTGCATGTTATAAAAGGAAATGTAGACGTTTCGGTTGAAGCAACAGCGCGTCAGGAAGGAAGAATTTGGGGGATAATTAGAGTAATTACTGCTGATAATAAAATATTCAATGCAAGAATAATCGACAAGAAAAACGTAATACTGGAAGACTAATATGAAAAATTTAACGATTTTTTTAATAGTTATGACAGCAACTCTATTCGGTCAGAATATGCGACAGAATTCGCTCTATTCTCTTTTTGCAGATAACAAAGCTGTTGGAATCGGCGATGCAATTACAATTATTGTTATGGAATCTTCTCAGGCATCGAATAACGCTGAAACAACAACTGGTAGAACGAGCAGTATCGGAGGTAATTTTTCCGGTAATATGGACAGCACTCCTTTACCGAAAGCAGAGGGCAGTTTGGGTACAACTAATTCTTTTGAAGGTACCGGTTCTACAAAAACTACTGGGCTTGTAAGAACTAAAATAAGTGCTCTGGTCGATACAGTTTATGCAAATGGCAACATGTTAATTACTGGCAGCAGAAAAATTATCATCAACGGAGAAGAGCAGGTCATTAAAATAAAAGGAATTGTAAGACCGAGCGACATAATGCCGGACAATTCCGTCTATTCATATAATATATCGGAAGCAGAAATTATATTCGAAGGTAGCGGTATGATCGACCGCTCTCAAAGACCGGGCTGGCTAACCAGGTTATTCCATTGGTTATTTTAAGGTGCTACAATGAAAGTTAAGGCAACAATATTATTGCTTATTCTAATGACGACCTTGAATGCACAGCGCATCAAGGATATTGCTTATTTAAATGGAAATGACGCCGAACAAATAATCGGGTATGGATTGGTTGTCGGTCTTGCTGGAACGGGTGACAGTTATAGGTCGTCGTTTACGATTCAATCGGTTACAAGTATGCTAAAACGGTTTGGAATTACAGCCCCGCAGGAAGATATTCGGACCAAGAATGTAGCTGCGGTAATGGTTACTGCTACGTTAAATGCAAATTTGAAACCTGGCGCAGAATTCGACGTAACCGTCTCTTCAATAGGTGATGCTACAAGTCTTCAAGGCGGGACGTTGCTCATGACTCCATTATCTGGAATTAACGGTCGGATCTACGGTTTTGCTCAGGGTTCAATTTCAGTAGGTGGTTACGATATCAATACTTTTTCAGGCAATAGAATTTCAAAAAATCACTCACTTGCCGGTAGAGTGCCACGCGGAGGTAGATTAAAAGAAGCCGTCTCTTTTACTGATTTATATGAATCAGAGGTATCCGTCTATCTTAAAGACCCAGACCTTACGACGGCAAATAATATTAGTAACGCTATTAATACAACATTCGGCGGTAACATAGCAAAAGCAGTCGATGCAGCCGAAGTAAGAGTGTCGGTGCCGCAGGAGCGCCAGAATAATTTAATCGGTTTCCTGGCGGAATTGGAAAACATTAACGTAGAAGTGGATGAAGTGGCTCGTGTTGTGCTCAATGAAAGGACAGGTACAGTTGTAGCAGGGAGCAATGTTAAAATTCAGCCGGTTTCAATAACGCACGGCGGTTTGAATATACAAATCCGTTCTTATCCAATTATTTCTCAGCCCAATGCATTCTCGGGAGGGGAGACGATCTTCTTTAATAATCTTGTGCCGTATGTTTCACAGGATTCAACTAAAACCGTAGCCATACAGGGTGCAACTAATGTTCAGGAAGTTGCTGCTGCATTGAACTCGCTCAAAGTATCGCCGCGGGATATAATCGCTATTTTCCAGGCACTTAAAGAAGCCGGAGCTTTAATCGCAGAATTGGTGATAATGTAATATGAATAATCTGAGTGTAAAAATAACGGAGCTAGGCAAGCATCTCAATCAGATGCAAAATGTCAATGAACGCTACGACAGTAAACAGAAATCAAAAATTGCTCAAGCGGCATTGCAATTCGAAGCGCTCTTTACATCGATGCTACTTCGCTCGATGAATAGCGCTACTGATGAAATATTTGATAACGGTGAAAATGAATTCGGCGTAAAAAATAATTCCAACTTATTCGGTTTGCCCGACGGTTTCGATGCAATCTTTGAACAACAGTTTGCTGACTTTATGGCCAGAGGTAAAAGTATTGGCATTGCCGATGCAGTCTACAAAAAAGTCACAGGAGAAGAGTTGCCAAAAAATATTCAAAAAAGCTCTTTCAAGCGTACAGTTGATGTGGATACAAGAAAATATGATTCTGAATTCAAAAGTATTAAGCCTGCCTCGGATTCTTTGAATCGCCTCAGAAAATATGAAGAAATTATCGAAAAAGCATCGAACGAATTTGGAGTTGATAAAAATTTAATCAGGTCAGTTATACTGGCTGAGTCGGCTGCCAATCATAATGCGATATCGCCGGCAAAGGCAAAAGGACTTATGCAATTGGTTGATTCAACTGCAACCGAGATGGGAGTAAAAAACAGTTTTGATCCCGTACAGAATATCTTTGGAGGCACTAAATATCTGGCTAAAATGCTTCGACAATATAATGGGAATTTGAAGCTTGCTCTGGCTGCATATAATGCAGGACCGACGAATGTCGAAAAATACAACGGTATTCCCCCTTTCAAGGAAACACAAAGATATATTGAAAAAGTAATTTCTTATTTAAATCATTTTAATGAGAATGAATCATGAACTTAGAAAAGTTAATTGAATCTCTAAGCAAGCAGGAAAAAAATTTCAGCGAGCTTCTTGATACAATCAAAACCAAAAAAGAAGCATTGCTAGAAAACGACATTGCCAAACTCGATAAGGCTGTCGACAGTGAGCAAAAACTGCTCTACTTGATTCAAAAAGAAGAGCGGGAAAGGAAAAAACTAACTTATGTTTTGGCTACCGAGAACTCGATTGAATTAAAAAATGCATCGATAGAAGAACTATTAAATAAAATGCCACAGGTAAGCAGTCAATTGAAAAGTGTTAGGGATTCAATTAAATCTAAAGCTGCTGAAATCATTAAAATCAATTCACAATTGACAGTTCTGGTAGGGGTATCGCGTAATCTAATTCGGGATACAGTAACTACATTGCTGAGCAAAAGTAAAAGATCGCTTGTTAATAAAAGAGTTTAGTTATGGGTATTGGTAAAATATTTGATATATCCGTGCGTACGATGGCAACATACCAACGTGCTCTGGATGTGACTTCTCAAAACGTATCGAATGCTGGCAATGAAGAATATACACGTCAGAAAGTTGTATTCGGCACAGAACAAACCCAGGCTGGTATCGGAATGGGTGTTAAAATTCAGGATGTAATTCGTGTAAAAAACGATTTGATAGATAAGCAAATTTATCAATATCAATCCACTAATTCGGATGCCAATAAACGTTCAGAATTACTTCAACAGGTCGAAACCATTTTAGCTGAACCCGGCGATTATGGATTGTCGAGCTATTTCAATCAATTCTTTAATTCATGGAGTCAACTGGCTACAAATCCAACATCGATTCAGTACCGTACGCAAATTGTTCAAAATGCTCAACGGCTCAGCGAACGTTTTAAGGAGGTATACGATAGTATCAGCTCCCTTCAACATCTACTAAAAAATGAAACCGTATCGAAAGTAAACCAGATGAATTCTTACTTAAAAGAAATATATGATTTGAATCGTAAGATTTATGATAATGAAGCAGTTGGAATCAAAGCCAGTGAGCTTAAGGATAGAAGAGATTTACTGTTGAGTGAATTAAGTAAACTGGCAAACATTACCATTAATAATAATGAATATGGCACTGTGACGGTTAGCGTTGGTGGCGTCCTTGCTGCCGACCGTAATGTATATACTGAATTTACAGTAAAACTTGATGGAACAAAATTAAAAGTCGTACCTAAGTCGGATGAAAGTAGTTCAGTCGTACTTAATAACGGTGAATTGTATGCACTGACAGACCTTTATTCTAATCAAATTCCAGCATATAAAACTGACCTGGAAAATCTTGCCAATGTATTCATCGACAAAGTAAATGAATTACACAGACAAGGCTATACACTGGTTCAAAGCGGTTCGTCGTCTACCGATGTTCCTTTTTTTGGAACGCTTAGTGGCGGTTCTGTAGTTGATGCTTTCGTTGACGGAAAGATTAATATTAATCCGGATATATTAAACAATCCAAAAAATATTGCAGCTTCGGGTGTGGCAAATAACGATGGAAATTCTGATAATGCAATAAATATTGCAAACCTTGCAAATACAAAATTTGCTGAACTTGGCGACCAGACGATGCTCGAAGCCTATTCGACATTCCTGAATAACTTCGGGCTGGAAAAAGTTCAAAGCGACAATCGTGTTGAAACAAGCGAGATGGTGCTGCAACAGTTGAACCTTCAAAAGTCATCTTACTCGGGCGTATCGATTGACGAGGAGATGACTAATGTGATTAAATACCAGCGTTCCTACGAAGCAGCTGCTCGATTAATACGTGCAGCTGATGAAATGCTTGCAACTATAATTGAAATGGTCTAACAAATGAGAATAACTGAAAACATATTGACAAATAAATATCTTTATAATCAAGATAAGATTAACAACGAAAAAGTAAAGATTCAGAATCAGTTGATAACGAACAGTCGCATTGAAAAATTGAGCGACGATTTGTTTAGCTCGCTTGAAATTATCAATATCGATTCTCAAATAAAAAAAATAGAAACCTATCAAAAGAATATCGAGTATTCGAAAGAATTTGTAAAATCCACTATCAATTCGTTAGATAATATTGTAGGCGAGACACAAAAAATAATTAGCCAGGTTGTTAACATAGACAACGCTGTTAATGCTAATTTCAGTACAGTTGCTCAGTCTGTACGTGCCTCGTTAGAGGCGATTGTGCAAAATTTGAACGCAAAATATAACGATATGTATTTATTTGCCGGTACAAATTATTCGACAGATCCATGGTCAATTGATGCTAATGGGAAGGTGGTTACAAATTCTGCAGATATGGGTGGCGAGGTCAAAGTGCAGCTCGCCAGTGGTATTAAAGACAGTATCAATGTCCCCGGCACCAAAATCGAAAGCAGCGATTTACTCTCTACGATTAACGACATCATAGACTCGCTCGATTCAGGCAACGTACCAAGTCAGACGTTAAAAGAGAGATTGAATGCAGCATATAAAGAAATCCTTTCGATACAGTCGTTGACCGGTGAAAAATACAATAGATTGGAAGATATCTATACAATTCTTGATAACCAGAAACTTGATGACCAGGATATGCTTTCGAAAAGAAAAGAAATCGATCCTGCTGAATTGTCGATCAACCTGCAGTATCAAGATTATCTACTGCAATTGTCCTATAAATTAGCTTCATCCATTTTACCAAAATCAATTTTGGACTATTTGTAATGCGGAAATCGGGAGCTTTTATTGGTTTAACATTAGGAGTTTTTTCAATATTCGGAGCTTTTGTAATCGAAGGTGGTTCGATAAAAGCTCTTTTTATCATTCCGTCACTCGTTATTGTCTTTGGCGGTACATTCGCTGCGGTTATTATTGGGTTCGGTCTGGATAATTTCAGCAAAATATTTCAATTAATCCGACTTGCATATTTCCCGCCCAAGTACGACATAAAAAAGATTGTGGATATATTCATTGAATTGTCGATTAAAGCCAGAAAGGAAGGACTTCTTGCCATTGAAAAAGATATTGTTAAATTTCCTTACAGCTTTCCCAGGAAAATGACAAAATTCGCAATTGACGGAATTGATCCAGAATCGATTTATTCCCTTGCTCAGATGGAAATAAAGGCAATGCAGGAACGGCATTACTCAAATATCTTTTTGTTTACGAAAATGGGCGGTTATGCTCCAACAATGGGCATTATCGGTACCGTTATGGGTTTGATTATGACGCTTGCAAATGCAGGAGCTGACCCGGACTCGTTGATTAAAAATATTGCTACCGCCTTCATTGCCACTTTGTGGGGTGTGTTCAGTGCAAATATTATCTGGTTGCCAATTGGAGACAGACTTAAAAAATGTCATCTGGAAGAAAAAAATATGATGGAAGTGACTCTGGAGGGAGTAGTTACTCTCCTAAGTGGAGAGATTCCTTCGATAATGAAAGCGCGTCTGATTGGAATGCTTCCGACTTCCGAACAATACGAAAAAATAAGCGCTTAGACAACGAAGAAGAGTCCCTTTTCAGAGAAGATAGTGATAAGGATCGGTATCTGATTACTTACGCAGACCTGATTACTCTTTTATTAGGTTTGTTTATTATTTTATATGCAATGTCGAATATCGATACTGCCAAATATAAAAATGTAGTAGCTGCTATGGGAAATATATTCGGAAGTTCTGCTAATTTATCTGTACTGGAAGATGGAAAAGTTATTCCCAGTCCAAAAGAAAAATTAGCTGACCAATTATCGAGATTAATCGAAACATATAATTACGGTTCATCAATAAGGCTGGAAGAAAATGAACGCGGAATAACAATCCACATTTTGGATGACATCCTATTTCCATCTGGACAAGCAACACTGGACGAAAACGCCAAACTTGTATTGCAGAGATTAGCGCGTGTTATTAGAGCATTGCCAAATGATATTAGAATAGAAGGACACACGGACAATGTGCCGATTAACACAGTCCGATATCCTTCAAACTGGCACCTGTCGGTCGACAGAGCACTCAGTACGGCATATTATCTAATTAAGGATGAAGGTATAAAGCCGGATAAAGTTTCAATCGTGGGCTATTCCGAATATAAACCGATAGCCTCGAACGATTTGCCCGAAACAAGGGCACTAAATAGAAGAGTAGACATAGTAATATTAAAGTGAGAAATTATGAAGGTTAAAACTAAGCAATTCGGTGAAATTGAGTTTCCCGACAACCTTATTCTTAATTTTAAAGAAGGTTTGGTCGGCTTCGAAACTCTTCGTAAATTTATCCTGATTAAACCGGAGGATACTCTTTTTTACTGGCTTAATTCGGTCGAAAATCCGGATATAGCTTTTCCATTATTTGGACTGAGATTAATCGACGAAGAGTATCCACAGGTTGAGAATCATGAAGCATTTGGAATCGTTATTCTGAATTCTGACCCGTTAAAGATAACAATCAACATGAAAGCGCCTGTTTACATTAATCAGGACAATAAAACGGGATATCAGAAAATTCTTGACGAGGAAAAATATTCACTCTATTACAATTTATTTACAGAGTAAGCCATGTTAATTTTATCAAGAAAAGAAAACGAAGAAATTAAAATCGGGTCCGATATAACGATTAAAATTCTATCAATTTCTGAGAATCATGTTAAAATCGGAATATCGGCGCCAGACTCAGTAGAAATTTATCGGGGTGAAATTTACGAAAAGGTAATCGAGATTTCACGCGAAGCCTCGCAACAGAAAGGCGTCGAAAATGTCGATTTGTCGAAATACAAAATTAAAAAGGTTAATAAATGACGATTTTTTTCGACAATAAAGTGCGATTCCTGGTGATCGATGATTCTGACATTATTCGTAATGTTATTAAAAATTTTCTGAAGGAATATAATATTGAAGTCATAATGTCGAGCGATGGACTGGAGGGTATCCAGAAAGCTATCGAATACAAACCAAAACTAATTTTCCTTGATATAATGATGCCCAATCTTGACGGACTAAGAATGCTGAAAGTTATTAAAATTCTCGACGACCTGAAAAACATTCCAGTAATTGTAATAAGCGGGCATACTGACAAAAAAAACGTCATCGAGGCTGTTGAATCCGGAGCAGTTAAAGTTATTTCGAAACCACTGACGAAAGCAATTTTAATTAAATCGATTAAAGAAGCGCTTGGAGACAATTTTTTTTCAGAACTTGGAAACCAAAAACTACTAAGTAACGAAGAAAAAAAAGAAATAAAGGAAACCATAAAAAAACTTTTTATTTCAAATTTACCATCTAAAATCGAAGCCATAAAAGATGCACTTGTCGGTGAAAAACGAGAACTCTTAAAAACTATTATCCATGAATTGAAAGGTAGCAGTGGAACAGTCGGTTTTAGAAATCTTTCTCGTATTTGCACTGAAATTGAAGGTAAAATTTCCGATAATAATAATGACTGGCAGACAATAGAAAACTCTATTGAAAATTTATTTAGTGAAATCGAAGTACTCGAAATTCTCAACTCTAAATAAGGTGTAAAAATGTTCGTAATTGTAGGTATAGCTGTAGTATTTATATCGGTAGTAGCGGGTTTTACCATTGCCGGTGGCAATCTCGTATTGTTAATTCAGATTTCCGAATTTATTACAATTGGAGGTGCTGCAATCGGAAGTATTTTGATTGCATCCCCGCCTGCACTACTGAAAAAAATAATAGCCCAATTACCTACACTCTTCAAAGGTCATTCTGCTTCTAAGGATGAATACATTGAGATGCTGAAAGCATTCAGCATGCTTTTTCTTACTGCACAAAGAGAAGGTTTGCTGGCAATCGAAAAACATATAGAACAGCCGGATCAAAGCGACATCCTTTCGAAAAGTAAACTTTTAATAGAGGATCCGATTAAAAAAGATTTTTTTTGCGATACTATGAAAGTAATGCTGGCAGGTTCAGTGCCTCCGTATGAACTCGAAAACTTAATGGATGCGGAAATAGAAACATTCGAAATTGAAAATAAGCCTGTATCTGAAACTATCGGACGGGTGGGCGATTCTCTCCCCGGTCTGGGTATTGTGGCAGCTGTTCTGGGTGTTATTATTACAATGGGCTCCATTAACGAAGGAGCCGAAGCCGTAGGCCACCATGTTGCTGCGGCGCTCGTTGGTACATTTTTAGGCGTTCTGCTTTCTTACGGCTTTGTAAACCCAATTTCTGCAAACCTGCATCATGTCGTAGCAGACAAAGCTCAGGAACTGAAAATAATAAAGACATTCATACTTGCCTATGCAAAAGGGAACCCTCCTTTTGTAGCCGCCGAAATGGCAAGGCGTACAATCTTTTCAGACCACCGTCCTACTTTCAGCGAACTGGAAAATGCTTTAAGGGGTAAGAAATAAAATGGCTGAGGCATCGAATAAAAGACCTACATTAAAAAAGCAGGAAGAACCTCCGCAGGAAATTTCGTACGACGAACAACCGCCGATAATAAAAAAAATTAAAAAGGTCGATGGAGGGCATCATGGCGGAGCCTGGAAAGTGGCTTATGCCGATTTTGTCACAGCAATGATGGCTCTCTTTATTGTACTGTGGGTGCTCGGTCAAAGCGAGGAAGTTAAAGAAGCTGTTGCAGGCTACTTTAGCGATCCTATCGGTTTTTCAACAAAAGGTAAAACAATTCTCGAGGGTAATTCGAATTCTTTAATTGATTCCAAGATTCTATCGGATATCGAAAGGAAAGAATTAGAACGGCAAGAACTTGAAAAAATGGGCGAAAAATTAAAAGAAGAACTTGCTAAAGAAACAAACCTGGAAAATCTCTCTGACCAGGTTAAGATTGAAGTGGTCAAAGAAGGTTTAAGAATTGAATTAATCGATTCTGCTAACGATATCTTTTTTGAAGTGGGCACTGCCGAATTAAAACCCGAAGCCAGGCGCATCTTAAGTAAAATAGGTACGGAAATTTCTAAGATGCCTAATAAAATTATTATCGAAGGACACACTGATGCTCGCCAGTATAGAAATGACGGTACTGGATATACTAACTTTGAACTCAGTACCGACAGAGCTAATGCCGCAAAACGTGTACTGGTAGCAGCTGGAGTTTCCGAAAAGCAAATCGATGAAATCAGTGGCTATGCCGATACACGCCTGCGTGACCAGAATGACCCTTACAGCTCAATTAACAGAAGAATAAGCATCACTCTGAAATATTCAAATAATTAAATGACATCTGATAAGAAAAAAATATTGATCGTCGAAGACGACCAACTATTACAGGATTTTTATCGAATATTATTCGACAAAATTGGATTCGATACCGTTATTACGGAAGATACTGAGGAGCTTTTTTCTTATCTGAATGGGAATGATATAGCTTTGATTATAATGGACGTAAGTCTGAGAAATACATACCTGGGAAAAGAAAAAATCGATGGTGCCAAACTTTCGCGGTATATTAAAGAAAATTTTGTTAATTTAAACGTGCCGATACTCTTGGTTACGGCATACTCAAAGAGCAAAGAAGGCGGCAGTTTATTAATTGAAAGCAAAGCAGACGATTACGTCTTGAAACCAATAGTCAGTATCGACTTATTTTTACAAAAAGTAAACAGGTTGGTATATGAAAGATAAAATTCTTGTAGTTGAAGATGAAAAAGATACCAGATTTATACTGGAGAAACTACTGACGCGTAACAATTATGAAGTGGCAACTGCTATTAATGGCGAAGATGCACTCGAAATATTGAAAAATTTCAGTCCGAAAGTAATACTTGCAGATTGGACAATGCCAGTATTAGATGGACTTTCACTTTGTAATATTTTGAAGGCAGATGAAAAATTAAAAACGATCTACTTTATTATATTGACAGCGCGTTCATCATTGAAAGATCGAATAATGGGACTTGATATAGGTGCAGATGATTTTCTGGTAAAACCGGTTGAAAATCAGGAATTGCTTGCCCGCATCAGGTCAGGAATTCGAATTTATAACCTTCAAAATGAATTAAAAAATGCGGAACATAGCAAAGCTGTAGTCGACCTTGCCTGTACAATCGGACATAAAATCAATAATCCCTTGAGTAGTTTAATGCTTTCGTTAAAATCCATCGAAAATGAACTTAGCGACGAAAATAAATCGAAATTGGCTGACGACCTCAAAGTGGTGAAAGAATCTGTCGAAAGAATTAACAAATTCGTCCAGCAATTGATTTATCTCAAAAATCCAGAGGTTGTCGACTATATTAACGAAAACAAAATGATTAAAACCGACTAATCTAAAGAAATTGCCTTTTCCTTCGATAATAATATCGGAGGAAAAGGTATGCTCGAAAAAATAGTCAATATTAGTTCTAATATCGATTATAAAAAATCCAGTGGTAACTATAAGCTCAATCGTAAAAGCAATCCTTACGCCTTTCCTTCTATAATTAATAACGACACGGTTTCAATTTCGCCAGCGACCACATTATTATCCAGTTACGGCTGGAAATTGAACAATTTTAATAGCGGCGATGATAAAATTGAAATTTCATTTGAATACGAGAATTTTTTATTTGTCGCCTCGCTCGAATTAATCGAATTGTCAAAATATCGTCGCGTCAATTATTGGGTAAGCAAATCAGTAAATAAATATTCAACTGAAATTAATATCACGATAAGCCTTTCTGCCCCTCTCTCTGAAAGTAAAAAAAATTTCATTTCCTCCCCCAAAATGGACAAACTAAAAGACTTTTTCGAGCATATTAAGGAAGTTACTCTTTCTAAACCAAATATTATTACCGACCCTTTGACGCTCGATACTCTTTATGCGGATTATAAAAATGAACTGAAAGAAGAATTCTTCTCTTTAAACTATTGTCTCCTTAGATTTATTGAAACATATTTATCTAAAAAGATAGATATAACAAATAATGAAGGTGTCGAGCATGATTTCAAAATAAAAAGTATTCAGATAAAATAGTTTATGCATAATAAATACGTTGCAGAAAATAATACGAATTTCGTTGAGGATTTTAAGCACTATAAAGAATTGCCGGCAGGTAGAGCAATTGTTATTGTCGACTCTTCTTTGAATATATTGTATTGCAATTCGCTTTTTACCGATATATTCCACTTAAATATTAATGATAGTCTCCATCGGTTAAATCCAAATTCGGAATTTTTATTTCTTATCAAAGGATTCCTCGGCAAGAATTTCAGGAATTTAACATTCGACGTTACTATTAATACAGATTATGAAAATGGGTCAAATCCATTTCAGGTTGATATAGAAAGAATATTCATAAAAGGGGAACAGTTCTTTTTAATCAACATTGATACTCAGAAAAATCGGAAGGAAATCGAATGGAAAATCGATTCGCTCCACACTGCACTCGATTTAGGAAATGTTCCTATAATTATTGCGGACGACAAAGGAAACATCGTTTTTGTAACTCATTCAGTAGAAGATATCCTCGGTAAAAGTATCGAGGAGCTCTTTTATCTAAACATTAAAACACTATTTAAAGAATTTTTGAACTATGATTATGAACCATTTTTGCGGGCTGTCTACTCTAAAACAGGTTGGAAAAAAATCATCAGGTTAAAAGGAAACGAGAAGGAAGAATTCTGGGACATACATCTCCATCCCTTTGTTGCCACGTATAATCGATACAGCGGTTTTATTATAAGTGCACACGATTTAACTGAGATTGTTTATCAAAAACAGATAATCGAACAATCAGAAAAGAAACAAAAACTTATTATCGAAAACATTTCGGACCTCCTTTTAATTACCCGCAGGGAAAATGGCACTCTCATACTCGACAATGCTAACGACAATTTTTGCAAATTGTTTGAGCTGAACAAGTCCGATATAATGAACCAGAAATTAAGTGATATTATCTCGAAAGATTTATATGATAAAATTCGTCAGTCGATTTCTGAAATAGAAAACGGACCTCTGGAAATCTATGAATTTGGTTACGAGTCTAAAAAAGATAGGTATTATAATTGCAAAGTAACGTATACGAATGCAGGCACAGGCAACGATAAAATATTCATAGTTACTCTAAAGGACATAACAGAAGAGAAGAAGTACAGGGAACAGCTCGAAATAAGCTATCTGAAAGAAGTTCAATTAAATAAAATGAAGTCGAACTTTCTGGCTAATATTTCGCACGAAATCAGAACTCCATTTAATGGGATTATTGGTTATTCAGAAATTATCAACGATTGCCTGGAGGCAAAAGATTATGTTGCCATAAAAGAAATTACAGAACAAATGAAAGATGTATTGGGACGTGTGCTCGAATTATTTACGAATATTGTAGACCTCTCGCAAATTGAATCGGGAGAAATCGAAATTGAAAATGTTGTTTTAAACTGCAATCAAATCATAAAACACGTGTACGACAAGAAATATAAAGAAGCCGAGAAGAAAGGACTCGACTTCAGAATGGAGTTGAGTGATACAGAAGCAATGATAGAAGTTGACTGGGTAAAACTCGAGAAAATTTTAGAATTGCTTGTTGATAATGCCATTAAATATACTCATAAAGGATATGTTTATCTGGGCAGCAGAATTGATGGAGCAAAGATTAAAATTATAATTGAAGATAGCGGTATTGGTATGAACCCGGGCGATATAGAACGATTATTATCCCCTTTCAGTCAGGAAATTGAAGGTTACACCAGACCTTACGAAGGATTGGGGCTGGGACTGACGATTGCTCACAAGTTGACTAAACTTATGAACGGAAATTTCGAAATTAATAGTGAGAAGAATAAAGGTACTCAAATTGTGATAACTTTCGATTACAAAGATTATGGAATGGAATAAATGTCCGAAGCCTTAGAAAACCATATTGTAAAGACCAGTAATAAAGGAGAAATTATCCCGAAGTTCTATAAACTCGGTAAAGAGTTGTTCGAACTCTCTTTTAAAGGTGAGTTCGATTATATAAAACATATTAAAGACAATATTAAAATATTATCTTTTGACATACCTGAAGAACTCAAAGAAATTTTCGTTCCTTTCAACGTTGCGCCTATATATTGGGTTTATGATTCCTGGTTGCTGGGGCAAATTGAAGAATATATGAAAGCAAATTTCAATCGCGCTAAGTATTTCGATTTGCATAAATCGATTAAAGAAAATTATTCCAAGTGGGCAACGGCACAAATAAGAGGCGAAAAAGAATACTATGCCAACCTGACTATGAGTTTTATTGAACGCGATATCTATAAACATAATTTCTTTAAGTTCATTATTCAGGCGATACTTCATACGTATCATAACCCAATTTATAATTTTCAAAAGGCAGATAATCTCTTCAACGAAGTAAAGCAGATGGTGTCGGCTTTGAAGTTGCAAGAGCAGGTTCTGCACGAATTGCTCTATATAGTAAATCTATTTCATGGATTTCTTTATCTCAAAGAAAAAAAATATGCAGATGCAAATAATCTTTTTAAGGAGGCTGTCGAAACAAAACAGAACGGTATAACCGCTAAAATTTACAGTGCTTTGTGCGAATTAAAATTAGACAATAGAGAAATTGTTGAGTACTACATTCGGGAAGTGATTACATACGATTTTCACAGAATGATTGTAGCAATTGATGTAAACAATTTTGGTATGTTCAATTATTTCCTGATAAATGCTCTGGTTTATAATCTATTTTACGAAAAGGATTTTGCACCGGCAGCACAATTAATTTCGGATACTCTTAGTCAATACAGATTAACTGAGGAAAATTCTTTAAAGAAAATAGCAGATAAAATAACACTGTTAAAAGAATTAAAAGCCGACGAGTATATTACAGAAGATATCAATAAGCATTTTATATTGCTGGAAAAGATTATTAAAACTTACGCCGAATCTAGCAATACGCTTATAATCGGTATGTATCCTGAGTTTAAACGTAAATATGAAGAGGCGCTCGATCTGATTATCGAAGAAAAGCAAAAGAGAGAGTACAAGGAAATTGAACAGAGCCTTGTCAAATACGATGAAGCAATAAATGACTATTCAGAAACTATAAAACGTTTGAAGAAGGAATTAGAAACATTCCATGAAAAAGTAAAAAGTAACCTGGACGAAACAATTAAAAACATTAATTCAAATTATGAGGATGAAAAGCAAATTATAGAAGAAAAAATACTGCAGTTACCACACATTGAGAGATATAATCCAGCAAAATCATTTTCGGCAAATATGGTTAATAATACAATTATTGCACTTATAGTATTTCTAATTGGTGGTTTGGCTGGATATCCGAATGGATCGACTGCTTATTCTGCGGGATATAATTCCACGATCATGATGATTATAATATCGGGACTAAGGTGGGGAATTGTAAGTTTTCTCATTGGTATATTAATTTCTGGAGTTATTGCTGGTTTTGTATTAATTGATAGAATAGATGAGAAACAAAAACTTGTAAAAAAACTAAATAGTTTAAAATTACAAAGGGACCGACTAATAAAAGAAGCAGAAGAATACTCGAAAGACAAAGAGACCATAATGAGGAATAGCATCACAGCCAGTATAGAACAGCACAAAAAGCAAATTGATGAATTGCAGGAAGAAAGAGAGAAGCAGCGCAATCATTTAACGCAACAAGTTGAAGAAAAGATGAAAGAATTCAAAGCCTCAATCGACACAGTCCGTTAAAACCCTTCTGGCTAATATTAGCCATCGCACCATTATTAATCAAATGAATATGCAAAATAATTGAATAAGAAAAGAAATATACATGGCATTTATTTTGAAACATATGTATACGAAAATAACAAAATGGAAAATGCTGTGAATATACTAATTCTAAAATTTGGTGCTTCAGGGGATGTAGTGAGGACTACTACACTATTGCATTTATTCAATAATGAAAATATAGATTGGATTACTTCAGACCAAAACGTCATCCTGCTTAATGATAATCCGCTGATATCGAGAGTATTGACGCTCTCAAATATTAATGAAGTTAAATTCCATAATTACGATTTGATAATAAATCTAGAGGATAATATTAATGCTGCACAAATAGTATCTAGGTTGAAATCAAAAGAAATTTTTGGTTGTTACTTAGACAATAAAAATAAGTTAGCATATACAGAAGATTCTGCCGGTTGGTTTGATATGAGCCTTATAAGCAAATATGGTAAAGATAAAGCAGATGAATTAAAATTCAATAATAAATTATCTTACCAAGAAATTATCTTTAAGGGATTAGGATATAATTTTGGCGGTGAACAATACATCTTACCTAAAAGTCCAGAATCATACTTAATTGGTGATATTGCCATAGCTCCTACTGCTGGGAAAAGATGGCCAATGAAAAATTGGGCTTTTTATAATGAATTAATTACAATATTAATTAAAAAGGGTTGGAATGTAAATATATTACCACATCGACCTTCTTTATTAATGCATCTTGCTGATATAAAAAACCATAAATTACTTATAAGTGGTGACAGCCTACCAATGCATTTGGCACTAGGTTCTAATATTAATTGTATTACAATTTTCTTATGTACAAGTGCTAATGAAATCTATGATTATGGAATTCAAAAAAAAATAATCTCTCCGCATTTGAAAGATTTTTTTTATAAAGAGGGATATAGTGATAAGGCTGTAAAAGCAATTAGTCTAGATAAAGTTTTATATGAGATTAATAATATAAAAATAAAAGAAATATCATTGGTTAGCTAAATTAATAGTAGATGTTATAATCATTAATAACATATTATTTATTATAGAATTGGATAATATATGATTGATACTCAAAAAAATACTTATGCTGCACATTACGTTTTATATACTTATGATTTTTTTCTTGAAGAATCTATAGAAAGTGTTTATCCCTATGTTGATGAAATTTTAATCGCAAGAACAATGAAACCTTGGTTTGGTAAACCCGTTGATCTTAAAGAAACCGATGAAGTATTAAAAAAAATTAAAAAAAAATTTAATGAAAAAATCTCTATATATGTTGATAATTTTCCAGATGAGCAAACTCAAAGAAATTTTTTATTAACAATTTCGAAATCGAAAGGACATTCTGGAGCATTTATTGTTGACTGTGATGAAATTTTCCTACCGGGATCTTTTGAAAAAATAATAAATTTTATTAATGAACATAACCCCTTAGCTTTAAGAATCCCTTATTTAACCTTTATCAAAGATGCTAGTTTTTGTGTAGCCCCTCCGTATGAAACAAATTTATTTTATGTGAAACCGACTTTAGAAGCAGCGTTTACTTTTGCAAGAAAAATCAATTTACAAGAAACAACGATGCCATATGATGATCCTGAGATAATTCATTTTTCATACGTAAGAGAAACTGACGAGCAAATTTGGACAAAAGTAAATAGTTTTATGCATGCTAATGATATAGATTGGGATAAATGGTATAGAGAAATTTATTTAAAATTCAACCCGTATATAAAAAATTTCCATCCAGTATATCCTGAGACGTGGAGAGGACTCCAACTATTTGATGTTAATAAATTTGGTAACAAACTTTTATCTAAGTTGAGAAATTATGACAAACTATTTTATTATGATAAAATCTATAATTCTGATAAGATAAAATTACATTTGGGTTGTGGTGATAAAATATTAGATGGCTATATAAATATTGACCTTTATAATAATAATGCTGAATTAAAACTCGATATCACAAATCTTGACTACTTTGAAGATGATTCAGTTGATGAAATATTTATGAACGCAGTGTTCGAACATCTATATACTTTCGAGCAAATCCCCGCATTAAAGGAATGGAGGAGAATTCTAAAACCTGGAGGTAAATTAATAATCAATTCCGTCCCCGATTTTGATGTAATTATTGATGCTTATTTAAATAAAAAACAGGGTAATGTAAGCAAGGTTTTTAATTTGTATGAAGTATCAAGATATACGCATGGAGAATATAATTCTCAAAATAAATTAGGCCAAATACATAAAGATATATTCACAAAAGAAAAAATAATACAGTTATTAAAAAATTCCGGTTTTGATATTATCTCAATTAAAAATGTTAATTGGGAAGATGAACCTATTCCATGTAATATAAATGTAATTGCTAATCCTAAAAAATCTAAAGAAAATGAAAAACAACGCCAAAATTATTATAATGAAAAAAAATCTAATGACCTATTAGCACTTAGCAAACATAACCTTATTTCTGAAGCCGAAAAATTTATCGAACAAGGGGAGTTAGAAAAATCAGAAAAAATATTATTTGAAATACTCTCTTTTGAAAAAGATAATACAGATGCATTAAATGATTTAGCATACATTAAAATTATAAGAGAGAATTATATAGAAGCACTAGACTATATTATTTCAGTCCTTCAGATAAATCCTAACAATAAAATAGCATGGAATAATATATACTACCTGATGGAAAATAAAAATTTAGAGCAAGATTATATTGCAGAGAAAATAAGGAATAGTTTTAATACCAATTTATCTTTTACAAAGATAAATAATTATGAAGAATTTATTAATTACGAACAAAAAATGAGGTTAGAAACGCAGAGAAGAAGAAGGTTTGAGAGTGAGATTATTGAACCAGGCGTCGAAGAATTTACATATAATGGTTTCTGTGTTGTATGCAATGATATTATGCCTTTCAAAGTAGATTATTGGAACGCGTATAACATTAATGGAGAGCGAGTCCCTAACTGGAGAGAAAGACTCATATGTCCAAGTTGTAATCTAAATAACCGAATGAGACTTTCATTTCATATTGTTTATGAATTATATCCTGATTTTAGTAATAAATCAGTCTATATAACTGAACAAACAACAGTTCTATATAAATTATTGAGTTCAAAGAATTCTAATATTGTTGGTAGTGAATATCTTGGAGGTAACGTAAAATTAGGTCATATTAATAAGAATGGTATTCGAAACGAAGATTTTACCCAACTATCATTCCATGATGAACAATTTGATTTACTATTATCTTTTGATGTATTAGAGCATATACCGAATTATAAAGATGCGTTAAAGGAAAGCTTCAGAGTCCTTAAAGAGAAAGGTAGATTTATTTTTACGATTCCTTTTGACAGAAATTCAAGACATAATATTGTAAGAGCAACTATGAACAAAGACGGTACAATAAAGCATATATTACCTCCTGAATATCACGGTGATCCATTAAATAGTTCTGAAGGATGTTTATGTTACTATCATTTCGGCTGGGAACTATTGGAAGAATTAAAAAAAGTTGGTTTTTATAAAGCTTATGCAATATTCGTTTATTCTAAAGAGTTTGGATATCTCGGTGACGATCAAATATTCTTCATAGCTGAAAAAGGAACCTAAATCATGTTTAATAGAAAAGATTTTATCAAGGATTTGCAAGAATATTACAATAATACTTTAGATGAAAATGCGGTCGATTTTATTAAAAGAACTCTAAAGAATTCAAACTTAGAAAGCGGTGATGAGGATTTCCTAAAATATTACCTCGCAAGGGAATATTTTTTTCAGAATAATTACATAGAATCAGAAAAATTATTTCTAGATATAATTGAAACGAGTAATAATAAAGTAGGTATTTTATTTTACTTAGTAGAAATTTATTGGAATACAAACAGAAAACTCGATGCTATATTTTTACTAAATAAAATAATTACGCATAATAAAGAATATTCTCATAGTTTAAAATCATTATCAATTAAACTAAACAATATTGAAATAGAAAAGGAACTTGTCATCTCTTACTTGAAAGATATTGATTATTCTAAAAAAGATAATCTACCTTTAATTTCAATTTTGATACTTTGTTATAATAAAGTAGAGTATACTAAAAAATGTTTGGAGTCATTGTTTAAAAATACAATTTACCCAAATTATGAAGTTATAGTACTTGACAATGCTTCTGTAGATGAAACTCCAGAATTTCTGTTAAGCTATGGTGAATCTATTAAATACATAAGAGCAAAGAAAAATTATGGATTTGTAGGAGGCAACAATTTAGCTAGTAAATTTGCTAAAGGCGAATATATTGTTTTTCTCAATAATGATACAGAACCACAACCTGGATGGCTTTTACATTTGTTTGAGACTTTTAGATATCGCCAGGATGCAGGTGCAGTAGGTTCAATGTTAATTTATCCTGATGGGAAATTACAAGAGGCTGGGGGAGTGATTTTTAATGATGCATCAGGATGGAACTATGGCAAAGGAGCATTACCTGAAGATTCTTTATTTTCTTATTGTCGTTCTGTTGATTATTGCTCTGGCGCTGCTTTAATGGTAAGTAAAGTTTTATTTGAAAAAATCGGAAAATTTGACGAACGATATTCACCTGCATATTATGAAGATACTGATTTATGCTTTAGTATTAGAAAGTATGGGTACAATGTATATTATAATCCATTTTCTAAGGTTATTCATCATGAGGGAGTTACTGCTGGAACAGACCTTAATTCTGGTTTTAAAAAATATCAGGTTTTGAATTCTCCAAAGTTTATCGAAAAATGGAAAGTGGAATTAAAAAAACAATACCCAAATGATCCCAGATTAAGATTCTTGTTCTCTGATAGGAATAAAGGTAAAAGAATTCTTATCATTGATGATATACCACCACTTCCAGATCGGGCGGCGGGGGCGTTAAGACATTACCATACTCTTAATGAAATGCTTAACCTTGGATATAAGATAACTTATGTTCACTTAATGGGGAAACAATATCTTGATGATTATGCATTGAAGTATTTAACTGAATTTAGAATGAAAGGCGTCGAATTTATCTGGTTTAACTATGAATATTGGTATAATATTAGATATACGGAACAAGGCAAAGATTACATTAAGAAATTAGTAAATTCACTTCTACTTAAGGAGCGCTATTATGATTTTATCTATATAGCATTTTGGCACATAGCTGAATATTTTATCGATATCATAAAATCTCAAGTACCGAACATCCCTATTTTAATTGATACTATGGATATACACTATCTTAGAGAAGAACGTAAATACACTATTTCAAATAATGAGATATTAATAGAAAAAATAAAAGAAAATAAAAAAAGGGAGCTATCAGTTTATTCTAAGGCAGATGTAATTACTACTGTTACTGAATCTGACAGAGCAGAATTAAGAAAATATATTAAAGATAAACCTATCTTTATATTAACCGATGTACATAACATAAAGGAAAATACACCGTCGTATGAAAATAGGAAAGATTTACTCTTCGTTGGTAACTTTAATCATAAACCGAATGAAGACGCGGTTTTATTCTTTATCAAAGAAATATTTCCTATAATAAAATTAAAACTTCCAGAAATAAAATTATTTATTGTAGGCAATAATCCATCGGAAAATATAAAGGTACTGAGTTCTAAAGATATTATTGTCACGGGATGGGTACCTGACGTTAAAGAATATATTGATAAATGTCGTATTGAAGTTGTCCCTTTAAGATATGGTGCTGGTAATAAAGGTAAAGTAGGTGAAGCTCTTTCGAATGGGCTCCCAATTGTAACCACTTCAATAGGTGCAGAAGGGATGGGAATTGAGCACGGTATACACGCCTATATAAGTGATATCCCCGAAAAATTTGCAGAGTTTGTAGTTGAGTTATATAATAATAAAAAAATGTGGCTCCAATTCTCAGTAAAAGGTAAAGAACTTATTGCTTCTCAATATTCAAGCAGTCAAATGAGAAAGCGCTTACAATTTATTCTTAATCATACCAAACAATCCCTTAAAAGTACATTTGCCCTTAAATATTCATCTCCGCCAAGAGTTAGTATTGTTATTGTTGCTTACAATCAAATTAATTATACAAAAAAATGTATTCAAAGTATTCAAAAATATGTGACTGTAAATTACGAGATTGTATTAATTGATAATGCTTCAAATGATGGAACAATGAAACAATTATCTAAAAATGATGGCTTAATAAAATATTATCGAAATAATTCTAATTACGGTTTCCCTGTTGCTGTTAATCAAGGTATCTTAAACTCTTTGGGAGATTATATATTAATTCTGAATAATGATACTGTATTGACTGAAGGTTTAATAGAACGTATGATTGAAATTGCCGAAAGTGATTCTGAAATAGGTCTAGTAGCTCCTCTTAGTAATGAGGTAAGCGGTCTGCAAAAAGACCATAATGCCAAATATAATTCACTCGAGGAGATGTATAAATATGCAAGATCGCTAAGAGAAAAGAACAAAGGCATGATCTTGCAATTTCCGAGAGTAGCTTTCCTTTGTACTTTAATAAAACGAGAAGTAATAGATAAAATAGGTGGGCTAGATGAACGATTTACTCCCGGTAACTTCGAAGATGATGATTTCTGCTTGAGAGCGCAATTAGCAGGTTACAAAACTATCATTGCAAAAGACGCTTTTATCCATCACTTTGGTTCAAAGAGTTTTAAAGCAGACGGAATTGAAATATATAAAAAAAGGCTTGAAGTAAATAGAAAGAAATTTGTTGAGAAATGGGGAGCAGATCCTGATGAAATATGGTTGCAAAACAAAACTATAAAAACTCGCCAAATATATTTCCCCATAGAAACTAATTTATTTAAACAATACTTCGAAAGAACCAAAGTATCATTAAAAGATAATGAACTTAACCTTGCGGAAGAATCAATAGTAAAAGCTATAGAAAATTTTAAAGAAGGTGATGCTATCATTATTGATTATGACGATCTGATGAATTTAGCGGGCAATATATTTCTTGCTAATGGTAAATTTTCTAACGCCCAGCAATACTTCGAAAAAGAACTTAACCTTAATCCTCAGTCGTCAGCGGCTTGCTTTGGATTGGGACAGGTATTTCTGATGCAAGATGATCTAGAGGCTGCCAAAATAATGTTCGAGTGGGCAGTAAAAAACGACCCCAATAATACTTCAGCCGTCGATGCTCTGGCAAATGTAAATAACTTGCTCGGTTACGAATTAAATCATTCGTCATTAGAGGTTAGTTAGTCATGGGTACATTAACACTTTCAATGATAGTTAAAAACGAAGGAAAATATCTTAAAGAATGTCTTGAATCTGTTAAAAATATTGTAAATGAAATCGTCATTGTGGATACAGGCTCGACAGATGATACTATCTCTATTGCAAAGGAATTCAATGCTAAAGTTTATAATTTCCAATGGGTAAACGATTTCTCAGCTGCACGAAATTATGCTTTATCTAAATCAAGCGGCGATTGGATTCTCTATATGGATGCCGATGAACGACTTGACGCCAATTCACTACCTGAATTAAAAAAAATATTAAATACAGTTACTAAAGCTGGTTACTTCTGTACCGTCATGAATATCGACAATGAAAACAATAGAGACTATTCCATACGTTATGTAAGATTGTTTAAAAACTCGCCAGACATTAAATTTACCGGAAAAGTACACGAACAAATTACTAACTCCCTGATTGAAAACGGTTATCAGATTTACCATTCCAAAATAATTATTAACCATATTGGTTACGACGTTTCAAAAGAGGAAAAGGAAAAGAAAGCAAAAAGAAATCTCGAACTCCTGATAGAAGAATATGATTTAAGCAAATCTTCATATAGTTTATTCCAGTTAGGACAGACATACTTTATACTGGAAAATTACGATAAAGCAAGAGAAATATTTTTGCAATTGATAAAACAAGACGACCTGGACAGTACTCTGAAAGCCGAAGCATATGCATATGTTGCCCAAATTGAGCATTCAAAATTTAATTCTATCGACGCCGAAAAATTGATCGACAAAGCAATAGAACTTAATCCAAGACAGACATATTATTATTTATTAATGTCGAAAATATATTTACGTCAGCAAAATTTGTATAAAGCCAAGCTTTACGCAAAGAAAGCAATGGAATCTAATAAATGTATAAACAAAAATGAGTTGTTAAATAAACAAACAATTTTTATTGACGATAGGGAAATAATTTATTATGGCTTGTATCTTTCTTTAAAAACTCAAGACTCAGATTATACTGAATATTTTATCAAAGAACTTTACAGAATAGTTAAAGACGAAAATGCTAATCGTAAAATTCAACTTATTAAGTTGATGGAAAACGTTCTTAACGGCAGAGAAATTAATGAAGAGATTGCCGACATTATTGAACAAAATATCAACAAATACAATCTCGATTTACTAATTACTGTACTTGAACAGCAAAAGAATTATGAAATCAAGTTCAGACTTTACAATTACATTCATTCTCTTTATCCGAAAAATACAGACGCTATAAAAAATTTGGCACTCCTTTATGAGCAAACAGGCGCAATTTCAGAAGCACTAAAATTAATGGAAACCAACAGAGAGATTTTAAATAACGACCCTGCCGCACTTTTTTATATGGCTTCGTTTTATTTGGAAACCGGAAAATACGGCGAAGCTACTGGTATATTTGACTACATGGAAAATACATTCGGTCAAATGGGAGAAATTATTCAGAAAGTCAAATTGATCAAAGAAAAATTGAAAGGATTTGCTATCGCTAAATAGCTGCTTTTTAATTAAACCCGCCTTTGGTTCCGGAATCAATTAACGTTCGTGCTGTATTTGCTAAACTCTATGAAAACATAGATATCATTGTATAAAGTCTTGACATTGAGATAAAATTTATATAAAAGGATCACTAAACTTTTATAAACGTTATGCGATAATATTAGTGAGAAATAAATCTCATTAATCAACAAGCTCAAGCAAGGAAGCTTGAGCGAATTAAAAAAACATACAAGGAGGTAATTATGGGATTCTCAATTAACACAAACGTTGGTGCTCTTAATGCTTACAATGCATTGGCAAAAATCAATGCACAAACGGAAAAAGCACAACTCCGTCTTGCAACCATGAAAAAGATCAACAGCGTTGCAGACGACACATCCGGTTATAACGTCGGTAAACAGCTCGAAGCTCAAACTCTTACTCAGAAAGCTCAGCTGAACAATATTGCTTCTGCTAAGAACTATATGGCTACCGCCGAATCCGCTTTACAGCAGATAGCTGACAAATTAAACCAGATTAAAGCAAAGCAGACCGACGCAAAAGATCCTTTGAAAGATTCGGCTGCTATTGCCAATGACATCAGAACCCTTGCTCAAGAAATTGATTCCATACTTAAGAGCACTAATATTAACGGTACACAGTTACTGGCAAGCACCGATGGCTCTACTGCTGTATCTAATGCAACCTTCGACGTTGGAGGTTCTTCATTCTCTGTAGATTTTGCAAGCGATTCATACTTAAAGGTAAGCGACCTTGCAACAGCAATCGGAACCACTAACCTGCAAAACACTACAGATACCACAGTATTAAACTACGATACTACAACGGTTGCTACCAATGTTCGTAACGCACTTCTCCGTCTTGGTAACTTGCAACAGACTGTCAGTTCACGAGAAGAATATCTCACTGCTGCAATTGCCAACAACACGGCTACAATCAGTAACATCTTCGATGCCGACGTTGCAATGGAACAGTTAAATGCTACTAAAGGTCAAATTGGTGCTCAAGTAGCAACTGCAATGGTCGCTCAAATGAATACTGCTCCTCAACAGATTTTGAGCCTCTTCCGTTAATTGGGAATTTTTGCTGACTAATCCCTCTCCCTACGGGGAGGGGGAATTTTTTAACTAAAATACTGAAAGCCATGTATACAGCTAACTACGCTACTAAAAAAACCAATACTTATATTATTAATCAAATTAAGAATTCAACTCCTCAGGAATTAACTCTTAAAGTATACGACTTTGCCATTCAGCAATGTCATAAAAATGATATGCTCAGAACAAACGAGGCGATCCAGGTTTTAATTAATTCATTGAATTTTGACGACCCTGCGGCAAGAGAAATTTCTACTGGATTGCTTCGCTTGTATACATTTTGCCAGGATCAAATGCGCAAAAAAAATAACGAAATTGTCCTGAAAATATTGACCGAATTAAAGCAGACATGGTTGGACGCAATTAAAAATATGGGTTAACAATGGCCTACGACATTCTGACAACGTCAGGTATTAATAATCTGGTGAATTCTTACATCACCAATGAAACTCAAAAAAGAGTTACCCCACTTACTACGCGCAAAACCACATACGAAAATATCGTTTCTGCATATTCTACAATAAGTAGTAAACTGGATATATTTAAAACTTTACTGAGCGATTTAAAAAGCACTGCTACCGATTCGATATTTTATTCCAAATTAGCCTCTTCTTCTAATACCGACTTTGCAACTGCAGTTTCAAGTACCGGAGCCACAGAGGGGAATAATACGATCAGAATAAATCAATTGGCAAAGAACGATGCAGCTTTATCGATTGACATGAATTCAACAGCCGCTTCAACTGTAATTACTGCACCCGGCACACACGAGTTTACTATAAAAACAGGCGACGGTGCAGGCGGGGAGTTTATCAGTAAAGTTTCGGTTACTTTCGATGCGGCTGATTTTGTGTCTGGTTACATCACGAACGAAGCTTTAATGACGAAAATTCAAAATGCAATAAATACTGATAAGGCAATTATTCTTTCGAATGCAGTAACAGGCAGTACTGCATCAAGCGGCTCGTTCGTCGTAGACCTGAACGGTACTGAAACAACTATAAATTATACCGCCGGAACATACAGCGATGTACTCGATAGTATTGTTACTCAGTTAAATAATATCAGTGGTATTACTGCAGAAAAAGTTATAAATGGCTCGTATTACCAACTAAAAATTACTGTAAATGATTCTTCGGAATATATTACTATTAAAAGCGATATTGGGACACTACTAACAGAACTGGGTGTCAGTGTTACTAAAGAAAAAGGTGCTTCGGGATTAGTAAATGCTTCAGTGTTTACGCCAGTAAGCGGAAGCTCGCAGTTAAAAATCACATCCCAAAATACAGGTTATAATTATCGAATTACAAATCTTACTGATACAGGAAGTGGGACAGCATTGGCAGCTGTCGGATTGAACTTGGGCGCTACACGCCAATCGTTTGTACAGAATAGTTCTATTGGAGATGATACTCCGGGCTATATCTATACAACCGATTTACTTAATGCAAAAATGATTTTTAACGGCGTTAATGTAGAAAGAAATTCGAATGTAATTACCGATTTGATTTCTGGTACAACAATAACTCTTAAATCCGTCATGCAGGCAGGAGACCCGGAAGTTAATATAAATGTCACTAAGGACGTATCGAAAATAAAAGATAAGATAAACGAGTTTATTACAAAATTTAACGACCTTTATAGCTATCTTCGCGAGCAGACAAAAACAACAGAAACATCAAGGGGCACTCTTAGAGGCGATGCTACTGCAACGGCGCTCGTAAGTTTGTTGAATACGATTGCATATTCAACGGTTGACGGTATAGCCTCTACTAAAATTAATACTCTTTCGAAAATCGGAATTACCTTCAATATCGACAGCGGACTCTCGTTATCAAATTCAGACCAACTCGAAAGCGCTATTAAAGATAATCTCGATCAGGTAATTGAGTTGTTTACTTCCACAAATGGAATAGCCACGAAATTGTATGACAGCGTAAGTCCTTATCTGGGAGCCGATGGATATATTGCAAAAACTAAGTCGACATACGATTCCACTATATCATCGCTAAGTGAAAGCATCGAAGCTGCCCAGACAAGAATTGATAAATATGCCGAATCGCTTAGACTCCGTTATCAAAAATTGCAGGTTCAACTGGCTTCAATTATGTCTTCTCAAAATTATTTTTCGTTATTTAGTACATCTTCGACCGGCTATTAGGGGTTATTATGGATAGCGAATTGAAAAATAAATTGGCAGCAATGAATCAGTTAATGGATTTATTGACTTTGCAGCTCGATTCGATAAATACGAATAATTTTGACGATAAGTTCCAGGAAGCTATGGAAAGTATGATGGTTATCCAGAAACTTAAAAAAGATGTTTGTGAAAAATGGGGGAAAGAGTACTTCGAAAAAAATGAACCGAATATCCTTAAAAAAGCTAAACTTATTGAAGAAAAATACGATAATATTATAGAGCAGTTCAGGAATGAATTGAAAAAAGTAGAAAAAGAAATTTCAGCCTTGAACAGCCAGAGAAAAATTGTCAATTATATCAGGTGATAAAGTGGACATAAAAGGAATATCAAATAATTCGACGTTTACACACGACCCAAACCAGTTGAAGAAGGCTTCGGTTAAGCAGCCGGAACCGAAAGAAACAGACAAAATCGAGATATCTTCCACTGCAAGAGAACTGGCAAAAAACGAAGCTGCGTCGAAAAAATTGGAGGAAATTAAACAGAAAATCAACTCGAAGTTCTACGATTCAGATGAAGTAATAAATAAAGTAGCTGAGGCAATCTTAAAAGAATTAAAAGAAAGTTAATTTATCATTTCATACATACTCCTTTGGCGGGCATACGTCCGCCTTTTTTATTCTTTTAAAACACTTTCTAAAGCTTCTAATAACTCTTCTTTTGTAAATGGCTTTACAAGGATTTTATTGAATCCGCAAGTATGAAACCGCTCTTTGTCGAGATTGCTTGCATAACCAGTTACTGCAATTATTGGGGTGTTTCTGTATTCTTCTATCTTGCGCAATTCTTTTGTGAGTTTTATACCGTCCATTCCCATTCCGAGATGGATGTCCATTAATATCATCGAGTACTTTTTCTGGACAACCATTTTCAAAGCTTCTTTTGCGTTTAAGGCACTGTCGATTTCAGCTTTTTCATTTAAAAAGGATTTTATTACTTCCTGATTTATGATATTATCTTCAACGTAAAGTATTGAAAAGTCTTTTTTGTTAATGGATAATGTTTCTTTTTTTGATTCTTGTTTAGTGCCGGTTTCTTGCGCAAGAGGCAGGAGGAGAGTGAATGTAGAACCTTCTCCTTCTTTGCTTTCGACTGAAATCGAACCGTCCATTAGTTCAATCATTTTTTTTGTAGTTGTTAATCCCAATCCTGCGCCTTCGTATGTTCGGTTTGTTCCTTCGCTTACCTGACGGAATTCCTGAAAAATTAATCCTATTTGCTGTTTCGGTATACCGATTCCAGTATCCGCAATAGTTATTTTTGCGAATTGCTTTTTTGCACTTAATTCTTTTCCGAGTTGAACGGTTATCGATCCTTGAGGTGTATATTTAATTGCATTATCGAGGATATTGGAAATCGATTGCTCTATGAAATCCTTATATCCTGAAACGATCAATTTCTCACGCGGCGTTATAAGTTTAAAGTCAAGTTTTCTTTGACTTATTATTTCCTTAAATGGCTCGATAATTAATTCGATATTTTGAGTAAGATTATAATCTTCCCGTTTTACTTTTATTCGACTGCTTTCAAGCTCCGATAATTCAAGTATCGAGTTCAATGTCTTCATTAATCTTTTGCCAGAGCTGCGAATACGAAGTAACATTTCTCGTAAATTATCATCGTGAATTTCTTCCATCATCAACTCGGTCATTCCAAGTATTCCCATTAACGGAGTGCGAATTTCGTGATTCATATTGCTCAAAATGGAAGTCTTGAGAATATTCGATTCTTCTGCCTTTTCTAACGCTGCCTTCAGAGTTAATTCCATATTCTTTTTTTCTGTAATATCTTCGGAGATTTTAATGAAGTGTGTAATTCTGCCCTTAATATTTTTTACTGGAGAAATAGTAGCCGATTCCCAGTAGTATTCTCCAAATTTTGATTTGTTAAGAAATTCGCCGTGCCACGATTTTCCGGATAAGATTGTTTCCCATAAATTTTTATATATCTCAGGATTTACTTTTCCCGATTTCAAAATCGATGGTTTTTTGCCAATTGCTTCTTCAATCTTGTATCCGGTTACATTCTCGAATTTTGGATTGACGTACTGAATATAACCATCGTGGTCTGTAATAACTACAATTACTCTGCTTTGTTCAATTGCCTGTGACAAAAGGTTCAACCCAAGAGCAATTTTTCTTTTTTCTAAAAGATTATTCCATTCTCTTAGAGTACGTTCCACAATATGGGTTATGTCGAGGAATGTATCTGGCGATTTGACAATATAGTCCATCACTCCAAGTTTGATCGATTCGACGGCAATCGATTCGTTGCCATAGCTTGTCATTAATATCAGTGGAAAAAGTAAATTGCCGTCGTCATCTTTCTGGAGCAAAAAAGTACCGTTACCGTCGGGCAGTTTCCAATCGGCGAGTATTAACATTGGAGAAAATTCCTCGATAGCCTTCATCGCATCCGCAATTGTTTCGCATCTCTTTAATAAATATTCGCCCGGCTTTTTATCGAATCCTCGTTCCAGTAGTTCATAATGATTATCGTCGTCTTCAACTATCAATATTTTGGTAGCCATAGTTCCCTCGCACAGAATTATTCGTGATTATTTAAGGTTACTACTTGAGGGCAGTTTAACAAAAAAACTTGTCCCTTTACCGGCACCGTTGCATTCAGCCCAGACGGAACCTTTATGTAACTCAACAATTTTTTTTACGATCGATAAACCAATTCCCGTGCCTGCTTCTTTTGGTCCTCCTTTTTCGAATAGATCGAAGATAGTTCTTATTTTTCCTTCAGGAATTCCCACTCCATTATCGTGGATGATGTATGTGACGTACCTGTCGTCCTGCCTATAATCGATATTGATTATTAAATTTTTATCTCTTTTTGAATGCTTTATTGCATTTTCAATTAAATTTTGCCATACCTCTTTGATTTTGAATCTGTCACCTTCGACCGGTGGCAATGAAGGATTAATTTCGACCTTCGTATCAGGTGGAAGAATCCCTTGCAGGGACGTTAATACTTCACCAATTACTTCCTGCATTGATATTTGAGAAATAGTATTTTGAAGGCGGGATATTCTCGATAATCTGAGTAAACCGTCCAGCATTTGAGACATCGAATCGACGGCGCTGGATATTTTTTGGAGATCAGGCAAAATTTTATCTGTCCTGCCTGACTTTAAATCCTCAAGCACTATACCTATAAAACTTTTTATTGTTATTAATGGACTTCGTAGATCGTGAGAAACAGTGTATGTAAATTTTTCCAATTCTTCGTTTTTCTTTTCGAGTTCCTCGAGATAAATTTCAAGCGTCTTGCTATACTTTTTAGTATGCGTAATGTCCCTTACAACAGCGCACACGCTTTTGCCGTACTTGGTCTTTATCGGGGATAAAATTATTTGCAGTATAAGTTCGTTGCCGCTCGGTTGACGAAAATTAAATTCAAACGGCTTATGGAAATAGAGGTGGCCGTAGCTCTTAATAATGTCGGGTAGGGGAATATCCGTTATGTTAAGAAAAGGTGGGCGCTGTTCGGCATCAGGAAGGAGAGCGGTGGCAATATCTTTGTAATTTTTATTTATCACGTCTTCTTTTTTCAATCCGGTGAAATTCATCATTGCATTATTCCACTCAGTTATTTCACCTTCTTCATTGACTAAAATAATTCCGTCGTAGAGATGTTCAATTACTGTTCTGAATTTTTCTTCGTTTTCCTGCAATTCCTGTTCAAATTCTTTAAGTTTTGTGACATCTCGTTTAATACCGATAACACCGGTTATTTTTCCATATCTGTTCTTCAGCGGAACTTTTGAAGTCAATGCACGGCCAGTTTTATTTTCCGAAGTGATATAAAATTCTTCGTTATTTAAGGACGGCAGTCCTGTTGAAATTATTTCTTTTATATTATCAGTAGACGGATTGTATACGGATGACAATTCTTCTTCTTTTTTCCCGAGAGCCTCTTCCTGATTCCTCAAATTTAGAGATTGCAAGTGAGATTTGTTATTAATCAGGAATCTGCCTTCTTTGTCTTTAACGAATATCTGGTCGGGAATTGAATCGATCAGTGTGCGTGACAAGTTTCGTTCTCTTTCGAGTTCATCTTCAGCTTCTTTCCACTCGGTAATATTTTCTACTGTGCCGTCGTAATAGATAATTTTTCCGTTTTTGTCGTATATTGCTTTTGCGCTTTCGCGAACCCAGATGTAAGAGTTATCCTTACATTTCCATTTTGATTCGAATCCAGTAATATATCCTTCTTTTTCCATAATGGATTTAAATACCGTTCTATCGTAACCCGATTCGAAACCCTCGTCTTCTAAGTTACGATTGGCAAGCTCTTCGAAGGAATCGTATTTCAGCATATTAAGCAATGCAAGATTAACGAATAAGATCTTACCGTCGGGTGTAGTTCTGTAGACACCAATGAACATGTTATCGTAAAAAAGTCGTAATTGCCGTTCGTCTTCTTTAATTTTTTCTTCTAATTTTTTTTTCTCGGTAATATCTCTTCCGACTCCAACAATAGCAACGACCTGCTTGTTTTTATCAAGAATAGCTTTGTCTGACCAGGCAAGCCATCGCCAACCTCGTTTAGTTTTTGCACGCTGCTCTAGATAGCATGAATGAGGAGGAACGTATAATGCTTTCATTGCCTCTGCAGTAGTTTTACGGTCGTCTCGATGGACTAAAGGAATGAATTTTTTCCCAATCAATTCTTTTTCTTTTTTACCGAACAATTCACAATAGGAAGGACTGACAAATAAGAACCTTCCTTCTATATCTACTTTTACAACGAGGTCTGTCTGGTTTTCTATCACGAGCTTGTAATTTTCTTTTTCGGATAAAAGCTTTTCGTATCTTTTCGTTAAACGGTAATACTTACGTTTTAATGATTCAAAATTATCGTGCAATTCACCAGCCGATTTTCCTTTCTCATTCTTCATTTGAATTACACCCGAGCTCAAAAAGTATATTTTAATTAATTATATCTTATTTATTTCTTATTGAAGAACTCAAAAATAATATTCGAATTTTTTCTGAAAAAGTCCACATAAAAGATAAACGCCCCATAATTAAAAATAAAAATGTACAATAAAGCTTAACTATTTGACGACATTTTCGATAATAGAATGTAGGTGGATTAAAAATGGGGAAAAAATGACCGCACAAACTATGCAAAAGGTGGAGAATACCGAAATACTTCAACTTGTAAGTTTTTTGATTGGCGACGAAGAATATGGCGTGGATATTCTTCTGGTTCAAGAAATTATTCGTATGATGGAAATAACAAAAGTTCCAAATTCGCCCGATTTCGTCGATGGTGTCGTTAACCTGAGAGGCAGAATTATTCCTGTAATTGACCTTAGAGCAAAACTTGGAATGCCCAGAAAAGAGCACGATAAAAACACGCGCATTATTGTGGTTGAGGTGGCAGGGAAAACGGTTGGATTTATTGTCGATGCCGTAACGGAAGTGCTCAGAATTCCTGCCAGCATAACCGAACCACCGCCGGATATTGTAGCCGGCGTAAATGCAGAATTTATTAAAGCAGTTGGCAAGCTCGACGATAGATTATTGATCCTTATTGACATCGAAAAAATTCTTTCTACTCAGGAAAAAATTCAACTGAATAATATGAATAAGTAATAATGTTATTTAAAAAAAATGACAAATAATGCGATAATAAAATATAGAAGGAGGAAAAAATGTCCCTAATTAATTGGAACGACACTTACAGCGTCAAAGTTAGAATGCTCGACAATCAACATAAGAGACTTGTTGAGATAATCAATACTCTTCATGATGGGATGAAGACGGGAAAATCAAATGAAATATTAGGGAAAATTATTTTCGATTTAATTGGTTATACGAAAACACATTTCCAATCGGAAGAGGATTTATTTGAAAAGTATAATTATCCTAATAAAGTATTGCATAAAAAGGAACACGACGAATTTGTAAAGACAGTTGGAAAATTCTATGAAGATTTTAAGAGCGGTCGCACTGGCTTGTCGCTCGATGTAATGAATTTTCTGACAAACTGGTTAATAAAACACATTAAAGGCTCGGACAAAGCATATTCGAATTTTTTGAATGAAAAAGGGATTTATTAATAAAAAATATTATGGAGTAATGAAATGAATGTCAGAAAACTGTATATGTTACTTTTAGTGCTATTGTTAATGAGAATCGATATTCCTGCATCTTATAACTTATTGATGCCCGGTGACGAAGATTATTTGCCAATCGCTGAAGTAATGCCCGAACCTGCCGAAGGATTGGCGAATCTAATGAAAAAAATTCAATATCCTGAAATGGCAAAAAAGACCGGGCAGGAAGGCAGAGTTATTGCAATGGCATATATAAATGAAAGCGGTGGAGTGGACGACGTAAAAATTATTAAAGGTGTTGGTGGAGGTTGCAGCGAAGAAGTTGAACGCGTCCTGAAATCGAGTAAATTCAAACCTGGCAGGAAAGGCGGTCAGCCCGTCAAAGTTAAACTTACTATGTCATTTGTATTTAAATTAAATTAAAACGAGAATGAGCCATGATCTCAATTAAAAATCTGAAGTTCAAAATAAAACTTCGTCTTTCGTATATTATTCTCGCTGCGATCTTTACAGTAGTAATCGGTAACGACCTTTATCAAATGCTTAAAATAAATAATTATAAAGATCAGATATATGCCGATTATATTGCGCCTACAAAAGAAGTAGATGCAATTTCCAGGGAATTTGAAGGACTAAAAAGTACGCTTCTAAAATTTTCAATACCGAGCTTCGAACCTGAACTCAATAATAATATTACTTCACTTTCAAACTCTCAAGAATTAATTGATACGGCGCTGGCGACCCTTATCAAAAAATATGCGGCTACGAGCATCGAAGAAGATTTGAAGAATATCAGTAAAAGCTGGAACGACTATAAAAGTCTTGTAATTGACGGCACAATTAGCGCTACCGCAACTAAAGACTACGAACTTGCCGCAGTCGTTGCCACTACATCCGGAGAAGAAATTGGCAAAAAAATACTGAGCAATTTCAAGAATCTTAAAGATGATTTGAACCAAAAGGGCGAAATGTTGAATATGAGTCTTTCCGACGCAATTACTTCGTCCCGTGTGGTTATTGTCATCGGTATTTTGCTGGGTATGTTATTCTTCTTCGTCGTTTTCTTCTACATGGTTAAATCTTTGATGCTGCCGGTTCAATATATGAAATCAGTAGTAAGTAAATTCTCGGTCGGTAACTTTAACGACAAAGTTGAAGTGGCTACTAAAGACGAGTTCGGAGAGCTTGGGGGTATGTTAGAGCAATTGAGACACTCGCAACATGAAAAAATCAAAGCTGCAACGGAGATTTCTAAGGGCAATCTGGATATTGAAATTAAAGTACTTTCTGAAGACGACGAGCTCTCTGAAAGCATGCTCAAGATGATTGGTAACTTGAGGAATTTGATAGACGAATTGAAATCAATTACAGACGAAATTATCGAAGGGAAAGTAACTAAGCGAGGCAACCCGGAGAAATTCGACGGTGTATATAAAGAAATCATCGCCGGTGTAAACGCTACTCTGGATGCGCTCTTTACGCCGATCAAGGTTAGTGTGGAAGTGCTTGCCGAAATGGCAAAGGGCAATTTCGACGCACGCGTTAGAGGAGATTTCAAAGGTGATCATACACTGATCGTTAATAGTATAAATTCCCTTGGCGAATCTTTAACAGATATTTTGAGTAACATTGCCGAAATGGTGAATTTAACAGCTTCGATAAGCGAACAGATTTCTTCATCTACAGAAGAGATGGCTGCAGGTGCTCAGGAACAAACCGCTCAGGCAAACGAAGTAGTTCTTCAGGTTGAAGAAATGACCAAAACAATAATGAGCACATCTAAAAACGCTACGCTTGCTTCTGAAGCATCCAGAAAAGCCGGTCAGGTAGCACGCGAAGGTGGAATTGTAGTTAATAAAACTGTCGAAGGAATGAATAAAATTGCTGATTTCGTGGTTAATGCTGCAGGCAAAATCCAGAACCTCGGTAAAAACAGCGAGCAGATCGGTGAAATTGTACAGGTAATCGACGATATTGCAAATCAAACTAATCTGCTTGCTTTGAATGCAGCAATCGAAGCCGCCAGAGCAGGCGAGCAGGGAAGAGGCTTTGCAGTTGTTGCCGACGAAGTAAGAAAACTTGCTGAAAGGACTACTAAGGCTACAAAAGAAATCTCGGATATGATTAAACGTATTCAGGAAGTAACCGGAAATGTTGTTGTTTCAATGAGCGAAGGGAAAGACGAAGTAGAAACCGGCAAAGAATTAGCTCAAAAAGCAGGTAAATCTCTCGAAGAAATTATACAATCATCCGACGCTGTGCTCGATGTGGTCAATCAAGTGGCAGCTGCAAGCGAAGAGCAGAGCGCAACCAGCGAGCAAATTAATCACAACGTTGAAACAATTAGCAGAGTGACAAGCGAAAGCGCAGCCGGAATTCAGCAAATTGCTAGCGCTGCCGATGAACTCAACAGAATGACGAATAATCTGCGCGAATTAATCGCTAAATTCAAATTTGCTACAACCGGCGAATTTAAACCTCATGGAAACGGAGACGGAAAATCAAAACAAATATCACACAGAGAAGATAAGCTCCTTACAAATTGACTTATCTTTCAATTAAATAAATAAAAGGCTGTCCCAAAAGGATAGCCTTTTTTATTTTTAACCCAAAATTGTCATTAGAAATTGATTAAGTTTATTAAAAATTGATAAAAGA
>DYLP01000034.1 GCA_020722005.1 Melioribacter roseus
CCGCCGACACAAGGATTTTCAGTCCTTTGCTCTACCGACTGAGCTATCTGCCCAAAATTATAAAGCCTTTTACCATAAAATTGTGGCAACAAATCTATAGAAAAAGAGAAATAAAATCAAAACAATTTCACACAAAATTACATAACAAGCGCCATTATAGCTTTCTGTACATGTAATCTGTTTTCTGCTTCGTCGAATACAACTGAATTAGCCGAATCAATCACTTCGTCAGTTACTTCATCACCTCTGTGAGCGGGCAAACAATGCATAAACAAATAATCGTCTTTTGCATTTTTAACCAATTCACTGTTAACCTGATACTTTTCAAAATGCTTGCGGCGTTCGTTGGCTTCAGCTTCCTGCCCCATACTTGCCCATACGTCGGTGTAAACAACATCGGCATCTTTAATGGCTTCTACTGGATCCGATGTAATTAATATTTTACTGCCCATATAATTGGCATTCTTTTTTGAATTCTCCACAATTTCTTTCTTTGGCATATATCCCGAAGGCGAAGCAATTGCAATATCCATACCCACTTTTGAGCAGCCATGAAGTAAAGAGTGAGCCATATTGTTTCCATCGCCAATATATGCCAGTTTAAGACCCTGCAGCTTTCTTTTCTTTTCAAGAATAGTAAACAGATCCGTCAATACCTGACAAGGATGAAGCAAATCTGTCAGCCCATTTATAACTGGAATGTCAGCATATTTTGCTAATTCCAGGACATCATCGTGAGAAAAGGTTCTGATCATTATGCCATTTAAATACCTCGACAATACTTTTGCAGTATCGTGAATATTTTCAGATTTGCCGAGTTGAAGATCGTCAGGTCCAAAATAAAGTCCCAGTCCGCCTAATTGGTAAATTCCTGTTTCGAACGATATTCTGGTTCTGGTTGAGCGTTTATGAAAAATCATACCGAGCGTTTTGCCTTCCAGCAACCGATGCGGTTCGCCCGTTAATTGCTTTTCTTTCAATGATTTCGACAAGTCGAATATTTGATAAATTTCCTCAAGAGTTAAATCGTTGATGGAAATTAAATCTTTACCTTTCATATTAATTGCCATAGTTCACCTGAAAATTTGATTTTATACAAAAATAAAAAAAGAATTGATTATGATGGAATAATTCTCGTACCACAGTTGTCTTTTTCAATTTCTTCTTGATTTGTTATGATGGCTTCGTTACCAGTTTTTTCGACGAATTGAATTGCTGCAAGAATTTTTGGTCCCATACTTCCGGGTGGGAATTGTCCTTCATCGTACAATTTTTTAGCTTCAGTTACCGTTAGTTTATCGATTTGTTTCTGGTCATTTTTTTTATAATTAATATAAACTTTCGGAACATCCGTAATAATGTAGAAACGGCCGGCATTAATTTCGCTTGCCAGCAAACCAGAAGCCAGGTCTTTATCGATAACCGCTTCGATAGCTTCGAGGTATTTTGTATCCTGATGCCAGTAAACTGGTATGCCGCCTCCACCTACTCCAATTACAATATGTCCTCTCTCGACCATCTCTTTAATTACCTGTTTATTCATGATGTCGACAGGATTGGGCGAAGGGACCACTCGCCTCCATCCTCTTCCAGCCGGGTCTTCTTTGAATATCCAGCCTTTTTCTCTGTTAAGATTACTGGCTTCTTCTTTAGAATAAAATCTTCCAATCGGTTTAGTAGGATTTTGAAATGCCGGATCGTTAATATCGATAAGAACCTGTGTAATTATTGCCAGAACGTATCTTTGAATATCAGTCTTGCTCATGGCATTCCGCATTTGCCTTTCGATCATGTAGCCAATTCCACCTTGGGAATCGGCTACACAAATATCAAGAGGCATTTTGGGTATATTGAATTGATTGTAGCCGGCTTCGTTTCTGAGAAGAATATTGCCGACCTGTGGTCCATTGCCGTGAGTTAGAACGAGGTTGTAACCGTTTTTCAACAGACCTATTAATTTTTCACAGGTTTCGAGTGTATGCTTTTCTTGTTGCTCGATTGTTCCGGTTTCGTCCCCCCTCAAAAGGGCATTACCGCCCAATGCGACAACGGCTATTTTATTCATAACAAACCTTTCGACCTTAATACAGACTCCAGTGTATTATCACCTTTTTCGTCGAGTTCATACATAACTCTTGTTGTCGGTTTGTTTATTTTGAGTATACGTCCCAAATCTATAGGCGTTCCGATTACAACCGAGTCGCAATCGGTGCGATTTATTGTTTCTTCAAGATCTTTTATTTGCTGCTCACCATATCCCATGGCTGGCAAAAGAATTCCGATGTTCGGGTACTTCTTGTAAGTGTCCGAAATCGACTTTACGGTGTATGGTCTTGGATCAACAATTTCTTTCGCATTCAGCTTTTGAGCTATTACAGTACCGGCTCCGTACTTCATTTCTCCATGCGTCAATGTTGGACCATCTTCGACTACAAGAACGCGTTTGCCGGTTATCAATTCAGGCTTATCAACAGTAATGGGAGAAGCCGCTTCAATAATAACCGCAGTCGGATTTACATTGCGGACATTTTCCTTAACTGTTTCAATTCCTTCTTTAGTTGCCGAATCGATTTTATTAATGATAACCGCATCTGCCATACGAAGCGAAGTATTGCCCGGGTAATATCTCAATTCGTGACCGGGACGGTGTGGGTCGACCACTGTAAATGTAAGATCGGAACAATAAAACGACATATCGTTATTGCCACCGTCCCAGAGAATTATATCTGCCTCTTTTTCGGCTTCTCTGAGAATAGCTTCGTAATCGACGCCTGCATAAATTACACCTCCTCGTGCAATATGTGGTTCGTATTCTTCGCGCTCTTCTATTGTGCATTCGTATTTATCCAAATCTTCATAGGATGCAAAACGCTGTACTTTTTGTTTGACCAGATCGCCATAGGGCATCGGATGACGTATAGCCACTACTTTTTTGCCGGCTTGGGATAATAATTTTACAATTTTTCTGGAAGTCTGAGATTTGCCACATCCTGTTCTTACCGCTAGAACCGAAATAACCGGTTTGCTACTTTTAATCATCGTTTCCTGAGCGCCCATCAATCTGAATGAAGCTCCGGCAGCATTAACAATTGAAGCTTTTGTCATCACGTATTCAAAAGGAACATCGGAATAAGCAAAAACCACCTCATCAACTTTGAGAGTTTTAATTAAATCGACAAGTTCGTTCTCGTCGTATATTTTTATTCCGTTTGGATATAGTTTGCCTGCGAGTTCGGCAGGATAGACTCTTCCATCGATGTTAGGAATCTGCGTTGCAGTAAAAGCAACCACATCGTAGTTTTCATTGTTCCTGAAATAGACATTAAAATTATGGAAATCGCGTCCGGCTGCCCCCATTATAATTACTTTTCTTTTAGTCATACTACACCTCTGTTTATTTATTCTACAGTTACGCTTTTAGCCAAATTTCTTGGTTGGTCTACATTCAATCCCTTCTTAACAGCCACATGATAAGCAAGCAGCTGAAGCGGAATTACACTTAGTATCGGTTGAAGCATATTAATTGTTTTTGGTACTTTGATGACGTGGTCGACGATTTTTTCAATATAGTCGTCCTCTTCATTAACAATAGCCAGAATTCTTCCTTTGCGGGCTTTCACTTCTTCGATGTTGCTAATAACTTTATCGTACACCGCATCTTTTGTGGCGATAAAAACCACCGGCATGTTCTCGTCGATTAAAGCAATCGGACCGTGTTTCATTTCAGCTGCGGGATAACCTTCTGCATGTATGTAAGATATTTCTTTTAGTTTGAGAGCACCTTCCAGAGCAACGGGGAAATTATATCCGCGTCCCAGATAAAGAAAGTTCCTGCAGGACATATATTCTTCGGCAATCTTTTCGATCTGAGCGTTAGATTCCAAAATTTTTTTCACCTTATCCGGTAAGGATTTCAATTCATGTATTATTTTTTGTCCTTCGGGTAAGCTGAGATTTTTCTTGCGAGCGAGCAACAATGTTATCAAAGACAAAACCACCAATTGAGATGTAAAAGCTTTTGTTGAAGCTACACCAATTTCTGGACCAGCGTGTATGTAAACGCCGGCATTACTTTCTCGTGCAATTGAACTTCCGACAACATTACAAACACCGAGACAAAGAGCGCCCTTCTTCTTAGCCTCCTTGAGCGACGCCAATGTATCTGCCGTTTCTCCGCTTTGCGAAATAAATATTACCGTATCTTCAGGACGAATAATCGGGTGCCTATATCGAAATTCCGAGGCATATTCAACTTCCACAGGAATGCCTGCGTATTCTTCAAGCATATATTCGCCTACCAAGCCGGCATGCCACGATGTTCCACAAGCCGAAATGATGATTCTTTGCGAACGCGCTATTCTATCTTCATAACCGTGTAAACCACCAAGTTTAGAAATTCCTTCTTCGAGTAGCAATCTACCACGCATCGAATTAAATATTGAATCGGGTTGCTCCATAATTTCCTTTAGCATATAATGCGGATAGCCGCCTTTTGTGATTTCATCGACGTTCATTTCGATTTTGTGAATCTCTTTGATTATTTCTTCGTCGTGAATTGTTTTAGCAGAAAAGTGGTCCTTATAGACTTCGGCAATTTCACCGTCCTCAAGATAAACCACCTGGCTTGTATGAACAATTAGTGCGTTTACATCTGAAGCGACGAAATTTTCATTTTTTCCTATTCCGATCACGAGTGGTGAACCTTTTCTTGCCACAATAATTTTATCTGGTTCGCCTTGATAAATTATTGCCAGTCCGTATGTGCCTTCAACTTCATTAAGGGCATATCTTACAGCCTGGAATAAATTATTTTTCAATTTCAAGTAATAATCGATAAGATGAGCCAGAACTTCCGTGTCGGTCTCGCTGACGAAAGTATACCCTTCATTAATCAAATTATTTTTTAACGTGGAGTAATTTTCAATAATACCGTTATGAATAATAAAGAGAGTTTGTTCTTTATTGCTGTGAGGATGTGCGTTAGTAACACTCGGCTCGCCGTGTGTAGCCCATCGTGTATGTCCAATGCCAAGGTTGGCAGAAATATTTTCCGAATAAACAATTTTCTCCAATTCGGAGACTTTTCCTTTAGTTTTAATTGTTTTGCATTCGTCCTGACCGACCACTGCAATACCGGCAGAGTCGTAACCCCGATATTCCAGGCGTTTTAGTCCTTCTATTAAGATGGGAACACAATTCTTGTCGCCAATATAGCCAACAATACCACACATAGATGGTTCTCCTATGTTTTTAAATAAATAAAAATGAATTTCAATATAATGAAATTAGTGGTCAGGGCAAGGACGTAATAGAAGGAGTTCTGAGGAGATAAAGAGTCTGATTGTTTTATGAGGGTGTTTTATTAACATATTCACAAAAATTTGTGTAGAAAAATTATGAAAAAAAGTCGTGAATTGTCAATACTACCCTAAACTCAATCCCATGGATTTCTCTTATAAAGATTATTCAAAGGATGAAGTTCTTTTCGTCCGTCGACATACACGGCTACCCATTCAGCCAGACGCTTTCCTAAACGGCGGCATGCTTCGATTTCTTTATCGAGTCTCGGCTCGCCAGCCTGAACTGCTCCATAGTGTGCTGTAAACTGATGCCCGGTATAGTCGGTAACGCCGAAAACCAGAAATCCGAAATTCATCATAACCGTTAGAATCGACAGGCATGTTAATTCTGCACCACCACCCCAGCCCCCTTGAGAACTGAAAGCGCAACCGATTTTACCATCGACCCTTTGCCAATCCGGTAATAAATCTTCCCAGAATTTTTTCATTTCAGAAGATAATATTCCCAGATGCGTTGGCGAACCTACCGCGACTCCGTTGCACCAAATTATATCTTCTCTCGAAGCTGTGTTAATATTCTTTATTCGAATTTCGGTGCCCGGAATTTGTGACGCTCCTTCCGCAACGTACTTAGCCATTTTTTCTGTGTTGCCATCTTTGCTATAGTAAAGGATAAGTACTTTGCCCATCTATGCCCTGAGATAACTTTTGTGTTAAACTTTAGAATCCCCTTCTATTCAGAATGTTTGTGAATAAAAATTTTATGATTTCAAAACGATGTTGTCGAGCGAAATTTTAGTAAACCTCATTGAATGAACTTTATTCGGCACAGGAAGGACAACTTGAGGTTTAACATACTTTTCAAATTCGTCTCTGAATCTCTGAATCATAAATTTAACAGGCCATGCTGCCGCATCTCCGAGAGCGCAAATCGTATTGCCTTCGATATTCTGAGCCACGCTAACTAACAGATCGAGATCCTTCGATGTGCCATTACCCTGTTCAATCCTTTTCAAAATTTTTTCCATCCATCCTGTACCTTCGCGGCAGGGCGTACATTGTCCACAACTCTCGTGATGATAAAAGTGAGTAATTCTTAACAAAACTTTAAGAAGATTCGTATCTTCATCCATAACGATGACACCGCCAGTACCTATAGCCGAGCCAGCTGCTCTAAGAGATTCGGCATCCATTCTTACGCCTTCAAGTTGGTCACCTCTGAGTGGTGGCATCGATGAACCACCGGGTATTACACATTTAATTTTCTTGTTACCTGGCACTCCGCCTGCTACATCATAAATTAATTCGGTTAACAAAATACCCGTCGGTAATTCGTAGACACCAGGCTTGTTCACGTGTCCACTAATGCCAAACAGTAATGTACCGGGATGTTTCGGTGCTCCAATTTTCGAGAACCATTCCCACCCCTTCAAAATAATAGGTGGGACGTTTGTAATTGTTTCTACATTGTTAATTGTTGTAGGGCAACCCCACAATCCTTTTTGAGCAGGAAAAGGTGGTTTTACACGTGGATACCCTCTTTTCCCTTCAATCGAATTCATTAATGAAGATTCTTCACCGCAGATATAAGCGCCTGCACCTTTATGAATATATAAGTCGCAATAAAAATCTACTCCGAAAGTGCTCTTCATCTTTTCGCCAAGGAAACCTTTTTCATAAGCAGTGTCGATTGCCTGTTGCATTAATTTAATCCATTTGTGGTATTCACCGCGGATATAAAGGTAAGCTATTTTCGCGCCTATTGCATAACAGGTAATAATTGCGCCTTCAATTAATTGGAAAGGATTGTATTCGAAAATTTGTCTGTCTTTGAATGAGCCAGGTTCGCTTTCGTCGCCGTTAATACAAAGATATTTTGGCATATCCGTAGTTTTTGGCATAAAGCTCCATTTCAAACCCGTCAAAAATGCTGCACCGCCCCTTCCTCTTAATCCAGATTTTTTCACCTGTTCAATTATATCATCGGGTGTTTGAGAAAAAGCTTTTTTAGCTGCTTCGAAACCGCCATTTTTTAAATAGACATCAATTTGATTTAAATTCGGTATTTCTGGTAATACAATTCTTTCCATTATTGACAGACCTGAAATTATTTCAGTGAATTGAGAATTTCTTCTACTTTTTCTTTAGTCAGATTTTCATAATAATCTTCATTAATTGCGATCATTGGTGCATAGCCACAAGCGCCCATGCATTCCACCTCTTCGATTGAGAATTTTCCGTCAGGAGTTACTTCCATATTGTCAATTCCGAGCTTACTTTTAATATACTCCCAAATTTCGTAACCGCCTCGAAGCATACACGAAACATTTGTACAAACCTGAATATGATATTTACCGACAGGCTTGGTATGAAACATAGTATAAAAAGTAACTACTCCCAGAACGTCAACTTTATCTATTCCGAGCACATCAGCAATTTCGGTCATTACTTCGTTTGTGATGTAACCGTTTTGTTCCTGGGCTATATAAATAGCCGGCATTACCGCGGCTAGAGATTCAGGATATTTTTTCCGTTCATTTTCCAGTCGTTTAAGATTTTCTTCGGTAAATTTAAAACTCATATTTACATGTTCCCGACAGTTATTCAAAAATAATTATTTATCTGCTTCGCCCATGACGGGATCAAGACTTCCGATTATTGCAATAACATCAGAAATCATAGCTCCTTTGCAAAGTTGCGCTATTGCCTGTAAATTGCAGAATGAGGGAGATCGAATTTTTAATTTCCAGGGTTTCCCTTTGCCGTTGCTTACTATATAGAATCCCAATTCGCCTTTGGGATTTTCTGCCGAAAAGAAGACATCTCCTTCAGGAGGATTAATTCCGTAATTAATGATCATGAAGTCGTGTATTAACTCTTCCATCTTTGTATAAATTTCGGTCTTATGAGGCAGTACGTGTTTCGGATCATTTGCCCTGACTTCTCCCGCGGGCATTTTATCGAGAATTTGATAAAGAATTTTCACACTTTCACGAACTTCGTCGCCTCTTAAAAAATAACGAGCAAGGCAGTCGCCTTCGGTATAAACAGGGATATTAAAATCGATTTCGTCATAGAACAGATACGGTTTAGCTCTTCGTACATCGTAAGCCACTCCAGAAGCTCTAAGATTTGGACCTGTTACTCCCAATTCGATTGCGTCATCTTTATTTAATACGCCGATGCCTTCAAGTCGGTTGATAAAAATTTTATTGGGAAGTAAAAGCTTATCCATTTCTTCGAACGCCGGATGGAATTGGTCCAGGAATTCGCGCACCATTTTCAACGTTTCGTCGTCGGCGTCAGAAGCAACTCCTCCGATTCTTGTATAACTTGTAGTAAAGCGAGCACCTGCAAGACGGTCGAAAATATTTTGAATTTTTTCTCTTTCACGGAAAGTCCACATAACCATAGTAACCGCGCCTACATCCATTGCGTAAGTACCAATGGCTACCATATGCGCTGCAATACGCGACAATTCTGCTACCATCATGCGGATATATTGAGCTCGCTTTGGAGCTTCTATTCCCAGCAGCTTCTCAACCGCCAGGACATATGCTACGTTATTGCACATTGTGGCAGTATAGTCGAGCCGGTCCGTGTGAGGAATAAATTCGATATAACTCATCTCCTCAGCCATCTTTTCGTATCCACGATGCAGGTATCCGAGTTCAGGGACGCAATTAACCACAGTCTCGCCGTCAATACGCAGTAACAATCTAAGTACACCATGAGTTGCAGGGTGTTGGGGACCCATATTAATAACCATCTCGTTTTCGAGAGCGTCCTCGATGGTTATATTCGAATCTTCCATTAATTTCTTTAAAATCTTTTCGTCTGTGTAGACTTTTTTGTTACTAGTCATAGTCATTCTGGTTTTTCTGGAAGTGGTAATGAACCCGGTATTCCCAAGACCGGGAATTCTTTGCGCAGCGGATGATATTCAAAACCTTCAGGCATATACATTCTTCTTAAATCTGGATGGTTACGGAAATTAATACCATACATATCATAAGTTTCACGTTCGTACCAATTTGCGCTTCGCCAAACAGAAGTCACAGAATCAATTACAGGCGGATCTTCAGAAATGGTTGCTTTGATTCTGAGATTAAAATTATTCTTGAACGAGTAGACATGATAAACAATCGTAAATCGATTTTTGCGCGTAGCCCAATCGATTGCCGTAACATCTTTGCACATTACGAACTGAAGGTCTTCGTCATTTTTAAGAAATTCTGCAATTTCAACTATTTTGTTCGGAGTTACCGATAATGAAACGTCGCCTCTGAATTCAGTAATTTCAAGAACCGATTCTCCAAATTTTTCTTTGATTTTTGAGGTAATATTTTTTTGCTCCATATTATCTATTCTGAAGTTCTAATAATGGTTTATCCTGAAAATCTCTTGCGCGAGTTTTTGCAATTTTCTGTTGAATTGTCATAACCGCATTAATTAGATTCTCCGGCCTCGGTGGACATCCAGCGGTATAAACATCAACGGGAAGGAATTGGTCGATACCCTGAACCACATTATAAGAACGGTACATCCCTCCGGAAGAAGTGCACGCGCCCATAGCTATTACCCATTTAGGTTCGGGCATTTGGTCGTAAATTCTTCTGACCACCTGAGCCATTTTATATGTGACCGTGCCGGCTACAATCATCAAGTCGCACTGGCGCGGAGTAAATCTCATCACTTCGGAACCGAATCGTGCAAGGTCGTATTTAGGGTCTGCCGAAGCAATCATTTCGATAGCACAGCAAGAAATTCCCATAGGCATCGGCCAAACGGAACTTTTACGAGCCCATGCAATAATAGCATCTATTGTAGTTGTAATAAATCCATCTTGTGTCAACTTGGCTTCTAATCCCATTTCAATCCTCCTTTCATAAGAATGTACAGGTAACCGAGCTCAAGCACAATTAAAAATATAAACATTGGCATAAAGGCAAATAATCCGTTAGAATGAAACATGTTCCTGAATTCGACAGCCCACGGATAGACGTAAATAACTTCGATATCAAAAATAATAAACAACATTGCAACCAAATAATATTTAACTGAAATTCGCTCGTGAGTACTACCTACCGGGTCTTTACCACTTTCATAAGACAAGTTTTTAATTTTGTTGGGTCTGTAAGGTCCGAATAATCGTGAAGAGAAGACTATTGCCAAACTTACGATCACGGAAAATGCAAGTACCAGAAAAATTGGGAGATAGTCTAATAACATGAGTAAATCTATTTTTTATTCGGTAAAATAAGCTAAAAGAGGGTATAAAGTCAAAGTATCTCAATTAAAAAGAGAAGGCTTCCCCGTCAAGAATTTTAGAATTACACTTAACGAGAAAGCCTCTTTGTTAAGCCAATACTTTTGCAATTATTTCAGCTGCTGTACCGAGGTCTGAATAATCGATCGTAAGAGGTGGAAGTAATCTCAGAACGGTTGTGCCGGCTGGCAGCGTTACTACTCCTTGCGAGAGTAATTCGACAATGTAGGGTTGAACCTTTTCCTTTAATTCAATACCGATCATCAAACCGATCTGCCTAATTTCTCTTACTTTAGAGAGCTGATATTTTTCGAGCTTTTCTTTGAAATATTTTCCTTTTGCGGCGGATTCTTCCCATAATTTATTTTCCACCATAAAGTCGATGGCTGCTATTCCTGCGGCGCATGCAAGTGGGTTGCCACCGAAGGTCGAGCCGTGTTTGCCTCTTTCGATTTGAATCTTATCTGAACAGAGCAGAGCACCCATCGGAAAACCGCCGGCTATCGATTTTGCAAGAGTCATCATATCGGCTTCAATTCCATAATGCTCGATAGCAAACATTTTGCCCGTTCTGCAAAATCCAGTTTGTATTTCGTCTATAATGAGTAATATATTTTTTTCATCGCAAAGCTTACGTACTTTTTGAAAATATTCTTTATCGCCCATATTTATTCCACCTTCTCCCTGCACAAGTTCTAGAATGACTCCGGCAGTGTTATCGTCGATCGCCTCTGCTAATTTTTCAAAATTATTGTAAGGCACAAAAGAAAAACCGGGTACCAGAGGTTCAAATGCTTCCCTGTATTCTTTTTTAAATGTAGCACTCAGTGCACCCATCGTTCTGCCGTGAAATCCTTTCGCTGCAGCTATGAAGTTTTTCTTTTTTGTGGTAAATCGGGCAAACTTGATTGCAGCTTCGATTGCTTCAGTGCCGGAATTAGTTAAAAATGCCTTTTTTAGATTATTGGGTACAACCGAAAAAAGTTTTTCCAGAAAAAGAGCTTTTTTATCGTTATAAAATGTATTGGCACATGTAATTAAAGTCTGTGCCTGCTCGGAAATTGCCTGTGCTACTTTTTCGTTGGAATGGCCAATATTAGCTACACTGATTCCGGAAGACAAGTCGATGTATTCATTTCCTTTTTCGTCCCACAATCTTGAATTTTTTCCTTTAACGAATACAACATCTCTCATTGGATAAACGTCGATTTCGTACTGCTGCTGTAATGCTTTAAAGTCTTTCATAATCCACCTTTATGAAATTGTTGTTCCTTTTCCATTAAGAGCATCTTCAATCGGATGTTCGGTTCTACCGTCGGATAAAATTACAGTCGTAGATGAACCTTCGAATAATTTTCTGAGTGCAAGTATCTTTCTTTTCATTCTACCTTCTACTTTCTGTTCCATCGCTTCGAGTTCGTTTCTCGAGATATTTTTTAACAGCGAACCAGAATCATTTTTATCGAGCAAGAATCCAGGAGCTTCAATCAGTGAAATAATTTTATCGGCATTAAATTCATGTTGAAGCAAAGCCAGGATATCGTCATTTTCGGAATTGACCGCAAAATTATTTTCGTCAATCAAAGGTACCGACAATACGGGAGTATAGCCGTTGTCGAGAAGAAGTTCAAGCAAGTGTTTGTTGATGGAATTAGGTTTGCCAGAAAAATCTTTGAGCAAAAGAGTTTTACCATTTTGACGCACTCGTATTCCGCTGTTTCTTCTGGCTTGAATAACCTTACCGTCGAGCCCGCTTAAACCGACTGCATTGATTCCGTTTTGTTGGCATAGTTCTACTATTCTTTTATTTCTGAGTCCGGCATAAGTCATCATCATCAGGTCGATTGTCTCTTCCGTGCTAAATACAGAATCATAACCGGAAACTGAGGTAACAATACGTTTTTTGTATCCGAGTTTTTCGCCAATTTTATCGCGTAATGCATTAGCTCCGTGCAGTAAAATAAATTTGTCGTTAATTTTGGCGAGGTCCTCAACGATTCCTTTGATATTTATATCCGCCCCGCCGCCAATTTTAATCAAAAGCATTTGAACTCCGTTATTGATTCGTTTTCAATTTTTTGCCAGTTAGATTCATTCGGGAACGGATCTGATGAAACGAGAATAATATCATCGTCAATTTTTTTGTGCATTGTAAAATAATCGGGCTCTTCGTTGAATTTTGAGTAGACGTAAGCCGAATCGTTATCTGCTACAATGATATTCATTGCTCTTACATAAGTGCTTTTTTTGGAAATTATCGAAGCGCCTTTTAATAATGCATCTTTAATTGAACCCCGATCGAATCTTTTAATATAATTAAATATTTTTTCTGCGCCAATTCTGCCTTCTTCTTTAATTTTTACCCCTCTTAATTCACCGTTAAAAATAAAAACATACTTTTCATCATAGAAAGGCATATTATTTCCCACAACGATACCTTCATCTCTGAAAGCGCTTCGGGCATGTGCTATAATTCTATTCGTATAGCCGAATTGTGATAGATCGTCTTCCCAGATAGGTTTAATATTTTTATATATTTTACGTTCACCTTCAACCCAATATGCCATACCCCATCCGTGTCCCTGATATTCCTTGCTGTTTTTGGAAATAAGGGCAAATTTTTCGAGATACTCTTCGGCTTTAATTTTTTTTTTCGAATTAAGATAGAATAAACGGCACATCGTCGTTCCAATTAAATTGGATGAAGTCCCGGAAATTCAAGTCCGGTTTTTTCATCAAATCCGTTCATAATATTGAAAGCCTGTAAAGCCTGACCGGCGGCGCCTTTCATCAAGTTGTCTATTGCACTTATTACTACCAATCTATTCGACAATTCGTCTTTCTTAAAACCAATGTCACAGTAATTCGTTCCAGCTAATAGTTTCGGTTCTGGATATCTGAATATACCTTCGCTTTCTTTTACAATTCTGATAAATGGCTCGTCTGAATAATATTTACGATAAATTTTCCATATATCTTTTTCTTCAAGATTTTCTTTCAGAAAGAGATGGCAGGTGGCAAGCAAACCTCTAACGAGGTCGATCGCCGTTGCTGAAAAATGAATATTTATTTTTTCCCTGAAGCTCAGTTCCTGAATTATTTCTGCAGTATGACGATGACGTGTAGGCATATAAGAACGAACTACATTACTACGCTCCGGATGATGAGAGCCTTCGTTTACTTTATTACCGCCTTCGCTCGAACCGACTTTAACTTCGATTACGGTTCTGTCCTCTTCGACTAAACCTTCTTTATAAAGAGGATATAAGCCGAGAATAGAAGCGGTGGCATTGCAACCGGCGCTCGAAATATAGTTTGCATTTTTCATTTCTTCGCGATGAATTTCAGGAATGCCGTAAACAAACTTCCCGAGTAAATCCGGGCGTGAATGATCGTGTCCGTACCATTTTTTATATTCCTGACTATCCTTAAGTCTGAAATCCGCGCTCAGATCGATTATTTTCGGAGCGAGCTTCATGAAGCCGTCTATTTTATTTTGCGAGCTATTATGAGGCAAACAGAGAAACAAAACGTCGCATTCCTCAAGCTCGTTTACAGAGCTAAATTTAAGCTGAGTTACTTTACGCAAATTTGGGTGAACTTTGTAGACGAATTTGCCGGTAAATGATTCTGAAGTAACCTGTTTTACTTCTACGTTTGGATGAAATAATAATAGTCGCAGCAATTCGCCGCCGGTATAACCTGATGCACCGACGATAGAAACTTTCAGTTTTTCCATTATTCCCCTCTGGCAACTTTTAAAATATAGTCGACCATTTTAGCTGGAATATTAACGCCAGTTGTATCGATACTGTTTTTGTATTCCATTGTATAGTTTACTTCATTAACCAAATAACCTTCGTCTGTTTCAAATATGTCGATTGCTACGATGCCACCGCCTACGGCTTTAGCTGCCTTAATAGAAATTTCTGCTATTTCATCCGTCACGGGGCAGTTAGATGCCTTTCCGCCTCGTGCAGTATTTGTAATCCAGTGAGAAGATGTCCTGTAAATTGCGGCAATACATTCGTCGCCGACAACGAAGCTGCGAATATCTCTTCCCTTTTTCTCAATATATTTTTGAATATAGAAGATCGAATGATGATAAGAGCCCAGGATGGTTTTATGTTCCAGAATTGCTTCAGCGGCATCCCTGTCGTTAATCTTGGAAAGCAGTCTACCCCAGGAACCGACTGCGGGTTTAAGAACTACTGGATAGCCCACTTCTTCAATTGCTTCTAAAGCTGATTCTTCGGTAAATGCGATTCGTACTTCGGGCTGGGGAACGTTATTTTCAGACAAAGCTATGGAGGTTAATAATTTATCGCCGCAAATTGTAGCTGTTTTATACGAATTGACACATTTTACACCGGCAGCTTCGAACAGACGCAAACCGTGCAGTGCTCTCGAGTGATTAATACATCTTTCTACGACTACATCCAGATCAAAATTATCTTTGCCTATATTGAACATGATTTTTCTGTCGTCAATCATAACAAGTTCAATATCTTTAATCTTATTAAATTCGTCGATTAAATATTTTTCATCTTTTCTTAATAATGAATGAAGCAAGCCAACTTTCATTTTATTGTTCTCCTCTTATTGTAATTTATTTAGAAGAGCTATAAAACATCAAATATGTTTATAGGTCTGATGATGTTTTACAGCTTCGACGATATGCTTAAGTTCGGGGAGGTCAACGGTTCTACCGCGTTGTCCAACTGCTTTAACTTCTTTGAGTATATCGTATTGCATTTCATCGTCAATATTATTTTCGCCAATCAATCCAAGTGCATATCTGAGGGATGCAATACCGGACATATGATCTAATGCAAATGTACGCTGGCGTCCTAACAAATCTGGCGAAAGGCTTTCATAGTGCATCGGATTAATTGAAGCGGCGTGCGTATGAACACCGGCACAATGTGTAAATGCATTTTCCCCTGTCATAGGGAAATTATGGGGAATGGGAACTCCGGAATGTTTACTGACCAGGTCGTACAATTCAGGTAATTTTTTCAGGTTCCATCTATTTTCTCCGAAATCGACGGTGAGAACAACTAGCAATTGTGCCAGGTCGGTAATACCGGCGCGTTCACCCAGCCCAAGAGTTGCTGCATCAATTATGTCGGCACCCGCTCTGTAAGCATCGAGGGAATTTGCCAGTGCAAGTCCCCTGTCGTTGTGGCAATGAACTGCAACTTTAGGATTCAAATTCCTTTTTGCGAATTCATCTTTGAGACGTGAAATATAGTCGTACATGCTTCTTTTTGTACCAGGAACCATATATCCCGTAGTATCAGCCACGCTAATTATGTCTGCACCCGCTTCTACTGCGGCAACTGCAGCAGTCACAACATTCTCGAATTGGGAGCGTACAGTATCTTCAGGGGTGTAACGTATAAGCAGGTCAGGTTTCTGAGATTTTGCGTATTTAATTACATCGGTAATTTGGTTAATTGCCGTTTGCAGGTCTTTCTTAAATACTGTATTAAGACGTTCGTCTGAGACGCAGTAAAAGACACCAATAAATTTAACGCCACATTCGAGCGCCAGATCGACATCTGCTTTTAAGGACCTAGAATGCGCACCTACGATTGCTTTATAATCTTTTTGAGCGATCGATTTAACTGCAGCATGTATTTCGGGTGTAACCATCGGGTGTCCCGCTTCGATTATATCGACACCCACTTCTTCGAGCATATTTGCAATAGCCAGTTTAATGTGCTTATCGAAATAAACACCTGGTGTTTGCTCGCCTTCTCTTAAAGTAGAATCAAGTACCCAGACCAATTATTCACCCCAGTCTTCTTCTTCTTGAGGAGCTTCGTTTAATTTGGGTGGATTTAGTGAAGCAACTTCGAGCTCGGTTCCACAATCGGGGCATTCGAGCAATTCACCCTCAACGGTACCTTCGGCTAATTCTATTTCACCGCCGCAGACCGGGCATTCTGCTTTCATAATTCAACCTCGTTGTTATAGAAAAAATTAATTACAAAAATAAAAAAATTTTTACGCCTTTACAAAAATAGGAAAATAATTTTTATTCACAATTATGCATAATTATAAATTTTCGTTTTAAGTCTCCTTTTATCAGATTGAGTCTGATTGAGCGCTTCAAGATAAGCAGTTTTTTAAGAATCGAATTTTGCACGGTTATCCTCCGATATTCCTTTTGATGGTGGAATTCTTTCCCGGAAAGGCTCCACCTGTCTTCAGTTTTTACAAAAAAGGAAATATACATGCAGACCTGTTGCAAGTCCTGTTTTACCTACATATCCGATAACCTGCCCTTGTTTAACATAAACCCCTACACGGATTCCTTTAGCAAAACGTGACATATGCAAATATTGGATGGTATATACCGAATTGTGTTTTATTTTCACGTAGTTTCCGTTTCCTCTAGTATAACCTGTGGCAATTACTACACCGTCTTCGACGCTCATAATTGGAGTGCCAATGGGGTCCACATAATCGGTTCCCTGATGCACTTTTACCCTGCCCAAAATCGGGTGTAACCGTCGTGGCAAATATCGAGATGAAATACGGCTGAATTTCAGCGGAGGTTTAAGAAAAGTTTTCCTCAAACTGTTGCCTTCTTTATCGTAATAACACGATTCTTTTTCGTCTTCGAAATAAAATGCATTAAATTCGGCTCCCCGGTGATAAAATTGCGCCGCCAGTATTTTCCCCGTACCGACATAGTGACTGTCAACATAAATGTTTTTATAATAAACTTTAAAACTGTCACCCGGCTGAATTCTGAAGGAATCAATTTGTCAGACATAAATATCAAATAGTTTAATCGCTAAATCCACACTAAGATTTTTTTGTCGAGAGTTTCATAGAGAAAATTGATAATAATGCTTTCTGCGACTTTCAATTCATAGTGCTTTTCCTTTTTGCCTTTTTTGACAGTTATCGTATCGCCAAATTTAAAAACAACATAATTAATCATATCCTCATCAATTACAAAATATTTAAGCGTGTTGACTGAATCCTTAGAGAAATAAATACTGTATGTATTACCTTCTTTAATACTTCTCAAATTAAAAATACCGCGTACGGCTTTACTCATCTTATGAATTAAAGAATAATTTACATACGGAATTAGTAAATCGGTAAGAGTATGTCCTGTTTTTACTTTACCCGAGACTCTTTGTAGCGTATCGGCAACAATGCCGTATGATTTTTTTGAATTCGTGTTTTTCGGATATTTTAGGATTTTCAGTGAAAGCAAATAATATTCCGGCACTTAAAAGTAGAATGAGAATTTTTTTGACTTTCTACATTTTCTCCGGTACAGAATGTGATGGTTGGCTAAATATGTTCTTGAAGTTTTTTAATAATATCGAGAGTAGAAATTCCTTCTGCTTCGGCTGAGAAATTAGGAACTATGCGATGCCTGAGTACAGGATAAAGAAAATTATTAACGTCGTCGATATTTGGGGTAAATCTGCCTTCAATGACAGCTTTAGTTTTAGCAGCCAGAATAAGATATTGCGATGCTCTCGGACCTGCCCCCCAATTCACCCATTTATTTACGAACTCTGGTTTACCGTCACCAGGTCGGGTAATATTGACAAACTTAACTGTATAGTCAATTACATTATCAGCAACGGGAACGCGTTTAATTAAATTCTGGAATTCAATTATTTCTTCAGATGTGATGACTCTTGTTAATTGAGGCAGATAATCGCTTGTTGTTTGTTTGATGATTTCTATTTCTTCATTGATCGAAGGATAGTCGAGCCATAGACTGAACATAAAACGATCGAGCTGAGCTTCCGGCAAAGGATAAGTTCCTTCCTGTTCAATGGGATTTTGTGTTGCCAAGACAAAAAAAGGCTCTTCGAGTTTGTAAGTAGTGCCTGCAGCTGTAACCCTGTGCTCTTGCATGGCTTCTAGTAAAGCCGATTGAGTTTTGGGCGGCGTTCTATTAATTTCATCTGCCAGAACGATATTTGCAAATAAAGGTCCCTTTATAAACCTGAAATTTCTTTTTTTTGTTGCTATATCTTCTTCAATAATTTCTGTACCCGTAATGTCGCCTGGCATCAAGTCGGGTGTAAACTGAATACGGCTGAATTTTAAGTCCATTACCTCAGCCAGTGTTTTGATTAATAAAGTTTTGGCAAGACCGGGGACACCAATAAGCAAACAATGTCCCTGCGAGAGTAATGATACCAATAAATTATCAATTATCTCAGTCTGTCCAACAATTACTTTTGATATTTCCTTCCTGACATTATTAATTTTTTCGCTTAATTTTTCTGCGAGTTCAAGATCGACTACATTATTGTCTTTATTCTTCAATTTTCACCCTTGTTAAAGTCTTATTTCCCAGTAGATTCTTTTTTTAATTTCCTGCATCCATTCGTTATAAATTTTTTGTCTTTTATAATATTCAGCCAATCTTTTCAACTCATCGTAATCTTGCTCTAAATTTGGTTTGTGCTGAGGTATTCTTTGTATTAATTTGACAATATGGTATCCATAAGAATTCGGGTCAATCTCCATTCTTTTCGGATAGGAGATATCGCCTTCTTTCATTTTATAGATTAAATCGAGCAAGGACTTATCGAGCTGACTTGCTTCGAAGACTCCGAGTTTACCGCCAAATTTTGCGCTCTCTTTGTCGTCGCTATATTTCTTTGCATAATATTCAAAGGAATTATCGCCGGCTAAAATGCTATCACGGAGTTCGTTAAGGAATTCGATAGCTCTGAGGTCGGCTTCATCGTCTGCCTTAAGTTTAACGAGGATATGCCTTACGTGGATCGCTTCGCCTCTTCTTTCGAGTAATTGAATTATATGGTAACCAACGGGAGTTTCAACAATATCTGAAATCTGATTGGGTGCAAGAGAAAATGCAGCTGCTTCGAATTGAGGATAAAAAACACCTCGTTTAACAAAACCAAGGTCCCCTCCGGCAGAGGCGCTGCCCGGATCGTCTGAATATTTTTTTGCAAGATAAGCAAAGTCGGCTCCATGTATTAAACTGTCGAGTAAAGATTTAGCAAATTCATAAGCACGCTTTTTTGTTTGTTCTCCCGTTCTGGGATTCTGGAATATATGCGCCAATTCAAATTTTTCCGGCACCATTCCGAGCGAATCCTTATATGTTTCATAAAAATCTTCCACTTCTTTACGCGATACCTGAACTTCGCCAAATTTTTTTTGCTGGAGCATCTGAGCCATCAAATTCTTCCTGGTATCATCCCTCAATACTCTTTTAATTTTTTCGACAGGCATTCCGTAAGCTTCTTCAAGCTTTTCCTGAGAACCATATTGTTGGATGAAATAATTTATCTGGTAATCGAGTTGACTTTTTACCTGGTCATCGGATACAACTACTGAATCGAGTTCCGCCTGAGCGTATAAAAGTTTTTCTTCAACCATACGCATCAAAATATTTTTAAGCAAAGTCGAATCGACCTGGGGCAATTGTCTTTGCGCCGCTTCCAGATTTGCACGAAATTCGAGCTCTGAATAAAGTATAATATCATCATCCACTACCGCTACAATCCGGTCTACTACTTGTTGCCCATATATTCCAGATACAATTAATAAAAACAAAAATATTTTTTTCATTCTGATTCCCTTTTAATATCGGATTCCGAAATTAACTCTTCTATGAATTCATTTATTTTTTCTTTTTGCTTGAAATACTTATAGCGTTCGTAAACAATATTTCTCACCTCTTTGTATTCAGGTATAATACCCTTGTCAAAACGTTTTAAAAATTGTATCACAGTAAATTTGCCCGGATTAACTTCAGTTACAATGCTTACTTCGTTCTCATAGAGGTTTTTCACAATTTGATTGAGTGCGACAGGGTTAATTTGATAATCATAAAACAGTTTATCGGTTTCGTTTTCGATTATAGAGATGTTGTCCCGAAAGACATTTAGCGCTTTATTCCAATCGCTTTCTATCAATATTTTTCTGAATTCTCTTGCGCTTCCCTCGTTATTGAATGAGATATAATTCAATTTATATGCATCCTGTTGAAGCACGAAATCGTGTTTGTATTTATTGTAAAAATCAACTAATTCATTTTCTTCTATAACAACCGGATTTTCCTTTAAGTATTTCTTAATCAGTAAAGCTGCAGCAAGTTCTTTCTTAGAATTTTCGATCAAACTGGTATACTCATCAGAATCGGTAACGCCTTCTTCAATTGCTTTGCGATAGAGTACTTCCTTTTCGATCCAGTTATTAATAAATTGTTCTCGATAAATTGATTTTGAGGCGTCTTTTCCAATTTCCTTTTCAATTTCATCTTCAGTCAATACAGCGTCGTCGATACGCACCACTTCTTCGCCTGACTCTTTTTTTTGTTCGCATGCTACAAACAATAATGCAAGCAGAACAGCAATAAAAAGGCTATTTTTTAACAATTTTTGCGAGTTCATCATAATAATATTTCGGACGATACAATTTTTTTAATTTATCGATATATTCGTTTTCAAGACGTTTGCTTTCCATTTCCTGCAAGATACCCATAATTTCGTTACGTGCTTCTTCGATTGTTTTAAGTCTCGCAGGCTCGTGCTTAATCAATTTAATTATTACCCAGTTGCCCTTGAATTTAAATGGCTCCGATATTTTGCCTGTTTCGCGTAGCTCAAGAGCTTTATCTGCCAGACTTCCATCATTTTTTACTTCCACCAATTCAGATTTAATAGTAGAACGGGTATACTTCGATGCTACTGAATCGAAATCGGCTCCTGCTTTTAATTCTCCGTAAATTACATTTGCAAGCGAATCCGAGTTTACCTGAATCTGATTGTACTGAACTCTATCGTTCCATTTAAAATTCTCTTTGTTCTTTTCATAATAATTTTTGACCATTGTACTGTCGATGTTAACTTTCGACCAGACTTCTTCGTCGAGAATCTTAAATAAATAGACACCTTTTTCGTATTCATCCATCAGAGAAGCAAATTGAGAATTTACTTTATCGTAACTCATTACTACGTCTCTCACAGCAAGTTCGTCGGAATATTCATCGATTGAATTATTTATTATTGTCTCGCCAACCTTACCTCTGGATATTTTTTTTTTGGTTATCATAAAATTAAATAGCGAGTCGACTGAAACATCGTTACCGTTGATCTTAAAAGCGGGCAAATTGCCGAAATCTTTATGTATTTTGCACGTCCAATAATCATCCCCCATTTTCATCGAGTCGACATTTTCCAAAATTTTATCTATTGTTGATTGAACAATAGTAAAGCCAGCTTTTTGCTTAAGGCTATCGATAAATTTATCCTTGTCGTAATTATATCGTGTTTTTTGATAGATGTTTTTCAATTCTTCTTTTATTTCGTCCAATGGAGGAGTCGGCTTTTCGTCGGTTACTTCGATTATATGGTAGCCGAATCGTGTTTTTATAATTGGAGAACGTTCACCCACTTTTAATTTAAATGCGGCGTCTTCAAATTCCTTTATCATTCTACCTCTTGAAATAAAACCGAGGTCGCCGCCTCTTTTTGCGCTGAATTTATCGTCGGAAAATTCTTTTGCAAGTTCTTCAAAATTGCCTCCGTTGTTCAACTTTCCCTCAACTTCGAGGATTTTTTTGTAAGAAGCTGCAGTATCGATTACATTGCTCGAATCCATTATAGAAGCCATTATGTGGCGAATTTTGATCATATACCGGCGCGGTTGTTTTTCGAGCACTTTCAAAATATGATAAGCAAAGTTCGATTTAACAGGTTGAGGATAAACAGAACCAGGAGTTGTTGCATAAATGGCGTCTTCAATTTCAGGGAATGGTATATCGCCTGCTGTGATGAAACCAATTTCTCCGCCTTTATTATTTGTAAACTTATCTTTAGAATATTCTTTAGCCAGTGCGGCAAAATCTTCGCCGTTATTAATTCTTTGAATTAATTCTTTGCCTAAGACGAACAAATCTTCGCTTGTTTGTCCAGAATCTGGTACAAGCATTATATGAGCAACTTTGAACTCTTCTTTTCTTTTATCATACAGTTTTTTAATTCCGGGTTTAATAATCTCATTTTCATAATAGAGGGTAGTGCCGATATTCAATTTGTAATCAGTCAATTCTTTTTGCAAATCTTCGTCTTCATAATAACCTCTTACCCAAGCGTCTCTTAACTTCATTCTGTAATTAACATAAAGGTCGAGGAAGTTCTTATAGTTATCGAGGGAATTGTCGGAATTTTTTTCGAGGGCAGCATTTTTTTCGTAAGCTTTTTCGAATTCATCCAAGGTAATTTTATTATCGCCGTATTCAGCAACGACAATTTTGGAATTTTGAGCAGAGCATACAGATAGGGCTAAACTAAAAATTAGACCCAGAAATTTGACTGATTTTAACGACATAAAATTCCTCCCGCTATTTATTAACGCTTCTTTTTAACATCCAAATTAATTGGAAACGGTTTGGTGTTACGTTCCCAGAAAAAACCGTAATTATAACCCTGAATATCGGAATTTGTTTCTGCTAATTCCAATCGCTTTTCGGTAATACATGCAAAATAATTATCCGCTTCAATTCCGACATACTTTCTGCCGAGTTTTTTTGCGACAACGGATGTAGTACCTGAACCGACAAAAGGATCCAACACAATGTCGTTTACTTCGCTGCTGGCTAATATTAGTTTAGCAATTAATTTCTCGGGTTTTTGGGTGGGATGCTCTGTATTCTCCGGCATCGACCAGAACGGTACCGAAATATCCGTCCATAAATTCGAAGGATGAGTCAATCTGAAATTTCCGTTCTCATATTCTATCCAGTCTTTTGGAAGTCCGTTCAAATCTCTATAGGGGGCAATAACTTTTTTAATAAGTTTAACAGCATTCACATTGAACTTATATTTATCCGACATTGTGCAGAACCAGATATCTTCTGAATTATTTTTCCAGTTCTTTACAGAGCCTCTTCCTTTTTCCCTTTCCCATGTAATCCTGTTACGTATTATAAAATGCTTGCTGAGTACTGACGAAATAGAAATCGAAGTGTACCAGTCGCTGCAAAAATATAACGAAGCGTCCTTTTTTAATAGAGGTTTAAGAGCAATGATAATTTTCTCGATCCAATCAGCATATTTCTCGATACTTCTGGAAGTAAATTTAATTGAATTAAACGATTTATTTAAATTATAGGGAGGATCGAGTATCAGAAGGTCTACGAAATTGTCCGGTATAAATTTAACGGCATCAAAGAAATCCTGGTTAATCGTTTTGTTGATTAAAGCATTTACTTCGACCTTAGAATTTAATTTTAGTAATTTTTTCGAGTAACCGCTCAATTCATTAGCGTTAAGAACAATGGTCTTGTTCCTCGATTTCTCCTTTTGCCCTGCCTTCATATTAATAATCCATAATTACTTAGCAAGGCGACCCGGTGAAATTGAAGGATCGATTTCAATTATTTTCACTCTCTCTTTTTCGTCGGTATCGAGAGCTAAAATCATTCCCTGTGATTCGATTCCGAACAGTTTTGCCGGTTTTAAATTCCCAACAATTAATATATTTTTTCCAATTAATTCTTCCGGACTGTAGCTTTTTGCAATTCCAGCTACCACCTGTCTTTCGTCGTTACCAGTATGCAATTTCAACTTTAGAAGTTTATCGCTCTTTGGCACTTTCTCAGCTTCAGTTACTTTTGCAACCATCAATTTTACTTTCTTAAAGTCGTCTATCGTAATCAATTCATCTTCACTCGCCGTCTCTCCAGAATCGAGCATGGAAAGTTGTTCGTCAATAATTTTGTCTTCAATCTTTGTAAAGAGGATTTCGGGCTTTTTCAATACTTTACCAGTTTCAAGATGGAATTGTCCTGATTCATACCAGCGGACTTTTTCAGCATCGAGCATATTAAATATCTTTTGAGAGGTAAAAGGAATAACCGGTTCAAATATTTCAGCAAGAGTATAAATTGTATTAAGACAAATATTAATCGTTGTAGCGCATCTGTTTTTGTCCTTCTTAACTGTAATCCATGGCTCAGAATCATTAAAATATTTATTGGCAGCCCTGGCAAGATTCATCATTTCAAAGACTGCATCTTTGATTTTATATCTTTCGATTAATTTGCCTATTTTTTCAGGATAATTTTTAACCAGTTCAATCATCTCTTTGTCGATATCCTGGAGCTCATAAACAGGTGGCACTTTACCATCAAAATGCTTAAATGCAAAGGTAAAAGTACGATTAATAAAATTACCTAAAATGTCGGCAAGTTCGCCGTTATTGCGCGATTGAAATTCCTTCCAGTAAAAATCCGTGTCTTTATTTTCAGGGAGGTTGGCAGCTAAAGTATACCGCAATGGATCGGGAGGGAACATGTCGAGGAATTCCAGCACGTCGACTCCCCAGCCTCTCGACTTAGAAAATTTTTTACTTTCAAAATTCAGAAATTCATTTGCAGGAACATTCTGAGGCAAAATATATTTGTCGTCATTGTAATCGTTCCAAGCCATCAGCATGGCAGGGAAAATAATTGTATGGAAGACAATATTATCTTTTCCGATGAAAGCCACATATTTGGTTTCCGGATTCTGCCAGTAATTTTTCCATAAATCGGGTTCGTTTCTTTTTTCCGAAAGTTCTTTGGTAGCCGAGATATAACCGAGGACTGCTTCGAACCAGACGTAAATTACTTTTCCTTCTGCATTTTCTAATGGAACTTTTATTCCCCAGTCGAGGTCTCTTGTTACAGCCCTGTCTTTTAATCCATCCTTAAACCAACCTCGGCAATATTGAAGCACATTTTCTTTCCACCCGTAATTTTTATTCATTTCGTCGACATATTTTTCAAGACGTTGCTGGAACTTACCGAGAGGTAAATACCAATGCGAGGTTTCTTTTAATATGGGTGTTTCGCCGGATATTTTGCTTTTGGGATTTTTCAATTCAGAAGGTTCATATAACGAGCCACATTTCTCGCATTCGTCGCTTCTGGCTTCTTCATTACCGCATTTCGGGCATGTACCTTCCACGTATCTGTCTGGTAAAAACATTTTGGCTTTCGGATCGTAAAACTGCATCGATTTTTTTTCGACGAGCAATCCGTTATCGTAAAAACATTTGAAAAATTCCTGTGCTGTTTTATGATGAATCGGGATACTCGTTCTCGAATAGATATCGAAGCTCATACCGAATTTTTCAAACGCTTTTTTATTCAATTCATGATATCTGTCGATAATTATTTTCGGACTTACTTTTTCTTTATCTGCAGTAATTGTAATGGGCACGCCGTGCTCGTCGGAGCCACAAATATAAATTACATCATCGCCTTTAAGTCGTTTATAACGAACATAAATATCAGCCGGTAAATAAGCCCCACTCAAATGTCCAAGATGAATTCTACCATTGGCATAAGGCAAAGCCGAAGTAACCAAGACCTTTTCTTTCTTCAATTTTTCCACTCATTTTTATTAATGATTGAGGACAAATATAAGAAATTTCCGAGAATAAGAATTGTGAGAAAGGATATTATGAATAGTAATGATAAATAAGAAAGTTCTTCCCAAACTTGACATCAATGGACACTTAGAGCCATCGTTAATCTTAGATTATACAGGAGAATAAATTTAACCCTCCAGACCTTTGTACATTTCGTCAATTAAATCGCGATATCTTTCCTCAATAACTTTTCTTCTCACTTTTAACGAGGGAGTTAGCTCGCCGTCTTCGATTGTAAATGGCTTGTCGAGTAGAGTGAATTTACGAACTCTTTCGAAAGAGGAAAGTTTCTTTTGAAATTGTTCAAGTTCTCTGTCGAGCAATTCATAAATTTGTTTCATCTTCACTAATTCTTTTTCGTCTTTGTATTGAATTCTGTTGGCATCGGCATATTCTTTCAGAGCTTCGAAATCCGGAACTATCAAAGCCGTGATGAACATCCTGCGGTCTCCTATAATAACGAATTGCTCGATATATTTACTTGCCAGGAACATGCTTTCTATTGGAGTCGGTGCAATATATTTGCCCTGACTGGTCTTAAACAGATGTTTTTTTCTGTCTGTAATAATCAAAAAACCTTCTGCGTCAAATACGCCAATGTCGCCGGTATGTAACCAGCCGTCTTTGATTGCTTCTTCGGTTTCTTTTTTATTCTTATAATATCCCTGCATTATGTTTGGTCCGTGAGCAAGTATTTCACCGTCTTTAGCAATCTTAACTTCAACGCCGGGTAAAGGCTTTCCCACAGTTCCAAATTTATAGTCGTTTAATCTGTTAACTGCAATAACGGGGGAAGATTCGGTCAAACCATAACCTTCAATTATAAGAATACCTGCAGCCTCGAAAAAGATTCCGAGCTCACGGGCTAAAGCTGCACCACCTGAAATAAAGAATCTCATCCTTCCGCCCGTTCTCTCCCGCAATTTCGACAAAACAAGTTTGTCTGCCAATTTATGCTTCAAAGTCAATGAAATGGGTACAGGCTGTCCAGATTTTTTTGCTAATTGATATTCTTTCCCCGTTTCGATTGCCCAATTAAATATTTTCTGTTTCTTTTCCGATTGATTTTCGACGTTCCTTTTAATTTTTGTGTACATTCTTTCGAAAAGTCTGGGAACAGCTGTCATAATTGTCGGTCGTATTTCAAGCAAATTCGTCGCAATTTTTTCAATTGACTCAGCATAGGCAATTGTTCCTCCGCACGAAAATACAGTATAATAGCCTGCCATCCTTTCGAAAATATGACACAACGGCAGGAATGAAAGGAAAATATCGTTTTCATTGATATCAAAAACTTCATGAGCCGCTTTAATATTCGAAACGATATTTTTATGCGTGAGCATTACTCCTTTCGGCTCGCCTGTAGTTCCGGATGTGTATATAATCGTGCAAAGTTGATTTTCTTCTACAAGTTCACATTTATCCTTGAAGTATCGAGGGTTTTCCATTCGAAATGCTTTTCCCATATTCAAAATATCTTCAAAAGCATAAACTCCTTTGTCAGGCGATTTCTCGGCATTGTTCATCACAATTATGAATTTAAGATGTCGGCATCTGTCTTTTATCTTCAAAATTTTATTTAGATGAAATTTATTAGAGACGAAAATACCCACAGCCTCAGAATTATTGAGAATATACTCGATGGACTCGGATGTCGATATTGGATAGAGAGGAACATCGATAGCACCAAGTCCCAATATAGCCATATCGGCATAAACCCATTCGGGTCTGTTTTCTGAAATAATTGCAATCTTATCGTCTTTTTTGATTCCTAACGAAGCCAGACCACAAGCCAGTAGTTCAGTTACTTCATACAACTGATCATATTTTATGTCCATCCATTTGTCTTTATCCTTGTATTTGAATGCAGGTTTATCCTTACCTTTACCGAATTCTACTGCTACGATCTGAAATAATTCAGGAATTGTTTTAAAATCTTTTATAATTGGCATATCATTTCCCAAAAAAATTTTACTACAAGATAAACTGACAGAAGAAAAAAGGCAATTAAATTCTCATGACTGATATTTCAACTTAAATTGAAGAATTATCTTTTAACCACTCAATTATATTTTAGCTACATTTCTCCTCGAATTATAAACAATAATCCCAGATTTGTCATTAGAGAAAAGTTTGTTTTGACAAACATAGAAATAA
>DYLP01000035.1 GCA_020722005.1 Melioribacter roseus
AAATTTGTTAAATAAATTTAGTCTCCTGTGGTCATATGACCTAAACTTTAAATAAAATTCTTAAAGCGGCGGTTTGAAATATAACCGCCGCTTTTTATCATTCCCTGTTTCCTATTTTTTATTCCCCTTCTTTGCTATTTTTGTGTAAAATAAATAAAGATTTTTATGAGAATAGAAAAAGATTCTTCGGGAGAGCTGGAAATTCCATCCGATGCACTTTATGGAATACACACAGTGAGAAGTTATAATAATTTTCCCAGAAGCGGAGAAAAAGTAAATCTTCATCTAATTAAAGCTTATTTTCAAGTTAAACTTGCTGCAGCAGAAACTAACTATAAGTGCGGTCTTTTACTAAAAGAAAAATATGATCCGATTTCCGAGGCAATCGAGGAACTGCTTCTTGAAACCGACTCATGCATCAAAGGTGATTTGTCGACAATCTACGAAAAAATTATTGTCGACCCTTATCAGGGAGGTGCTGGCACATCATTGAATATGAATATAAACGAAGTTATTGCTAATACTGCGCTTAAAATTGCCGGCAAAAATTACGGCGAATATGATTTTATTCATCCGATCGACGATGTCAATATGAGTCAATCAACAAACGATACCTTCCCTACTGCGCTTAAAATTGCATCCATTACACTATTGAGGGACTTGCAGGAATCGTTTGCCCAATTACAAAATGCTTTGCAGAAAAAAGAAGAAGAATTTAAAAACATATTAAAACTCGGTCGCACTCAATTTCAGGATGCCGTACCAATTACCTTAGGACAGGAATTTGGAGCATATGCTCAGGCAATTGCTCGAGATCGCTGGCGTCTCTATAATGCCGAAGAAAGACTTCGTTCTGTAAATTTAGGTGGGACAGCAGTTGGAAATTCAGTTTCTACTACACGCGAATACGTTCTGAATGTTAATTCAATACTTAAAAAGATCACAAAACTTCCTGTAGCTAAGAGCGAAGATCTAATTGACACCACTCAAAATATGGATGTATTTGTAGAAGTACATGGAATTGTCAAAGCTGGCGCCGTGAGCATAATAAAAATATGCAACGATCTGAGATTTATGTCCAGCGGTCCAAACGGCGGAATCGGGGAAATCAATCTGCCGCCGAGACAGGCTGGCTCGAGCATTATGCCGGGGAAAGTTAATCCCGTAATTCTCGAAAATGCCATCCAAATTTGCGAACTGGTAAAAGGACACGATGTTGTTATCTCCAATATTGCTGGCAGCGGTAATCTTGAGCTCAATCCTTTTGGGCCACTGCTTGCTCACCTTTTTCTTAAATCTCTCGAATTGTTGCGTGAATCCAACTTTAACCTGGCAAAAAATTGTATCGAAGGAATTACAGCCAACGAAGAAAGATGTAAACTGAATTTAATCAACAGTTCGGCTGTAGCGGCATCGCTTATTTCTACTTTTGGTTACGACACTATCCAGGAACTGGTAAAATATGCATATAACAATAACATTCCTTTTGTGAAAGTATTAATGAAAAGCAAATTGCTGAGTGAAGAACAGATTTATGAAATTATTTCGAAAGATTTGGGATTGAACATTGAATAAAACACCATACTCCGAAAGGATACATATTGCATTTATCGGCAGACGAAATGCCGGGAAATCCTCTTTGATGAACAGATTTGTCGGACAGGATCTGGCAATTGTTAGTGATATCCCTGGAACAACTACCGATCCAGTGCGGAAAGCGATGGAATTGTTACCTTTCGGACCTGTCGTTTTAATAGACACGGCAGGTATCGATGATATTGGCGAACTTGGAGAAAAGAGAATTTCGAGGACTATTAAAATCATTTCCGAGTCAGATTTTGTCGTTCTTGTACTCGATTCACAATATAACCTTTCGGATTATGAAAGGAATTTGATTGAGCAATTTAAAAAATTCGAGATTCCTTTTACGGTGGTAATCAACAAATCCGATCTCGGTATTAATTACGAATTAATTGAAGAACTGAAAAACCTTAAGATAAAATTCCACACAGTTTCGTGCCTGAGAGACGAAGGCATCTATGAACTGAAAGAAAAACTTGCAAGAGAAATTTCGGGAGAAGATGAAATTCCTCTTGTGGGCGATTTAATAAAACAACACGATATTATTGTGCTCGTTGTTCCAATTGACCTGGGTGCACCAAAGGGAAGACTTATTATGCCGCAGGTTCAAACAATCAGAGAGTCGCTCGACGAAGACGCGATAGTTGTTGTCGCTAAAGACAAAGAATTACGAGCAGCTCTTGCCAGTTTGAACAGACCGCCTAAACTGGTTGTAACCGACAGTCAAGCAATTATGCGTGTGGTTGCCGACGTGCCTAATGAAATTCCCTTGACAACTTTCTCAATATTGATGGCAAGGTATAAAGGCGACTTGACAGAATATGTTAAAGGTTTACGAAGAATAGAAGAGCTTGAAAACGGCGATAAAGTCTTAATTGCCGAAGCTTGTACACATCATGCGCAGGAGGACGATATTGGCAGAGTAAAAATACCAAGATGGCTACGGCTTCATACAAAAAAAAGTCTTGAAATTGACGTAGTCAGTGGGCACGATTTTCCGGATAATCTGGGAGAATATAAGTTAATCGTACATTGCGGCGGATGTACCCTAACAAGAAAAATGATGCAGACGCGTATCAAACAAGTCAAATACTTTGATATACCGATTGTTAACTATGGAGTTGCCATTTCGTATATGCACGGAGCAGTTCCCCGTGCTCTGGAACCTTTCCCCGAAGCAATCGCAGTATGGGAAAAGGTATCGGGGCTATCTCAAATCGAATAGAATAAAATCAGAATCGACAATGGAACTTATATTAATTTCCGTTTCATTTTCAACCGAAAGCCCGTCGCCACTGTTCATACTAACTTCATTTATTTTAAGAGCACCTGCAATTAGCTGCACCCATACGTTTCTTTCGGGCAAAATTTTAAAACTGATTTTATGATTTTCTTTTAATCTGGATCGATATAGTTTTACATCCTGATTTATAATAAGCGATTCGTCTTCACCTAACGGTGATACCAATAATTGCGGACGATTGCTCCTTTCGCTTTCCGGGAATTTCTTTTCATCATAACGTGGGGCAAGAGCTTTTTTATTCGGGAATATCCAGACTTGTAACAATTTAACCGGGAACTCGTTTGAATGGTTGAATTCACTGTGAATAATGCCGCTGCCAGCACTCATTATCTGAATGTCGTCCTTGTGGATTACGGAGCCGTAACCCATACTATCACGATGCTCCAGTTCTCCTTCATATACAATCGTAATAATTTCCATATCATTGTGCGGATGCATCGGAAATCCTGAAGAAGGCATGATAACGTCTTCATTTATAACACGTAAGTCGCCAAAATTTATATAATCAGAATCGAAGTAACTCCCGAAAGAAAACGAATGGTAACTTAAGAGCCAATCCAATTTAGTTACCCCTCGTTCATAAGATTTTCTTAGTTGTAACATAACTTCCCCTAATTAAAATACTCGATATAATTTTCGTATCCTTCTTCTTTCAACTTTTCGAGAGGTATAAATTTCAAAGAAGCGGAATTGATACAGTACCTCAATCCAGTAGGTTTAGGTCCATCAGGGAATACATGTCCTAAATGACTTTTTGCAATACGGCTCTTTAATTCGATTCTTGTCATTCCGAATGAATAATCAACTAACTCAAGAATGTTATGCGGTTCTAAAGGTTTAGTGAAGCTTGGCCATCCTGTCCCTGAATCAAATTTATCAAATGAAATAAAAAGTGGTTCTCCGCTCACAATGTCCACATAAATCCCTTTTTCCTTATTATTCCAGTACTCGTTTTGAAATGGTGGTTCTGTACTGCATTGTTGTGTAACTTTATACTGCATCGGAGAAAGATTCGATTTATTCATTCTCTCTATATATTTTTCGTCATTATTTAACCGAGTAGCCCAGATACGGTCGAGGAACTCATTCCTGCCAGAGTTATTTTTATACCTTTTATAATTCATCGAACTCTTAATAAAATAGTCCTGATGATAATCTTCGGCAGGATAAAATTTCTTTGCTGGTAAAATTTTAGTTACAATTGGCTTTTGAAAGATACCTGATGCCTCGAATTTATCTCTGGAAAAATGGGCAATAATTTTTTGCTCGGGACTTGTATAAAAAATTGCTGACCTATATTGTGAACCTTTATCAACAAAAGCACCGTAATCATCCGTAGGGTCAATCTGCAGCCAGAAATGATTCAGGAGTTCGCTGTAAGACACTTTATCGGGATTAAAAATAATTTTAACCGCTTCGTAATGTCCTGTGCGACCTGTTGAAACTTCTTCGTAAGAAGGGTTTTCGATATTTCCGCCAGTGTATCCAGCAACGACTTCGATAACGCCGGTATAATTTTCAAACGCTGCTTCAATACACCAAAAACATCCACCTGCAAAAATTGCTACTTCAGTTTTATCGTTCATTTTATCTTCATTTTTATTTGTTGTTAATGCCATCAACAATAATAGGACGCCAAAAATTCCAATTAATTTCAACATATTTTACCTCTCATTAAAATTTCTACCTCGATAAAACACCATAATGCACAAATAAAACATTCAATTATTTTATGTATCAACAAGCACTATGTTCGAAAGGTTCTATTGAGCATATCTGTCATTGACACTTTTTCACGCTTTTTCAGTTGTACTAAGATTCTCAGAGAATTATTGTCGTATATTTTGATTAATTTCAGGTTCCTGCTCATCATCTGCTCCTGAACTTAAGTACTGCAGAATAATTAAATCCACAAAGTCGCCATGAAGGTAATTCGAACTTTAAGGCAAATTTCTTCCTCTACATTTGAGGCGTTTTTATTATAAGCACGTATTTGAAAAAATATAAGAAAATGTTAATCGATATCGTCGAATTTTGCTGTCGGTAGTAAGTAGCGTTCGCAATGGAATTTTTACATGAATATTAAATCCGCTTAAAATCGATTTTTAGTAATTGTCGGTTAAGAATACTTAGTTTTAACGTAGTTATAGGAAAAAGGAACTTTCCAATAACATAGTGCAAAAATTGTAATTAGTATTTCATATTATAAGAGATGCCGAGTCCAGCGAATAAATCGGAGGCATAATCGTTCATTCCAAATCCAGCAAATAAATCGAGTTGCAAGTCGTTTCCGAGTAAATATGTAAATCCAGTGTCAATTGAAGGTTGCCATTTGTGTTTATTCGGCATAAGTGAAAAAAATTCCAAAAACCATCCGGCATTGTTTGTAATAGAAAAACCCATACTCAATGAAAACAAATAAAGCAATTCTCTCTGGTCTTTCGATTCAACTGATATTGCCCCTGAATTCGAACTTAGAGTAAAATAATCATTTATTGGATGGGAAATAGCAAGTTTAAAGCCGTATTCAGGATTATCGATGGATATTTCTTCACTCCCGGCAGGGAGTTTACTAATTAATAAAATAGCCACTGGTAATTCAGGATTAACCGATAATTGATACTTGGCTTCAAGTGCTAAATCATTTTAATATGTTTCCGATGTTTCTTCTGAGTATGTCCAACCGGTAAAACCAATTCTGACCTCGAAACTTCTATGCAAAGCTATTCTCGTTAAAATCGAGGGGAACGTAATATTTTTGATGTCAGTGTTGATATCGAACAAAATACCCCCCTCAAACTGGATAGAATTGGACGGCAGGGTAAAAGCACTTTCTGTAAAATCCGGTCTATCGGTAATTATTGTTTGTGCATTATTGTTCGAATTAATAATCGACAATATTGCAACTACAAAGAATATATTTCTAAGCATAATTATCCTTTCAATAAATATTAATAACAGTTTTTACAATTAGAGACTCCATTCCGGTGAGTTTTCACGTTAACTAATTTTTTCTTAATGGAGCACAGAAAATCCACATTTTGAAAAAATTCTAATTGTCACTACAAAGATTGTAAATTATATTATCAAAAAAAGATGAAATATGTTTTTTTACTAACTCTCCGATTCCATATTAGCAATATACAATACTTGAATTAATACTCGTCAATGTCCCCATAATTCTCTGTCAAGCGCTCTGTATTGGATTGCTTCGCTGATATGCTGAGGTAAAATATTTTCGGAAGCTTCGAGGTCGGCAATAGTGCGACTTACTTTGATAATTCTGTCGTACGCCCTGGCTGAAAATCCTAAGCGAGTCATTGCCATCTTGAGCAATTTGTTGCATTGACTATCAAGTCGACAAAATCTTCTCAATTCGCGGCTTCCCATATCGGCATTACAATAAATATTTTTCAAGCCTTCGAATCGCTTCAATTGAATTTGTCTGGCTTTAACTACACGCTGCCTGATAGTTTCTGATTTTTCACCTTGTATTTCCGAGGACAATTCTTTGTATTTAACTGCGGGCACTTCAATGTGAATGTCGATCCTGTCGAGCAATGGACCGGAAATACGAGCCATATATTTTTGAATTTGCGCAGGTGTACAGGTACATTCTTTTGTGGGGTCTGTATAATAGCCACAGGGGCAGGGATTCATTGCCGCTGCAAGCATAAAATTTGCCGGAAATTCGACTGACATTTTTGATCGACTAATCGTAACTTTCGAATCTTCCAGAGGTTGACGCATTACTTCGAGAACGTTCTTCTTAAATTCCGGCAGTTCGTCAAGGAATAAAACTCCGTGGTGTGCATACGATACTTCTCCAGGACGAGGTATGCTTCCACCGCCAATTAAAGCTGCATCGGATACAGTATGGTGTGGACTCCTGAATGGACGCTCAGTTATTAAGGCTTTATCTTTCGGAAGTATTCCAGCTACAGAATGGATTTTTGTAGTTTCGAGAGCTTCCTCAAAAGTGAGTGGAGGTAAAATTGTAGGCAGACGTTTGGCAAGCATTGTTTTGCCCGATCCGGGTGGTCCGATCATTATAATGTTATGCCCGCCGGCTGCTGCTATCTCGAGCGCTCTTTTAGCATTTTCCTGCCCTTTTACGTCTGAAAAATCGAGATGATATTTATTGATTTGAGAAAACACTTCGTCCTTGTCGGTGTATGTCGGTTCGAATTCTTGACTGCCGTTCAAAAAATCGATTACTTCTTTTAAATTTTTCAGACCGTAAACTTTAACACCATCAACAATCGAAGCTTCTTTTACAGAGTCCTCAGGCAAAATTAAATTCTTCAATTTAAGACGTCGAGCTTCTACTGCTATGGGAAGAGCGCCTTTTATTTTACGGAGTGAACCGTCGAGTGACAATTCTCCAAGAATCATCGACTCGTCAAGTAAATTCAAATTGATGAGTTCGTTTGCAGCAAGAATACCGATTGCAATCGGTAAGTCGAATGCGCTTCCTTCCTTTTTGATATCGGCTGGTGCCAGGTTGACTGTAATTTTTTTGAAAGAATAATCGATACCGGAATTTTTCAATGCAGCGCTAACACGTTCCCTGCTTTCTTTAACCGCATTGTCTGGTAGCCCTACTATTGTAATCGAAGGAAGCTGCCTCTCGCTATGAGTTTCCACTTCCACTTTGTAAGCGTCGATTCCGTATGTAGAAGCGGAGATTACCCTCGAAAACATCGCAATCCCCATTCATAATTAATATAAACTTATAAAATTTTATTTCTATTTCAAAATTGGAGGGACATAATAAAATAGGGTAACTAAAAAGTAATTACTCAAAAATAAATTCGGTATATAATTAGTGAAATTCGTGGCTTATATATTAAAACCATTACTTTTTTTAGTTACCATCACTTTCGGTCTAAGCAATGTTGACTATTTGAATTTCCTTAAGAATTCGATTCGGTCGCGAAGTTGTTCGACAGGAATCAACAATTTATCTTTACCAAAAATCGCATCGTTACGATTTGTAAAGACTAATTCATAATCTTTGCTCATTACGATTGCCTCTTCAGGACAAACCTCCTCACAGAAGCCACAGAAGATACAACGAAGCATATTAATTTCGAATTTTTCGGGATATCGTTCTTTTTCAAGGTTTGTTTCTGAAGCCTGTACTTCGATTGCCAGAGCGGGACAAACTCTTGAGCAGAGCCCACATGCCACACATCTTTCAACGCCGTTTTCTTCCAAAACAAGCACAGGTCTCCCTCTATAAGAAGCTGGCGGTTCAAATTTTACTTCAGGATACTCCATCGTAAACTTCGGACGAAGCATATTTTTTAGTGTGAGAATCATCCCTTTAATTATTTCTACTATATAGATTCTCTCCCAAAAACTCAGGTCTTTTTTTCTTTTCTTCTGTGCCATTGCTTACCTAATGCTATAATTTGAAAATCATAATTAACATAGCAACCCAAACAATGTTGAGTAATGCTAGCGGGAACATTACCTTCCATCCAAGATTCATTAACTGGTCATAACGAAATCGGGGAATACTCCATCGAACCCAGATAAAAACAAAGAGCATAAATGCAGTTTTCAATAAAAAGGAAGCAATCTGCAGTACAACTGTTAGTCCTTCACTAAGTCCCAATTTATCAACATAAGGTATTTGCCAGCCTCCTAAATAAAGAGTTACAATTAGCAGACTGGCAATTATCATATTAGCATATTCAGCTAAAAAGAAGCCGGCAAACTTGAATGAGCTGTATTCCGTATGATATCCGCCGACCAATTCGGGTTCGGCTTCGGGTAAATCGAATGGCAGTCTATTTGTTTCAGCAAAAGCGGATACTACAAAAGTAATAAACCCAATTGGCTGAAGAATTGCATTCCACATCCCTCCATACTGAGCATTTACAATATCAATTGGTCTAAGCGAACCAGCCATCAATAAAACACCGCCTATCGAAAATCCAATCGAGACTTCATAAGAAATCATTTGCGCTGATGAACGAATCCCACCCAGAAGAGAATACTTACTGCCTGAAGACCAGCCTGCCAGTGTAATTCCATAAACGCCCAATGATGTGAGAGCAAGTACGTACAGAATTCCTATATTTACGTCAGCCACTACCAATTTAATCTGATATCCAAATAAATTAACTTCCGGTCCAATAGGTACAACGGCATAGGTTGCAAATGCAACGAACAATGAAATAAACGGAGCCATTGTATGAAGTGTTTTATTCGCTGCATCGGGCACAATATCTTCTTTAAACAGAAGTTTAAATACATCTGCAAAGGGCTGTAGCAATCCTCTGTATCCCACGCGGTTCGGTCCCAGCCGATTTTGAGCCCATGCGCTTATCTTTCTTTCGAAATAGACCATGTAAGCTACCGATAACAAGAGCGACGTCAGCGCTATTGCTATCTTGATTACAGAGGTAATTATTATTTCCCAAATTGTCATTCGAAATAGCTCCGTCTTTTTGCTATCAAGTTACAATTGACAAAATTTATACAAGCTCGTACTTTATTTGTACTCCCATCTCACCTATGCTATCGTAGTCGATTCCTTTGAAAGCTTCTACGTTATTAGAGATTTCGTTAAATACTTCTTCAGCCATATTGTATCTGACTTTCTCGTTCAAAGCATTAATCAAGCGGGACAAAATTTTCCATGATGGGAGGGCATCGTATTTATATCCTTGTTTCCACCTGTCGAACTTGGTTCCAAATTTATCCCATCGACTCATGCTCATACCATCGAGTGCTCTGTCGAGTTCAACAGTTTCAACGGCGGGCTTTATTCTTTGTAATCTGCCCATGAAATTCACAAAAGAGCCGTGCTTTTCAGCATATGTAGCAGCCGGGAATAGATAATGAGCCAGTTCTGAGGTTTCATTTCTATTAGTTGCATGAACAACCAGTAATTTAAGATTGGACAACTGTTCTTTCAATTCTTCATCCAAGGCAGCTGGGTTGTCTTCAACAATGTAAGCCGCTTTGACTTTCCCGTTTTTAAATAATGTAAGTAATTCCTCGTAATCCTTTAACTTCTTCAAACCGAGCAATTCAGCGCCAGTTGAATTCGGGGTTTTATCCTCACGAATTAAAATATCGTCCTGATCGCCTGGTTTTATGTGAGTAAGGAAATAAGGAATAGAGTTAAATTGTGCAGCAAGTTTTTTCAGAACATAATTATCTTCGAGAGTTGCATAAGGTGAACCGATAAATAGAATTTCATCCGACCGATATTTTCTCAATTCTGTTGAAACATTTTTATAAGCCGTATCCCAATCGGATTTTGTCAAAGCGCCGTTATGCCGTATATAAACGCCGTCAATCCGTGTATCAGAGTTCACATGTTTGAAAGTATTCAGTCTTCCGTTATCGCACATCCAGTAACTGTTGACTTCGGGATTGAATCGTGGTGTAAGTCTGAGTATCTGATTATTTCTTACCCAGGTATCGATGTTGCAGCCTCGTGAGCAGCCAATACATATGGATTCGGTATGCGACATTTCCCAGACGCGTGACTTAAATCTGAAATCCTGATTTGTCAAAGCGCCTACAGGACAGATATCGACAACATTCAAAGAATAAGGATTGTCGAACGACTCGCCCGGGAAAGTTGTTATAGTTACCCTATCGCCTCTTTTTACAAAAGTGAGTTGATTTGCTTTTGCAATTTCGTCGGAAAATCGAATACATCGCGAGCACGATATACATCGTTCGGCATCAAATTTAACGTAGGGACCCAGCTGAACGCGTTTTTCTTTTCTGTTTTTAATTTCCTCGAAGCGGCTTTCACCTTTTCCATGAGCATAGGCATATTCTTGAAGTTTACATTCGCCGGCTTCGTCGCAGATAGGACAATCAAGCGGATGATTTATCAAAATAAATTCCATCACTGCATTTCTGGCTTCGAGAGCTTTTTCTGACTTAGTATGCACTACCATTCCTTCCGATGCAAACGTAGCGCATGAAATTACAAGCTTTGGCATTTTTTCAACCTCTACCAAGCAAACGCGGCAGTTGCCAGAAACCGACAATTCGGGATGCCAGCAAAAATGCGGTATTTCAATGCCAGCATGCCGTGCTGCCTGAATGATTGTTTGCCCAGGTTTGAATTCTATCTGTTTCCCGTCGATAGTAATTTGTGGCATAATTTCCCCTTTTTTATGCTACACGCTGCATTAAATAATTTTTTGAACTCAATATAATGCGAATTAATTTATTGTTACCCAAAATTTCATTAGCCATTTCTCTGATATCGTCTTCCTTGATTTTCTTGATCTCTCTTATAGTTTCGGAAGGCGATTTAATTTCGTCAAAATATATTATCGATTGTCCCATCCTCGTCATTCTGTTGGTAGTACTTTCCAGGCTCATCATCAAATTACCGATCATAGATTTTTTTGCTCTCTCAAGTTCTTTAAGGCTAATTTTTCTGCTGCGGATTTTATTTATTTCTTCATTAATCAGTTTTTGAGCTTTGTGTACCGATTTCTCATTTGTAGAAAGATATATGCCAAATGTAGACACATCATAAAAAGAATTCAAGAATGAATTTATTTGATATGCAATTCCATTTTCTTCTCTTAAACGCTGAAATAGTCGCGAGCTGCTTCCTTCACCCAAAATATACGATAATAACCGCGCAGTATAACGTTTCTTACTGTTATACCCGTACGTCGTTGTCCCAATTATGTAATGCACCTGCTGCGTATCCTTTTCTATAAACAGGTCGCCTGAAGTATAAAGTTCTATTTTCCTTTCAGGAACACTATAACTTTCAAACGAATTATTGATATATTTCTCTGTCAATTTAATAAGACGGGAATGGCTTACATTACCCGAAGCAATAATATACAATCTGTTGAGTGTGTAATTTTTATGAACGTAATCGATCAGGTCTTTTCGTGTAAATTTTCTAATATTTTTTTCCGTTCCGATAATTGGAAAGCCCAGCGACGTACCATTAAATATGGTGCTCTCGAAGCGGTCGAAAATTAACTCTTCGGGTGAATCTTCGATATCACGAAGTTCATCAATAACCACCTGTGCTTCTTTACGGATTTCGTTTACTGAAAAAACTGAATTTTGAAGCATATCGGCAAGAACTTCAAAAGTTGGTTCAATACCGTCTTTTAATCCTCTTCCATAATAACAAGTATGTTCCTTGGATGTAAAAGCATTCAGATAGCCACCGAGTGATTCGATATCTTCAGCAATTTTTCTGGCACTTCTTTTCCGCGTACCCTTAAAAAACATGTGTTCGAGGAAATGGCTGATTCCATTATTTATTTCGTTTTCGTCTCGTGACCCAACATTGAACCAGAATCCCAGAGAAAATGAATCTACGTGTTTTATATTTTCGGAGACTACGGTAATACCGTTATCGAGTCGAGAAATTTTTATATTTTTCAAAAAATTATGAGTAGCCAAAAAAGATTTAACCGCATTTTATCTTAAAAATAATAAACAAATATAGACAATGTGCAGCACCTTTTCAAAGCAAGGAAGAAATTTATCTCATCTCCTGAATAGTATGTAATCCACCATCTGAAAAATAATCTATCCTTTTAGTCATCTAATTACCACATCTGCGTAATATTAATTTTAGTTGCCCCTCGAATATGCAAAATAATTCCACACCTTCAGTATTTATTGAATGAATTATTGTCATTTCTAATAGTGCCATCGATAATTAAAAATTTTTATGAGACAACTTGCAATCTGAGCGGAAATTATTTACTCGGGAATTAGTTTATTTCAGGCAGCATTTTATTACAAATCCCATCGGATTTGAGAAATTTATTTAGAGTTCAAAATTGAAACCATTCTTTTTTAGTTTTTCATACGTCCGTTTATCGAAGCGGTAAAGATATGCGGGACGTCTTGTGCTATTTTTATCTTTTTCTTTCAATTTTTTGACAAGATTCATTTTCATTAATTTTTTGCGGAAGTTTCGTTTATCGAGTTTTTTACCGATTATAACTTCGTATAGAGTTTGAAGTTGAGGCAGAGTAAACTTTTCCGGAAGCAATTCGAATCCGATCGGTCGATAACGAATTCGAGCCCGTAATTTTTCCATAGCTTCCTGAATAATTTCCAGATGGTCGAACGGCAGTTCCGGTAATTCATCGAGCTTAAACCATTTTGCTTCCGAAGTATCCACTCCTGTAGAAAGCACGTATTGTTCGGGTTTAACCAGAGCATAATGTCCCAGAGTAAAAACTCTTCTTAGCGGGTATCTATCAACTTTGTCGAAAATTTTAAATTCTTCCAGATAAATATTGTCCAGTCCGGTAGTTTCTTTTAGGATTCGTTGTGCCGCTACATCGATCAATTCGTCTTTTTTAATAAAGCCACCTGGCAGAGCCCATCTTTCTTTAGCCGGTTTAATAGCACGTTTGACAAGCAAAACTTCTAACACGGAATTCTCGAAGCCAAAAATCACACAATCGATAGAAATATTTTTTATTACATCTTTGAGGATATGCGACATGATTTAACCAATGAATTATGCAAATTAGTATCAAAATTCTAATGAAAACTATTACAAATTTAATAAACTTCCAGTTTATAAATTCATAAAAACCACTTAAAAAATTCTGATGTTTTTTTAAAAATAAAAGTGTATTTTTTACACCTAATTATAAACATCTTCGGGGAGTAACAATATGGTCTCAATCGGATATGATATTGGCAGTTCTTCCATTAAATGTTCTCTTTTCGACGTCAAGACAGGCAGAACTATCGACAGCGACTTTCATCCGAAAGAAGAGATGAAAATTTCCTCCCCAAAACCGGGGTGGGCAGAACAAAATCCGGAAACCTGGTGGGAGTATGCAAAACTGCTTACCAAAAATTTAGTCGCAAAGAACAATGTCAGAGCAGAAGAAATTAAATCGATCGGCATTTCATATCAAATGCATGGTCTGGTTCTAGTCGATAGGGACAGAAAAGTATTGCGTCCTTCGATTATCTGGTGTGACAGTCGTGCTGTCGAAACTGGAAATACAGCATTTAAGGAAATAGGCGAAGAATATTGCTTGAACAATTTATTGAATTCGCCCGGAAATTTCACGGCTTCTAAACTGAAATGGGTTAAAGACAACGAACCCGAAGTTTATGAAAAAATATTCAAAGCAATGTTGCCCGGCGATTTTATTGCAATGAAATTGACGGGGGAAATAGCAACAACAGTTTCTGGACTTTCGGAAGGTATTTTCTGGGATTTCAAGGAAAATGCTCCATCCGAAAAAATATTGGAATATTACGGCATCGATAAAAAATTGCTGCCAGAAATCGTTCCTACATTTTCAATCCAGGGGAAGGTATTGCCGGGAGTTGCCGAAGAGCTCGGTTTGAATAAAGAGACTGTAGTTTCATATCGTGCAGGCGACCAGCCTAATAATGCATTCTCACTCAATGTTCTTAATCCAGGAGAAATTGCAGCAACTGCGGGTACCTCGGGCGTTGTTTATGCAGTTATCGATCGACTCAATTACGATAAATTATCGCGTGTAAATCAATTTGCGCACGTTAACCATACGCCAGAAAAACCACGCATCGGTGTATTGCTTTGTATTAACGGTACCGGTATTATGAATTCATATTTGCGTAAAAATATGGGTGAAGGTCTGTCGTATGAAATAATGAATCAGATGAGCTCTGGAATAAAAATCGGAAGTGAAGGACTGGTTATACTGCCTTTTGGAAATGGAGCTGAGAGAGTTTTCGAAAATAAAAACATTGGCGCTCAATTTCTGAACGTCGATTTAAATCGTCACGACAAGGCACACTTTTTCCGAGCCGCGCAGGAAGGAATTGCATTCACATTCAAATATGGCATCGATATAATTCGCCAGATGGGACTCGATATCAATGTAATCCGCGCTGGCAAAGCCAATATGTTTCTCAGTCCGATATTCAAATCGACATTTTCAAACATTATTGATGCGACTGTTGAATTGTACGATACCGATGGTTCAGTTGGAGCTGCCCGCGGTGCGGCTTTGGGAGCAGGTCTGTTTAAAACACCCGAAGAGGCTTTCCGTAATTTAACCAAATTGGAAATAATTGAACCCAATAAATCCCAGAAAGAGGCAACAGAAGAGGCATACGGCAAATGGCTCGAGAATCTGAAAAAATTTATTTAACATAAACAGGAGGAAGAAAAAATGGATTATCTGACAGGCAAAAAAGAATATTTCACCGGTATCGGGAAGATCAAATACGAAGGACTCGATTCAAAAAATCCGCTTGCATTTAAATGGTACGACGAAAATAAAGTCGTATTCGGAAAGACGATGAAAGAATATTTTCGCTTTTCGGTAGCATATTGGCATACCTTCTGCTCTGAATTATCTGATCCATTCGGCAGGGGTACACGTTATCTGCCATGGAACGAAGCTTCTGATCCGATTGATAGAGCAAAAGGCAAAATGGACGCCGCTTTCGAATTTACAACTAAATTGGGTCTCCCCTTTTATTGTTTTCATGATTTTGATGTAGTTGAAGAAGGCGCTTCAATTACCGAATCAGACAAGCGTTTGCAAACTTTGATTGAATACGCTAAGGAAAAACAAAAAGCTTCGAACGTTAAACTTCTCTGGGGGACGGCAAATCTATTTTCGCATCCGCGTTATATGAACGGAGCAGCAACAAATCCCGATTTCAATGTGGTTGCTTATGCCGCTACTCAGGTTAAGCGTGCCCTCGATGCTACTATTGAACTCGGTGGAGAGAATTACGTTTTCTGGGGCGGTCGCGAAGGATATCTTACTCTGCTCAATACAAACATGAAACGTGAAAAAGAACATATGGCAAAATTTCTCGAACTCGCAAGAGACTATGCCCGCAAACAAGGATTCAAAGGCACATTTTTGATTGAGCCTAAACCGATGGAACCTTCAAAACATCAGTATGATTATGATGTCGAAACGGTTATCGGATTTTTGAGATATTACGGACTGGATAAGGATTTCAAATTAAATATCGAAGTTAACCACGCAACCCTGGCGGGTCATACTTTCCAGCACGAAATTCAATGCGCTGTCGATGCAGGATTGTTCGGCAGTATCGATGCTAACCGCGGCGATTATCAAAACGGCTGGGATACCGATCAATTCCCGATCAACATCTACGAATTAGTCGAAGCGATGCTTGTAATTGCAGAAGCTGGTGGATTTGGCAAAGGCGGAGTTAATTTCGACGCTAAAGTAAGAAGAAATTCAACCGATATCGAAGATTTATTTATTGCTCATATAGCTGGTATGGATGCTTTTGCACGCGCTCTACTGATTGCCGAAAAAATTCTGAACGAATCAGATTACAAGAAAATAAGACAGGAGCGCTATGCTTCTTTCGATTCGGGCGACGGTGCTCGTTTTGAAAAAGGCGAACTTACTCTCGAAGATTTAAGAGAAATTGCAATTAAAAACGGCGAACCCAAATTGATTAGCGGGAAACAAGAATATCTCGAACAATTAATAAACATGTATATTTAAGTAATGCTACTAAAAGGAAGGCTGCCTTGAGCAGCCTTTTTTATTCCTCATAAGATTGCATAAATCGTCGTATAGCATTATAAGCTTTGTCGAGCAGATTTCCTGGCGGGAGGAAAACAATTCTGAAGTGACTTGTACCAACCACCTGACCGAAACCGCTGCCAGGTACTGTAACAACTCCTTCTGCTTTAATTAATTCTTTTGCCCATTTATAATCGTCTTTAATATATTTGAGACGGGGGAAAGCATAAAAAGCGCCTTCTGGTGCAACGCAATTTATTCCATCAATCGAATTGAGCATTTCTATCGTTATATTTCTACGACGTTTTAGTTTTTCCTTTGCCTCAATCAAATGCGACTGGTCGCCTAATAAAGCTGGTGCAATTCCATATTGTTCAGGATGATTTGCAGAAAGCCGTGCTCTGAGCAGTTTATTTATGGCTTCGATATAATCTTTTAGTACAGCGCCATTGCCGCTTACGATTCCCCACCCCATACGGAAACCGGGTACCATATAATTTTTCGACAATCCCCCGAAAGTAATTACCGGCACTTCGGAATTCAATGAAGCAATCGAGATGTGCTCTTTATCATCGATAATCAATTTGTCATAAATTTCGTCAGAAAAAATTACAAGATTATGTTTAATTGCCAGATCAATTATCTCTTCCAGTATCTCTTTTCTATAGAGAGCACCTGTTGGATTATTCGGATTAATGATAATTATTGCACGAGTTTTATCGTTGATTTTGCTTTTTATATCCTCAATATCGGGTTGCCAGTAATTATCCTCGTTTAGATAATAAGGATTTTCGTACATCTGCAATTTACTTTGTATAGCAGTATAAAGTGGATAGCCTGGAGTTGGAGTTAGGATATTTTCGCCGGCATTAACAAGTGCCGTAAGACAAATATCGATTGCTTCGCTGGCGCCGGTTGTTATAAAAATATTCTGAATATTTTTTATTCCTTTTCTTTCGGCTTCTTTTTCGATGGCTTCTAACGCAGGCTTAATTCCCGAAGAAGGCGCATAACCATTATAATTATTCAACATTGCTTTGTAAGTTTCTTCGATTAAAATACGGGGCGGTTGCCAGTCGAATAAATTCGGGTCGCCAATGTTAAGATAGAGCATCTCCTTTCCCGACTTGGCTATTTCATTTGCAACGACAACGATATCCCGTACAGCATATTTAATGTCGTTGGTCCGTTCTGCGGGTTTAATAATTATTTGAGACATAAATCACCATTGTTTTCTTAACGGTAAAAATAATTTTTTTTAGTAGCAACTCCAACTCATTAGGGTTTGAGATAATACCGGAGTTTTTTTAACCGTAAATTTTAATAGTCAGAGGTTTTTCCAGACGGGAGTGTTTCGTATAAATATTCTCTTATCCAGCGACGAATTTATCGAGCTGATCCCACTCGAAATTATCTTATTCGATTTGGTTGACCGAAAAGTAACGCACTTTAAATGAAGTCAGATTCTGAAAGAAGTTAGAACTCTGAAAAACTAATGTAGAGACATTTACATTATTTATAATTTGTTTTGCTCAATCAACTTTTTTCCATACAACCGACATTTGAGCCAAAGTTCTAACTTCTTCATTTATAAGTACCAATCTTCGATTTATAGCTTTACATTCTGATTAACTTATCATTGACTTAGACTTTGAAAATCATACAATTCCCTGATCGATCATAGCGTCTGCCACTTTGATAAATCCACATATGTTTGCGCCGTTTACGTAATTTCCTGGGGTGCCGTATTTTTCTGCCACGTCCACGCAGGTTTTATGAATATTCTTCATAATCAGTCGTAATCGATTATCAACTTCTTCGCGCGTCCATGAATATCTCATACTGTTTTGAGCCATTTCGAGTCCTGAAGTTGCCACGCCACCAGCATTTGCCGCTTTGCCCGGTCCGTAAAGGATTTTTGCATCGAGGAATAAATCGATAGCATCCGGAGTGCAGGGCATATTTGAGCCTTCGCTCACCAGATAAACGCCATTCTTCAATAAATTTTGTGCATCTTTGCCGTTAATTTCATTCTGGGTTGCCGAAGGGAAAGCACAGTCGGCTTTGTGATTCCACAATGGATTGTAATCGAGATTCGGATCGACTGGCATATAAACTGCATTTTTGAACTTTTCAGCATACTCTTTGATTCTACCTCGCCGGTTATTTTTCAAGTCCATTACGAAGTTAAGTTTTTCCCTGTCGATTCCTTCTTCATCATAGATATATCCGTTTGAATCCGAAAGCGTAAGCACTTTGCCACCGAGTTCAATTATTTTTTCGATTGTATATTGAGCAACGTTTCCGCTACCGGAGACCAAACATTTCTTGCCTTCGAGCGTTTTGCCCCGAGTTGCAAGCATTTCCGATGCAAAATAGACATTTCCGTATCCGGTGGCTTCCGGTCTTATAAGCGAACCGCCCCAGTTCAATCCTTTGCCAGTTAAAACTCCGCTAAATTCGTTTTTAAGTCTTTTATATTGACCGAACAGATAACCGATTTCCCTACCGCCGACACCGATATCACCGGCTGGTACGTCGGTGTTTGGACCGATATGACGATAAAGTTCATTCATAAAACTCTGGCAGAATTTCATTACTTCTGCGTCGCTCTTGCCTTTCGGGTCGAAATCTGAGCCCCCTTTACCGCCACCCATCGGCAGCGATGTAAGACTGTTTTTGAATACCTGTTCAAATGCCAGAAATTTCAGTATTCCAAGGTTTACCGAGGGATGAAAACGCAAACCTCCTTTATAAGGGCCAATTGCACTGTTCATTTCGATTCTGAAACCGCGATTGATTTGAACTTCTCCCATGTCGTCGACCCACGGTACCCTGAACATAATTACTCGTTCGGGCTCAACCATTCTTTCGAGAATTTTTTCTTTTCTGTATTCGGGATGTCTTTCCATTACTAGAGATAATGACATTGCCACTTCATAAACGGCTTGATGAAATTCCGGTTCGTTCGGATTTTTGGTTTTTACCAGGTTCATTAAATAATTGACAAAATCTGACATTTTGATTTCTCCACTTTTAGATTGTTGGATAATAAATACTCTTTATCCTTTTTCAAAATGATTTTTGAACATTAAAGGGCAAAAAGATGTATACTTTAGAAAGGTCTACATTTTATTTGTGTCGCTTACCTTAAGTTAGAAAAAATCTTATACAAATTTAAAAATATAGAAATTTTGTATCAATTATTTATTGTACTAAAATTTGCTATAAATTTTAAAATATAAGTGTCCACAAAAAGTAATCGAGGATAAGAATCATTGCAGCGCTTAATACGAACGAGCGAATTGTAGCTTTTCCAACCCCTTCGGCACCTCCTTCGGTACGGAATCCGATATGGCAGCCTAATAAAGAAGTGACACCACCAAATATCATTCCTTTAAATAGTCCATAAGCAAAATCTCCAAAAAGGAAATATCTTCTAACCGATTCGAAGAAGACTGTGAACGAAACACCGAGAAAAAAATTAGAAATAAAATATGCGCCAAAAGTTGCAATGATATTTGCAAAAATTACAAGTACAGGCATCATCAAGACAGACGCAAAAAAACGTGGCGTGGCAAGAAATCGTACGGGACTAATTCCCATCGTCTCGAGAGCGTCGATTTGTTCTGTTACTTTCATCGAGCCAATCTCGGCAGCAATCGAAGCTCCGATTCTGCCTGCGATAACAATAGCGGTAAGAACGGGACCCAATTCAGTAATAATTGCACGGCTCGTTGTGGCTCCAAGAAATGAAAGTGGCGCTATTCCTTTCAATTGATACGCTGCCTGCCATGCGGCAACCGCACCTGTAAATACTGCTATAATAAAAACAAGCGGAATTGAATTTACCCCGATATGCTCCATTTGATACAAAAAACTTTTCCTTCCTTTAAGCAATGAAGGAGCAAAACGAAAAATTTCGCCGGTCAGTCTGAATACCTGTCCACTTTCCTGAAGAAAATTTAAAGTTACTCTTCCAATTTTTTGGAAAATTTTCATGACGAGAATAGTTGGTTTATTGTTTTTACTATTTCTTCCTTAGAATTAAGATTTGAAATATAATCGATTATCTCTTTTTTGCCTAATTTTTGGACAATTCCGGAAAGAAGCTCCAATTGTAATTCCGGTTTATCCACAGGCGTTACCAATAGAACTATCAGATGAGCAGGCTTTCCGTCGAGCGAATCGAATTTAATGCCTCTTTTATGAACCGCAAGAACAGCCGTCGGATATTTCACGTTGCAACGAGCGTGTGGCAATGCGAGATGATTTTCCAATCCTGTTGGAAGCGCCTGTTCTCTTTTCCAAACCGCATTAAAGATTAGTTTCTTATCCAATCCATTTATTTCAGCGAGCTTTTCGGATAGTTTTTCAATCAATAATTTTTTATCCATAATCGAATTATCCGAAATTAAAATTGCTTCTTTATTAAGAATTCCAGCAAGAGTAAATCTGGTTTTTGTTTTTTCAATAAAATATTTCATTAAAGGAGCGCTTGTAAGCGTTGTTGTGAGCGCCATTATGATCAGCGCAACAAAAACTCGTTCATTAATTAAACCGGCTTCGAAAGCAACAGTACCGAGAACCAATTCGATTGTGCCGTGCGCATTCAAACCAAATCCTATAGTCCATGAATCGTACTTATCGAATCCGCCAAGTCGGGCACCCAATGCAGAGCCTAAGACTTTACCGACTACCGACAAGGTAAGCATGATTAGTACAAGTAGTGGGTCGAAATCCTGTATGAAATTGATTCGCAACCCAATTGAAACAAAAAACAAGGGAGCAAAAATATTTGTCACGAACTGATTCATAATTTCACGGACATCCTCTGTCAGATGCACTGAATCTCCGATGGCAATTCCGATAATAAAAGCTCCGAATATTGCATGTATACCAATATATTCTGTAAAAGCTGCAGCGCTGAAACCAATTATGAAAATAATATTGAGGATACCTCCCGGATTCGAAAGATATTTTTTGGCAAATCCGAACAAATAATCAAAAACTTTGCGGAAGAACAAAAGTGAAACAATTATAAAAGCAAACAACAATAAGACTAAATTCCCCGCACTTATTCCGTATCCTAAATTTGAACCAATCATACCGAGAATAATCGAGAAGATAATCCATCCAACAAGGTCGTTGAACATTGCTGATGTAATAATTGAAAAACCAATTTCGGATTTGAAAATATTTAGATCCATCAATGTTCGGGCGACAACCGGAAGAGCAGTTATCGATAGAGCCGTACCAATAAACAAAGCGTATATTAATCTGTCTTCGTCATTTATAATATCGAATTGGTGAGGGAAAAAATATGCAAACGTGAAACCAAGTATAAATGGGAATGTAACTCCCAGCATACTGATTAAAAACGCCTTTTTACTTTGCCTTATCAAGAGAGGTAGATCGATTTCGATACCGGATACAAGCAACAACATAACAATTCCTAAAAGTGTAATTGCATGGAGTGCTATGGATATCGTATCAGATTGCACGAATAATTTATTGAATGCTTCTGGGAAAATAGTTCCAAAGATAGTTGGTCCGAGCACAATGCCAGCAATAATTTCTCCAATAACGACCGGCTGCCGTACCAATCGGAGTAATTCCCCAAATCCTCTGGCAAAAAGAAGAATTATACTAAGTTCCACCAGAAACAACGTTATTTCGGAAGCATTCATTGACATTGATAGCAATAAATATTTAACGAATTATTAGTAATGAACATGGGAGTTGACTGAAAATAAATTCAATATCGTGTTTGAAAATACGGTCGAAAAATTTAAGTTTGTTTGAAGGCAAAGCGATAACCAGCAAATCGCACCCAGATTGTTGAGCGTATTGTTTTAATTCCCAGCCTTCTTTACCGTAGCGACAAACCAGTTGTAGTTTGATTCCAGTTAAATTAAGCTCTTCGGCAAATAATTTCAGTTTCATTTCTTCTTCTTTCTGCCAAATCAATCTCCTTGCTTCGGTCTCTTCGGTATTACCTCCGTCGGAAATTGTTATAGCGAGCCCCGGTACTTGAAATTCTCTGACCAGAATGAGTTCTTCGGCGTTTTCGAGTTGAGCCAATTTATAAGCTCTTTTAACTGCTATTTCGTTCAAAGGTGTATAATCCACACCCACACATATTTTATTGAATTTGATAATCTTATTTTCCGGATTAACCAGTACGAGCACAGAACATGAAGCTGCTCTCATAAGAGTTCGAGCCACCGAGCCGGTATAATATTTTAATAGAGGTTCTTTTTCGAGGGCGCCGGAAACCAATAAGTCGATCTTTTCTTTAATGCATACATCGATTATCGTATCAGCCGGTTCACCCGACTGCCAGACCAATGAGTAATCGCCTTCTTTTAAGCCAGATTCAAGAATCATTTCATTCATTTTAATTTCTTTATCGGAATCCTTTTCGCCTACATGGATTACCACCAGTTCAGCTTCAAACAACTGCGCAAGGATACGAGCGTTCTTCAAAAGTGAAAGTCCATTAGGCGAGAATGTAACCGCCAAACCGATTTTTTTAAACATTGCGCTCCTGCTTTTATTTTAAATGCAAGTTAATTAAATCCCTTTATATTGCCAATTAGTATTTATTTCGATTATTTTGTAACATAAATAACAAAAAATTAAATACAAAATGGTCAGAGCCATGAAAGAGATCAAAATAATCGATAACCAAACGAAAAAAGAAGTTAAATTACCGGAGAATTTAGTTTTCGGAAAAACTTTTACAGAACACATTTTCGAGATGGATTTCGACAGAAACAAAGGCGGATGGCAAACGCCGACAATTAAAAGATATGAAAATCTAAATCTCAATCCTGCTGCAATGGTATTTCATTATGGACAGGCAATTTTCGAAGGAATGAAAGCTTACAAACAGGTTGACGGGAAAATAGCACTTTTCCGGCCGAAAAAGAATATTGAAAGATTAAACAGCTCAGCAAGGAGATTATGCATCCCCGAAGTCGAGCCGGAGCTTGCATTGAACGCTATTAAAGAACTGGTAAAAATCGATGCAGAATGGATACCGCAAAAGCCCGGGCATTCACTTTACATTCGTCCGTTTATATTTGCAACCGAGCCATGTTTCGGAGTCAGAGCGGCAGATAATTATAAGTTTATTATTATTTTAAGTCCAGTAGGACCATATTATCCTCAGGGTTTCAAACCCGTTCCAATAATGGCAACGGATAAATATGTACGCGCAGTGCGCAAGGGTACCGGCGAGGCAAAAGCAGCGGGAAATTACGCAGCAGGTTTAATTGCTCAGGAAGAAGCCAAAAAAGAAGGTTATTCTCAAATTTTATGGCTCGACGCAATCGAACAAAAATATATCGAAGAAGTCGGTGCAATGAATATCTTCATCCGCTTCAAAGACGAGGTAGCCACTCCGGCACTGTCCGGTTCAATCCTTCCCGGTATTACCAGAATGTCGGTTATAGAACTCTTAAAAGAGTGGGGATATAATATAAACGAACGTCTGATAGCAATCGATGAATTATTTAACGCCGCCGATAGGGGCGAACTTCTTGAAATTTTCGGTAGTGGTACGGCAGCCGTGATTTCGTCGGTAGGCAAGCTCAAATATCATGATAAAGAAATTAAATTCAGCGAGACCGAAGCGGGCGAATTGGCATTGAAATTATACGATGAGCTTACCGGAATTCAGTACGGAAAAATTGAAGACCGTTTCGGTTGGATTACTATCGTAGAATAAAATTAAAAGAGCGGGATTCCGACCGTAAAAACGGTACCCGCTCCATATTTATTTAAGTTACAATTACGTGTGTAATAAATTATTGCAATTAGAGCATTTATTTAAACCCACGAAAAGCCCCCCTATCCTTATCGAAATTACAAAGCCCTGGAATGACTACTTCCTAACTCTTTAACATTCACCGTATTACGTAATTTCAATATTAAAGTTAATTTCTCTTTTATTTTAGCTTAATTATCTTAATAAATAATCGATAATAAAAATAGGATTAATCTGTATTTATATTTACAAAATGTAAGAGGGAGCCATGCTCAAAAAATTTTATGATCTAAAAATACTCACAAAAATCATAATCCTTTTTACTGCAATAGTAATTATGACCGGCATTAATGCATATCTTGCATATCAAAACCTAAACAAAGAAGAAACCGTTGTTAATTATCTTGGCAAAGATATTCTTCCTTCGATTCAATCGTTAGTTACACTCTATCAAGCCGAGACTTCCGTATTAAGCGCGGAGCGTGGAGTGCTGAATCGCGATTTGAAAGACACTGCAGTGCGTCAATCGATTTATAACTCGATTAACTCCGCTTTCCAAAGAGCTGATGCCGCATGGAATACTTATGATACCCTTCCCAAATCAGAAGATGAAGCGGAAATATGGAATCGATTCAAAGAAGATTGGCAAGATTGGAAATTGACTCATCAACAAGTTATCCTAAATCAGAAGAAAATCGACCAGCTTTCTTCCGGAAATAATGAAGATAATGAAAATTTAATCGAGGAACTTGTAATGCAAAACAATTTGTTGGCGGCAGAAGCTCTCAAAAAATTCGACGCTGCAAAAATGCATTTGAAAAAACTCGTCGAATTGCATGATATGGAAGCTGAAAATTTCAACAACAAAACTCTGGCTCAAGTAGAAGAATCGAAATCATTAACCATATTAATAATTATTATTACTGTCATAGTAATGTTTTCTTTTATTCCCGTCATCACCAGATTGATAGTCAAACCAATTAATAAGCTGTCAAACAAAGCTTCCGAAATTCTAGAAGGAAATTTCAATATCGAATTTGAAAATACCGATAGGAAAGACGAAGTAGGCAATTTGAGCCGCTCTTTCGAAGAAATGATTAATAAAATTAAAGATGAAATAGCTCATTCCAGAAGTTTTCAAGACGGTGCTGCAAGTGCATTTTTTACAATCAACACAGACCTCATAATAACTTACATTAATCAAGCAGCACTTGATATAATAGGTTCTTCACGAAAACCAGAAGAAATAGTAAACAAGATGAAAGTAAAAGAAGTATTCGGAACCGATTCGATAAGTCGGCGTGCTCTGGAAGGAAAATTTTTAAAGGGAGATAAAGCTTTAATAAAAAATAATAAAGGGGAAAATATTCCGATTCTTGCTCAATCCGGACCAATTAAAAACTCGAAAGGTGAAATGGACAGTGCATTTGTATTCTTTACCGACATGCGAGAAATCGAAGAGAAAAACGAAGCTTACTTAAAAGAGCAGATTGCTCCGATTGCCGAAGTAATACGGGAAATTGCTAACGGTAAACTTACACGAAAACTCGAAATCGACCAGAAGAGCGTGCTTTACGATCTGGGTGGCGATATCAACCGTATGATAGACGAATTAAAAGAGATATTAATCAAAGTGCGGGAAGTGGTCAACGCCACTGCCAGTTCCGCAGTTCAAATTTCATCATCGACAGAAGAGATGGCAGCAGGTGCGCAGGAACAAAATCAACAGGTCAATGAAATTACATACTCAATCGAAAAGATGACAAAATCGATTCTCAATATGTCGGATAACATTTCTGAGGTTGCTGAGATGTCGAAACAATCGAGCATGGCTGCAGAATTGGGCGCAAATAAAACTGCGGATACGAAAAAAGGGATGGATAAGATAGTCGAATCCTCGGAGAATGCAGCAAGTATAATTGCCACGCTGGCAAATAAAACCGATCAGATTGGCGAGATTACAAGTGTTATTGATGAAATAGCCGACCAGACAAATCTTCTGGCATTAAATGCCGCTATCGAAGCAGCTCGTGCTGGCGAACAAGGCCGCGGCTTCGCTGTGGTAGCAGATGAAGTACGTAAACTGGCTGAAAGAACAACAAAAGCTACAAAAGAAATTGCCGATACTATTAAATCGATTCAGGCGGAAGTACGGGAAGCCGATAAGTCGATGGCAAACACAAAAATTTCAGTCAACGAAGGGAAAAAATTTACTGAGGAAATTGATAACCTTCTGAAAGAAATATATAAATCTGCAAGAAACGTTTCAGAACTAATCAATAGTATTGTCAGTGCCAGTCAGGAGCAATCGATTTCCGCCGAAGAAATCAGCAAAAGTATAGAAAACATCACCAGTGTTACTCAACAATCAGCAGCGAGCACTTCCCAAATTGCGCATTCGACAAACAATCTTACACAATTAACCGAAAGTCTGCAGGAATTAATCGAGCGATTCCAGCTCGATTCAAACAACAGAAATATAGAACTGCAGAAAGAGCAAATGGTGCTGACCGAATTGAACTGATACCTACATCCCCCCTTAAGCCCGGTTAATATTCAAAAATAAATTAGCCGGGCTTTTTTAAAAAAAATTAATTTCCCTCTTGACACCTGCACATTTGTTCACTATATTTGAGGTGCACAAACGAGCACTATCATGAAAAAAGAAAATATAACAAACAGGCAAAAAGAGATTCTCGATTTCATCCAGGACTATGTCGATTTCAATGGATATCCGCCCACGTACAGAGAAATCGGGAAACATTTTAACATTGTCAGTACATTCGGCGTAAAGCGACATATTGACGCGTTAAGAAAGAAGGGATACCTGAGCAGCGAAAGCGGGGCAAGTCGAACGCTTTCACTTATCGTGGATAACACACGCGAAAGATCAAAGGCAATTATCGACATACCGATTGTCGGTCGTGTGGCAGCAGGCGCTCCGATTCTTGCCGAGGAAAATATCGAGGGCAATTTATCCCTGGACAAGAATCTGGTAGGCAACCGAACTGATTGTTTCGGATTGAAAGTCCGGGGCGACAGTATGATCAACGCCGGAATTCTGGAAGGCGATCTGGTTATAATTCAACCACAGCGAGAAGCTCAAAACGGCGATATTATTGTCGCCCTGCTGCACGACGAAGCCACTATGAAACGTTTTCGCGTGGAGAACAATAAAATTTACCTTATACCTGAAAACGATAATTACGAACCCATTGTTGTCGATAACCCGGAAGAATTTACAATAATCGGAAAGGTAGTGGGCGTATTCCGTAGCTACCACTAAAAAAGGAGAATTAAAAATGAAAACCTTATTGTTTTCTAGAGCAATTTTTAACAGAAACAATATTTCTTTTTTGTACGGGCTTAAACCAGTTATTGTCGAACCGTATTACATCACACGCAATCGTCGTGGTAAGAAAGTACTCTTCGGCAGAATCAAGGGTACAAACGAAATAAGAAGTTTTGAATACGAAAGAATTTCGAATATAAAAATTTTGGGAATGCAAAAATTTTCCCCTATAATTCCAATAATCCCTCTTTACAATTAAATGAAAAAAAGGAATGTACATAGAGAACTGGTCGAACTTCTAGTTGACCAGATTAGAAGTCATGGGTATATGATGATAAGCCGTAAATACGGCAAGTACCTGCCTCCGCCCTCGCCCATCGATCATCTTGAAATCGATGCTGTTGCCCGCTATAAAAAGAAAAGGTAATTAGTTAAAATCCGGACTAAAGCAAAAAATCATTAAATTAAGAAAA
>DYLP01000078.1 GCA_020722005.1 Melioribacter roseus
CGACGAAATTAACGACAGCCCATATTTCAGAATGGCAGCCGATTCTATTCAACATTACGGAACAGGCAAGTTGATAATTCCGTCAGGATTGTATATTGTGGGCGAGCAAAACATCAACCCAAACCCGAATTCCAACGCGCAATACTATCAAAATAATGAAATTTTTAATATTGATAGTGTGAACAATGTTATTATCGAAGGCGAAGCAGGGACAATAATTAGAGTAGCTGATGGCTTGCATTTTGGTTCTTTCGACCCGCTTACAGGAGAAGTTTACAACCATCAACCCGATACGGTCGATTTTGTAGAACCTGAATACATAGCCGAAATCGGTGACATTTTTTTTATCGAAAATTCTACAAATATCTTATTCAAAAATATTGAATTAGACGGAAATCTTCAAAACCTGATTGTAGGCGGTTATTGGGGCGATGTTGGTATTCAATTGGAAGCAACGGGAATAAAATTATTGGGAAATTCAAATGTATTGATAAGAAATATCCACACGCATCATCACGGTTTAGACGGGATTGAGATAGGATTTTATAACTTGACACCCTCGTCGAACCCAACCGTTACAGTTATCGAAAACACAATAAGCGAATATAACGGACGGCAGGGATTATCATGGATAGGTGGCATTGGATTGACAGCCTATAATTGCCAATTTAATCATACAGGTAAAGCCGGTATAAGCTCACCTCCCGGCGGGGGATTAGATATTGAAGCGGAAGAATCGGTATCCAGAGAAGGAAAATTTATCGAATGTGAATTTATTAATAATGCAGGACCCGGAATGGTTGCTGATTCCGGACCCGATGGATTTTCTACATTTGAAAATTGCACCTTTTGGGGAACAACCACCAGCTCTATTTGGGCAAATAAACCCGGTTTAATATTCAACAATTGTAATATTTACGGAACTTTTTTGGTGGCTTATGGTAGTAATATCCCTGATTCGGCTTCACAATTTAACGATTGCCATTTCGAAGATTTGCCTCATCCCGATTTTGGCGTTTACATTGACCCTGAACTTTCTTTCTTAATACACCTTTGGGAACCTGGCAATAATATATCTTTTTCAGATTGTCAATTTATTGCAAATAATTGCAAATCGGTAAAAGTTACATTAAGCGATTTTTATTTCGACAATTGCACTTTCACTCATCGTTACACTGAACTTGATGAGGCGGAACCTATTTGTGTTTTAGAAACTTCGACAATTACAAACTCTTCATTTATTGACGATTTCCCGTTAGGATTTAACAAAACCTCTTGGGTTCAAACTGATAGTACAAATGTAGGCGATTGTGTGTTTATGACCGGCGAACACGTGAAATGGGAAGATGTTAGCACCCATTATAATTGGGTTTTACCCGGAAATTATCCCCGAATCAATGATATCGAAATTATTTCTCCTTCTGTAAGCGACAGTTTAACGCCCGGAAATACGATTGAAATTGTTTGGACTTCTCAAAATGCAAGTGAAAATGTGGGAATAGAGCTTTATAACGAATGCGGATTTCACTCAAATATAATTGACCAAACCGAAAATGACGGGAACTATCAGTGGCTTGTCCCCGATAATATAGAAAACTCAAATCAATACCGCATAAAAGTATTCGATTTAGGCTCTCTAAACAATTTTAGTTACTCTGACAGCTTGGCGATACTATCTACAAATAAAATTCCGGTTGACGATAACGACTACGGTAACGACTGTGTTTTTCTTTATCCGAACCCGACTACCGAGAAAATTTATTTTAATATCGAAGATGATTATACTTTTTATAATTCGTTAGGCGAAAAAGTATCCGTTTTGAAAAATACAAAATCGGCTGATGTGTCAAAATTCCCCGTTGGGGTTTATTATGTTGTTAATTTGAAAGGTAAAACATTAAAATTCATTAAATTATGAAAATAGAAACGAAAACCACTAAAAAATACTTTGAGAGAATATTTATTAGCAACGTCATACTCTTAGGCGTGATGTTGATGAGTGCCAACACCTTTGCACAAACATATTATTATGTTGATGGAGTCAACGGTAATGACGCAAACAACGGAACTTCTACGAGTTCGGCCTGGAAAACAATTCAACAATCCTTCGAGAGTGCGACTCCCAATAGTATCGTATTCATCAGAGGCGGAACGTACCATGAAAATCTAATTTTAGAGGTGCAGGGGACTGCAAATAATCCCATCGAATTTAGAAATTATCCGCATGAAGAAGTTATTATTGATGGCACCGGAACAATTGAAAACAAGCTGATCTACATCGAAAATAAAAGCAACCTGATTTTTAGAAATCTCTCGATTCAAAACAAAACCGGCAATAATGCCACCGGTATTATCCTGACCACTACGGCCAATGGCACGGCAAAAAACATCAGCTTTATTAATCTCAGGATAAAGAATATCAATTGGAACAATGCTCCCAACATCTTACCCACGGCAAACAACAACTCGCATCCATTTCTGATTTACGGCGTCGCGATCACTGAGGAAAATGCTATCGAAAATATCCTGATTGACAGTTTGGAAGTAAGCGACAACATAAATGGTTACAGTGAGAATATTGTCATCGATGGCAATGTAAAAAATTTTAATGTCCGAAATTGCCGCGTTCATGATAACACGAATATCGGAATTGACATTGGCGGCAACTATGGCGCCTGTGCAGTTCCGGCGCTGGATCACGCCAGGAACGGAAAAATTATTGATTGCACAACATTTAACAACATCTCGTTCTATTCTAATAGCGCGGGTATTTATGTTGATGGCGGGCATAACGTCACCATAGAAAAAAATCGCTCTTTTGGCAATGGATATGGCATCGAGGTGGGATGTGAAGAAAACGGCACCACGGAAAATGTTATTGTTCGCGATAACCTGATCTATAATAACCTTACGGCAGGAATGCACTTTGGAGGATATGATATTCAAACCAACGGTCAAGTCTTAAATTCTGTAGTTTCCAATAATACTTTTTTCAACAACGACTTGAATAACTGCTCCAATGGGGAATTGATACTTACACAGTTCAGTGATTGTCAGATCGTCAATAATGTGTTTTATACCAGCAATCAAAATACCTTGCTATTCAGAGATGTAATTAGTCCACAATCCAACAATACCGTCGACTATAATTGCTGGTTTACGCCAAACAACGATTCAAATGCCATCCAGCTTACTTTTAACGATCAAACATACAATACCTTCACGCAATATAGAAGCTTAACCGGTTTCGATGAACATTCATTTTATGCAAATCCTGATCTTGTAAATGCCAATACGACTGCACCAGATTTACATCTGAATAAAACCAGCAGGTGTATAAATTCGGGGGCTGCGGCTTCTATTGCCAGAGAAGGCGAAACAGATTTTGATGGCAACCCAAGGATCGTGAATTCTAAAATAGATATGGGATGTTATGAATACAATAATCTTTTAAATGTGCCCCATGAGAATAAAGTTGCCATTTTGGGATTTCAATTGTATCAGAATTATCCGAATCCCTTCAATCCGGCGACGGTCATAGCTTATCAGCTGCCGGGGAGCGGGCATGTTTCCATTAAAGTCTATAATGCTCTCGGACAAGAAGTAGCAATCCTGGTGGATGAAGAAAAGCCGGCGGGAAGATACCAGGTGGAATTCAACACCACAAATTTAAGCAGCGGCATTTATTTTTATAAAATGCGCAGCGGCGGGTTTACGGAGATCAAAAAATGTAGTTTTATAAAGTAAGGTATATTAAGTAACCGATCACAGGGTGAAAGCAAACAATTTTCATTTTTTGTGTCCAGGGCAGAGGTGGATAAAGTCTGCTGGAATATTCTCAAGCAGACTGCGCATCATAAAAAGATCAGCTTTGCTGAAAAGTGTGAACACTTTATTGAATGTTGTCATCCGACATTGTCGATGAAAAAGATTGAGAAAGATAACGTTTGCTGGATTTGACCCATCCGGTTGGTGGATGTAACACCTTATTCACCTTAGTAATCCGCCAAACCCGGGACACCACCAACCTTATTCCCTTATTGGTGATGATAATCAAATGAAGAAATAAGGTAATAAGGTTAAATTGTAGGGACCCTCGAATTGTTACTAAGGTCAATAAGGTCTATTGGGTTTGATCTTGCGGCCTGGTTGATTAAAAACCTTATTAACCTTAGTAATCAGCAAAACCTGAGACACAACAAATTTGATACTATTCCCTGTGATCGGTTACTATATTAATAAAAGGAGTTGAAAGAATGAAAAACGTGTATAACATCGTCAGAAAAAATGCTCTCCTGCTTTTTTTATTGCTATTTTTTCTCTTTCAATCAGGAAGCAGTGCGCAGACCGTTGAACAACGAATTGACAGTCTTCTTCGTCAAA
>DYLP01000036.1 GCA_020722005.1 Melioribacter roseus
GATAAAAAATAATTTGAATGAAAATGATCAATTCAACATTTTTTATTCTATGCTTGGGACCCAAAGATTGAGTGAGAATTGGATTTATGCAGACTCGAATTCAATTAATACAGTTCTGGATTATTTTAAAGGTAGTAATCTCTCTTCATACAGCAACTTAGCTACATTATTAAATGATGGCTACGGCTTTCTTCAAAATAACAACGACAGCGCTGTGGTCTATCTGATAGCTTCCTCGGATCAATTCGGCAGTTTCGAACAGGCTAACCAGTTGATGAAAGACCTGAAGACATATTATGCTTCTTTACCACCCACGTACATTTTCGATTTTAACAACTACAATTATTACTATTATTATTTCGGCAACAGGTCGTATCTGGGCAATGAATACTTTTACACGAATCTATCCAGACTAACCGGTGGGGACTACAAAAGATTTAACTACGACCCACTTGCTACAATGAACGAACTTATCAATCAAGTAAGAGGAATAATAACTTCATTCGATCTTTACACCAATCTCGAATCGGGCTTTTGTTTTAGTAGACTTAACTTAAAAAACGCAGGGACTTCCGTAAACATAAATGAACCAATTATACAAATAGGCAAATTTATCGGTAGTTTCCCCTTTATAATAAAAGCCTCGGGAGTATATGACGCCCAACCATTTACATCGACTATGAATATTGACCAAAACGAAATTTCCAATGCCGACAGTACAACTCCACAAATATGGACGGGATGGTATATCGATAATCTCGAAAAAGGATACTTAACAAATAAAGAAGTATTAGAGTTGATCGATTTGAGCACAACATACAGAGTATTATCCACTTATACCTCATTCCTTTGCCTGGAGCCCGGAGATACAGTTTGTATTGAATGCATACAGCAAGATGGATGGAACGATGGCGGCGTTATTATATCCGTTGACGAAGAAAATGAAATACCTGCTGAATTCAATGTAAAAGCATACCCGAACCCTTTCAATTCACAGGTAAATATAACCGTTACTTTGCCTGCCGATGCAGTTAAAGAAAATATTAAGATTAAGATTTACAATTTGCTCGGACAGGAAGTTAAAACTTTCGAATATACACCTAATAGTTCAAATATTATCAATCTTTTCTGGGACGGAAAGAACGACGAAGGAGAACAGCTTTCGTCGGGCGTTTATATCTTTACCATATCGGGAGGGGCGTTCAAGAAATCGATTAAACTCGTTTATATGAAGTGATTCGAGTGCAAATTGAGGGAGATAGCAACCATCTCCCTCTCACTTTTTCTTATCAGTTTAGTTATATGTAGGTAAAAACGAATATTCTTTTGCGTAATAGAGCATCTGTTCTGTAAAATCTTCTGGGTATTCAACTTTCACATCAATAATTTCGTCGCCGTTCATAACTGGTATCAATACGGGATTAATAAAGCCGGCATAAGGCGCAATATTAAGTTTTTTATAACGTTCCAGAACTTCTGCATGGAGATCTCGGTCAACTTTTACTCCGTATGTTTCTACAAGATTTTGGGCTGCTTTGTAGTTGCCTTCTGATTTAATTCTTTGAATTTCTCTGAGAAGTTCGCCGAATAATTTCCGTAATTTCTGATAGTCGTTAATTACAAAATAAGTTTTTCCGTCTTTTACTTTCTTTTCGATCACATTGTCACTCATACATTTTTCATAGACCCATTTAGAAATTAATTGACGGTTTCTCATATGCGCTTGTTCGATATCATCTCCGAGTTCTACTCGGGCAAGCTGGGTCATCAATCCGTTTCTTATATAACCGTCGTATTCAGCCTTCCCGACTTCGAGAGAAGGCATTACCCCGATTTCAATTAGTTTAGGGTCCATAATGTAATAGAGAGCCACCAGGTCGGCACGAGCTTCTTCAAGTACAGAGGCATAATTTTTCAACGTTTCGTTCGGCTGACCAACGCCGGGGTTCAATTGACCTGACGCATGTCCTATCACCTCATGCATATCAGTATGAAGGTCGCTCGCAAGAGCGCCGTATTTTTTGGCGTGTTCAATTTCTTCCTGCGTGTAAGCAAACTCTTCTATCAATCCGCTGCTTTCCGAAGCTTTGTTGTATGAATAAACTATGTTTCCAAGATTCACAGATTTTGAACCGTATTCCTTTCTGATCCAATTTGCATTGGGAAGATTAATACCAATTGGAGTTGAAGGTGAAGCGTCGCCCGATTCCACAACAACTGTAATTACTTTAGCCGAAATTCCTTTAACGTTTTTCTTTTTATGCTCAGGCATTATGGGCGAATTGTCTTCAAACCATTGTGCATTGTCGCTTATGGCTTTAATTCTTTTGGTGGCTTCGAAATCTTTAAAAGAAACCACCGACTCGAAATTGGCTTTGTAACCGAGCGGGTCGTTGTAAGTTTCGATAAATCCATTTATAACGTCGACTACCGAATTGGTGTCTTTTATCCATTCAATATTATACCGGTCCCATAATTTAAGATCGCCCGTAACATAGTATTTAATCAAAAGATCGAGCGCCTTTTTCTGCTGTTCGTTTTCTGCTACTTCCTTCGCCTTTTCCAGCCAATATGTAATTTTGTCGATTGCCAGATGATACATTCCTTTATAACGCCAGGTGCGTTCGAATATTTTTCCATTTTCTTTTACAAGCTTTGAATTTAGTCCGTACGAAATAGGACGAGTATCTTTTGGGACGGCAAGGCTGTTGTAAAAATCTTCCGCTTCCTTTTGAGTTATTCCTTCGTAGAAATTTACCGCTGAATTTTTGATCAGATCAACATTCGGGTCTTGATTGACTTTCATCGGGTCAACATTCGGATCGAACAAAATAGGAGTTAATTTATTAATAAGGTCTTCCACAGTTTCATTGTTCTGCAAAGGGAGTTCCCATTCATCTGATTTCCTTACAAGCATTGCAAAGTATTCCGCTGAAAATTCAGGTTGAAATTTTTTATTGGAATAATGATGATGGATGCCGTTTGAAAACCAGACGCGTTTTGTGTATTCCATGAATTTTGCAAACTGAGGGTCGTTCCTGTCGCCATTGTAAGTTTTTACAATTCCTTCGAGAGTTCTTCTGATGTAAAGATTATGTTTATAATTCTGATCCCAGATAATATCTCTTCCAGCAAGCGCTGCCTGATAGAGATAGTAAACAAGTTTTTTCTGTTGAAGAGTAAGTTTATCGAAATTATCGATCTTGTACCGTTGAATTCTTAAATCGGCAAATTGCTCGGTTACATATTTGAATTCATCTTTTTTGTCGGTAGTGCAATTCATAAGTGAAATTCCTATAATACTTATTAGAAAAAATTTTTTAAGGTTCATTGTTGCTCCGTCATTAATTTTCAATGTTTTTAAAATATCACTTTGAAAATTGGCAACCAAAATTAATCGTTTTAAGAAGGAAATAACATGAACATACAAATCATTGGTACAAAAAAATGCAACGATACAAAAAAAGCCGAACGATTCTTCAAAGAAAGAGGTGTTAAATTTCATTTCAAAGATCTGACCGAGAAAGGACTTACAAAAGGAGAGCTGGAAAATATTACCCGAAAAATTAAAATTGAAGATTTACTCGACAAAGAAGGCAACCAATACAAAAAAAGAAATCTCGAATATATGGTTTACAATATCGAAGAAGAATTGCTGAACGATCCGCTGCTGTTAAAAACACCGATAGTCAGGAACGGAAACGATGTAACGCTTGGATATCAACCCGATATCTGGAAAAAATGGATTTCAGGATAAGCCGTCGAGATTAATATTTCTAATTTTCAAATCGTTAATCAAAGTATTGTAATCGATATATCTGACTGCGTCCCAGCCGCACCTTTTAGCCCCGTCGACATACTCCTGAATATCGTCGATAAAAAGGTGCTCTGAAGAAGGCAGCCCTGTGTACGATTCAACCGCACGGTAAATTTTTTCTTCGGGCTTTACCGCTCCCACTTTGTGCGAAAGAAAAAGTTTATCGAAATACTTCAGGAATTCGTAATGTGAGTAGCCATATTCCTCGTGAATTTCGTTGGTGTTGGATAAAAGTATAAGTTTGTAATTCTTCTTTAAAATCGGAAGCAATTCAATAACTTCGTCGTTTGTTGTGAAAATGTCTGAAAAGATTTTGCAAAATTCCTTGCGCTCGACTTTACCTTCCAGCCATTCATACATTCTATCCAGAAATTTTTCACGGTCAATTTTTCCTCTTTCAAAATCTCTGTGAAACTCGTAATTCTCTGCATAAAGCTGAGCAAATTTATTACCCAGACCTTCTTCAAATTTATTAATTTTTTCAATTGCTTTATTGTAATCAAATGGAATCAGCACATTTCCAAGGTCAAAAACAATCGCTGAATATTTCATTTATTCCTCAAAATTTATTATTACAAAGATAGTCTGTTCGGTGTTCAATTAAAATTTTCCAATTGATTTTTTATATAATCAATTCTTCCTTCGATAAACTGTTTAATATTTTCGGATTCTCTGTCGATGTCGTAACTGTTAGCATTGAGCCAACGGTCGTTATAGTAAGCGTTCCTTATGACGGTTTTCATCGAATCAATTTTAGGAAACAAAACCGAAGCGTTGAATACTTCGCTTAGTAATCTTTCGAAATGAGCTTTATACATTTTTCTGTACTGCGGATATTTCATAAGCTTTCGAATAAGATAATTATCTCCCAGGAAAGCTGTTCTGTAATCGTCCCAAATAAATGTTCTGTCGATATCCCACGGTACAATTTCAAATTTATTCGATACTGCATCCCGTCTCAAACAGAAATTATGAATCACGCCGTCCCAGTTACAAATAAGAACTGTAACAGCCCAATACTGAAGAAATTTATCCACATCGAATATTTTCTCGAGTTCTTCGGGAAAATCTTCCCCGTCTGAACTCGTTACCGCAATCAACTTTTCGAGCGTATAATAATTTTCGTCTTCGGGAAATTTTTTTTCGTAGCCTTTCCTTACATCGGGTAAGTCATTGTAGTTAAAGAAAGCAAATCCGTTGTAAGCTTTATACAATTCCAAGGTTTTAATATTTCTTTTTATAAAAAAAGTTTCGTCAATTGGTTCTATTAAATAGTAAAGACCCTCATAAACATCATTAATATAAAGGACCACAGGTTGAATTTTAAAAGTAAGCAAGTCGGTATGTTTGAAAATTTCAACTGCGAGAAACGACTTCATCATTGAGGGATCAATCTCCTGCGAATTCAATATGACTTCAGAGCAATCATAAAAAGGGTCAGTTCCCTCTTCATAAACTATCCGAAAGTTCTTCTTAAAATTGCCTCGAGAACTAAATCCCTGATGCCTTATTTTAACTTTTTGTTCTTTGTCATTAACATTTAACCGGGCAGTTACTTTGAGATTCGAATATGCGTTTTTCTTCAGAAGACCGTAATTTTCTTCGGACAATTTTAAACTGTAAACAGGGAGGTTATAATTTCCCGGGACAGTAGGTTCCGTAATAAAATCACACGATACAAATACAATCGATAGTAAAAAAAGCGTCATATATTTCACTGTCGTTTTTACCATCTCACCTGTAATTGAATAATTATATTGCTTTCCGTCAACGACCTTTTTGATTTACTATAAGGACGATTACCAGAAACAAGATCTCCGTTAATCATTAAACGCGTATTATTGTTAAAATAAAAATTAAATCCCAGCAAAAGTTGTAATTTATTTACGTCCGTATAATCCATATTATTGACAAGAACTGCCCCTGAAAGGACAGGTTCGAAGTAGGGGATAATTTTGTTTTCAAACCTGAATACTTTTGATGTTATAAATCTGATTGCGCCCAAGTATATATCGTTATCGTTGCCTTCGAGTGCGCTGTAATGTGATTCGACAGGGTCTAAACTATAATAAAATTCCAGAATAGAGGCAATCCCCGCAACCGTGTCGAAAATTCCGAGATTAAATGCCGTAGCATTCGGAATTTCAGTATCGCGAGTACGTACTATCTGAAGATTTGCGAAAGCACAGTCCAATGACCAGAGCGATTTTTTTACGGCTTTAATTACATAACTGGCAGTATGCGACTCGTTGTAATGGACACCACCCGACAATAAAAAACCTTCCTTTTCCCATTCAATTTGAATTCCCGGTTCACGGTTAACGTATCCCAAAGGTTCAAGATAACGATTAACGATACTTCGTCTGATTGTGGGAAGCTTTTCTCGGGAAGTCCATTCCTCGTATCCGAATCTTTTCTTTAAGTCGCCAACTTCAAGTTCGAGATTATCCAACAATTCAAATTCTGCAGATGCTTCATAGAGTGTAATTTCTCTTTCTTCGGAATTTCCTCTAAGATCGATTTCCACTTCTGTGTTTTCATTGACCTTATATTCAAATTCCATTTTGGCATTGTAATAGCTTTCGATATAAATGCCATTGTACTCGGCTTTACCGCCTATTTCGAAATAGCCGTCGTAGCTTACTTTCTTTTGTGAATAAAGGACAACGGGCAAAAGTTGAATCGACAAAAAAACTAATAGTAATCTACGCATCTTTCAATTCAAGAACGGTAAAAAAGTTTTCGGATTTATTGAAGATGAAATCGAGAAAATATTTAACTGTCGTATTGTCTTTTAATTTAACCGTATAATCGATAATCAAATTATTATTCTTGTCAGTTTTAAGTTGACTAATATCCCACCACTCAACTTCAGCATCCAACAATTTCTCTATTTTTGTTTTGCCTTCGTCTATTTCTTTCACAAGAATTCTGAGTATGTGAAATTCTTGGGTAACTTCTTCTTCGGTAAAATTAAGTTTGGAAAAGATAATTAGCAGTGTACATATAAATAGGGTGGATGCCAGTGCTACATAATAATACTTAAACCCGCACGCAACGCCGATTGCCATCACAAAAAAGATATAAGCAGTATCCTGCGGATTTTTGACTTTTGTGCGGAAACGAATAATCGACACGGCACCAATAAGTCCGAATGCTCCTGCGAGATTATTGCCAATGACGAGCATAACTGAAGCTACAACCGTGCTGATAAACACAAGAGTTTGCAGGAACTCTTTACTGTAGTTTTTCTTTCTGTGGGTAATGTGATATACCCACGCAACGAAGAGTGAAAGCGCTGCAGTCACTGAAAGACTCAGCAGCGCTTCTCTAACTCCAAATCGAAATTATTCCAAAAGTTTAAGCGTTTCCAGGCTGTGCATAACATTCTCTCCCCCTCTTTACCGGGGCTATCTATTTTCAATCAAACCATCTTTTCGATATTCAATACAAATGCGTGAATGCCTTGTTCTTCCGCCTCTTCATTTATTTTTTTAACTTCTTCGAGCAATGGATTTACTTTGTCATCTTCAATAACTGTTAAGACAACAGCATTTTGACTTGGCCAGATGTGGGTACCGAGGTGGGGCTCGCCTTTATCCGAGCCCTTCCCATGTACGTTTATAAACCTTGTAAAGCCTCGAATGGAGAGTTTTTCCAGAGCCTCGTCAACTTCCTCTGTAATGCCGTGATTATATACAATCATTACTGCTTTCATTTTTCACCTCTCAGTCAACAATTTTTTTCTGTTTAATTTTTGTTTCGAAATACGAATAGAGGACAGGTACGAGAATCAGCGTAATCAACGTTGAGAAAAAGAGACCGCCAATAGTAGAAATTCCGAGCGGCTGCCATATTTCAGATCCCTCTCCCGTACTGATTGCCAGAGGTAAAAGTCCTAATAATGTAGTAAATGTGGTCATCAATACAGGACGTAGTCTGTGTCTACCCGAATAAATAATCGCTTCGCGCAATTCATAACCGCGGGCTCTTGTAATATTTGTAAAGTCAACAAGCACAATTGCATTCTTTACAACAATACCGACGAGCATAATGCTGCCGAGGAATGCAATCACACTGAATGGTACTCCGGTTATAAAAAGCGCTATGAACACACCCGTAAATGCAAAGGGCACCGAGAACATAATTATGAACGGATCGAGCAGAGATTCAAATTGTGCTGCCATTACCATATAAACCAGTACGACACTTAATACAAGCAGGAAAAGAAGGTCTTTAAATGTATCGCTCTGCTGTTCGATTTCTCCGCCGTATTCGATAGTTGTATTCGGAGGCAAGTCGATGCCTTTAACAAAATTTTGAATATCCGAAGTAACTTCGCCGAGGGATCTGCCTTCGACGTCTGAGAGCACTGCAATGACTCGCTCCTGTTCTCTTCTTTTGATTGTAGGAGGTGAATACGCCTGAATTACCTTGCCGACGTCTTTCAATCTAACCGTGGTTCCGAGCAAGGTTTTAACAGGCAGATTTTCGATGTCGTCTATGCTTGTTTTCTTTTCCGGAGGAAGACTGATGAAGATATCGTACTCGTCTCCCAATTCTCTGTAGGTTGTCGACGTAATTCCATAATAATAACTTCTCAGAGCATTTCCTACCGTAGCAGTGTTCAATCCACTCATCGCCATTTTATCGCGTTGCAATACGATTTGCAATTCCGGTCGAGGGTCGCCGATATCGATTCGAACGTCTCGAGTGCCTTCGATTGAATTCATATAATCTTTAAGTCTATTGGCAATTTTATATGATTCATCGAGGTCAGGACCGATAATATCGACTTCAACAGGAGCGCCAGTAGCGCCGGTTAAAAATGCTCCATCTTCGTCTGTATTTACACTAATGCTTTTAATTCCGGTAAATGAATTGAGCCGCTCCCTCAATGCGTCTGCCATTTCAAAGACTGAACGTGTTCTCTCGTTCATTTTAGATGTTCTAAATTGGAAAGTGGCAATATTAGTACCTTCGCTCTGTCCAAACAAGATAGATGAAAAGCCCTGGTCGTTGACACCCGAGCGAGCTGTTATATATTTAATTTCAGGAAAGTCTTCTTTAATAATACGCTCGATTTCCTTTACGTAATCAATTGTTTCTTCGAGTCTTTTTCCGGGCTCAATTTCCAGAGTGAGTTGGAATTGCGAGGAATCCGATTTCGGTATAAATTCTGTTCCCAAAGTTCCCAATAACATTATAGATGCGGCAAAAATCAATAATGCAGTCAGAATAACGGTCTTGCGATGATTCAATGCCCAGTTGAGAACTCTTGTATAAAAATTATCGATACTCTCGAGTGCAGAGGATAAGCTGTTATCAATCTTTTTAAGAAGAAGATTTTTGATCGGTTTTTCTTCCTTTCTTGATTTCAACAGTTTAGAAGAAAGCATCGGAATGAGCGTCAATGCCGCGAGTAACGAAACGAGAATCATAACCGTAACAAGAAATCCGAGCTGGTTAAAAAGAATTCCGGCTATTCCTGAAATAAACACCAACGGGAAGAATACAGCCACTATAGTAAAAGTAGATGCAGCTACTGCGAGTCCAACTTCTGACGAACCGAACACTGCAGCTTCTCTCGGTCGTGCACCTCGCTCAACGTGTCGCATTATATTCTCAAGTATAACAATTGCGTCGTCTACAACCATTCCCACCGCAATCGACAGTGAAGAAAGCGATATAATATTTATTGTATTACCCGAGAAATAGAGGTAGATGAAAGCACCGATCAAAGATACCGGCAATGTCAGAGCAATTATAAATGTAGCTCTCCACTTTCTAAGGAAAAGGAGAACTACAATTGTAACAAAAACACCTCCCAGTATAACTGCTTCTGCGAGATTATTTACCGATTGAATAATAAACTCCGACGAATCCTGAGTAACATCAATTTTCACATCTGAAGGCAGATTCTTTTTAAGTTCCTCGATTTTTGCTTTTACGTCTTCAGCAACCTGCACAGTATTGGCGCCGGACTGTTTCTGGACAATAAGGAAAAGTCCTCTGCCGCCGTTGAGGCGAACGTCGATTGTTCTGTCCTTCAAACTATCTTTAACAACAGCTACATCTTTAAGGTATACTAACCTGCCTCCTGATTGAGAGACGACAATATTCTTTATTTCATTAACATTCGTAAATTCGCCAGGCACTCTCAGATTGTACTCCATATCTCCCACTTTGATAGAGCCGGAGGGCAGGTTTATATTTTCAGCCTGTAATATCTGGGATATCTGTGCGGGTGAAATATTGTATGCTTCGAGCTTTTTGGCATCGACATTAATCAATATTTGTCTAACCGGACCGCCGAATGCTTGTACAGTACCTACGCCGTTAACGCGCTTCAGCGGGTCGATAATTTCCCTTTCGACAAGTTTGTTAAGTCCTATATAACTCTCTTCAGCCTGAACAGCTATAAAGAGAATCGGGAAGAAATTTGTGCTAAATTTAAAAATAAACGGGTCTTCAGCGTCGTCTGGCAAATTCCGCTTTGCAAATTCGAGCGCAGAGCGTATATCATTCGAAGCCTCGTCGAGATTAGTACCGTATTCGAATTCGAGCTGAACAACCGAGATATTGTCGATTGATACTGATGAAATCTTCTTAAGATTGGTAACAGAGCTCAAACCGCTTTCGATTTTTTTACTTACATTTATTTCAATGTCCTGCGCACTGGCGCCGGGATATTGTGTCAAAACGCTTATATAAGGTGGCTCTATTTCCGGGAATAAATCGATAGGCAACCTCTGAAAGGCAACCAATCCGATTATAACAATCGCTATAAAGAGCATTATAGTTGTAATCGGCCTTCTTACTGAAATTTCTGGTAGATTCATTTCCCACTCCTTTTACTCTGCTTTAGCTTTAATTTCAACAGCTGAACCGTCTTTCAGGAGTCCCTGACCTTTTGTCACCAGGTAATCTCCCTCGGACAATCCGCTTACTATTTCCACAACAGAATTAAATTCCTTGCCTAATTTTAATTCAACCCGTTTTGCTTTATTGTTTTGGACAATGAAACCGTAATAAGCATCTGAACCGAGTTGCTTCAACGCTGCAGAGCGATTTATAATTATTCCTTCTTTACTTCCAATCTGCACCGAAGCTCTTACAAACATACCAGGTCTTAAAAGATTTTCTTCATTCGATATTTTAACTTCTGCCTGAAAAGTACGTGTAGTTGGATTGATTGCTGGATTAGTGCGGTTAATTACACCTTTGAATTCTTTTTCTGGATAGATATCGGTTTTAATTATAACCGTTTGCCCGACCTTAACTGAATTAAAGTCGGACTCGCTTATTCCAAGCATAAGTTTAAGAGGATTCAGTTGCATAATCGTTAAGATGGTGGGAGCACCGCCAGTGGGAGCCAGCAAAAAGACTTCCCCGTCATTTAATTTTTTTGCTGTTACTACTCCCGAAAAAGGAGCGCGAAACTGCGTATTTGTCAGCAATAAATTATATGATTTTTCAGCCGATTCATAATTTGCTTTTACCTGGTCAAATTGAGATTGAGAAATTGAGCCGTTTTCGTAAAGCGGCTTCATTCTTTCGTAATTATCCTTTGCCAATTGGTACTGAAGTTTAGCCTGAATCAATTGAGTATCGTCCATCTGGAAAAGCAGGTCACCTTCTTTTACAAAGCTCCCTTCTTCAACAAAAATCTTTTCTACTCTGCCGGTGGTTTGTGCTCCTAAATTAGCTTCCTTCCACGGTTGCAAAGTTCCTACCAGTTCAATTTCCCTTTCAATACTTGACCTGACTACTTTTGTAACTTCCACAGGAATCGGTCGAGCGGTTTTAGATTCTTCTTTTTTTGAAGAACAAGCAGCAAGTGCTACTAATAAAAAAAGTGAGAAAGCCAACAAAATTTTATTCGACTTCATTTTAGTTCTCCTTGATTTCATAATTAAAACTTTTGCCCGTTAATTCGTGCAGATCAGCAAGTGCTGAATGAAAATCATAAACAGCTTGTAGCCGATTTAACTTTGCCTGCCTCAATGCAAGTTCGGCGTCGTTAACTTCGAGCTGTGTGCTCAGTCCATTTTCGAGTCTTGTTTTTGCAATTTCGTATCCTTTTTGTGCCTGTTCTACAGTTCTCGACTGAGCTTCAATTCTTTTAACTGCTTGCGATATATTGTAAATAACGCTACTAATCTGAGTTTTTATAGCTTTTAAATACCCTTCCTTTTGCTCTATGGCTTGATTGAGAGAAATCTCAGCCTGTTCAACAAGTGCATTTGTTTTAAACCCATTGAATATTAGCAGTTGAACCTGCAATCCAACCAGGAAAGTTTTTATCCACTTATAATCCTGAAATTTGAAATCATTGGATTGTGTTTGGTATTGGTAATTACTGAAAGCTGCCAGAGACGGGAAATAAGCGGCTTTTTGAAACGATACACTTTTTTGACTGATTTCAACCTGTTTGTTGAGAAGTTCGAGCTGAGGATTATTTTTCATTACTTCTTCGAGCACAGCATTGTAATCCGGAAGAACATAATTTTCATCGTAATATAGTTCACCCGTAACATCAATATTTTTCGAAGCGTCCAGGCCTATTGTTACTTTAAGACCATCGAGAGCAAGTTTATAATTGTTTTCAGCCTGTAATACGATTGGTTTTAAATTTTCCACCTGAACTTCAGCTCGCAGGAGGTCATAGTCCGACATAAGTCCCTGAGCATTTAGCTTTCTTATATTTTCAAGATTGTCCTGCGCATTTTCCAGGCTTTGCTGCATAACAATTTTATATTCGCGTGCGAGCAAAACACCGAGGAACGATTTTTTAACGCTTGCAACTGTTTTAATTTCGGTGTTGCGCAAATTTACTCTGGCAATATCAATTCCGAGAGATGCCGTTTTAGTGCCTTCGATAAGCGACAGAGAAAAAATCGGCATACTCAAGCTGACGGCGGCGTTGTATGAATTGTCCGAGCCGATCTCCAGCGTAGGACCGAAAGGCGAGCCTGGCGGCAGAAAAATAACCGGTTTATTGATATATCTCTGATACTGTGCGCTTGCGTCGATTTTGGGATAATAGCCACTTACGGTTTCTCTGAATTTTTCTTCCGACTTGTTAACTTCCATTCGTGCAATTTTAACATTCGGATTGTTCTCGAGGGCTAATTTAATAGCCGCATCGATATCGAGCAGGAGTTTTTCATTGGCTTGACCAAAGGTAAGACTCGTCGATAGAAATATTAGCATCCAGATTTTTTTCACTTTTGTCCTCTATTTTGTTAATAAACTTATTTATTTGGCAAGTCGAGTTCTTTCAACTTTTTCCTTCCTTCATCGGTAAGAATGCCTTCGAAAATAATCCGCGAAATATAGATGTGCGCATTCTTTTCCGTAATTGGAAGTTCTTTTATCACCTCGGGAGTTATAATATTGTGAACCGAAGAAATCATAATGGCAACGAGGTCGTACAATATATCATCCCTGAAAAACCCGCTCTTCGTTCCTTCTTCCAGTATTTTGATTATGCGACTGTGAGCTTGTTCCTTTCGATATTCTTTCAGCTCAGCCCAAATTTGAGGGTGGTTATGAACAAGGTCTTTGATCATATTTCCTTCAAAGCGGGCTGAATTTTTGGTCACATATTCTATAAGCCGTTTTAACTTTTCGAAAAAGTCAATCTCTTCGTTATTAAAGAGTTCGTCAAAGAACACTTCGAAATCGACTTTAATCTTCTTAATTACCTCGCGAAGGATATGTTCTTTATTGGAAAAATGTTTGTAAAGAGTCTTTTTGCTGATGCCGAGTTCAGCAGCTATCTCTTCCATTGTAACCTTACTAAACCCATAATTTTGAAATTTTTCTTCGGCAACCGACAAGATACGTTCATATAACTCTAAATTGTCGCTCAAAATAACACCTCTAATCTTATTCTAAAGAAACGAAATTCGTATAAATCGTTTCCCAAATATATACTCTCTTGTTATCGATGTCAAGTTTATTTTTCAAATTCACATATGAAATTTGAATAATAATTGAATTATCAAGAATTGAAAATCGGTAAACTTACCGAATCTATCGGTAACAGTACAAAAAGTTACTTTTTTAACGATGTGAAATTAATTTTTAGTTCCATTAGGATATTAATAATAAATTACCTATGTTTGTTATGAAAGACAGTTGATATAGAAGTTTACTAAAGAAGTAAGAGCAAATCGCTTAGTCCCTCAGTAGTAGTTCCATAGCACCTGTCATAAATAAAACACACAACAAATTAAAAAGGAGCACTGTTATGGCAGAGCGCAAAAGAGGAACTGTTAAATGGTTTAACAGCTCAAAAGGTTACGGATTTATTTCACAAGAAAATGGCGAAGACGTATTTGTTCATTACCAGGCAATTGTAAGTCAGGGATATAAAACATTAGACGAAAATGACAGAGTTGAGTACAGCATAACTCACGGTCCAAAAGGTCTGCAAGCTGCCGATGTTAAGGTAATATAAAATAAATTCAGAGCCTCGCTTATGCGGGGCTTTTTTAATTGTACCTTTCCAAAATTTTTCATCAGAAAACACGAATTTTAATTACTTCCCGAATTTCATTATTCATTTGGATGTAAAAGAATAATTCATTATGTTAGGAATCGAAAGACAGTTGTTTTAGAAGTATACGAAGTAGTAGAAGCATCCCGCTCGAACCCTCAGTAGTTCTTAACCTCTGTCGAAAAATAAAAATATTTACAAATTTATTTTAAGGAGCATCTGTTATGGCAGAGCGCAAAATAGGATCTGTTAAATGGTTTAACAGTTCAAAAGGTTATGGATTTATTTCACAAGAAAACGGCGAAGACGTTTTTGTTCATTATCAGTCGATTGTAGGCGAAGGCTACAAGACATTGAATGAAAACGACAAAGTTGAATTCAGTGTTACTCAGGGTCCGAAAGGTCTGCAAGCGTCTGAAGTGAAAGTAATTCGATAAGCAAATAAACCAGAAGCCCCCGTTGAACGGGGGCTTTTTTTATCCCTTCTATTTAACTTCAAATAATGAATCCGGCAATCCAGAATTAATCTCAATTGAGCTTACGTTTAATTCTATCGACTGCGGTCCGAAACTCTGTATATATTTGAACGGATATTTGACGCCGTCAACTACTTTATAATCGCTCATATCCATTGTTTGTGTAAAACTCCCCTGCGGTGTCGAAATTGACGTTACACTTCTTAAAAGCAACCACGTTTCCGGATCGAAATACTGTGTTGTTTTTTTGCCCCCAGCGGAAGTTAATACCACACGATAAGCGTCCTTGCCATTGATATTTTCCATTCCAGTCAATTCAGGGGTTATCCCGTATTTTGAATAATCGAGCATAGCATCGAGTGCTTCGTTTTTGAGGGATTCGAGCTGCTCGCCCTGAAGTTCCTGCTTTTGACCCATTGCTTCCACATATCCTTTCTCGCCGTCGAAGACAGTCTTTTGTTTAAAGACCCCCGCGTCGACTTCCTGGTACAATTTATTCGGGTATTTTTGATAGAGCGTAACATTCACATTCATTCCTTGCATCGACCCGCTCATTTTGACAGTTCTATCCTTAACTGCGGAAAGCTTGTCTGCTCCTCCTATTGCATCGACGTAATTCTTGACAATCTGGTCAGCTGTTAAACCTTCGGGAATTTTCTTAATTGAAGGGTCGTACGGATTGCCGTTGACGTCGTAATATTCGATTTTGTTTGTAACAGTAAACTTTTTTAGTTTATCTGCTACTTCATCGGCGCTGCTGACAACTAAAATATATGCATTATTTGGCTTTACATATTTTTTTGCCGTATTGATTACATCCTCAACCGTTACGGCAGCGAGCTTTTTCAGGTAATTCTTGTAATAATCTTTGGGAAGATTGTAACGCGCCGTGTTGATCGCAAAACGAGCTATCGTTGCTGGGTTTTCGAGGTCTCGTATAAAATTCCCACTTAAATAATTTTGTGCCTTTTTCAGTTCGTCTTCAGATACTTTTTCGTTTTGAATTCTTTTCATCTCTTTCAAAATTTCGGCTACCGCGCTGTCGGTTACACTGTTGCGCACCTGTGCAAATGCAAAGTAGGTTCCTACTATCGGGTCGGGGCGGAGTACGGAATAGGCACCGTATGTATAAGCTTTATCTTCACGCAGATTCATAAACAATCTTCCCGTTGCGCTTCCGCCCAATATCAGATTGGTTACCGAAGCTTTTATAGCATCTTCCGATCCGATTGGCAATTCTACCGGGTAACAAACCGAGATAACAGATTGTACGGAATTTGCTCTGTCTACCATTGCAACTTTCGTTATAAGAGGAGGTTTGGGCGTGTTATATTTATGCTCCGGAACTTCTCCCTTTTGCCAGCTGCCGAGATATTTTTCCACAAGTTGTTTTGCTTCTTTAAGAGTAACATCTCCCACAATTGCCAGATAAGAAATATTTGGTTTGAAATATGTTTGATAGTAATTTTTGCAGGCATCCAGGCTGATTGCGTTCACAGTTTCTTCCGTTTCGAGTTCGCCGTATGGATGCTCTTTTCCGAACATCAGTACAGAACGAAGCCGATCTGCAATTTCATTGGGCTCGTCTTTTGAAGCTGCCAGCGTAGAGATCATTTGTTTTTTGACCTTATCGAGTTCTTCCTGCTTGAATTCCGAATTCAAAATTACGTCTGCCATTATCTCGAATATTTTGTCCTTATACTTCGAGAGAGCCGAGGCGGTTATATTGTCAGCCGAAGTTGAAAACGATGCCCCGAGATAATCGATTTCCTCGTCGAGTTTGTCTTTTGTTCTGTTTTTTGTACCTGTACGCAGCAGTTCGCCAACGGCTTCAACATACCCTGTTTGTTCTTTTTGGAGAATCGGGTCTGAATCGATTTGCAGATAAAAAGTAACCTTTGGTAGTTTGTGATTCTCCACCACAAAAACTTTAAGTCCGTTCGGCAATTCGAACGACTCGTATTCTCCGAGCTGAATTTCGGGAGCAGCTCCCGGTTCCGGCAACCGGGTTCGATCGACTTGAGCCATCAGGGGAATAAAACCTGCTATTAATAAAAGTGAAATTATTTTCCTAAACATTTCTATGCTCCGTTAATTTTTATTTCTTTTCCATTGATTTGGGTAAATAATAAAGAACCACTCTGTTTTCTTTTGTAAAATATTTGTTTGCAACGCGTTTAATATCTTCGCGTGTAACTTTCATGTAGCGTTCGATTTCAGTATTAATCAAATTTGGGTCGCCGAAATAAACCAGGTAGTCTGCCAGATTTTCTGCTATCCCTGCAACTCTCGAATTTTGATTAACAAAATCCGATTCAATCTGATTACGCACTTTTTGAAATTCGTATTCGCTTATCAATTCCTTTTTTACCTTATCGATTTCCGATTCAATTGCATTCTCCAAATCTTCGGCTTTGACACCGACATTTGTAAGTCCGTAAACAATAAAAAGTCCGGGGTCTTCCAGAGACAGGGGTATTGAGCCTACCGCCAAAGCCATCTGTTTTTTATCCTTTATTTCTTTTTGCAGACGAGCACTTTCTCCGCCTGATAATAATGTTGTGAGCAGACGTAAAGCGTAATAATCGGGAGTTCCCTGTTCGGGAATATGATATGCAAAGACCACCATCGGAAGCTGAACGTTATCATAAACAATTTCCCTTATTTCATTTTTCTGAGGCGGCTCCACAACTTCGGGTCTCGGAATCGGTTTATTCCCTTTAGGAATTTCACCGAAATATTTTTCAACCAGTTTTTTGGTTTCTTCAATATTGATGTCGCCTGCTATCGAAAGTGTTGCATTCTCAGGCACATAAAATGTTTTATAGAATTCGATGAATTCATCCAGCTTTGCCTGGTCTATATATTGCACGCTTCCGATTGGAATCCATCTGTACGGATGCACTTTATATGCGTTGCTGAATATCTTTTCGAGTAACGATCCGTAAGGACGGTTTTCATAGCTCTGTTTCCTTTCTTCTTTAACCACTTTCCTCTGGGTTTCGACGCCGATACTGTCGATTTTCAGATGAAGCATTCTTTCGGATTCAAGATAGAGCCCCAGTTCAAGCTGGTTCGAAGGGAGGATTTCATAATAAAAAGTTCTGTCGAATGAAGTATTTGCATTTAACTGCCCTCCAGCGGATTCCACTATCTTAAAATATTCTCCCCTCCCGATATTGGGCGAGCCCTCGAACATTAGATGCTCGAAAAAGTGCGCAAATCCCGTTCGTTCCGGGCCTTCGTTTTTACTTCCGACATGATACAACACAGTAACGGCTACAATCGGAGTCGAATTATCCTGATGCAGAATGACGTTCAAACCATTGTCGAGTTTATAATGAACAAACTCGATTTTCTTTGTTTGAGCTGACATCCAGCCGGATATCAGAAAAAGGAATAAAATTAAGATTTGTCTTTTCATTGGTTCTCCGTAAATAAATTGGGATGATATTTTGTTCATATTGAAAATATCCTCTTAGAAAAATTATGCAAAATTTTATTTATATTAAATAAAAAGAAACTTCAATCTGCCCAGGGTGGTTAAATGAATCTAAAATATAATTTTAACTTAATAAATTTTTTGAAGAAAAGACCATTAAAAATTACCTTACTCTATTTCCTCCTCAGTACTACTTTTATAGTAATCTCAATCCTTCTTACATTTAATTTTGAGATTGATACTTACTCATTAGAAATTGACACTATTGTGCAGGTTGTAGTTTATATACTCCTTACAACACTAATACTTTATTATCTACTCCAATATGACACAAAACAAATCCTGCAGCAAAATGAAAAATTGATCGAACAAGAGAAAAGATGGAATTTTGCTATAGAGGGAGTGGGCGATGGCGTGTGGGATTGGAATATCAAAACAAACGAAGTCTATTTTTCAAAAAACTGGAAAACAATGCTTGGTTATAAAGAAGACGAAATTAAAAACGACTACATCGAATGGGAAAGTCGACTTCATCCAGAGGACAAAGAAATTGTTCTTAAAAAGCTGAACGAATACCTGGAAGGAAGGTCGGATGTTTATTCTGTTGAAAGCAGACTGCGTACAAAAGACGGCTCTTACATATCGGTTTTAGACCGCGGTAAAATATTCGAATGGGATAAGGACGGCAAACCGCTCCGTATGATCGGTACCCATACCAATATTACCGAATTAAAAAAACTCAAAGAAGAAAAGGAATATTTGCTCAGTCAATTGCAGTTGGAATTCGAAAGAATGCCTATCGGAATGATACTTCTAAATCCAGATTTTACTGTAAAAGACTGGAATCCTTCGGCTGAAAAAATTTTCGGCTATAAAAAAGAAGAAGCAATAAACAGGATAATTCACGAATTAATTATACTGCCGGAAGACCGCGCGAGTATTTCAAAACAAATCAATGATTTGATAAAACTCAACGAGACTCTAAAATCAACTGTAATTAATATTACAAAAGATGCCAAACAAATTATATGCGAATGGTACGATACTCCGCTTTATGCACCGAATGGAGAATTCAAAGGATTGATGTCGATGGTAATTGATGTTACGGAAATAAAACAACAAGAAAAAGAAGTTCTTCACAACAGAGAATTACTCAATCAGGTACTCGAAACAAGTCCTGTCGGCATAATATCGGCTAATCAAGATGGTATAATTACATTTGCAAATGAAGCTGCTCAAATCATTTTCTCAGTTAATAAAGATAGTTTAATAAATAAAAACTGCCATTCGGACGAATTTACTTTTTATACGGTCAAAGGAGAAAAGTTGCACGAGTCCGAGCTTCCGTTTAATATTACCCGAAAACATGGCGAAGTAATAAGAAATAAACTTTACGGTTACAAAGGTGCCGATGGATTTAAAATTCTTTCGGTCAATTCCACACCGTTAATAAGTCCGGACAACAAACTTGAAGGTGTAGTTTGCACGATAGAAGATATAACGGAACGTTATAAAATTGAAGAAGCACTTAAAGAAAGCGAGAAGAAGTTCAGAATTTTATTTATGAACAATCCCCACCCGATGTGGATATACGATGTCGATACAATGAAATTTATCGAAGTTAATGATGCTGCGGTTTTTCACTACGGTTATACCAAAGAAGAATTTCTCAATATGAAAATAACCGATATCCGTCCGGAAGAAGACATCCCTTATTTAATTCGAAGTGTACGCGAAGATACCGAACCGACGCAGAGACACCGAGGATGGCGTCATCGTAAAAAGAACGGCACAATAATCTACGTTGAAATCAATTCGCATGCGCTCCCCTATACGCTTGGAGGTAATTACCGACTAGTAATGGCAATCGACATAACAGACCAGTATCTGGCTGAAAGGGCACTTCAGGAAAACGAAGAGAAATTCCGCACTTTAACCGAAACAACTTCGAGCGCAATATTTATTTATCAGGATAATAAGTTCGTTTATCTTAATCCGTATACTGAAATTTTAACCGGCTTTTCAAAAGATGATTTAATGAATATGGATGTTTGGGACATTATACATCCTGATTTTAAAGAAGAGGCAAAAAGAATTGGAATGGCTCGTCTTGAGGGGAAATCAGTACCGAGCAGATATTCATTAAAAATAATCACTAAAGACCGTGACGAAAGATGGATCGACTTATCTGCTGGTTTAATTTCTTTTAATAATAGACCGGCTGTAATCGGCACTGCATTTGACATAACAGAAATAAAAAATGCAGAAACAAATCTAAAAGAATCGCAGGAGAGATACCGACAACTTGTGCTTCATATGCAAACATTAAGAGAGTCCGAACGTGCGGCAATTGCCCGCGAAATGCACGATGAATTAGGACAATTATTAACTTCTCTTAAAATGAACCTCTCAATTATAAAAAAAGACATCGTTGAAAAAAAAATTCAGGATATCAACACAATTATTACCGAATTCGATTCAATGTCGGGCGTAATCGACAGAGCGGTCGCAGGTGTAAGAAAAATGATAACGGAATTAAGACCCGAAGTTCTCGACAAACTTGGGTTGGTCCCGGCTATCGAATGGCTGGTTGAGAATTTTAAGAAGACCACAAAAATTGACTGTTCTTATAAATATTCTGATGAATCAATAAAGCTCGATTCGGAAAAAGAACTGGTTGTTTTTAGAATTATACAGGAAGCCTTGACAAATATCAGCCGACACTCAAATGCCACAAAGGTAAACGTATCTTTAATAAAGAAAGAAGGTTCGATTCATCTAATTATTAAAGATAACGGAGTCGGTTTCGATAATAAAATGCTGGCGGACAAAAAAACGTTCGGATTGATGGGAATGCAAGAACGTGCAGCTTCGATTGCCGCCACTTTTGATATCGAAAGCAAAAAAGGACAGGGCACTGTAATTAAGTTGGTTTTGTGACCGATGTCATAAATGACTTTTATTTTTTACATAAAATAACCTTAAATTAATATCACAATTAAGGTTAGCAATGTTAACTATTTATATAGCCGACGACCATTCCTTGATCAGAGAGGGAATTAAAAATCTCATTAAACACGAATCCGGAATGAAAGTGGTCGGAGAAACCGGTAATCCATTTGACATCATCGACGATATATTTAAATTAAAGCCAGACATAGTTATACTCGACCTTGCGATGCCCGGCAAAAGTGGTCTGGATGTACTTAAAGACATAAAGAATATTTCACCGAAAACAAAAGTTCTGGTTATGACCATGATGCCCGAGGATCAGTTTGCTAAAAGGACATTAAAGGCAGGAGCTTCCGGATATATTACGAAAGATTCTGCTGTTGACGAAATAATTATTGCAATCCGCAAAATATCTGCTGGTAGAAGATATATCTCTCAATCACTCGCAGAAAAGTTAGCCGAAGATCTGGAAGATAAGAAAACAAATAAAGAACCCTTAGAACTTTTATCTGATCGTGAAATGCAAATCCTAAAATTAATTTCTTCAGGTAAACCGCAAACAGAAATTGCCCGCGAACTGAACTTGAGTGTTTCGACAGTTAACACTTACCGCAGTCGAATGCTCGATAAATTAGGTCTCAAGTCAACTGCCGAACTTATCCGTTTTGCTCTCCAACATCAATTAAGCGAATAATATTGTAGGAATATTACGACACATTTTTAATTAGTTTTACTACTTTTTTCTTACTCTCGGGGCTTTATATTTAACTTTAACTAAAAGAATCGTACACATAATTTCTTAGCCTATTATGAAAAGAGTTCTTATAGTAGACGATTCCTCTATTGTCCGGCAAAATCTTAAAAAGATTATCGATTCGATCGAAGGCATTGAACTCTACGACGAAGCCGAGGATTATCAATCTGCCATCGAAAAAATTAAGGATGCCATGCCCGACATTTTGATTCTCGATATCAATCTCGGCGAAAAAAGCGGAATTGATATTTTATACAAGATAAAGGGTAGATTAAATTCCGAACCGATTGTCATAATGTTCACAAACTATACCGATCCAATTTTCAGAAAAGCTGCAAAAGACGCTGAATATTTTTTTGACAAATCAACAGAAATTGATAAGTTAATAACAACTTTACAGGAATTAGGCAGAGATTGCATCGATTAGTAGTAATTTTACTACTTTATTAATTGACGTTTTTTGACACAAAAATAATTTTTTTACTATTTGACGCTTTGTATTTGTTCTTTAAGTTGCTGAAAAAATTTTTGTTAAGTATATGAGATTGCTTGTTTTCGAATATTCAAACGAAGTCAGGAAAATAATTGCTAAGCAAATAGAGTTGGTAAATTCGAGTGCAGATATTATTTTGACAAAAAATCTTTACGGAACTGTTAAAGAATTATCCAAAAGCTCTTTTGATATTGTAATAATAGACGGCGATAGCACCGAAGGCGAGTTAAAGAAAGTAATAGAATTAACAAGAGCAAAAAACAACAACGCCGTCATTATACTTTTGACATCGTATGACATACCAATATTAAGGAAGCGATTTTTTGATTTAGGTATCGATTATAATTTTGACAAGCTGAAAGAATTCGATAGTTTTTTGAAAATACTTAGAACCGTTATTACTGATATCGAAGAAAAAGAAGAAAACAAAGCAGTGTAAAAATTTTTCACAATTTTTATTGTGTTTTTTTATTCTGTTCTTTTTATATTTGGCTTAGTAAATTCTTACTGACTCAAAACAAAAAAAGTTTAAAACACCCTCAACTACTATATAGAGGGGAGCTTGCACAGAGAGATGTTTTGCCCTCGACATCTCTTTCCTCTGCTTCCCTCTATCCCCTTCCTAATCAGTCAACCAACAAAATCTCATAACATAAGTAAATTAATTTAGCAAATGTGTACAGGTAAAATGTGGTGTAATTAATTTAAGACAAAATCAAATATAAATTTCTGTCAATTGGCAACTTGATAAGAGAGTGGTATTAATTATCAAAAACGAGTATAAGCTAATCAATGAGCATCCTGTAAATGATTGTAGACTATAATAATGAGATTATCATTAATCGGAACATAATAGTGATAAGTCAAATAGCAACACTGCAAGTGCTTCGTTGTATTTATTAATTCTTTCTATCGAGCAACATCGCAGAACGATGGATAACGAACTGTTCTTACCAATCAACTTAAAATTACAATTTCACTCAACTAATACATCTACCTCGCAACACCCAACAAGCATGTCTATAAATGCCACCAAATTAATAACTTCTAAAATTATGAGATGTGAATTAATAGTTTTCGGATGAAGCATTAAAAGTACAAAAAAAATTGAAACTAATGTTGATAATTTTATTGAGTTATTTCTACTAAATCAAACGGCATTGATAGGCAACTCCCAGTTGATTTCTTTATAAGCAAAATTCCCGCCATTTATAATGAAAAAATATTAATCGAAAGGTAATCCTTAGATACTTTAAAAAAGTGGTTTTATTTCGATAATAGCTACAGTCGGATAATTTCTTAATGGAGTCTATATGAAATTGAGTTTAAAAATTCAATTTTTTCTTGCTTCGATAATTGTTGCAGTTTCTACTTTTCTTCTTTACACAAATGTAAATTCTTTCCTTAAAGAAGCTACTCAATACATATCAAGAAACGAAATAAATCAAGTAAAAACTCTAATAGAAAGTTTTCAAAACAACTTTTTGTCACTGATAATCTTATTTATATTTGTTGCTTTATTGCTTGGGTTATTTTTTATTAAAACTGTTTTGAAAAAGTTGTCGTCAATTCAAACTCGACTGCATAAAATTTCAACTTACGATTTTTCATCTGAAGCTGAAGAATACCGATTAAAAGACGAACTTAATTTCATAAACAATGATTTATATAAAGTTCAGAGAGTATTTAACCGTTTTGTGCGGAACACAAGTTTAATAGTCGATGTTTTTTTCAAACTTCGTTCGGAAAAAAGTATTGATGGAATTTTAGAAAAGCTTGCGGATTTAACATTGGAAATATTTGATGTTAAATATGTTGCAATTTCTGTGTTTGATGAAAATAACAAAGTTAAAAAATTTATAACTAGAGGAGTAAGCGAAGAAATCAAAAAAATGATCGGAAAATATCCAGAAGGGAAAGGGCTGCTTGGATATATCCATCAAACTCGAGAAACATTAATGCTCGATGATATGTCAAAGCATTCCAAATCATATGGTTTCCCCGCAAATCACCCGCAAATGAAAACACTATTAGCCACTCCTTTAATACATGAAAATAAAAGTTATGGCAATTTATATATTTCTGAAAAAAAAGATGGTACACCTTTCGATAACGACGATAAAAAGTTTCTCGAAATGGTTGCCACTGTCGCTCTAAATAATATAATAGCTTTCGAGTTTTTAGAATATATATCTAAGCGTAACAAAATATTGAAGAAGGAATCCGAAATAATAAAAGAAATATTGAATCATTTAACAGATAGAGATTTTACTGTTGACTTTGATTACTCTTTAGAAGATGAGAATAATCAAATCATAGTAGAAAATATACAGTTTATGGTCAATTCGCTTCGTGATATTTTGAAGCAGGTGCGCGATGTTACAGATAATTTAGCTTCCGCTACAAATCAGATTTCAGCAACTACAGAAGAACTTTCCGTAACATCTAAAGAGCAGTCATTACAAATAAACGATATTTCAGCAGCAGTTTCTCAAATGAATTCAGCAATTCAATTGAACGCTGAAAACGCTGTTCACACAGCCAATAAGGCAAAAGACAGCGAGGATATCGTTAACGGTAGTATTTTAGAAATTGGTAAGACAATCGACAAAGTAAAACAGATTGCAGATTTCGTTCAATCCACTGCAGATAAACTTGAATCTTTGGGAAAATCAACAGAATCAATCACAGGCATTCTTCAAGTAATAGATGATATAGCCGAACAGACCAATTTGCTTGCATTAAATGCGGCAATTGAAGCCGCACGTGCTGGTGAACACGGACGCGGTTTTGCCGTTGTTGCTGACGAAGTTAGAAAATTAGCCGAACGCTCATCTAAATCAACAAAAGAAATCGGTAAAATTATTACTGATATACAGATGGAGACACGAAAAGTTGTTGAAACAATGAATAGTGGAAATAAAGAGGTCGCTGAAATTATTCAATTATCTGAAAATGCTGAGAAATCATTATCAAAGATTCCGGAAAATATTAATATGATCGTTGAATTGATCTCTCAAATAGCCTCGGCAAGCGAGGAACAATCTGCAACATCAAAGCTGGTTTCTACCAATGTTGAAAATATCTCCGGTATAATTGGCGAATCTGCGAATGCAGTCGAACAGATTGCAGAAGCATCTAACGATTTGAGCAGACAGGCTGTCAATCTTCAAGAAATGCTAAGTATGTTTAAATTATCAAAGAACGACAAGCATTTTACGAACAAACGAATAACTAGCAGTAATATTAAAGTTGAGGTTTTCGATTTCTCAGCTGCAAAGCTTGCTCATCGTCAGTGGAAAGTAATATTACAAGATATTATTCGTGGTAAAGAAAACGTTGATCCTAAAGTTGCGGGAAATTACAAAGGCTGCTCGCTTGGTAAATGGTATTATGGACCTGGCTCAATTAGTTTTCGTCATATTCCTGAATTTAAGGAGCTTGAAGGCTGGCATATTCAATTACACAAACTTGCAGAAGAAATTATAAACGATGTAATCAACAGCAAAAAGAATGAAGCAAAAAATAAATTAGCGGATATCGAAAGATTAAGTGAGAAAGTGGTAAGTCTTCTGGATTCGCTTGAGATAAAATCAATGAAAAAGAATGCGCAGATGTTAAATTAATTCAACATCATCAATAAATTTCGTTCTTTGTAAACTCAGTCCGAAAAACAAAAAAATTTTTATGTGAATCAGTTCTGCGTCAGTTATTCTTTTTAATAATATTTGTCCCTAAATAAAAAGTGATATTTCTATTGCAAGTATATGCACACGAATTTTTAAAATGCCAAATAAGGTTCTGCTTTCAATTTCTTCCAAAATATTTTGAGTCCATGCTTCATAATTAATTATGTG
>DYLP01000037.1 GCA_020722005.1 Melioribacter roseus
GATATTATTTCTATGTTTGTCAAAACAGACTTTTCTCTAATGACAAATCTGGGTTAAAGCAAAATGAAATTAGAAGAAGATATAAAACAAAAAAAATTCAGGAATGAATTCCATAAACTAACGGTCAATCTTCATTACGCTAACAACTGGCTGTTGAACATTCACAAATCAATTTTCGAACGGTTCGGCATTACGCCGAATCAGTTCAATATTCTGCGCATACTGAGAGGACAATATCCCGAAAGCACGTCGATTAATCTGCTTAAAGAGCGCATGCTCGATAAGACATCCGACGCTTCCCGACTCGTAGAACGCTTGCGGATTAAAAAGCTGGTCAAAAGGAATCGTTGTCCGAACGATAGACGACAAGCCGACGTGATTATAACAGAGAAAGGACTCGAACTTTTAGAAGAAATCGATAAATACGACGATGAATTCGACAGAGCTTTATCCAATCTATCCGAAGATGAAGCGAAGCTACTTAATGATTTACTCGACAAAGTGAGAGGCTAAAAAATATTCTTTCTTCAGTGCCGAAATTCTATTACATTTATTACCAAAATTTCTGGAGGGGGTATTGTGCGATATTTGCCGGCTATTTTTTTATTATTATCAGCCTGTACTGCAGTATACGATTCGGTTTATCCCACATTAAACGACGGCAAATATGACAGTGAATTTCCGTACAAAAGCTCATCAGAGCAACTGGAAATGATTAGCAATTCTATTAATCTCCTAAACAGTATAGCATTTTACACCGGATATGTTTTCGACTCTAATTCAAGATTAACGAAAGAAAACATTTCGCAGACCAATATAGAGTCTCAGGCAATAGAAAAAGTTTATTTCAATCGAACCGCATCCGGAACAGCCACTTTGATTTATGCAGGCGACGGTAATATTCTCTATTTGACGGTAGCGCATATAGTAGCTTTTCCCGATACGCTCTATTCTTATTTTATCAATCCCGACGGCAGTGTTTCCGGCTATATCGAAAGCATTTCAATTAAATCGCGACAAAACAATTATATTCCTGATTTTCAAGATGGAGAAGAACTCGATATAATTTTAATGGATAAAAATATCGATGTGGCTTTACTAGGCAAAAAAATCGATCCGAAAGTAGCTATTGCCCTTAAACCATTCAATTATCCATGGGGCTCGTCGTCTGAACTCGAATGGGGCAATTTCGTTTATGTATTCGGTTATCCAATGAATTATAAAATGATTACCAAAGCATTAGTCAGTAATCCTAAAAGAGAAAAGAACTTCTTTTTAATCGACGCTGTTTTTAATAAAGGCTCCAGTGGTGGTATTGTATTGGCTATTCGGGACGGTGTGCCAAATTTCGAACTCGTTGGAGTAGTTCGTTCTGTGCCCGCCGATTTTCAATTGAACCTTCATCCTTTTACCAAAAAACACGACATCGACTTCAACCCTCTGATCCCATACAAAGGCGACGTATATGTTGAAAAAGAACAGGTTATCAGAAGCGGAATAGTAAAAGTAATCGGTATTGAGACGATTAAGGACTTTATTAACTCGCATCTGCCTTATCTCAGAAGCAAAGGATACTATCTGAGTGGATTTTTAACAAACAAATAAATCTTATATGAAACAAAATATAATCAAAATTCCGCTGCCCTCTCGTAAGAGGATTGCACTTGTAGCTCACGACAATAAGAAGCACGACCTGTTAGAATGGGCTATTTACAACAAAGATAAATTAAAAGATTGCATAATTTATGCAACCGGGACAACGGGGAAGTTGCTCGAAAAGGAAGCTGGATTGAATGTAAAAAAACTCAAGAGTGGTCCACTTGGGGGCGACCAGCAATTAGGCGCTTTAATTGCAGAGAATGAAATCGATATACTCATTTTTTTCTGGGACCCGCTCGAACCTCAGCCTCACGACCCTGATGTCAAAGCTTTGCTCAGAATTGCCGTTGTATGGAATATTCCAATTGCAAATAACAGGTCGTCAGCAGATTTTATTTTTTCGTCAGCTCTAATGGACAGAACCTACGAAAGAATTTTGCCCGACTACGAATCGTATACTGAAAGAACTATATCAAAAAAAAAACAATGAAACATTAAATTGTAAAGACATTATTCAGTATTGCACTTTTAATATAGCTCATGTCACTACAGACCATTTTATCTAAATTTTATAAGGGAATAAATAATTCCCATTCACTTAAAACTATTGAGCTTCTCATACGACTAGACTGCTAAAAAGAGAAAGCGATTGATTAGAGTAATTTACATATTGAAGAACACCGAATGGGAAGCCATCTTCTGGTTAATTGGGTTGATTTATCTTGCTTTGATAGATCCATACACCCCTCAGCATTATACCCTCTGCCCATTCAAGAACATAGGTATAGAAAACTGTCCGGGCTGCGGATTGGGACGTTCGATTGGCTTGCTTTACCATTTCGATTTCTCACATTCGTTTGAATCGCACTATCTGGGTGCCATCGCGCTCATATTAATTACAGCCCGAATAATCAAATTAATTCACAGAACAATCAATAATTTCAAAAAATCGGAGTTGATATGGCTAACGTATACGAACTGATGCCCGAAATTATGGGCGAAGAACAGATTTTTGTGGCTAGTATAATCAAAAATTTCGACGACAAAAAAGCATAGCAATTTGCTAATGTTTACAGAACTCGCCGGCGCGACCCCCAGACAATTCTACTTCTTACACTTGTTGGCTTTCTGGGAATTGCAGGTATTCAGCGGTTCATCACCGACAGGATGGGACTCGGAATCCTCTATTTACTGACTGCAGGCATTTGTATGGTCGGAACGATTATCGATCTGGTCAATTACAAAAAGATTGCTTTCGAATACAATCAAAAGCAGGCACTGGAAATTGTCTCGATGATACGTGCCGTTTGAATTATTTTTGAAATTATTGAATTTATTCTTAAGTTTCGTCGGTAGAGCAGATGCTCTAAAAAATAAATAATTTTAGATGCGTTCTGCCTACTTTTAAGAAGTAAATAAAATTTTCAAGGAGTTTTTTTTATGGCAGAACGTGAAAACGGAACCGTTAAATGGTTCAATGCCACAAAAGGTTACGGTTTTATTGAGCGATCACAAGGAGGAGATGTATTCGTTCACTTCTCTTCGATTCAGGTTGACGGATACAAAACTCTCGAAAAAGGTCAACGGGTTGAATTTACTGTCGGAGATGGACCGAAAGGACCTCAGGCTCAAGACGTAAAAGTTGTCAAATAATAGAGCTTATTATTTTGCAACACACGGAAGCGGCAGATTGCCGCTTTTTTTATGCCCGTTCTTGAACTTTTCGGATTATTAACGCATTTTTAAATGCGAGATAAAAAATTTTATGACAATTCTAACTTCAATATTGCACTCCCGATTTTCACTTCAGCTTAAGGGCTGTTTCACAAACAATTGTACTTGTTGTTGTTGCTAATATAACATTCATTCCCAGCAATTAATTTTAATTAATTATTAAAGGGCATAAAAAATGGAATCCTTGGAAAGGACTAATTTTACAGATTTTGCAAAAAATATTTTATTGAGACGACAAACGCACGCATGCACATCATCTTTGAAGAACGAATCAATATCGTTTCTCGAGGAATTAATCGATTTTTTGTTTCCCCATTTTTCTTCTAAAATTTATTATACGGAGGAAGATATCCTCTCGAAGCTTCAGTTGATCAAACGTGATTTCATTCAACTGGTCAAACTGTTAAATGGAATGGTACCCGTAAATGCCGAAGAAAAAAGCGAGGAGTTCATCAGAAAACTGCCTGCGATAAACGATATGCTCTGGCAGGATGCGGAATTCATTTATAAAGGCGATCCAGCTGCAGAAAGCATAGATGAAGTCATTCTTGCTTATCCGGGCTTTCGAGCAATTGTAATTTATCGCCTTGCTCATGCGATATATGAATTGAAAATTCCGATTATTCCACGCATTCTTACCGAACATGCCCATCAGGTAACCGGAATCGACATACATCCAGGTGCTCAAATTGGATGCCCGTTTTTTATTGATCACGGCACCGGCATTGTAATCGGCGAAACGACAATTATCGGTAAAAACGTAAAGCTCTACCAAGGCGTTACACTGGGTGCTTTGAGTGTCGACAAAAATCTCGCACAACAAAAACGTCACCCTACCATCGAAGACGATGTGGTAATTTATTCCCAGGCAGTTATATTAGGTGGCAATACTGTTATTGGAAAGAATTCAGTCGTCGGTGGTAATTCGTGGATAATTAAAAGCATTTCACCAAATTCGGTAGTTTATAATAAGAGCGAAGTACGCATCAGGTCTTCAAGACCATTCGAAGAAACACTCGATTTTGTAATCTAAAAGAAAGGGAAAAATAAAATGAAAGCACTTAACATACTCCAAACCATCGGCAATACACCACATCTCAAATTAAACCGGATATTCGGCGATAAATACGAAGTGTGGGTCAAACTCGAAAAGTCTAATCCGGGTGGAAGTATTAAAGACAGAATTGCCCTTGCAATGGTCGAAGACGCCGAAAAGAAAGGCATCCTTAAACCTGATAGCATAATAGTAGAACCGACTTCGGGAAATACCGGGATTGGACTTGCAATGGTAGCAGCAGTAAAGGGCTACAGGATTATACTCGTAATGCCAGAATCGATGTCGATCGAGCGCCGTAAAATAATGGCTGCATATGGAGCTGAATTTGAACTGACTCCGCGCGAACTCGGCATGAAAGGAGCTATCGAAAAAGCCAATCAACTTGCTGCTTCTAATCCTAAAGTTTGGATACCTCAGCAATTCGAAAATCAATCGAATGTAGAAATCCATATTAAAACCACTGCACAGGAAATATTAAATGACTTTCCGGAAGGTTTTGATTATTTGGTTACTGGAGTCGGAACTGGTGGACATATTACAGGTGTTTCTAAAATTCTGAAAGAAAAATTTCCGAATCTTAAAGTCTATGCCGTCGAGCCAGAAAATTCTCCGGTTATTTCCGGCGGTAAACCCGGACCACATCCGATTCAGGGAATCGGGGCGGGCTTTATTCCTCAAATTTTTGACACATCGCTGATTGAAGGTGCAATTCAAATTTCCAAAGAAGAAGCTTTCGAATTTGCGCGAAGAGCAGCTAAAGAAGAAGGTCTCTTTGCCGGTATTTCTTCGGGCGCTTCACTTGCTGCAATTAACAAAAAGTTGCCGGAAATCCCTCAAGGCTCGAGAATCCTTACTTTCAATTACGACACCGGCGAACGCTACCTTTCGATAGAAGACTTGTTTTAAAATATAAAAGGCTGCCTCATATGGGAGACAGCCTTTTTTAATTTTTATAAACCCAGAATCTTTTTGATGTGATTTTCGTATGCAAGTTTTGGTACGAGACCTTCGTAGCTGGCAACTATTTTCCCTTCCGTATCAATCACAAATGTTGTGGGGATAGCTCTAATCCCACCGTATTGCATATATAAATTTTGATTTCCGTAGACCACGGGGTAGTTGATTCCTTTTTCTTTAATAAATGGGATCACCTGATTTTGGGTATCTGTATCGACAGAGACGCCGATAATTTCAAGTCCCTTTTTACCATATTTAATTTTGAGGTCTATTAAATCTGGAATCCCCTTACGACAGGGCGGGCACCAGGTTGCCCAGAAATCGATAATAACCATTTTCCCTCTAAAATTCGAAAGCTTCAACGTTTTTCCATCGGTTGTGGGTAATGTAAAGTCGGGAGCCATTACAGAACTGTTTTGAGCTTCGGGGACATAATTGGGTGGATAGGGTCCACTTTCGGGTTCACTGCCCGTATTATTTACTACAAATAAGAGCAGTATAAGTCCGACGAAAAATCCTGTATAGATGTAACTTCTTTGTTTCTTTGTTAATCCCTGTTTGGTTTCTTTTGTATCGGGACTTTTCTTTTTCATACTCTTCCTCATTTCTTTTTAATAAATAGAATAAAGATAATAAATAATGCTCAATTTATTTCTCATTTTTTGATAACATTTCGTTTAAGTCTTTCACGAAGATTTCTATCTGTTTTTCATCGAAACCTTTTTCTATAGCCGCTTCTTCTAGCGTGCCCCAAATCGGCTCGCCGCAGCGTAAGCATCGTATCCCTTTTTCCATCAAGTAAGTAACTGATTCGGGCAGAAGATTTACAAGGTCTTCAATTAGAATGTTTTTGTTTATTGTTGTCATTTTTTTTACCAGGGATTAACCAGACTAAACCGACCAACGCTCCGTATATAGTTGATACATACGGATTACCGGATATAGGACAACTTCCGTTACAACCGATAAAATAGTAGTAGGCGTATCCAATCAAAGCGCCGGCGGCTACAGGTAATATTTTTTTAATTATTCTTTTGCTAATCATATTATGCAATAATTGTGTTGAGAGCTTCTTTTACCTTTTCAAGTACCATATATTCTGGAGCTGCACCTTCTAAAAACGTATTTTCATTAATAATAGTTCGCGGCACACCACGCACATTATATTTCTGGGATAAGTGAGGAAATTCTGTAGCCTCAATCATATCGCTTTTAATGTTGTCATTGATGAATGCAAATTTGTGAGCTGTAATTACAGCTTGCGGACAGTAAGGACACGTCGGGGTCACAAAAACTTGCATATGAACAGTTCGGTCGATCTTTTTTACTTCTTCCTCAATTTCCAGTGGCAATCCCGACTCGCCCGTGCCGAGCATTTTTATATCCTCAAGCAGAGATGCAAATTCATATCCGCTTGGAATTCCGTAATACCGAATGCCGTAATCTTTCCCATATTCGTCCAATAAAATTGTGGCAGGAATTTTATCGACGCCATATTTTTCGGCTTCTGATTTGTCGTTAATGAAATTTTTTACTTCGAGATGAAGTTTGTCATTTATAGCAGCTAATTCGGTTAATATTCCTCTGGTTTCGCGACAATACTGGCATTCAAGTTCTTGTGTGAAAAACACAATCTTTACGTCCTTTATCACGACCGAAAGAATCTTCTGCAATTCTTCTTTTAATTTGTCGTCAATATACATTTTTTCTCCTATTATATTTTGCTTGCAAAGTGTAAGATGTTCGAAAGAAGAAAACGATTCAGGTTTGATTATTTTTTACCGTTTCCCCATTCGAGAACTTCAACTTTGACTTTTGCAAGACCATTTTCCACAAAGCCAAGCTCTCTTGCAGCACCAAGCGAAAGGTCGATAATCCTGTCTGAGCGATACGGCATTCGGTCGTTTATTTTCAATACTATGCTTTTATTATTCGTAAGATTGGTTACCCTTACAACCGTACCCATCGGAAAGAATGGATGGGCAGCCGATATTGAATTGACATCATAGATTTCGCCGCTGTATGTTATTTTATTATTAAACTCTTCACCATAAAAAGAAGCAATGCCATTCTGAACTTTGAGATTTTCATAATCATTAATCGTCGATTCCTCTTTCGAAGTAAATCGTACAGAAGACGAACAAGCCGTAATAATTAAGGTTATAACTACTATAATCGATATATTATTTATTTTCACTGGCATCTAACAATAATAATTTTGAATGAAAATTATTTTTTCATAAATTTGCACAATTTGTTCAAACATCCTATTGTTGTCTTCCTCCCAAAAATAACTTGGAGATATACGACGGTATGAAAGATAGAAAAATTATGTCCAAACGAAAAGCCAAGCTTGTATTGAAAAACGGTAATGAATTTGAAGGTTTTCTATTCGGGAGCAGAAGAAATGCGGCAGGCGAAGTTGTTTTTAATACCGGGATGATGGGCTATCCGGAAACAATGACCGACCCCTCGTACAAAGGTCAGATTCTTGTATTCACTTATCCGCTTGTGGGCAATTATGGAGTCCCACAGTTGGACGATTCGGACGATTTGCCTCTGTTTTTCGAGTCGAAACAAATTCAAGTTGAGGCAATTGTTGTCTCTGAATACTCCGAAAAACATTCACACTGGAACGGTTATCAAAGTCTCGATGAATGGTTAAAAGCTTACGATATTCCTGGACTCTACGGAATCGATACACGAGGTTTAACAAAAATATTACGCGAACATGGTACTATCCTTGGTAAGATAATAATGGATAACAACCCGATCAATTATTACGACCCGGATACAGACAATATAATTTCGAAAGTTACAATCAATCAGAAATACGAATATGGCAGCGGTAAAAAAAGAATACTGTTGATTGATTGTGGTTGCAAAAAGAGTATAATTACTAACCTGATCGACCGCAACGTACGAGTAATGAGAGTTCCTTATGACTATGACATTTCGAATGAAGATTTTGATGGTGTTGTTTTATCAAACGGTCCGGGCAACCCGGCTGTTTATAAAAAACTCGTAGAAACAGTTCGCAAATTAATTCAAAAACAAATTCCTACGCTCGGAATTTGCATGGGACATCAGATACTTGCCCTGGCAGCAGGTGCTAAAACCTATAAATTAAAATACGGTCACCGCAGCCAGAACCAGCCTGTTAAAGTCGTCGGTTCCAATAAATGTTACATAACTTCTCAAAACCACAGTTTTGCAGTCGACACCAAAACATTGCCCAAAGGCTGGATGCCATGGTTCGAAAACCTTAATGATTATTCAAATGAAGGAATGATACACGAAAAGCTGCCGTTCAAAAGCGTTCAGTTTCATCCTGAAGCTACTCCTGGCCCAGTCGATACCGAATTCATTTTTGATGAATTCCTCAAAGATGTTTAATTAAAAAAAAGAAAGTCGATGAAATACAAAAAAGTTTTAATTATTGGAAGTTCAGCACTCAAAATTGGCGAAGCCGGTGAATTCGATTATTCCGGCTCGCAAGCCATTAAAGCTCTAAAGGAAGAAGGCATCTATACAATTTTAATCAATCCAAATATTGCTACAATACAGACTTCAGATTACCTTGCCGATAAAGTTTATTTACTTCCGATTACCGCTCAATACGTCGAACGCGTTATTGCAAAAGAAAAAGTCGACGGGATTTTACTCGGATTCGGCGGTCAGACAGCATTGAACTGCGGACTCGACCTTCACAGGCAGGGAATTCTAAATAAGTATAAAGTAAAAGTACTCGGCACGCAAATCGAAGCCATTGAGAATACAGAAGATCGTCAGTTATTCTGCAATAAACTTTCTGAAATCAACATTAAATTTCCGAAGAGTAAGGCTGTAAATTCAACTGAAGAAGCTGTTGAATATGCAAAGGAAATTGGTTTCCCTGTAATCATTCGAATTGCGTATGCATTGGGTGGACTTGGTTCGGGAATATGCCGAAATAAAAAAGAAGTCGAAAAATTAGCCTCGAAAGCACTTTCGTATACTTCTCAGATCCTAGTGGAAGAATATCTCGAAGGCTGGAAAGAAATCGAATACGAAGTGGTGCGCGACCGTTACGATAATTGTATAACCGTATGTAATATGGAAAACATCGACCCGATGGGAATCCATACCGGCGAAAGTATAGTTGTAGCTCCAAGTCAAACATTGACAAACGAAGAATATCATCAGTTGAGAAAAATTGCTATTGAAACAATCAGACATCTTGGAATTGTGGGCGAATGCAATATTCAATTTGCACTTGATCCAAATTCTCATGATTACCGCGTTATAGAAGTCAATGCTCGACTTTCAAGAAGTTCTGCTCTGGCATCAAAAGCCACTGGTTACCCGCTTGCATTCGTAGCTGCAAAATTAGCACTCGGATACGGACTACACGAGCTGCCGAATTCAATTACAAAAGTTACAAAGGCGTTTTTCGAACCGGCGCTCGATTATGTTGTCGTCAAAGTTCCACGCTGGGATTTGAAAAAATTCAGACTGGTCAAACGAAAATTGGGCTCTTCGATGAAGTCGGTCGGCGAGGTTATGGCAATTGGTCGAAAATTTGAAGAGGCAATTCAAAAAGCAATGCGAATGCTCGACATTGGAGTGGAAGGATTGACCGCCAGTCGAACAAAAATCGAATTCGACAATCTCGAAGAAGCTCTCAGCAATCCGACAGAAGAACGAATGTTTGCGGTCGTGCAGGCTCTCAAAAACGGTTATTCCATCGACTGGGTGCATAATCTGACTCATATAAATAAATGGTTCCTTTATAAGATTCAGAATATTGTCGAAATAGAAAAGAAAATTCAGAGCTCCAACCGCTTAACTAAAGAATTGCTTTTGGAAGCCAAACAACACGGCTTTTCAGATAGACAAATTGCGAATATACTCGATAAAGACGCGCACGATATTTATAAACTACGCATCAAACATAACATACACCCTTTTATTCAGCATATTGATACATTAGCGGCTGAGTATCCCGCACAAACAAATTATCTTTACCTTACATACAATTGCTCAAAACACGATTCAGCACTCGAACTAAAAAATAGTATAATTATTCTTGGCTCCGGACCATATCGAATTGGCAGTTCGGTCGAATTTGACTGGTGCTGTGTCAATACGAGTAAGACACTGAGAGCAGATGGTTACAAGTCAGTTATAATCAATTGTAATCCAGAAACGGTAAGTACGGACTACGACCAATCCGACGCGCTCTTTTTCGAAGAGCTTACTACAGAAACAATCTGGGAAATTTACAACCAGATTAAAGCTCGTGGTGTAATAGTATCGATGGGCGGTCAGACGCCGAATAATCTTGCACTCAAACTTCATAAAATCGGAGTACGGATTCTCGGCACTTCGCCTGAATCGATCGATAACGCCGAAGACCGCAGAAAATTTTCAGCCCTCCTGGACAAACTCGGAATTGAACAACCCGAATGGAGCGCTCTTAAAACAATCAGCGAAGCTCTTCAGTTTGCCAATAAAGTAGGTTATCCTGTACTCGTTCGTCCTTCGTATGTATTGAGTGGTGCGGCAATGGCAATTGCCACAGACGATGTGGAACTTACAAACTTTTTGCAGAAAGCCGTTGACGTCTCGCCCGAACATCCCGTCGTTATTTCTAAATTCCTGGTTAATGCCAAAGAACTCGAATTCGATGCAGTAGCTCAAAACGGAGAGATTGTTTGCTCGGCTATCTCCGAACACGTTGAGAATGCAGGCGTCCATTCTGGAGACGCTACTCTTGTACTCCCCGCACAAAGAACATATCTCGAAACTATGCGACAGATTAAAAAATTCTCTTCGGATATCGCCCGTTCGCTTAATATCCACGGACCATTCAACATCCAGTTCCTCGCAAAAGACAATAAAGTAAAAGTAATTGAATGCAATCTTAGAGCTTCAAGGTCGTTCCCCTTTGTTTCCAAAACCCTCAAGAGAAATTTTATCGATATAGCTACAAAAGTTATAATCGGCAAAAAAGTTGAAAAGTGGGACGACTTCTTGTTCAATTACGACTATGTTGGAGTCAAGGCGCCCGAATTTTCTTTTACACGTCTTGAAGGCGCCGACCCGACAACGGGAGTCGAAATGGCTTCTACTGGCGAGGTTGCCTGCCTCGGTAAAGATTTCAACGAAGCATTCTTAAAGGCATTAACTTCAGTTGGTTTCCGTTTCCCAATTAAATCGATACTTGTCTCTTCGGGTACAATCGAATCGAAGTCAGAACTTCTCGAGCCACTGAGACAACTCCAAAAAGCCGGCGTTAAATATTATGCAACACCAGGTACCGCCAAATTTATGCAATCTAACGGTATTGCGGTCGATACAGTTGACTGGCCTTTGAACGGTAAGAAGTCAAATGTTCTCGATTTAATAAAGTCCAAAGCGGTCGATCTTGTTATTAATATTCCGAAAAACTTCCAGGAAGAAGAGCTTACCAACGACTACTTGATACGACGAACCGCCGTCGACTACAAAATTCCGCTGATCACAAACCGTCAACTCGCAATGAGATTAGCTGAAGCACTGGTAAATAAAAATCCCGAGGACCTCGAGATTAAAAGTTGGAATGAATATTAATCTTATATAAAAGCAAGAAGTGTTACTTAAAAGTAATGCTCTTTAATATACAAGCCACGAATTCAACTAATTATTTACGAATTTATTGTTGAATAATTACTTCTTAGTCACTCTGTTTTTCATTTTAAAAAGTAAATGAAACTCCGAGTTTTAAAGCAGCGTAACTTATCGGTGATTCACTCTCAAATGGCCAGTTCATGCTTTCTTTTCTCAACTCATAAAATGCGTAGGAAAGTCCACCCTTCAGGAAGGCATGAATTAAAGGAGCGGCAATAGGCGAGGAATATGCTATTTCATCTATAAATTCATCGAGCAACTTACTTGCTGCATTTTCGATTGCCAGGCTGCCCACATGCTTCCAGAAAAGGTAGCGAGGGAATATCTGATTGTATTCATATGCCGCATTCAAAGCTAAATGCTCTCCAAATCTAAGCTTTAATCCTGACTCACCATTCGAACCAAAACGTATCCTACCCTCGAAACGTTGAAGTAATTGATTATCTTCGGTTAAAGATTCCGGGAAGGGATTGTCTCCCTGCAACAATTTAAAATCCGACCAGATAAAACCTTCCTGAACATACGGCTCGATTCCAATTTTATTGAATCTGTATCCATACCCATCTCTTTTACCGAATCCGAATTTCCATATATCTGCTCTGTAACCTTCGTCATTTTTATTAAGCAATTTAGAAGAGACTTTCCCGCCTGTTAAAAATTTTTCGTTCACTTCTGTAACATTCAGTTCGAATGTATCCACTTTCGAATAACCGAGCTTAATATCGAGAGCGCCGAACCCGGCAAAATCACTCTGAAGATTTTTATATTCAGGAGTTGTAAATCCATAATTAAGTTCGAGCATTGGCAAACCATCGTGCCACTTACACCATTTGTGAAAATTCATATCTGCATCGACATGGTAATATTGTCCGAATATGCATACGTATGGGACAATCAACAAAATGATCACTTTATTCATTTTATACCTCTATTAGTTTGCCCCATTAGACGCAGTAAAAAATCGAAAAGTTCGGTAAACTTATTCGACTTTGATACCGGTCTTTTTCTCGAGTGTTTTAATAAGCGATTCCATCAAAACGTTGTTTGAAATTGGCTTTGTCAGAAAGATGTCGACGCCGGCATTGTAGGCGTTGTCTTTGTCTCTTTGAAAAACATGAGCCGAAAGACCAACAATTGGCATATTTTTATATTCCTCGGATTCTCTCAGTTCTTTGGTAAGCTGCAATCCGTCTTTTTTCCCTCTGAGCGAAATATCCATTAGAATAATATCGATCTTTTTTTCTTTCATTTTTTCGTAGAAAGTTTCTGCTGAGTCGCAAACTTCGACATCAAATTTTCTTTTAAGAAAGAGCTGAAGGAATTTTTGATTTTCAAAATCGTCCTCGACAATCAAAAGGGTGGGTTTTCTGGCTTCGCTCATTTCTTGCCTTCCCTTAATTTTGGTCTAAAGTTATGAATTTATCTGATTAAAATAAATAATAAATTTTAATTAAATGTAAGCGTAAACTTTGTTCCATAGTTTTTCTTGCTCTCCACTTTTGCATCAATATTATTGAGTTCACAATAATACTTAACGAGAGCTAATCCGAGTCCGCTCCCTTCGTATTTCCTTGTATAACCCGACTCTTCCTGAGTAAAAGGTTTGAAGAGTTGAGGTAAAAAATCCTCACTTATCCCAATGCCGGTGTCTTTTATTTCTACAACAAGTTTGTCGCTTTCATTACGACTCAAAATTAGTTCAACTTTGCCTTCCGGCGTGTACTTAATAGCATTATCGAGTAAATTTGCAATTATTTGTGATACGCTATATTCATCACAACGAACAATAAAATTGTCCGTGTTTAAAGTCTCTATTAAAGCAATATTTTTTTCTTTGGCATAAAAAGAATATTCATTAAAAAGTTTATCAATAATTTCATCTTTGATATCAATTTCCTTGTAAATTGGTTCATAAGCTTTAGTTTGAATTTCAGCTACATTAAGAATTAAATCGATAGTGCGAATAATTCTTCTGCTGGCATTTTCAACAGCTCTAAAGCCATCAATAAGTTCGTCACTAATTTTATCTTGAAGTTCCTCCCTAATTAGATTGTTGAAATTGAAAATAACATTAACCGGGGTTCTTATTTCGTGTGATATCTGAGCCATGAAATTTGTTTTAAGCCGATCTGCTTTCTCAGCTTTTTCTTTGGCGCGAATCAGTTCCATCTCCGCTTTTTTATGGTTTGTAATATCCTCAATAACGCACTCGTAAAAAGAGACGTCGCCCTTGCCGTCTTTGTAAGCACGAGCACATTCTTTTACATTAATTAACGTTCCGTCTTTCTTTCTCCAGACTTCTTCAAAGCAGTAAACGAAGCCTTCTTCCAATAAAATACGGTAAAATAGTTCGCGCCGTTCGATATCCGTGCAGAAATCTTGTATCGTATAATTTTTCAGCACTTCCTCCGCTCCATCATAGCCGAGCATTTCAACAAACGAAGGATTTACCATAACCAGTCTGCCGTCGGTTTGCGCTCGGTAGACGCCGACGGTTAAGTTTTCGAATATGGTTCTGAAACGTTCTTCGCTCTCTTTGAGCGCTTCCTCTGCTATTTTCCTATCCGTAATATCGAATGCGGTACCAATTGCTGCTTCCTCTCCTTTATAATCAATTAATGTAGCTGTAAAATTAACCCACCTAACCTCACCATTTTTTCTGCAAACTCTGAATTCATAATGCGACGGGACATTCTCTCCTTTCAAACGAGCCATTCCTCTTTCAATTATCATTTGTCGGTCATCTGGATGGACAGCATCCCAGAAATTCATTTCGTACAACTCTTCCGCATCGTAGCCGGTCAGAATTTCAGTTGCTCTGTTGGCATATACAAATTTTGTATTCTTATAAATAAAGATTGCGGTGTCAGTCGATTCAGTGAGTTTTCTGAATTTTTCCTCGCTCTCTTTCAACTGTAATTCAGTTGCCCGGCGTTCGGTGATATCTTTCGAAATAATCGTAATGGCAGTGACGGTATTATTTACTTTGTCGATTACAGGACTTAACGTACGTATAAAGTAGTGCCCGTCGCGATTGCTTTTATATTCGTAAGTGATCGACTTCTTGTTCAAAATTACATAATCAATTCTGGATAGGAAATCTTCTGTGCCTTCGGGAATGTGAAATTCGGAATAATGCCGACCGATTATTTCTTCGGCAGGCATATTAAATCTCGACAAATATTTATTGTTTAAATAAAGATATCTGCCTTCGTGGTCGACAAGATAAATTGAATCGTCGCTCGATTCGAGTAACGTCCGATAGAGTGCTTCGTTTTCACGGACAGCTTTTTCAGCGGCTAATCTTTCTTTTTCCTTTCTGTAATAATCGAGTGCAAATGAAATGTCGAGGATGAGTTCATTGAGAAGATTAATTTCGTCTGCATCAAAAAACTTCGATGTATCACTAATTAAAATAAGTAAGCCCCAGATTTCATTATTTTGAGCAATTGGCAGAAGAGCACACGATTTTGCTCCATTTTCGGCGGCTCTTTTCAGGTATTTGTCTTTATTGAAATTATGCAGGGTATTAATAAATTGTTTTTCTTTTTTGAACAGCGCATCAATTAACAAATTCGATTTAGATTCATTAACAGGGATACTTTCAAATGGAAATAACTCTTTTTTCCCCGATTTCGATACCACTTCGAGATTTTTACCGTTAAGCTTTCCTATGCAAGCAAAATTAAAGCCTCCTTTTGTTACTGCTATTTGAGCAATTGTTGTTAATAATTCTTTTTCATCGTTGATACGTACTATTGCCTGATTTACATTACTCAAGACTTGATAAAGTTTGTTGTATTTTTTGATTTTTTCTTCGGCAATTTTTTTATCTGTAATATCCTCGATTGCCAGGAGAATCAGATCGGTCTTATTGCCGTCCCTATAAATTCTTCTGGCGTTGAGAAGCATTGTTTTCTTGCCAATTCTCGGAAAGTTATGTTCAATTTCAAAATGGCTAAACGAAGTATTCTGAGGAAGAATTTTTTTGAGCAATTTTTTTAGCTCGGGAATATTCCACGATTTATTGTCGATATCGAAAAAGATTTTACCTTCTAAATTTGTCGGTTTTACAAGAAACATCGAAAAGAAAGATTTATTAACTCTGATTATTTTGAAATTTTTATCGAGAACCACAAAAGGTTCTCGTATAGTTTCTATTATGCTGTCGGCAAATTTGCGCTCTTCTTCAATTTTCTTTTGCGCCTCTCTTTCTTTCGTTTGATCTCTGAATACAAGTACAACTCCAACTAATTTGCCCGTTTTATCTTTAATTGGAGACGCACAATCGAGTATCGGAATTTCCCTTCCATCTTTCGAGATAAGAAGAGTATGATTAGCCAGTCCTGCTACAATTCCTTTTCTTAAAACTTTGTAAACCGGATTATCTACTTTCTTGCGGCTGAATTCATTTACAATCTTAAATATGGATACGAGTTTCTTCCCTTTTGCATTTCTCTCACTCCATCCAGTCAATTTCTCAGCCACTGAATTCATAATTGTAATACGCCCTTTGTCGTCAGTTACAATAACGCCGTCGCCGATACTGTAAAGAGTGGCTTTATATTTTTCTTCTGAAATAAGAAGTTGATCGAGAGTTGTTGCTTCTTCAGTTACATTGCATGCCTGTAGCAAAAGAAATTTTCTGCCATTTAATTCAATTTCCTGCTGAAAAAGCTTTACGTCAATTGATTTTCCTGCGCCTGTCTTGTGCTTGGATGGAGTTTTATAATCAATTAATAATTCGTCGAATTGCATTTGGAGAAATTTCTTTTCGGTGTAACCATATAGTTGACAGGCGGCTTTGTTTACTGCGATAATTTTACGCGGTCGTTTTTTGCACAGAAATGCAGGAACTGGTAAATTCTTTAAGAGTAAAACAAGTGCTTCTAATTTGCCCTTTCCAGATAATGATTCCATTTTAGGTTTGCTTTCCAACTTTCTACCTTTTTGAAAGTTACCAAAACCATGTAATTAGAGTAGCATGAAGATAAGTAAATAATGAAATAGAAAATAACAAATTTTTTTATAATTAAAAATTATAAAGTAATTATTGAATTAACATTTATCGAAGGTTTCAATCAAACAGATGATTTTGACTTTTACTTATTCCCAAATAAAAAGATGCGACGAATACGGTTTGAGTTCGATGTACAAGCCCTGCATTATAATTTCTTCTGAATTCCTTCTATAAATTTTATCGTTCAGCAAGTCGTTAAGGACAATCACTTCGTCGTAATCACGAAGGTCAAATTTAAGTCTGCACGAAGAAGTTTTATCCGAAAAGTTAATAACCACCAGACAATTTTTATTTTCGTATCTCCATTCCCAGGCTAGCATATTCAGGTAAGTTGAATTCCCATCCCATGCTGGCGCAGGCTCCAGCAGCGTCCATTTGCCTTTTTTGAGCACGTCTGACGAGGCGATACTCAAAAGTTTGTCGTAAAAATTTTTAATTTCTTTATTAACGGGTTCAACTGGTTCTCTACCGAGTTGTATCGGCAGTTTAATTTTTTTGCCTTCGAATTGTCCGTCGAAATAAAAGCGCATTCCCTGAATGGTACTTATGATTACGGCAGCCGCCATAGCTTTATCTTTGCCGAGGAGTGTAACGGACCTTTCTTCGTCGTGGTTTTCAATAAACCTGACGGATTTCTTTTGATACGATTCATCAGCTCTCAAATGGTCGTGAATATCTCTAACATATCCTGAAGTAATTCTGTCGGTTAATTTTTTGTCGTAAGTATAATCGAAACCCTGCTGCTGTAATTTCCATTCGAGGTCCCAGTAAGCTTCGGCAATAAAAATAAAATCATTTCGATACAAACGGACGACTCCTATAATCTCTTCCCAGAATTCAATATCCGAAATTTCCTCTTTCGAATTTTCATAAACTCCAGCCCATGTATTTTTGAATACATTATTCATTGCGAGCATAGCCATATCACATCGAATACCGTCGCAAAGCCGGGTAATATTCTTCAATGTTTCGATATAATAACTGCGTGTTTTTCTACTCAGTAAGTTTACTTGAATCGTGTCCTGCCATGCCGGGAAGAACGGGTCTCTACCGTGTGCATAATATTCTTCTTCGTCAAACGGTTTGAAAAATGTGTGTGAGTCTTTCAGATAATTCGATTTTTCAACTTTTAAAAATATTTCTGGAATCTCGTTCAAAAGACTTGTATCGGCTCCAAAATGGTTCGGTACAAAATCGAGGATAAGCTTTATTCCGATTTCGTTGAGTTGTTTCTTTAATTTTAATAACGATTCCTCGGAACCGAGTCGGGGATTAACCTCGTATCTGTCGATTGCAAATGGGGAACCAATAACATCCCTTCTGCGCCAGTCGGCGAGTGCTTTGTCGTAACTTTTAATCAGATAATCTTCAAAGCAATATTTGTCGATGTTTTTTTCGGACGTTTTCCAAATGCCCATTAACCAGACATAATCGATTCCTTTTGAACGCAGTTCCAGCCAAAAGTCTTGCGGAATATTTTCTAATGTGGCATTCTTTCCATATCTTTTCAAAAATGTGCGTATGTTAATTTCGTAAAGAGAAGGATTATAGTCCATTTTCTGCTCAGTTGTTCAACAGTTCTTTCCTTTGTTCGTATAGTTCTTTGTTCCGCTTCAGCAATTCCAGCTGAAGAAACTCGTCGTTATTCTTTTGAATTAACTCATTGTTGTTTCTAATTTCTTCATCGATTTTAAATACGAAGTAATTTCTCACGGTTTGAATAGAATGTTCAAGTGTATCTTTTTCGAGTTTGCCACTGGTATAAAAGTTTTCCCATTTATCGCTGATTGATGATGTCTCTTCGTCCTTCATCAGCCATAATCGTAAAAATTCCCTCAAACTCTCGTCTGTAATGTGGTCGAGTATATTAGCGGTTGAAACGTTATTGTGTTTATGGCATTCAGCCACAATTTCTGCAATCTTTTTCAGATTGGGATGGCGAAACGATTCCGAACCGACTTTTTCGAGAATATAGTCCACAATCTCTTCCTTGCCACTCAATAAAAGACGTACCAACTCGCGTTCGTAAGGATTTGCTTTCTGAGCAGTAGAGATTTGTGAACTGGCGTAGCCGACTGTAGCAACTTTTCTCGTTTCTTTTTTTTCGGAAGATTTCTTACGAAACTCGTCCAATTCTTTTTCAATCAATTTTTCGCGCAGGTTAAATTTTCTGGCAATCGATTTAATATAAAAGTTGAGCTTCAATTCGTCTTTGACAAGCGCCAGGCTTTTAATAATTTCTCTCAAAGCCACTGCAGAAGTCGACGGGTCGTCGAATTTCCCTTCCGAAGCATATTTGGAAGTGGCAAATTCGAAGAAATTTAGTGCTTTCTGAAGCTGTTCCTGAAATTTTTCCCTGCCGTGTTTTTTTATGAATGAATCGGGGTCTTCTCCTTCGGGCAGCGAGACCACTTTAATGTCGAAATCATGTTTCAAAAGGATTTCAATACTTCGGAGTGCTGCATTTTGACCTGCGGCGTCGGCGTCGAATAAGACGTAAATATTCTTAGTGAATCTCGACAATAGTGTAACCTGTTCCTCTGTTAACGAAGTCCCGGAAGAAGCCACCACGTTATGAATCCCTTCTTGAAAGAGTGAAATCAAATCCATATAACCTTCAACCAGTATAGCCCTGTCGAGTTTTCGTATTTCTTCTTTTGAATGGAACAAGCCGTAGAGCACTTCTCTTTTGGAATAAATTGGAGTTTCAGGCGAATTGATGTACTTTGCGGCTTTTTCGGAATCGTCGAGTATACGTGCACCGTATGCAATTATCCTTCCATTTGTAGAATGGATGGGGAATACTATTCTGCAGCGCAATTTGTCGTAATAATCGCCGTTTTGCTTAGTATCGATAAGTCCAAGCAATTTTGCTTTTTGAAGGTCAACACCGTTCTGTTTTGCAAATGTTAAAAAGTTGTCCCATCCATAAGGGGCAAATCCAATATTAAAAAGTTTCTGCGTCGAAGGTTTAATATTTCTTTTTAGCAGATAATTCTTTGCTTCTTCGGCTTCTTTGCTTTTATGAAGAATATCTGTAAAATATCTGATGGCTATCGACATAATATCGTATAGTTCTTCCTGTGTTTTATATTTTTCGGAATATCCACTTTCGGGTTGAATCGGAATGCCAACTAAAGAGGCAACCTCCTGAACAGCTTCTACAAACGAGATTTTTTTGAATTCCATCATAAATCGGAACAGGTCGCCGCCAGCTCCGCAGCCAAAACAGTGATAAATCTGTTTTTCCCTGCTTACTGTAAAAGACGGCGTGTCTTCGGAATGGAAAGGACATAAGCCGACAAAATTTTTGCCACGCTTTTTCAATGAGACTTCCCTACTAATTATATCGACTATGTCCGCTGCATTTCGTACTTCCTCTATTTTTTCCTCAGGTATTCTCATCTCTTCAAACCGTCTCCTATCAGCCGTGTAAACTTAACTCATTAAGTGGTAACGAATCAACATTGCCCGTCAATTTTAATATTGTTATTTTAGCATAACCATCATGGAAAGAAATTTATTGATCCCGAAAAGTCTGTTGCTATTTCTCCCTCAAATCGATTTTAGCGAAGAGGAATATCTTGCAATTACTTCTGTACTTAAAAAAAAGCGGATTAGTTATTTTATTGCATCCGATGCAACGGGAATATGCCTCGGTTCTAATGGACTTAAAGTAAAAAATGACATTCAATTATACAATATTCACCCGACAAATTTTGAAGGATTAATTATAGTGGGCGGAGCCGGAGCACGAAATTATAAAAGGAATCAAAAATTGATTAAAATTGTTCAGGAGTTTAATAGAATAAAAAAACCGATTGGCGCAATTTGCAGTGCCCCGTTGATTCTAACAAATGCCGGTGTCCTTGGCGAAGTTGCGGTCTGTTACCCTTCGGATAAAGCGGAATTAACATCATCCGGCATTAAATACAAAGATGTGCCCGTCGTCAAAGACGGTAGAATCATTACGGCGCGAGATCCTCAATCGGCAATTGAATTTATCGAGACATTTATCAGTTTAATCAAGAACTAAAAAAATGGATATAAAAAAATATAAATACTGCGTTAGCACAACACGATATAAACGGTTCAAAACGAGAGAAGTAAATATCGGTGGTGTTCCACTCGGTGGCGATAATCCCATAAGAGTTCAGTCGATGACCACAACAGATACAATGGATACAATCGCTACGGTCGAACAATCGATTCGTATGATCGAAGCTGGCTGCGAATATGTGCGAATAACTGCTCCGAGCATAAACGAAGCACGTAATCTTGAAAATATCAAAAATGAACTTCGCAGAAGGGGTTATAAAACTCCATTGATTGCAGATATCCACTTTACCCCTAATGCTGCTGAAGTAGCCGCACGCATAGTAGAAAAAGTTCGAATAAACCCAGGCAATTATGCCGACAAAAAGAAATTCCAAACAATTAAATACACCGATAGACAATACGAAGAAGAAATAGAAAGAATACGCGAGCGTTTTGTGCCACTTCTCAAAATATGCAAGGAATACGGCACAGCGATTAGAATTGGAACGAATCACGGTTCACTCTCCGATAGGATAATGAGCCATTACGGCGATACTCCTCTGGGAATGGTAGAATCGGCATTGGAGTTCGTGCGTATCTGCCGCGACGAAAATTTTCATAATATTGTGCTTTCAATGAAAGCCAGCAATCCTCAAGTGATGGTGCAAGCTTATCGATTGCTCGTCAACAAAATGGAAGAAGAAGGTTATAACTATCCTTTACATCTGGGAGTGACAGAGGCTGGAGATGGCGAAGACGGAAGAATAAAATCTGCAGTGGGAATTGGTACATTGCTCGAAGACGGACTCGGCGATACAATTCGTGTTTCGCTGACTGAAGAACCCGAAAACGAAATTCCTGTGGCAATTGCACTTGCCAAAAGATACGGAAACCGCAGTAAACACGTTTCCATCCCTTCTATTAAAAAAGCCGTTATCGATCCCTTTAACTACAAGCGACGCGAAACTTTTGCAGTTTCAGACTTTGGCGAAAACAATGTACCAAAAGTTATAGTCGATTTTGCAAACATCAACTTAAAAGATGAAAGCCAGCTCAATGTTATCGGCTACACATACAATAAAAAAATAGATAAATGGAACTTTTCCGACCAATCGCCCGATTGTATATACACAGGCAAAAAAATTCCAGATTTCAAACTGCCTACCACTCTCAAGCTGATTTTAGATTACGACGTATGGATCAAGTCGAAAAACAAAACTGATTATTTCCCCTATTTCGCTTCGACACAAGAGTTCGTTAAATCGAATTCAAAATCATTTGTAATGAATTTTGTGGAAATAAACATTAGCGATTTAAAAAACAAACATCTCGAAATTATTAAAAACGATCCACGCATTATTTTCGTCCTGACCACTACTAATTTGCACGGTATGGCTGAACAGCGGAGAGTTTTTTTTCACATGATCGAAAACGATATAAAAAATCCTATAGTCATTCGTAGAAGTTATGACACTAAAGACACGGAAAAATTAATGCTCTATGCATCAACTGATTTGGGAGCTTTATTTATCGACGGGCTGGGAGACGGAGTTTGGATTTCACCTTATAATAAAATTTACGATACAAAGACTATTGAATTATTCAATCGATTATCGTTTGGAATTTTACAAGCCACACGCACTCGTATCTCCAAAACCGAATATATTGCATGCCCCTCGTGTGGCAGAACTTTATTCAACCTGGTTGAAGTTACAAACAAAATCCGAAAAAGAACCGAGCATTTGAAAGGCGTCAAAATTGCAATCATGGGTTGTATTGTCAACGGACCGGGAGAAATGGCAGACGCCGACTACGGTTATGTCGGCTCCGGTCCTGATAGAATCACTCTATACCGCGGAAAAGAAATTGTCAAAAAGAATATCAAGTCCGAATACGCCCTTGACGAATTGGTCGAACTGATCAAAGAAGACGGAAAATGGCACGAAAAAGATTAATTTTTTGACAGTATTGAAATTAAAGACTGGAAATCATATTTTTGTTAATAATTATGGACACATTTAGTTACAAAACGAAAATACCAGAGAAGTACAGTAATAATTCTTAAATGAAAAAAATGCACTCCAATAAAATCGGGGTGCATTTTTTTTGTACATATATGAAAATAGGTGAACTGACAAAATATCTTGAAGCGTGGGCGCCAAAAGAAGTTGCATGGGAACGAGATAACGTCGGCATTCAAATTGGCTCCCGAAACAAAGAATTGAAAAACATTCTGTTATGCCTTGAACTAAATCACGATGTTGTTTCGGAAGCCATTAAAAAGAAATGTAATTTCATCTTTACGCACCACCCACTTATATTCAATCCAATCAAAAAACTCGAATTCGACAGGGACAATTTAATAGAAAGAATTATCACAAACGGCTTAACAGTCTATTCAGCTCATACGAATCTCGATTTTGCCAAAGGTGGCGTATCGTTTGCACTGGCAAAAAAATTAGGTCTACAGAACATCAAATTTCTTCAAAACGCAGATTCCAACCGTCTTAAAATTGTTGTCTTTGTACCCGAAGAGTCGGTCGACTTACTCTCCGAAAAATTGTTCGAAGCTGGAGGCGGTACAATTGACGAGTATTCACGCTGTAGTTTTCGTCTTAAAGGAGAAGGTACATTTCAAGGCAGCGAAAATTCGGCTCCTGTAATTGGCAAAAAAGGTGTTTTCGAAAAAGCTACGGAAATACGACTTGAATTGATTGTTGACAGCTGGCATTTGCCCCGCATACTCGAGGCAATCGACAGTTACCATCCATACGAAACTCCTGCTTACGATATTTACCCGTTAAAAAATAAGAACGAGAATTACGGCGCAGGCTGTATTGGTGAATTGCCGTCTGATATGACTCCTTCTGCTTTTTACGACCATGTAATGAAGTCTCTAAAACTCGAAGCTTTCAGATTCACTGAAGGGAGACAAAAAATAATCCGCAAAGTTGCCGTATGCGGCGGTTCCGGTTCCGAATTACTTGGCAGAGCGATTGCACTGGACGCCGATGCATTTGTAACTGCTGATATTCAATATCACACTTTTCACGATGCTATCGATAAAATTCATCTTATCGACGCCGGGCATTACGAAACAGAAGTGGTCATTTTAGATGAAGTACAAAAGAGAATTGAAAAGTTTATAAACGACAAAGAAATTAAAATATATAAATACTCACGCAGTACAAATCCGATAAAGTTTTATAAACATAAAGGAGATAAATAAATTGTTAGAACGATTAACAGTACTCTATGAATTACAGTTAATTGACGATCAACTCGATCAGCTCGAAGAGTTGAGAGGTGACCTGCCTGCCGCCGTCAACGAGCTTACCGCACAAATCGAAACAATTCAAGAACAAATCCGAACTAAGGAAACCGAAAAAGAAGATTCTCTGAAAAAAAGAAGAGAAAACGACGACGAGATCGAGCGTCTTCGTGGAAATCTTAAAAAGTTCAAAAGCCAGCTTTATCAAGTAAGAAACAATAAAGAATACGACGCTCTCACAAAAGAGATTGACCACGCTGAAGAATTAATTAAAAAGCTCGAAGAAGAAAACACTTCGCTCGAAAATTTGATCGAAAAATTGAAAAACGAAATAAATGAAGTAAAGCCTCAACTCGATACACTTAATGAAGAACTAAAAGTTAAAGAAGCGGAACTAAAACAAATTATAAAGGCTAACGAAAGAGAGGAAATCAAGTTAAAAGAAATTAGGGAAAAGACAGCAGCCAGAGTAAGAAAACCCGACTATAATACATACATGAGAATCCGAAAAGCTCTGGGCGGAAAAGCTATCGCTACAATCAACAGAGCGGCTTGCACTGGATGCCACAACATTATTCCACCTCAAAGACAATTGGAAATAAAACAGAATAAACGACTCTATTCTTGCGAATCGTGCGGAAGAATTATTGTTTCGGCAGAAGTAGCAGAAGAAGCAAAAAAGAGAATTAAATTATAAATGAGTCTGCTCTAAAAAGCTAATTATTAAAACCAGTGGTTTTTAGATT